>CAZQQI010000064.1:0-2639 GCA_964595465.1 uncultured Planctomycetales bacterium | reverse complement strand
GCGCGGATGACGTCTTCCTGAAACCGGATCACGGTGTTGGTATCACTGCGGCCGGAACGGTACCGTTTGAGTTCTGCCTCCAGCTTTTGCTCTTGCACGCCCGCGACCTGGGACAGATTGCGGGCTATCTCCTGCAGAATATTGCTGTTGCGAACACGGTCTTTGACGTTGACCGCGATAGAGCGCTCCAAAAACTTCAGCCCGGTCAGGGCCCGGGCTTTTTGATATTTTGCGGCCGTGTGTTCGGCGCGGGCCTTGGTATTTTCCAAAGGCATTTCAAAGGTCAGGCCAATCGTGTAATCCGGATTATCCTTTCGGGAAATATCGTTAATTGCGTCGGTAAACGTATCGTCATCAATACCGTTTCGTTTGTAGCTGGCTTCGAGATTGATCTCGGGCCACAGACTGTGCCTGCTCAGCTCCAGGGCAATATCACGGGCGTCAATGACACTCCGGGCGCGCTGATAATCATATCGGTTGCGGAAAGCCGAGGTCAAGGCCTCAGTAAGCTGAATCCGGTTTTCCGGGATCGAGAGCTCATCAGACAGCTCGATCCGGCCGGAATCATCCGGAAGATTCAGTAAAAGTCGCAGGGTATTCCGGCTGGTCGCCAGATCGTTTTCTGCGCTCAACAGAGCGCTTTGGCGGGTCTGAAAGTTGGCCTCGGAGTCGAGCAATTCAGGCTTTTCGACCAAACCGTGCTGAATTTTATCCTGATTCAATTCATACAGACGGCGGGCCTGCGCGAGCATATCTTTCTGAATACGCACGATCTTCTGACGCAGAACAGCCTGCCAGTAAGCCTTCTGCACATCAGCCACAGTGTTTTCGATCTTATACAAAGACGTAAAGGCCGCGTTCTCGACCTCAATGCGGGTGATCTTGACATTGCCGCGGTCCTGGACACCGAAAAAGTTCTGCCCCAGTTCCTGGGTCAGCGTAATAGCGGCAGTCGATTCATGGGCCGGATTTAGCGAGGCAAACGATGAATCGGTCCAATCCCGCTGATTGGTCATAGCCAGCTTAACGGTGGTCCCGGTCGGCAGCTTTTTTTTCAATCCGACGTCGTAGTCATGCTGATACGTTTTGGTCCCCAGGATTGAAGACGTACGCGCCAGCTTACTCTTATTATAGCGGATCTGGGCATCCATGATGGTGTCGTAAATGGATTCGGCCTCGCCCTCCCGGGTCCGGGAGATCAAGGTGTCGTACTTGATCAGCTGAATATCAAAATTGTTCTCCAGGGCCAGGGCGGTGGCCTGCTCAAGGGAGAGTTGGACGGCATGTCCGTCGGCGGTCTGCTGGTCCGCCGTCATTGCGGGACGTCCTTCCGCAAAGGCGTACCGGGGAACTCCCGTCACGATCACGGTCAGGAAAAGGATCATGAACGGCAGACCGCATTTTTTAGAGGAAAAAATATTATACATAATTGGCGATCATTTTAAGATTTTTGACGAACGCCTCTGCTTCTTTTTCAGAGACATGGCTCAGGATCTCCGCCCAGCGCTTTTGGGCGATCCTGCGGATACGCCTGACCGTGGAACGCCCTTTAGCCGTCAGCTGGACATGCACCGCCCGCCGGTCTTCGGGATCAGGAGTGCGCTGGACGTACTTTTCCCGTTCAAGGCGGGAAATCACTCCTGTGATGGTCGGAGCTGAGACCTGCAGGGAATTCGCCAGGTCGGATATTCTCATCCCTCCTGCTTCCTGCAGGGTCATCAAAGCGAACAGTTGGGAATGAGAAATGTCATAGGCCTGGACGATCCGCATCATAATGCTTCTCCCTATCCTCGGGCCCACGACACTGACTTCTGCGGCTAATGTCTTAATATCGGTCATAGAGGTCCTATGCAATTTAGTTAGCTTAGCTAAATATTAGCATGCCGAAGTATAATTGTCAACCGGATGACAGAAAAATTCCCCGAGCAAAGCTTTGCTTTAAAGAGATTTTTTGGCATAATAGGGCATCATGAAAAGCGAGCTTCCAACAAGAAACTGGCTGATCTGGTGCACCTATCTTCTGTTTTTCGTGTTTTTTATCGGACAGGACGCGCAGCAGATCTTCTCTCCTCAATCGCAGATGAATCTGTACTACCGCATCCTGCTGGCATATGACATAGCGTTCTGGTTCCCTTATCTCTTCAATGTCCTGGCTGTTATTTTCAGCGTGCTGAGCATTGTTCCGATCATCCTTTATATGCTGCACATCCGCTGGCTGCCGGCCGCGGTCTGGAAAGTGTTCTTTGGTGTCCGGGTTTTTGTGGAGATCATGGGGCATTCTTACGAAGCAAAATTCATCCAGGCCATTTGGTACCAGGACCCGGCGGTGAGCTGGCTGGCTGTCAGCCACACGTTTATCTGGCTGCTCCCTTCCTACATCATCCTCTACCTTTACGCCTTCCAGCGGAAACACTTGCTCGCAGCCAGCAGCTAGCATCTCGCAGTTCGCATATCGCATCTTGCAGCAGGCATCTGGCAGTTTGCCGTTCACAACGCACTGATGGATATTCACTCAAACTAACAACCTGCACTTCCATGTTTTCGCCACAAGCCCAATGCTAAATACTGACAGCTAGATGCTAAAAAAGCCCTGCATCCTTTCGGACACAGGGCTTTTTAAAATAAACCGGCGACGTTCT
>CAZQQI010000063.1:0-2724 GCA_964595465.1 uncultured Planctomycetales bacterium | reverse complement strand
AGGAGACGTTATGGAAACCCAATTTCCCTGTTTAGAAGATCTGCAGGATCTGAATGTGCCCGCTTTAGGCCGGGCACGATTTGAATCCCCACTGATCGGTGAAAAACGGAATTTTGTCCCGGAGGATTCCCGGGTGCTGGTCTATTCCAATACGCGGGATGTGGCGGAATGCCGCTGCCGGGATGAGGTGCCGCCGTCTTTTGAAGAGGCGGGTCCGCGCGAAAAACTGTATTTTGATCCCCGGGATGTTACGGCGGGGATTGTCACCTGCGGAGGCCTGTGCCCCGGGCTGAACGATGTCATCCGCACCATTGTTTTGTCCTTGTTCTGGCAGTACGGTGTCAAAAAGGTCTTGGGGTTTTGGTATGGCTACGAGGGGGTTTCGTCTCACGCGCGCAAGGAACCACTGGTCTTTACCCCTGACCATGTTGATGATATTCAGCATCACGGAGGAACCCTTTTGGGGACCAGCCGCGGCCCTCAGGATTCGAAGGACATGGTTGACACCTTAGAAAAGCATGATGTCGATATGCTTTTTGTGATCGGCGGAGACGGCACGTTTTCCGGCGCGCATGAACTGGTGGAGGAGATTCAGGGCCGGGAGCGCAATATTGCGGTTGTCGGTGTTCCTAAGACGATTGATAATGATATTTATTGTTCCGAGCAGACTTTTGGTTTTAATACGGCCGTTGGAGAAGCCCGCCAGGCGATTGCTTCCGCCCATAATGAGGCTATCTCGGCATGGAACGGCATCGGTCTGGTAAAGCTGATGGGGCGGGATTCCGGCTTTATCGCGGTGCATGCCGCTTTGGCCAATAGCGATATCAATTTCTGTCTGATCCCGGAGGTGGATTTTGAATTGGAAGGTGAGAACGGTCTGCTGGCCCGCCTGGAACGGCGTCTGGAACGCCGGCGTCATGCTGTCATCGTGACCGCGGAAGGCGCTGGTCAGCATTTGATGGAAGGGGAGGAACGGACCGACCCTTCCGGCAACCGCATCCTGAAGGATATCGGTTTTTTTCTTCAGCAGAAGATCAAAGATCATTTCCGGGGCAAGGAAACCCCGATCACCTTGAAATATATTGATCCCAGTTATATGATCCGCAGCTGCGCGGCTAATGCTCAGGATTCCACGTTTTGTATTATGCTGGGGCAAAAAGCTGTTCATGCCGCTATGGCAGGCAAGACGGATATCTTTGTGGGATATTGGAACCATCACTTTGTCCATGTGCCTTTTAAGGTTTCCGCCGGAAAGCGCAAGAAGATCGATCCGTGCGGGGAATATTGGCAGACCGTGCTTTCGATCACGGATTAATGGTTGTTTTGTTGAGCACTTTAGAAAAATGAGAGTGGCGGAAGTATAAGTTAATTCTGTTACGCGCAAATCATTCTCGTCTGAACGGCGATAAAAAAGATCGGGATGTGTTCGTTCGCTCAAACAGCCTCCCGAACGTTTTTATATGAATGGTTCGGTTCGGAACTCGCTCTACGACCACATCCCGATCTCCATGAGCCATTCGAGCGAGGGCCATTTAAGCACGAAAGCATTGCCGTATTCTTTGATCTAACCACGAATATCTTTATAGAGCCGATATTTTGATAAGAGAAAGAAGACATGAGGTATTTCTTTGATCTGCATCCGGTGGTACAGGCCCTACTGGCAGGGCTGATGACTTGGGCGCTGACCGCTATCGGCGCTGCTGGTGTGTTTCTCGCCAAGGATGTCAGCCGTAAAGTTCTGGATATGATGCTGGGATTTGCCGCCGGGGTGATGATCGCGGCCAGCTTCTGGTCTTTGCTGGCCCCGGCTATCGCTATGGCGGAAGAAACCGGAACGCCGGGATGGCTGCCGGCTGCTGTCGGCTTCTTATTAGGCGGGGCGTTTCTGAGATTGATCGACCGTTTTATGCCGCATCTGCATCTGGGCATGCCCAGAGAAAAGGCAGAAGGGGTGCCCACGAAACTTAAGCGGACCACTCTGCTTATTCTGGCGGTCACCCTGCACAATATTCCCGAGGGGCTGGCTGTCGGGGTGGCCTTCGGCGCGGCCGCGGCCGGTGTGCCAACTGCGACACAGGCAGCAGCCTTTGCTTTGGCCCTGGGGATCGGGCTTCAGAATATGCCCGAAGGCCTGGCCATATCGGCGCCTTTGAGGAGGGAAGGGGTATCGCGATGCCGCAGTTTTTGGTGGGGGCAGTTGTCGGGGGCTGTCGAACCGGTAGCTGCGGTAATCGGTGCTGCTGTGGTGTTGCTGATTCGTCCGGTCCTGCCGTACGCGCTGGCCTTTGCTGCCGGAGCTATGATCTTTGTGGTTGTTGAAGAGGTCATCCCGGAATCCCAGCAAGGGGACAACGCGGATATTGCGACTCTGGGGGTTATGGTGGGGTTTACTGTCATGATGATTCTGGATGTTGCGCTGGGGTGATGTGCGAAGACACGGTCATAAGTTGTCAGTCACCAGGATGAAAGGTCACAGGGCACGAGTCACCAGGTCACCAGGAAAACTGTGAAAGGTGACATGTGAAGGATGCATAAAAGACGAAAGATAGAACACCAGGCAAAGAAAAAAGGATCGCTGAAGCCGTTTCTCATGCTGAAGCTTTATTTTACTCTCTTGTTGGCTTTGTTTTTATGCGGAATTCCGGTCCTGAACCTGGCGGTCTTCGGTGCGGGGGAATTTATATAGTTTCTTTTTTTGCGTGCGCCGGTACGGGTTTTTTCTAT
>CAZQQI010000062.1:0-2865 GCA_964595465.1 uncultured Planctomycetales bacterium | reverse complement strand
AAACGCTTGGGGCTTATAAATAAGTAGGTATTTATCGACCTAAATGGCTTGGTTAATCTCCAGCTGATGCTTGAATAAACATAATGAACCTCTGCGCGAGCAGAGTCAAGCTCACTAAGAACGGCTTCATACTCACTTAGAACGGCTTCATATTTTTTTTCCGTTAATTCAAAGTGATGGCGAAATTCGAGTAGTTCGTTTCGTATATTTTCATGCCGCGTCTTTAATACGTCAAGCTCCTGGTTTGCGATATCTGCGGCTTCCGATTTGCTTTCAAGTTCCCGGCGAATCTCATCGAGTTCAATATTAATATCGGTAATCTTCAAGTTAAGCTGATTAATTTGATTCTCTTTCCGTTTAATCAGAGCTTCGTTTTCTTTTAACAGGTATGGATAAGAGTCTGGTCCTAACGCGATATAATTAATTGAGATGACAATACACTGATAGCTTTCTTCGGGAACTTCAAAAATGATCTGGGGATCTGAGTCCTTGAAAATTACATCGTCATCCCTACGATAGCCAGCACTGTTCCTGAAAGAGGTTATGAAAATGGCGCTATTGTCGGCACGGATCAGCCGAATCTGATTGATATGTAATGCTGTCAAACCATTAAGCGGGTCGAAACGCAGCTTCTTGATTCCCTGGTATCCGGATAAATCAAAATTGATTTCCCTCTCTTTTCCTGTAACTGGAAGCGTTATTGCTTGCGTGGTGTTAAAGCCAAGCCCTGTATCAATATAGAGCTTTGCCTTATAGCGTGGCGTCATCTGCTGGATAAGGTGGGACTGTTGAGCGATTTTTTCATCCCGTTGGTTGATCAGTCTCTGTGATATATCAATCATCATGGAAGCATTTACGTCTTTTATCACTGCGTCCGAACAGACGGCAATTACATACAAAATTTCTTTTGCTGCATCCGTTGGTTCATAACCTCTGCTTGTATGATCAATACGAAATTCTATAAACTCGCCCCCGCTTTTATGAGGATCCCAGATATAGGAAACCGGATAGATCCGCTGCCCCAGCAGTGCGACATGTTGAAAATATTTTTCCAGAATTTTTTTATATTCCTGGAGATAAAATTCTTTTATGTGATATTCATTGTGATAGTTTGGAATATCGGAATAGATCAGTTTGTTCGGAGTTGAAACGATAAAAAGCCCGCCCGGCTTGATCAGGCGTTTAACCTCTTTTAGAAATTTTTGCTGCTCATCCTCGGAAGTATGCTCAATGGTTTCAAATGAGGTAATGATGTCAAAAATTTCTTTATTTTCGATAGGGATCGCTGCCGCTGATCCCGACCGGAATTCCAGGTTTTCCCGAAGATATTTGTTGGACGCATACGAAATTGCTTCCTGTGCGATGTCGATTCCGATCACTCTGTTTGCATCTTTAGACAAGTGGAACGCGCCGTATCCCTCGCCGCAGGCGATATCTAAAACCACCTTGTTTTTTACAAATTGAGATGCGTAAAGATACCGGTGCCAGTGCTCGTAACTGATTTCCGGTGAGTCCAGGGAGGTCACATAACGTTCGCCGGTGAAATCCAAGGTTAACCCTCTTTGCGTCATGATATTTTATCTGTCAGAAGAAATGCCGCAGCAGCATATCGCGGAGCTTTAAAAGCGCAATTTGCACGGTTGTACAGTAAATGGCTGATGTTTGTTTTAACGGCAGACAAAACCTTTGTCAACACAGATAGCGACAATGCGATGTCAATGAAAAGCGAGGCGGGAAAATATTGCAAATAGGGAATTTTTGGCAAAAATCGTTGGTTAACCTGCTGTTACTTTCGGTCATTGAGAAACCACTCCACGGTTTTGGAGACTCCGGTAAAAAGATTCACTGCGGGTTTCCATCCAAGCACTGACCGGGCTTTTTCGATGTACAGGCAGCTTCGGGTGAGATCGCCTTTTCTGGCCGGTTCCCGGCGAGGGGTTGTCAGAAATGTATCAGGATCAGCGGCTGTGCGTTCGCGGATGGCGGTGGCATATGTTTTGTGTATGATGTCAAAAAGATCCGCGGTTCTCGTGGCAATGCCCGTGCCGATATTTAATATCTCGCCGGCGGCCCTGTCGAGAGCCATTGCCAGAATATTGGCCCGGGCCGCATCTCCGACATAGCAGTAATCCCGTTCCATGCCCCGGGTTTCATCCGGATAGGCGTTGATGACCGACGCTTGGCCGGCCATCAGGTTTTCGATGAAAATGGCCACCACGCCGGCTTCCCCTTTAGGGATCTGCCGGGGGCCATAGATGTTGGCATAGCGCAGAACCGTGTAATCCATGCCGTACTGGTGGCGGTAGAATTGCAGGTAATTTTCGGAGGTCAGCTTGGTAATGGCATAGGGCGACAGGGGCTGGAGTGGACAGGTTTCCGGGGTGGGACAGATGTTGGTTTCCCCGTAAATGGCGCCGCCGGATGAGATGCAGATGGTTTTTTTCGCCTGATGCCGGATGGCGCATTCCATGAGGTTGAGAAAACCCAGAACGTTGACGTCGGCATCGAATTTCGGGTCTCGCACCGAATCAGGGACCGACATCTGGGCCGCGTGATGATTGATGATGTCGGGCCTTTCCTGTCGAAACACGGCCTCCAGATCATCGGAGCGGATGTCGATCTGGTAAAACCGCGCCGCTGGATTAAGATTTGCCAACCGGCCCGTGGACAGATTGTCCACCACGGCCGTGTCATATCCCGCCGAGATACAGGCGTCTACCACGTGGGAGCCGATAAAGCCCGCCCCACCGGTTATCAGGACGCGCTTGCCGGCCGTTTTTGGATTTTGCATGATCCTCTGCTGTCTCCTTCACTTCTTATTTTTTTCCATTAGATTGGTTCATTGTTTCTGTTTTTGGATACCAT
>CAZQQI010000061.1:0-2922 GCA_964595465.1 uncultured Planctomycetales bacterium | reverse complement strand
ATAAGGAGATATTATGGAAAAACGCACAGTTTTGGGTAAGGGTCTTTCGGCGCTCATTCCAGAAAAACATAATGATCTGCAAGAGCAGGGGGTCAGCCTAGTTAAAACCGAAACGGTAATTGATAACCGGATGCAGCCTCGTTTGAATTATGCTCCGGAAGCTCTCGACGAGCTTAAGGCTTCGATTAAAGAAAAGGGGATACTTCAGCCGATTTTAGTGCGTAAGACTGCGGAGGGATACGAAGTCGTTGCGGGGGAGCGCCGTTTGCGGGCAGCCCGAGACCTGGGACTGGAAAAGATCCCCGCGTTGATTAAAGATGTGACAGATGAAGAGTCGCTCGTTATCGCCTTGGTGGAAAATATTCAGAGGGAAGAACTTAACCCTATAGAAGAAGCGAATGCTTTCCGTCGCCTTATGGATGATTTTCAAATGACGCAGGAACAGGTTGCCGAAGCGGTAGGGAAAGAACGGTCGACGGTCGCGAATATATTGCGCCTTCTTAAGCTTTCACAAAATATTCAGGATGCGGTTTCTAAGGGACTGATCTCTATGGGGCATGCCCGATCTTTATTGAGCATTCCCGATGAGGATAAGCGTTACCAGGTTTTTCTGACCATTATGGAAAAAGGCGTATCTGTGCGTCAGGCCGAGCAGATGACCCAACAGCCGGGAAGTAAGAAAAAACGCTCCCGTATGGATAAAGAAAAAGATCATGAGGTGGTCCGTCTGGAAGAGGAGCTGCGCGGACGGTTAGGGACCAAGGTATCAATTGATGCAAAAAAGAAGCGCGGCAAGATCGTGATCGAATATTATTCTTTGGACGATCTTGATCGTATTTTGAATATTTTACGGTGAGACGATACATATGGAATATGTCCTGGTCGTTGTCAAGCCGGACGGAATGCAGCGTAATCTGGCCGGCCTGGCACTTAGCCGTTTTACAGCATCAGGCTTGCAAGTCATTGCCGCAAAAGCACTTACACCAAATAGATCTTTGGTCGAAGAGCATTATCAGCAGTTGAGGGATAAGCCGTTCTACCCCGAGATGATCGATTTTTTTAGTGGAAAAAAGCATGATTGCGGAAAATTGCTTGCCTTTGTTCTGGGCGGAAAAGATGCCGTACGTATTGCCAGGGATACAGCGGGATCCACTGATCCGGAAAAAGCTGATCCGCATTCCATACGGGGATCATTCGGAAGGATCACCACCTCCGGTCTATTTGAAAATGTGGTACATGTTTCTTCAGACCGTGATGAGGCCCGCCGGGAAATTCGGCTTTGGTTTTCGCCAGATGACATTCAAGCTAAGATTTTTCCGGTAAAACAAAGCAAAAATAAAGCATGTTATGAATGGGTATAAATGTCCAATCTGAATCAGATTGGACATTTTTTACAGAAAGAAAGGCTGTTATGATTAAAGGGATGACAGGGTATGGCAGTTCGGCCATAAAATTAGGAGACGCCAAAGCGGTTTTGGAGATTAAGAGCGTGAATCATCGCTATCTGGATCTTTCTTTTTATCTGCCCATCGGATTCGGTTCTGTGGAACAGCGTATACGGCAGGCTGTCAGCAGGATGTTTCAGAGAGGGAGGGTGACCGTATCGCTTAAGATCATAGAAAAACCGGAACAGAAGATCGTTCTTCACAAGCCGGCTGTGAAACGTTATTTGACCTTGACGCGGAGCATGAAAAAAGACTTCCATTTACAGGACAACCTGACCATGCGAGACGTGATCCATTTGCCAGGGGTCTTTGAAGCGCGGGATGTTTTGGTCAATCCGGAAAAAGAATGGCCGTCCATTGAACGGAGTCTGAACCGGGCGATGCGCGCTATGGAAAAAATGCGCAAGAGCGAAGGACACAGCCTGGCGAAAGACGTGCGCGATGTGATGCGCCGTATGTCACTGCGGCTGAATAAGATTCAGTCCAGGTGCAGCAGCATCCTGCGCGAAAAGCGCAAGCATGCCGACGACGATGAGTTTTCTTCATTTCAGAAAAGCATGGACATCAATGAAGAACTGTCCCGGCTTAAACATTATATTCATGAATTCCGTATTTTGTTGCGCGGGACGACCCCTGCTGGTAAACGGATGGACTTTATCGCTCAGGAAATGCAGCGCGAAACGAATACGATCGGATCCAAGGTCCATGACAATGTGGTCTCTAACTGTGTGATCGCCTTAAAGAGCAAGATAGAAAAATTGCGCGAGCAAGCGCAAAATGTGGAGTAAAAAACGCCGGAGACAAGACAATAAGAAATTATTTTCCATGCTGGAGCAGACATATTCCGGCGTAAAGGCGTGCAAAGAAAAAATGGCACAGAGTCAAAGCAAAATTTTCATTCTTTCAGGGCCTTCGGGAGCCGGAAAGACCACGATACACGAAAGGCTGCTGCGGAGTGCTGATTTAAAAAAACGCGTTGTCCGTTCTGTATCCATGACGACACGGGAAAGGCGTCCTGAAGAGCGCAACGGACGGGATTATATCTTTATCAGCCACAGGATGTTTGAATACAAGATCCGCGCCGGTCATTTTTTGGAATGGGCCAAGGTTTTTGATCATTATTACGGAACTCCGGCACGGCAGGTCAACGGTTTATTGTCTTCCGGGAAAAGTGTCCTGCTCTGTATCGATGTTCAGGGAGCCCGGCAGGTCATGCGTAAGCGGCCTGATGCTGTTTCGATTTTTATCAAGGCCCCTTCAATGAAAGAACTGCGCTCCCGCCTTAGCGCCAGGGGGACAGAAGCCCCAGCGGCGCTTGACCTGCGCATCCGCACGGCCCAAAAAGAGGTGGAACAGGCCGTCCGGTATGATCATGTTGTGATCAATGATGATCTGGACCGCGCCTGCAGCCAAACACGCCGGATCATTTTCGACCATATTCAGCCAGGATGAGCAGCTTGATTTAAAACCGGCATGA
>CAZQQI010000060.1:0-3134 GCA_964595465.1 uncultured Planctomycetales bacterium | reverse complement strand
GCTATTCTCTATTCTCTATTCTCTATTCTCTATTCTCTATTCTTTATATCTGCTTGCGGCGCATTAAGGCCAGGCCGGCAGAACCTAAACCGAATAAAGCAAGCGTCCCCGGTTCCGGAACGGCATTGGGATCGTCGTCACCGTTGCCCTCACCTGTAACGATCCGCAAGTAGGCTCCATAGTCGCTTTCGGCGCTGGCTAACGAAAAACCGGTGCCACTATTAGATTTACTATCGGTTACTTCCGGGCGGAAGCTGAAAACAGACCAGTTGTAGCCATTGGTTAAATCACTCATAATAAAATCGGTCACATCGACTGAATTCCATCCGCTCATACCGGGATCGACCGTCGTAACCAGCTGATCACCACTCAATTTCTGCGAAGCCTGCCCTGTCGCTGTGCTGGCATCAGAGCGATGATAGACATTACCGGCATACGAACCTGGACCATTTAAAGTGGATGAATTAAAATATGCGTGTAATGAAACAGAATCAATTTCAGATACTGTCGGCGCGATATTTAATCCGAATTGCATATAACCGGTTCTTGTGTATACCGTGGGTGGCTGAAACCAATCATTGTAGACATATCGCGCCTCAACGCTGTTTGAATTCGAGTCAAAATAATCAGAGCTGGTTCCGCTGGCATTATGCCAGTATCCATCACCCGCTTCTAAAACCGAAATCTGAGTAATTCCCGCAGATGCTGTTGCTGCTGTTGCCATTACCAAAATCGTCGCTAAAACCAATCCTCTTTTAAACATCTGACTCTCCTTCTGTTGGTCTTCCCAGATGCTGTTTGCAATAGGGCTCTGTCCATATTCTTGAGCAATTATCATGCCTGATTTGCACATAAATTTTCCGGGCAAATGTAAACATAAATTGCTTCTTTTGGTAAATTTCATAGAAGTTTATTAGGACAGGTTAGGACAGGGAGGGACGAATACGGACAACAATAATCTTATGGTGTTGAAAACAAACAACATTGCAGAATACAGCGCCGGACCGCTGTGCTGGAAAAGTAAAAAAAGCAGGGTCTGTCGCTACTTATTATAATGGCGGGCGTAGCGGTCCAGGACATTCCGGATCATGGTTTGGTACTTGGCTTTATGTTTTTGTGCCTGCTTTTTGAAGAACTCGACACTGTGCCGGCTCAAGGTGATGGTTACTTTGACATTATCCTCTTCCTGCACCAGTTGTTCCGGCGAGGGCAGAAAGTCATCCATTCTTTTGAGCTCGAGCGGTTCATCCGTGTCATGTGTTTTCTTGTTCATAAAGATCTTTCCCCTTTCTCCAGTATCCCGCACCGAATATCCGGATCACACGATGACGATACGTGAATCGAACGGTCAGTATGCCGTCATCGACTTTGCCAATGCAGTAATAGCGGACTTCGTGACGGCTGTGGCGCGGGTCATAGGCGATAATACGGTCAGGATCGAAAAACGCCCATTTAGCCTGATGAAATGAAACATGATGTTTTCGTTGGTTGAGATGGTCTTTGGCCGCGTCCCATTCGAATGAGGTCATAGCCTGCTCCTTTTAAAGCTACCATATAATCATACATATTTCAATACATATTATTGTGACGCATCAATAGGGATGGAATTATAAGGATGGATCTTTTGGGGATGAAGCATTATACCACGCATATGAGCGGATAAAAGGAAAAAAGTAGAAAAAAGAAGGGTCTGTCGCTACTTATTTAATGTTTGGGCGACGCGGTGGATGATCTCGGCCAGGTAGGTTTGGTAGCGGATGCCTTTCTTTTTCGCCATCTGTTTGATCCGGTCGATATCTTTGCTATTGACGCGGATGGTCAAGGTCGCGTCTTTTTTGCGCGCGGCAAGGGCCTCGGCAACATCATGCAGTTCTTTGCCGGTAACCGGGACGAATTCATCACGTTCTATGGCGTCAATGATCTGCTGTTCTTCCGGTTCGGGTTTATGCTTGATCATGCCGGCCCCCTTTTAGATATTTTTGTGTGTATTTGCGGCTTGGGAATGCTGTTTTAAGAAAAATATAGCCCGGGCCGCTTACATACGGGATAATCCAGGCGTATCCTTTATATTTAAAAATCATCAGTCTTTGATGAGGGCGTTTCCGGTTCTTTTCGACTCCAATAAGCGGGGTATTCAACAATTGTTCAAACGTGATATTCCGGGTTCGTTTTAATTCACGTTCTTTGTCCAGGTCCCAGCGGATCTCCGTCATGGCATTCTCCCCTATGATAACATATTACATTTGTAAATACAAAAATAAGTTTAATTTGAGGGGATACAATTAAAAGGATGGATCAGTGGGGATGAAAACATTATACCACACAAAAGAGTGGATTAAAGAAAAAGAAAAAGTACTGTCCGACCGGCGCTTTTAAAAAACAGGGTCCGTCCCTATTTATTTATTCAATGGCGAGGTATTTTTTGGTCATGGCGCGGGAGGAATATTCGGACTGGACCAGGTCGAAAGCGCGGGCAGCCATTTCGCGGGCGGCAGAGGGATTTTCGCGGATGGTGTTAAAGGCGGCGGCCAGACCGTGGTCATCGCCGAAATCCACAACCAGTCCGGTCAGGCCGTCTTTGATCACGTCCGGGATGCCTCCGGCCGGAGTGGTGACGATGGGGACTTCGGCGGCCATGGCTTCCAGGATGGTCATGGGCAGGCCTTCCCGGGTGGATGACAGTACGAAGACATCGCTGGCGGCCAGGATGTCAGGTATGTCGGAGCGTTCGCCGAGAAAGATGACGTCAGCCTTATGGTTAGCCGTTAGCATTTGGCATTTAGCATCCGGCACCTCGCAACTGGCATCTTGCAGGACGCTATACGAAAGACCAAGCTCGGCACAGAGTTGGATCAGCCGGTTCCGCTCTGGGCCATCGCCGACGAGCAATAAGCATAGCTTATTGCTCGCGAATGGCGAATGGTGAATAGTAAATGGCTGTGGTTTATCGATTCGCGATTCGCTATTCTCTATTTGCCGGGTTTTTTTATTTATTCGCGATTTGCTATTTGCTATTCGCCCTTTAAGAATTTCAAAACCCTTAAGCAGTGTTGCCTGATCCTTCTCTTTGGACAGACGGGCGATGTTGGTAATGGTGAAATATGGAGCGGAAAGTCCCCCCTCCCTGGCCCTCC
>CAZQQI010000059.1:0-3589 GCA_964595465.1 uncultured Planctomycetales bacterium | reverse complement strand
TACGGGTTTTTTCTATTAGACAAATTTGCATATTTTTGTATAATACAGATACTAACCTTATGAACCCACCTTCCCCGCAAAGGGGAGACCCGTGTTCATATGTGTTACTCATGACAACCCGTTGTCATGCATCACTCAAGCCGGAGACCACCCATCTCCGGCTTTTTTATTTTTTCTCCTGATATTTTGTTTTTCATGTTGTCTTTCCGTCTTTTTATTTGAGTTTCCCTGAGTGTGTTGATAAGATAATTCTGAAAATAGCAACCCGGACAAAGGAGAAGGTATGGCTATGACGACCAGGCGCATAGGGAAAAACACAGTAAAGGTGTTTAAGGTTAAAAATCGCCGGGGATACGCTGCCCTATGCGCGGACCATCTCACGGAAGGGGATACGCCTGCTCAAACGCTGGACCGTATGCAAAAGGCGCTGGCCCGCACGGCTCGGAAAACAAAAACGTAGCACGTTTTCGAAACACCGGCACAAAAATATTTTTTACGGCATCCGTTAAGCCCTGTCCGTGGTCCGACAGAGTGTGCGCTCCGGGGAATCTTTTTAAAGGTATGGCTAAGAAAAAACGACAGATCGTCTGGCATAAAAAGCGAGGCAAATTTATTCCGCCATCGCTGCTTAAGCCCAAAGGGGCGGATCATAATGATCCGCAGAAAGCGGGTCAGGTGCAGGAATCGCGGCGCGCGGATTTCGCGCGGAAATTTAAGGATGCCGTGAAACAGGCGGTAAAAAAGCGAACAGAGAAGAGCGAATAGAAAATGGATGTTTCTAAAAACATTAAAGCTGTTGCCCTGTTTTCCGGCGGCCTGGACAGTTCCCTGGCCATTAAACTGGTCAAAGACCAGGGCATTGATGTCTATGGACTCCACTGTGTTATGCCTTGGGGCGAAGGCAATTTGAAGCGGTGTGAACGCGCGGCTGAGAAACTGGGTATTGTTTTTCATCCCGTATATCTGGGGAATGAATATTTTGATATGCTGAAAAATCCCCGTCACGGATACGGCCGTGCGATCAACCCATGTATTGATTGCCACCGGTATATGGTGATCCAGGCCGGGAGGTATATGGCGGAGATCGGAGCGAAGTTTCTTTTCTCCGGGGAAGTTATCGGCCAGCGGCCCATGTCTCAGCGCAAGGCTGCGCTGCCCCTGATCGAACGGGATACCGGCCTGGAAGGGCTTCTGCTGCGTCCGTTATCCGCTCAACGATTGCCAGAGACCATCCCGGAACGGCAGGGCCTGATCGACAGGACCCGCCTGCTGGATATTTCCGGCCGTTCGCGCAAAAAGCAGTTCGCTTTAGCCGAGGAATGGGGGATCACAGATTTTGCCAACCCCGCCGGGGGGTGCCTGCTGACCGAAAAACATTTTGCCGGACGGATGCGGGATTTTTTAAGTTTCCCTTATCACGACGCGCGCGAGAGCGCGGTCCTCTGCTATGGACGCTATCTGCGCTTAGATCATGATCATATTCTGATCGTTGGGCGGAATCAGACGGATAATCAGGCTCTCCGTGAACAGGCCTATGCCGATGATTGGCTGCTGAAATTAAAAGGGGTGCCCGGCCCGACCGCGTTATTAAAAGGGCTTGGTTCGCCTGATGAAGAACTCCTGGCACGGGCCGCGGGTGCGGTGCAGTGGTTTTCAAAATGCCGGGGCCGGGAACCGATGCTGGTCAGCTATACCCGCAGAGATGACCCGGCCGACCCTGACGTTATTCAAGCCGCGCCGGCAACCGAAGAAGAGATTGAAGGGATGCTGAGATGAATAGAAACAACAGCCCGGAAGGGTTTCTCAACACGATGCGGCAGATAGCCCGCGAAGCCGGTGATATTTCCCGCGATATGATTCAGGACTCCCGGCCGGACCTTAAAGCTGACAAGTCCGTTATTACCCGCGCGGACCGTGCTGTCTCTGAACTGGTCCATAATGAACTGGCCGAATATCTGCAGACCCCGCAGCATATCCTGATCGAAGAAGAAGATCCGCAAAAAGGCGAATATTTGAATCAAGAGCTTCTGGAACGGACTCCGTATATTTGGGCAATCGATCCGATCGACGGGACCCGGCTGTATGCCAACGGCATCCCTCTCTACGCGGTCTCGCTCGGCCTGCTGAAAGACCGGCGTCCCTGGCTGGGGCTGGTCTATTTCCCTCTGCTGGATGAACTGTTTTATTGCGACGGGCAGGATGCGTTTTATGTCCGTGACGCGTTTTCCGATAAGGAGCGGGTCCGGCAGATCCTGCCGCAGGATCAGGAGATTACCAGCCGGTCTCTTTTTTTATTATCTGATCATTTTTTCCGGGAGAATCGCTGGGATGACCGTGACTGCCGTCTGATAATCACCGCCTGTGCGGCGGTTAATCTGTGCTGGCCGTCGATCGGACGGGGGATCGGATCACTGGATCAGTCATCCCTCTGGGATTTTGCCGGCAGCTGGCCGGTGGTGAGGGCGGCAGGTCTGCAATTGCGCCATTGGCAAACCGGGGAGGTCCTTGATCAGGTCAATACGGCGAAATTTCAAACCGGGAATAAGGTCTGGCGCCTTAAGGATTATCATATCCTCTGTCGGAAAGATCATTTTGATCCGCTAAAGGCGAGGATGATAAAGGGGTGAAGGGTGAAACGTGAAACGGGGGACGTGAAACGGGGGACGGGAAACGGGGGACGGGAAACGGGAAACGTAAAATTAAAAAATCAAAACCCAAAAATTAACGAATTGTGGCTGTTTCACGTTCCCCGTATCACGTTTCCCGTCTAATCCAATAAACCCAAAATATCGTTCCACGCTTCACGCACCACGTTTCCCGGTTAACCCAATAAACCCAATAAACCCAACAAACTCAATAAACCCAATAAACCCAACAAACTCAATAAACCCAATAAACCCAACAAACCCAACAAACCCAAATTCTTAAACCGCGGCCGGGATAAGGGGGACAAGTTCATCAGGAGAGTCGATAAGGAAATCCGGTTTATGCTCCGCCAGGGCCTTGTAGGAATTGTATCCCCAGGAAACAGCAGCCACCTTGATCCCGATTTTTTGGGCGGCGACAATATCACGGACCTCGTCACCGACATAGATGACAGCTTTTTTGTCGAGCTGTTCGCTGCGCAGGATCTGCTGAACCGCGATATTTTTCCCCCAGATCTTGGACGTCGAACGGACAAAATCAAAGATCTGAAAATCATGCTGCTGCAGAAAATGCTCGATACTGTCCAGGCCGTTGGAAGAAAGGATGCCCAGTCGGCATCCAGTGTTATGTATGGCCCGCAGGCTTTCCTGCAGGCCGGCGACCGGGGAAACATTTTCGATATTCTGAAAAAATTCCGCTTTGGCCCGGGCGATGATAGCCGGGATCTTGAGCCAGGGGATGCGCAGATGGCTGATCACTTCTTTGATCGACCAGTCTTTCATCGGCTCGACCTCATCCGGCTGGATTTTGCGGTAGCCGAATTCTTCAGCCAGCCGGTTGCAGATCGCGACAGCGAAATGATGGGTGTCGGCGATCGTGCCGTCGAAATCGAAAATAAGTATAGGGTTAGCGGACATAGGCAAAATGTTTCCGGATTAGATTA
>CAZQQI010000058.1:0-3648 GCA_964595465.1 uncultured Planctomycetales bacterium | reverse complement strand
GGTCATCCAAAGCAGGCCCCGGGAAGATCGCGGTGCAGTGAAAGCCGTCATTCCCGTACCTCTTTATGGTCAGTGTGCACAACTGGTTGCCAGAATGGCGCTGGCCCGGGAGAGCGGCAGGGTGGTTATCGAGGATGCAGCCCAGGCGATCGGATCGGAGTACGAGGGGAGGCGGGCCGGGTCAATAGGCGATTTCGGTTGTTTCTCTTTTTTTCCTTCCAAGAACCTTGGGGGATTCGGCGATGGGGGTATTGTCACCACTCAGTCAGAAAATTACGATGAAATGCTTCGGATCTTAAGGGTTCACGGCGCCAATCCGAAATATTATCATAAATATGTCGGAGGAAATTTCCGGCTGGATGCGTTGCAGGCAGCTATTGTCAGCATCAAGTTGAAATACCTGGATGGATGGACGGCCGCCCGACAGGAAAATGCCCGCCGTTACCGGCAGCTGTTCGCTCAGGCGGATCTGTCCGATACGATACGGTGTCCGGAGGAAAAAGAAGACCGGCATATCTATAACCAGTTTGTCATCGAAGTCCCTGAAAAACGTGATGAGCTGAAGGATTTCCTTGCCGGGAAGGGTATCGGCAACGAGGTATATTATCCCGTGCCGCTTCATCTTCAGGAATGCTTTTCCTATCTCGGATATAAGAAGGGCGATTTTCCGGCTGCAGAACACGCTGCAGAACACACACTCGCTATACCCGTTTTTCCAGAGCTGACGGAAGATCAGCAGGCCTACGTCGTGGAGCAGATTCGGGCGTTTTTTTAACATGATTCAGTCATGCGGTCATGGATTGTATAAACAGTCATTTATCTTCGGATTTGTTTTTTATTGAACGACAGAACAGATAAATTCAATTTCATCGACAGGGAAATCGCCCTGCGCCGGAAAGAGCATCGTTTCCGTAGCCTGCGATCCATCGTACCCGTGTCCGGAGTTGAAATTCAAACAGGCAGCCGCCGGCTGATAAATTTCTGCTCCAACGATTACATGGGGCTTTCCAGGCATCCATACCTGGTAAGGGGGGCCGAGAAATTCATGGCCTCATATGGTGCCGGTTCCACCGGCTCGCGCCTTATCTGCGGCAATTACCAGATGTTTGAAATCGTCGAGCGGAAAATTTCCGGATTGAAGAAAACAGAAGCTGCAATTATTTTCAATTCCGGATACCAGGCCAATGCCACGGTGATTCCCTCCCTTGCAGACAGAAATACGATCATTTTTTCCGATGAATTGAATCATAACAGCATCATTGCCGGTATCCGGCAGGCCCGCTGCACCGTCCGGATATACCGTCATGACGATTTAAGCCACTTGGAAGACCTTCTTCAAGAGGCGCGCGGCAAAACTTTTTCGCGCAAAATCATTGTCACTGAAACTCTGTTCAGTATGGATGGAGACATAAGCGATCTGTATGCTTTATCCAGGCTTGCAGAATCCCATGATGCGATACTGGTCGTCGACGATGCCCATGCAACCGGTGTCCTGGGTGAAAACGGGATGGGGTTGGCAGACGGGAATATCGCCGATGTCATCATCGGTACATTTTCCAAGGGAGGCGGAGTATTCGGTGCTTATGTGGCGTGCTCGTCAAAACTTCGGGAATACCTGATCAATTGCTGTCCCGGTTTCATATACACGACTGCGCTGCCTCCGCAAGTGATCGGATCAATTGATGCCGCTCTTGACCTGATTCCCCGTATGGGCAGTCAAAGAGCGAGACTCCTGGACCATGCGGAAGCCCTGCGTTTAAAAATCAGGAATCTGGGGCTGGATACAGGGGCATCCGAAGCACAGATAATACCGATTGTTCTTGGGGACGCGGAAAAAACCCTTGATATGGCTGCATGGCTTCTCGATTGTGACATCCTGGCTTCGGCTATCCGGCCTCCGACTGTTCCTGATGACGCATCCCGTATCCGCATTTCTCTTTCAGCGCTTCACACAGATGATCATTTAAAATATCTGTTCGATTGCGTGCAGGAATGGAAAAAGAAAGACAATTAATGAGATACTGAAAATGGAATTGCCTAAGAAATTCTTTGTTACCGGAACCGATACTGATATTGGAAAAACAGTGATCTGTGCCATTCTGGCCGCTGGGTTAAACGCCGCATACTGGAAGCCGGTGCAGACCGGCATCCTCGAAGGTACGGACACGGACTGGTTAAAGCGGGTCACCGGGCTCCCGGATTCTCACTTTTTCAGAGAGCGTTGGCGATTGTCAGAACCTCTTTCTCCGCATGCGGCTGCTGAAATTGAAGGCGTTCACATAGACTTGAATGATTTCATACTGCCGGAAACTGAAAACTTTCCCCACCTGATAGTGGAAGGCGCCGGCGGATTGATGGTGCCGCTGAATGACAAGCATTACATGATAGATCTGATTCGCCTTCTGGACCTGCCCGTTGTCCTGGTGGCACGGAGCGGGTTGGGAACGATTAACCATACCCTCCTTTCTCTTGAACAGCTCCGTCGCTATGGGATCGATATTGTAGGGGTCGTGGTCAACGGACCCGCGAACAAGTCAAACAAGGATGCTATTGAGCGCTACGGCCGTATACCCATACTGGCCCAGGTGGAACCGATCGAAGAGTTTGATGCCGAATCCCTGTCAAATGTATATAGTACGAGGTTTAATCAGCCATAACGCCCATTATCAAACCAAGATCCGAGTCCCGTAGTTCCGTAGGTTGGGCTGAGCGAGCGAAGCCCAACACCCCCATGCCTCCAAGATCCGAGCCCCTATAGCAAAATTAGGATCGACGAATTGCGACAAACCCTATGGGGGCATAATTATGGCAACGCAATTATTGGGAATGCATTGTCCCAAATGAACCGAGGTTGAACATTATTCCAAAATATGTCCATATCAATCCCGCGCAACGGGCCTTTGGATATATTTCATCCCGACAATCGTAGGGGAGACCGGCCGGTCGCCCTTGGGAATGACCACGGTATCGGGTGAACAGGGTTGAACAGGACGACCGGAGGGTCAAAAAGGCGACCGGAGGGTCAAAAAGGCGACCGGAGGGTCAAAAAGGGCGACCGCGGGTCGCCCCTACGGGACCTTTAGGTTATTCTAATGGAATTTGCGTCGGTACAGCGGTATGAATGCCCATATAGATGCAGTCCGTTCCTGCATCTGAAAAACGTGTTCCGTGTTGTAATCGATTGATATTGTATTTGAAAAGAGTGATAGCTGCAAACGTTTGGGTGATGGGTAAAAAAAGATGTCATACTTTGAAAAATTTTATGTTGACATCAGATGACGCGGGGTGTACAACGCGGGAATTCGTTTGACGGAAAAGAAAGCACGGTTCAAGCGGATGCGCCTGTCGGCACCTGAAAAAAATGCAGATAGCAAAAAAAAGTGGTTGACAGGCAAAAGAAAAAAACATATATATGGGAGCTGTTCCTGACACATAACAGAGAACAGATTCCGGGCTGAAAAGTCGCTCTTTAAAAATGAACTGAACGATATTAAGCCTTTGATCTTTGAAAACTAAATAGTGGCGCTTGAAAAAAGCGGGCCGGGAAAAAGAGAGTTAATTTTCTCACGTAAAGTGTAGAGATACAGTTTAAGTGGAGAGTTTGATCCTGGCTCAGAATGAACGCTGGCGGCGTGCTTAACACATGCA
>CAZQQI010000057.1:0-3779 GCA_964595465.1 uncultured Planctomycetales bacterium | reverse complement strand
AGAATAATATTAGATACCGCAAAAGGATGAAGGTGTATTTCCATAGTCTTCGCCTGTTCTTCGTTAAGTGCGCAGAAAGCAGGGCATAAAGGGCGGGATCATTTTAGATGTTTCTTCACCGTCCCCAAGATCTCCTCTGACTGGAACGGCTTGACGATATAGCCGCTGGCGCCGCGCTTAACCGCTTCGGCCGCGGTCTCGGCAAATTTGTATCCGGTGACCATGACGACCGGGAGGTCGGCGCGTTGCGCTTTGATCTGCTCCAGCACATCCAGGCCGTTGTCCTGCGGCATCTTGATATCCAGAAAGACCATGCCGACATCAGGCGTGTTCTTGATGACTTCCAGCGCGGCCGAGCCGTTTTCGACCAGGATCAGGGGGTAATGATCTTCCAGGATCAATTTCAGTGATTCGCGGATTCCTTCTTCGTCATCAACGATCAGTATCTTTTTTGACATTAGAAACCTTTCTTTATTTAAAGTTTATTGAGTTGTGTGTTTGTTGTGTTTATAGGGTTGAGTATGTTTTTTTAAATATGTTATAAAGTTTGAGATCAACCGAGCGGTTATATCAGTGTGTCGGTAAAATTTTTGAAAGTCTTGATTAGTTATATAGTTTGCGTCTTTTGCGATATAAAGTAAACTTTGAACTTCAGCTGTGGAGCCTTTGGCTATAAATAAATATTGAATAAATTCCTTATTGGTTTGCCTTGAAAACCCTTCAGCTATGTTTGACATAATAGATGCAGATGCGCTTGTTATTTGAGACCAGAATCTAAAATCATGATTTTTGTGGTTAACGGCTTTACTGAGTTGGTAGATCTCATTCGTAAGCGCTCTCGCATTCTTCCAAGCGTCAATATCTTCGAATCGCAATATTTTCATATTCATCAGCCTATCAGCTCAACGCAGTCAACTCAACAAACTCAACAAACCCAACAAACCCAACAAACTCAATCAACCCAACCAACCCTACAATTCCACCGGTGTCTGCACGGAGATAAACCGCGCGGTCTCGTCCCCGTCGTTTTGGTAATAATGTTTGAGAGAGGCGTCGAAATACAGCGACTGGCGTTCTTCCAGGCGGAAGGAGGCCTTCTCTATATATACGGTTACGCGTCCCGATAATACAAAGATAAATTTTTCAGCGCCGTTCCGGTTTTGTTCGGAACTGGTCCTGCCTCCCGGGTCAACACGGACCAAGGAAGGCAGCATCTTTTTGCGCAGGACATTGTTGGTCAGGATCTCATAGGCGGCTTTTTCATTAAAGGAAAAGGTTTCACCCGGGCGGTCCGCGGTCCGATGCGTTGTATTAGAGGAGGGCGCTGCGGCGATTTCGCTGTACAGGTCAGTCAGTTCGACTCCCAGGGCCTTGGCGATCGCTAAGTGGGACTCCAGTGTCCCGGTCATTTTGTTGGTTTCGATCCGGCTGAGAGTAGCGATCTGAATGCCGGTGCGGGCAGAGAGTTGGGCCAGGGTTAATTTCTGCTTTTTGCGCAGAGCGCGTATTTTGGTTCCGATCTGTTCCATGGGGCTCCTTTGTGTTACGTCTTGCATTAAGATTAACATGATTTTGCATAATCTGCAATTTATTTTTTATGAAATTTTTTCTGCTCTAAACGCAAATTTTGCAGCATTTTAGAACATTTTAAGGCGGCTCTGTAAAATATAATTTGACAATAAAACAAATTAATGCTATTCTTGTAACACTTAAAAGGATGACAGTGTCATGAAATTTGACAATAACTCAAAAGATTATCTTTCCCGCAACTTTGTCCCCATTTATACCGCATTACGTATTTTTGATCGAATGCGCCGTCAACTCGGCCTGGAAGCTGCCCTCGAGTATCTGGACGCTTACCTGCGCATGATCGATCGATCCCATCCCCTCATTAAACGAACGGTTACTCAGGTTCTGGAGGTCATGGATGTGGAACGCATGTATACGCAAGCGGTGCTTGATAAGGATTAGTCTGATAGCCCTTTTGGCATGGGGAGGGATTATGTTGACGCAAACGGCGCGGGCGGGATCAGCAGTTTGGCGTCCCGTCGGCCGAACACAGCAGATGTTTTCTACGACAGCGGCGGCGGTCAGCCCGCAAGAAACGCCGCTGATCATAACCGGCACCAAGCAGGGAATCGTTGTCATTGATCGGTCAGGTCAAACTGATACCGCACAGCGGTTAAATGCTAATGAGAACAGCACAGCGGTTTTTGAAATTGCTGTTCATAACCAGGTGTTTCTGGCAGCCACCAGCGAAGGATTATGGCGCAGCGTCAAGGGCAGGAGTTGGGAAAAAATATTTGATGACCGGACCAGCCGTAACGGTCAGGTTTACAGCGTGGATGTTTCGCCGGTATCACGCCGGATCTGGATCGGTACAGATCACGGCGTTTTTTATTTAGAGAACGGGCAGACGGTATGGCGTCAGTATAGTCAGGCGATCGGCAACATGCCGGTCTATCTCATCAGGCATGATGATAATGGAATGTATTTCGTCCAGAGTCAGGCGGTTTATTATCTTGATGAAAACCGTCATGAGGCGCGCAAGGTTTTTCAGGCGGGGATAAGTTCTTCCGCAGAGGCGGACGGCAGCGGAAAATGGGATAATCGTTTTATCCGTGATCTTCGAGTCCATGGCAGCGATGTTTATTTGATCACGGCGAAAGGATTTTATGGGAAGCCGTCTGAGGGGTCATGGCAGCGTATCGAGACCTATGGTCTTCCGCTGTCAGGTGTCAATCATTTTAAAGCCGTTGAACTCTCTCCCCCGCACCACGGGAAAAAGGCCCCGGATAACCGGTTGACCCGGCCATGCGCCGGCCCGGGGCCGCTTTTTTTAGCTGCGACCGATCAGGGGTTTTATGCCTCTTGCGGAAAAGACTGGCAGGCCTATGTCAGTGGTCTGAGTACGACTCAGCTTTATGATCTGGCTGTTTCTTCCGATACGGTTTATGCGGCCGGCGATGCCGGGCTTTATCAAATCGCTCTTGCCGACATTTTTACCACTCTTTCTAAAAAAGAAATAGCACTCCAGCCTGATGATCCTTTATTGACATGTGAACCAGCTATTCGCGATGTTCAGCAGATCGCGGTGCGCTACGCGGATGTGCATCCGGGTAAGATCCAGCGCTGGCAGAAGCAGTCACGTTTTAAAGCCCTGGTTCCCGATATTTCACTCGGGCTGGACCGCAGCGGCACGGATCTCTATCACTGGGATACCGGACAGAATCCTGATGTTCTGCAGAGAGGCGAGGATTATGTGGATTGGGACGTAAGTTTAAAATGGGATCTTTCCGACATGGTCTGGAGCAGCAGTCAGACATCGATCGATTCCCGTTCAAAACTGAATGTGGAATTAAGAGAAGATATTCTGGATCAGGTTACCCGCATCTATTTTGAACGGCGTCGTCTGCAGCTGCGCGGCGCGGGTCCTGAGGAAGATGATCTGGAAACGGCGTTACGGATACAGGAACTGACAGCATTATTGGACGGGTATACTGGCGGAGAGTTCAGCGAAAGAAAGCAGGAAATGTGCGCAAAACAGGCAGAACTGAAGTAGCTGTCAGTTCTTTAATTTTATGGGGTAAGCCCCCCTCCCGAACCCTCCCCACGAGGGGGAGGGCTTTAAGGATTGTGGGACATCATTCTCTCCCTTGATGAGAGGGGTTAGGGGAGGGTGATGAAAGGGTGATTCCCCTCCCTTGATGGGAGGAAAAATATCCAATTCCCCTCCCTTTATGGGAGGGGTCAGGGGAGGGTGATGATAGAAAAATAAT
>CAZQQI010000056.1:0-4754 GCA_964595465.1 uncultured Planctomycetales bacterium | reverse complement strand
GTGTAAGGAAACAGGCTTTAACCCGTTTGGAAGCGGACCTACTCCGATATTTACAAAGAATAACCGAGAGAGATAATCCGCTATTTTAAGAATGCGACTCCATAAACTTCAGCATGGCAGGCACGATCTCTTTTCTATAGCGCGAGCCGTTAAAAATACCGTAATGACCAACGCCGTGTTGCAGATGGTAGGCTTTAGCACTGTCCGGCAGATTGTCGCATAAATCGAGCGCCGCCTTCGTCTGCCCAATGCCGGCGATATCGTCCTTTTCCCCTTCGATGGCAAACAATGCCGTGCGCTCGATAGCTTGCGGATCAATATATTCGCCGCGATACATCATAACGCCCTCCGGCAGACTGTAATTTTTGAACACAAGCTGTATGGTCTGCATGTAAAACTCCGCCGTCAGATCCATAACGGAAAAATATTCCTTATAGAAGCGATGGATGTCTTTCGTGTTTTCTTCGCTGCCCAGAATGATATTCCGGTAAAGTTTGGAAGCAGATTCCAGATGACGCGGCATGTTGAGCGATAAAAACCCCAGCAATTGCATATAACCCGGATAGACCGCCCGCATGGCGCCGGGATATTTCGGCGGCACAATCGTGATCAGGTTATTGGTGAACCATTCAGCGCTTTGCTCGGAAAATTTTGTCACATGGTTCGAGCTTTTGCGCGCGTCGATGGAGCCGCCCATCATCATAAGCGATTTGGGTACGCTCTTCTCGCCATTTGCAGACATATGCGCCACAGCGGCGAAGACAGGAACGCAGGGCTGGCAAACGGGGGGCACGTGCAACGGTTGCTCCGGCCCCAGCGGGTTCATAAAAGCAACGGCATAATCGATATAATCGTAAAAATCAACACCGCCCTCGCGCAAAGGCACATCGGGCGCATTTTTCCAGGCGGTGATATAAACCTCCGCGTGCGGCAGCAATCCTTCAACCGTACCGCGCAGCAGGCTCGCGTAATGGCCTGACATGGGCGCAAAGATCAACAGGCGCGAGCAGTCTTTATCCCCGTTTTTATCCCCATAACCATCATGTTTGGCAAAATGAACCAGATCGCAGAACGGCCGCTGCTCTACAATTTGTTCCGTGATTTTTACGATTTTATCTTTGATGCGCGTTTCCGTGATCCCGAAAGCGGGCTTCTGATACGTCATGGCCAAGTCATTGATGGCATCCAAATTGTTCAGAAAAGCCTTGCCGAAATCGGTCAGGCTTATGGGGTTTACCGTATTCTCGTAAAAATCAATACCCTGACTGACCAGTTCACCAACAGGTGCGCCGATATCCCGATACATGTCGAGCATCTGATACAAGGTGCAATTTTGCAGAAAGTTGAACATTCCGTACTTCTCCCTGCCGACTCTTCAATCCGGTACGGTAAAGCCGTATTTTTCACTGAAATTTCTAAGCTGCGCCGCCAGACTAAAATAACTCTGGACTTCTTCCTCCAGCCGGTTGTCGCAGGCCGAAGGGCTTTCGTCGAGGATTCTCTGTTCCTGCGCTGCGAGGTCGCGCGCATGCTCAATGATATCGTCCAGAAGATCGGAGGCGGTCTTATTTTCAGATGCTGCTTCCCTTTCTTCCGGAAAATTTAAAAGGGCCTTCAGCTTGTCGATTTTCTCATGCAAAAATTTATCATAACCCAGAATCTGCCTGTGATTTTTTAAGACGGTGTCCAGATCTTTTAAAACATCAATTCTTTTTTCTTTATGGATCATTTTTGATACTCCTTGCTTAACAAGAAATACTGCTTAACCAACTGTAATATAGGAACAAATTTTGATTTTTCTAGTATCAGATTAATTGATGTTCGCATGTCTGAAACGGATTCGAACTGTTCGTCAATTTTACAGAGATAGTTTAAAATTCTTGCGAATAGGGGTACTGTGAGTACCCTTATCGTCATAAAAATAAAGTAAGACGCCTTTAGCTCTTCTCGAAATCGATAATCTCGTCCAGAGCGGATATCTTCATGATTGTCCCTTCGTCTGGATAGCGATGAACGCTTCGTTCGCGGGAGCAGTCAAGGCGATTTTGATTTATTGATAGCGCCGGTATGCAGGTCGCCTGCGGCCTGATCAGGGTTTTTCTGCAGCCATCCGTTTCAGTCCTGATTCGTAATATTCCCGTACGGCCTTGCGTGCCAGGAAACTTATAAAATCTTCCACTGCCGGGTGCAGTTCCCCTTCCGGCGCCAGGGCATTGATGAAACGGAAATAATCGTCGGGTGGACCGCTGAATGTACCGTCATCGTGGATCGTGATATCGAGGCCGTTCTCCTGAATGACAGCCTGCGCTTTTTTGAGCATTTCCGGTGTGATTTCTGACATAACAACGCCCTTACAGTTCTGGTCGTTAAAGCCCCCCAAGCAAAGTTCTGGCGGCAAGACCACTATCGGGATTAGAAAGCAATTTTTTCAGTTCGTCTTCGGCTTGGCTTTCGTTGCCAGCTTTTCTGTATCGGTGGGCGTTATTAATTAAAGTCCGGGCGCGCGATACCTTGTCTTTTTTCCATTGCGCTGCTCCCCATGGCAAAGAAAGTTCTGCCATATACTCGAAAAAATATTCCGTAAGGTCTGGGGTACCAAAAAAGCCACGACCATAAAACTGATATTCAACGATTTCCTGCTCCAGACCATAAGATTCAAAAACATGCCCGTTTTGAGCATTCCAGTACTTAACCAGGCGGATGATAGGCTTTATCAGAATCATCCCTCCCTTTCCTCAAGGGATTGCTTTGCCTGCATCCATGCTGAAATCAGAGAGGACAGCATCCTTCTGACGGGAGACGGCGATCTTCGCAGAGTATCGGAAGAAAAGAGCATTGAGGTCCACGGTGTTTTATGGGCCTTGGACGAAATCCATCATGCCGGAACGGCAACAGTCCACCAGATATATTCTGCCCTGCTGGGTTTTGAGGAAGACTCAACCGTTCGCCTCCCAAAATCAGCCCTTTCCCGTATGGTTAAAAAATTCGAAGATTTACTGTAATCGATTTTTCATACACTCCGTTATCACTCTCCGTGCGGCAAAATAACCGGCATTATTGTTTGCTTGAATATAATTTAACTATTTGTTATATTTGATTAATTATACGGCAAAATAACCGGCAAAAAACTGGTATGAAATGACACATGAATCGACAGGATTAATGGAGCCCATGCTGCCCGGCGAAGGGGTGGGGGAACTGGGCGATCTGACCATCGATCTGGTGGCCAGGGCCAGCGCCTTTGCCGGCAGGATCAATCCTGTCGTGCGTCGGTCTGTCGGCGATCTCGTGCGTTCGATGAACTGCTACTATTCCAATCTGATCGAGGGACACAATACCCACCCCCGCGATATAGACCGGGCCATGGCCGAGGATTTTTCATCGGAGCCGGAAAAAAGAGCACTGCAGAAAGAAGCCGTTGCCCATATCGCCGTGCAGAAACTTATCGATACGGGAAACGATCCGGATGTTACGCCGCTGTCAAAAGAGTATGTGCTCTGGCTGCACAGGGAATTCTGTGAACGCCTGCCGGAAGAATTGCTATGGGTCGAAAATCCCGATACCGGCGAAAAGATAAAAGTCAGACCCGGTATTCTGCGTGACGGCGCTGTCGTCGTTGGACGGCACATACCGCCCCGGCCGGAAAATCTGGAAGCGTTTATGAACCGGTTCGATGAGGCTTATAATACCGGTATGCTTTCCAAGGCGAACCGGATTATCGGCGCCGCCGCCGCGCATCACAGAATTTTATGGATCCACCCTTTTTATGACGGCAACGGCCGGGTCGCCCGCCTGATGTCATATGCCGCCTTGCTTAAACAGGGAATCGGCAGCGATTTATGGTCTGTCGCCCGGGGGCTGGCAAGAAACGTGGAAGACTATAAAAAACTGCTGCAGGCGGCGGATAATCCAAGGCGCAACGATCTGGACGGGCGGGGAACCTTGTCTCAGGAAGCGTTGGTATCATTTTGTGAATTTTTCCTGAAAACCTGCCTTGATCAGATTGCATTCATGGAAAGCCTGCTTGATTTTGAAACATTGTCGGAGCGGATGAGGATTTATATAGAAGAAGAAATCGCGTTTAAACGGTTGCCCAAAGGCAGTTTTCCGCTATTAAGGGAAGCTCTGCTGGTTGGTGAGTTTGAACGCGGCAAGGCAACTGAACTGACCGGTTACAAAGAGCGCATGGCGCGGGATGTTTTATCGGCACTGCTGAAAAAAGGCCTTCTTGTGTCTGATGGGCCACGGTCTCCCGTAAGACTGGGCTTTCCTATAGATGTTGTAGAGCGGTGGTTTCCTCTGCTCTATCCGGCCACGCGGTCTTAGCTTTCATACTTGGCGGTTGTCATACTGCTGCCTGTTCAGGCTCACCATATAAATCCTCATATAGAAGATCAAAAGCCGAGGGAGATTGGGTTTCTATACCTGTTTCGGTGTCAAATTTATTAAAAGCCTTTTGCAGGTATTTGGCCGCCAGATAAAGGAAATGCGGATCCGGCTGATAGTCTGCACTTATGGGTACTCTGTGATGTCTGTGTGCCGGATTCGAACAATACTGCAGATTTTTAACGCTGATATGAGGCCATGTCGAATGGACTGCGGCGCTAAACGGCTGATACACGTAATTGTAAAAATCAAGGCAGTCGGCTTCTATGGCCATTTGGCGTGTTGTAATACCTGACCATGAACCAAGATTGACCTCGACCAGATCGGCGATCCGCTGGGACGAAACCCATTTTTCCTGAAACTCGATC
>CAZQQI010000055.1:0-4770 GCA_964595465.1 uncultured Planctomycetales bacterium | reverse complement strand
ACACATTATCGCAGCCGGGAATGGCAAAAAGCAAAAAGGTACCAAAAAGGTACCATACCAAAAAGGTACCAGGTACTTTTCAGGGGACAGGTAGAAAGCCCGGATACTTTCATAGTTCAGTCGAGCGCCTGCTTTCGGTCAGGGTCTAAGCCTTTTTAAAAAACAGATGCCGGAAAAGGTCGCTCTCCTTTATTTCCATAAATTTTTTAAAGATCTTTGTCATTGAACAAGATGCGTTTTGTTAAGGTAAGGCCGACGCCGGAGGGCATGGGCCATTATTGTCAGTTAATTGATCGAACAGGCCGTATCCGCATCGATATAAACGGTTCGCGTTATCGAGCCTGATCAAAATTTTATCCTCGCTGTCACCGTTCTCGTAGTTATTCCTATTTGCCTGAATACAGAATCCTAAGGTGCCGAACATTTGACATCGGTCAAAGATATAATCAAAATGAGAATTGGGAACAGAACTTTGGTCGTCAAGCCCGATCGCATCCCAGTCTTCACAACCAACATAGGTCCCGTTCTGCTGCAAGTAACATCTTTCTACCGCAGAACGAATTGTCGCCATAAAGCTTAATGCCTCCGCTGCCTTTGAATATTCCACCATAGCAAAAAGCCGGGGCAGGGCTAGGCTTGCTAAAACGCCGATAATGATAATGACAATGATGATCTCTAATAAAGTAAACGCTTTATTAATCATATCATCTCTCTTCCAGTTGAATAAAAAAAAGGAAAAAAAGGAAAAAATAAACGAAAAGGCACAAAAAGGTACCAGGTACTTTTCAGGGGACAGGTAGAAAGCCCGGTGTTTTATAGTTCAGTCGAGCGCCTGCCTTCGGTCAGGGTCTAAGCCCTTTTTAAAAAACAGATGCCGGAAAAGGTCGCTGTCACCTTTATTTTATAAATTTCAGATAACTCCCCGAATCCACCCGCTTAAAATTGGCATCAGGATACGCTTTGACAAAATCCTTCGGCGCGGCGGCCTTGGCGGAGGGACTCCATTTGAATTCGTAGGCAAACAGACGGCCTTCACGTTCTTCGATCCAGTCGATTTCTTTCTTGTCGTACGTGCGCCAGAAATAATTGGTGCAGGAGATGCCTGTATATTCCTGCTTCTTGAGCCGTTCCATGACCAGATAGTTTTCCCACAATGCGCCGGTGTCGTCGCGCAGATTCAGAGGATTGAAATTCTGGATCAGCGCGTTGCGGATGCCGACGTCATAAAAATAATATCGCGAGTTTTTGGAGACCTCTTTTCGTAAATTCCGGCTGAATCCGCCCAATTTGTAAACCACAAAGGCCTTTTCCAGTAGATCCAGATAGCGGTCTACCGTCTTTTTGTTTAAATCAAGCTGCGTTCCCAATTCGTTAAAAGAGACTTCCTTGCCGATCTGAAACGCTAGGAGCTGCAACAGCCGCACCAGCTTGTCCGAATGGCGCAGGCCGTCCAGTTCCAGAATGTCTTTATAGAGATACGAGGAAATAATTTCCCTCAAATACCTTTGACGGAGTTGATCGTCCTGGTTTAACACGACTTCCGGATAGGAACCATAAATCAGACGGCTTTCCAGCCGCGCGGCAGTCTCGGCCGGGTTTTCCTTTTGAGCCAGTTCCATCTGCGCCAGAGGAAAAAGCCGCAACGTCCACTTTCGTCCGGTCAACGGCTCCCCTACTTGCGACGCCAGGTCAAAGGACGATGAACCCGTGGCAATAACCCGAATATCCGGGATGTGATCCACAATTAATTTCAGGTTTAGACCAATACCCGGAATTTTCTGGGCTTCGTCAATGATGAGCCATTTTTTTTGTCCCACAAAGTCCTGGAGTTTAACAATGGACCGCGACGACAGAACCTGCTGAATAAAGAGATCCTCGCCACTAACCAAATGATGCGGTTCAGAAAGACCCTGAATGAAATGGTCCAAGAGGGTTGTTTTTCCGGTACGCCGGGGACCGTAAACCAGAACAACCTTGTTAGGACCTGCCAACTTATGAAGGTTAGAAAGCTGCTGTTGAGGAATATACATGTATCTACCCATATTTTAATTAATTTGGATACTTCAATACCCAAATTATAACATTCTTGGGCGCTTTGTCAAGGGAAGGTAAGGAAAAAAAATAAAGGTGACAGCGACCTTTTAAAAAAAGGGATAAAAAAAGGTGACAGCGACCTTTTGATAATAAGGGTCAGCGCCCTATCTCACTGTCGCTTTGCTCTGCGGAATTATCAATTAGGGCTCCGTCCCCTATTTTTTGTTTCTTAGTCCCTATTCTACAAAACGCCATAAACCCGCGCTATTCTTTTTAGCTTCTGTTTGTAATTTGATAAATAAAGAGTGGTAGTGTTTACCTAATTGTTTGTCCCGATAAACCGCAAAGCCACTTTTTAATAATGACGCATTAATGAAAAGAGATAATTTGTTATCGTATTCCACGCAATAGCATCCGAGTGCTTCGTAATACTTTTGTAAACGTTCGCTTTCATGAGAATTTATCTGGTATGGCAGGTCAATAAATATATATGAACATTTAGCAGTTTTCTTATCCTGTATCACACGAATCTCTTTATGGTTAATGAGTTTTTGCAACTGCCTGATCAATGGCTGTCTAAAATTTATGGGATCACCATGCCCTTCTTTTTTGTTTGGAACTTCAATCATATCAATACCGCACAACGTTACATGCTGACCGTTAATGAGTTTTATAATGTTATAATCTTCGATATCTAAAACGATAAGTTTACTGGCCCTTTTCTTCCAAAATGCAGCACTTCCTCCTCCCCAGCCGGCACCGATATTGCTGTTGAACTCGGCTCTTGCTGGTTCGGCGGCAGAAAATGATCCACTTCTGGAAGAACGGCATTTTTCTGTTAAAGATGTGCCGTCACAACATTGGCTTCCACAAACACCTCCATGATGAGAGCAACAGCCTTGTTTAGCATAAATTTTTGAATTCACAGCACATAAAGTGAAAAAACAAAGAAATAGGGCTATGTAAACGTTGGTTTTGAACCTATTCATTAATTGTCTATACCGTTGGGGATTAAATAAGCAGGCTCTGTCTTATTTTAAATTACAAAAAAGGGAAAAAAGGTACCAGGTACTTTTTCATTTTTTGTCGTACGTGCGCCAGAAATAATTGGTGCAGGAGATGCCTGTATATTCCTGCTTCTTGAGCCGTTCCATGACCAGATAGTTTTCCCACAATGCGCCGGTGTCGTCGCGCAGATTCAGAGGATTGATGAAATAAAGGTGACAGCGACCTTTTTTGTGGGACAGGCGGCAGACGCAAAAAAAGCCGGCATAAAGATGCCGACTGGATGAACGCTCAGATTGTCCGCCTGCTGATGTCATGCTAGACCGTTCTCCCGGGTTTTCGGATATGTCTTAATTCTACAAACGCGTAGTGGTTTGTCAATACGAAAGACACAAAAAAATGGAATCTTGCCTTTCTCCAGACTCTCTATTTGCTCTGTGGCGAATGGAATTCCGGGGACACATTCCGCAACCCGATTATACCTGCCTGCCCTGCGGTCCTCCCCGGTATAAAGGTGGCAGTGGCTGTTATGGAAAAAAACCGTTGTAGCCCTTTTCCTCGCTTACATAGCAGGGATAGCGGACAGCAGTTCGGTGTTGGTTGGATATTTATGTAGAGAATCGACCAGAATTTTGGCGGATTCTACAGGATTCCGGCCGGCGAGGGATCTGCGGAGATTGTCCATTTGCCCGAGCTCATTATCATCACAAAGGTTCTCGGCACGCCGTGTCGCGCTGGCAGCGATATTGATCGCGGGAAAAATCCGGTGTTCAGCAGCTTCGCGTGAGAGGACGATCTCCATGTTTCCAGTACCCTTGAATTCTTCGAAGATCACCTGGTCCATGCGGCTGCCGGTATCCACCAGGATCGTAGCGAGAATGGTCAGAGAACCGCCGTTTTCGATATTTCGCGCGGCGCCGAATATGCGGCGGGGGATTTCCATAGCCCGGGCATCCACCCCGCCGGAAAGCGTGCGTCCGCTGTTGGAGCGTTCCGCATTATGCACCCGTGCCAGACGGGTGAGAGAATCGATCAGCACGAGGACGTTTTCGCCTGCGGCGGCCTCTTTGAACACGTCCTGCATGAGGTTATCAGCGGTTGAAATGTGCTGCTGGTGTTCCTGGTCTGAAGAGGACCAGCGGACGTCAGCGGGCGCGTTGCGGCGGAATTCGGTAACCTCTTCCGGGCGTTCGTCAACCAGCAGACAATAGGTTTTGATGTCCGGCTGACTTTCGGCAACGGCTTTGCAGATGTCTTTCAGAAACGTGGTCTTGCCTGATCCGGGCGGGGCCACGATCAGTCCCCTCTGCCCCATCCCGATCGGGCAGATCAGGTCCATGGCGCGCACAGTTAAGGCGCTGGATCCTTCTTCCAAACGGATGCGCGGATGCGGGTCGACTGGGGTTCCGCTCAGAAACTGCTGTTCTTCCGGTGATGTTTTCCGCCGGGGCTGTCTGACGGACTGCTGACGGTTGTGTTTCCGGGCGTGCGGGCGGTGAGAGTATTTGCGGTAACGTTTATTCATAGGATGTCTCAATTAAAGCAGGCCGTGTCATTTTCCGGTTTCGAATAAAGATCACTTGCCTCCCTTTTTGATAATATTGAGCAGAGCGCGCGCGGCTTCCTCGGGTCCTTTGCGTTCATATCCCGGAATCCCCACTCGTGTGTGCATCTGACCGACAAAGTCCTTCTTGGCGTAGACACGGTTAAAATATTTTTACGCCCGGCGGG
>CAZQQI010000054.1:0-4824 GCA_964595465.1 uncultured Planctomycetales bacterium | reverse complement strand
GGGTCTCGTTCTGTGCTTCAGCCGCGGCGATCTTGCTGTCCAGACGCTGGATCTGGGTATTGATGGTATTGACGCGTTTTGTATTACCGCCGCGTTGCAGGCCGACCTCATGGTCCGCGCGGGACTGTTCCCATTTCGCGATCTGCGCTTCAAGGCCGGTGATCTGTGTTTCAATATCCTGGACACGCCCGTCGGCGTCGGCGACTTCCTGCTGCGCCGCCTGATATTCCTGGACAGGTACAGAGCCGCTGTCCCCGGTGGACGTGCCGCCGCTGACGACAGAGGGGCCGTCATAAGAATTCGTGGAAAAGTTTGGACGATACGGATCGAGCCCTCGACCGTCAAGGATCAGCTCCTGAACAACTTCACTTGCCTGCTGTGCGATACGATCGGCTTCATATTCAGTATACCCGAACGATTGCAGGATCGCTGACGCCGGACCGGCCACCAGGGCCAACGGAACATCCACAAACTGCTCCCCGATCTCTTCCAGCGTCCCGGTAAAGGCCATTGCTAGTGTATTACGAGCACCTTGGATAAACCCTTTGCCCAGGGCCTTTTTGAATTGTCCGCGAACGATCATCCTCTTTAGATTGGTCTGGGGACCGCCGATAGCCTTCAAGGTCGAAGGCATCATATATTGCTCCACAGCTACACTGAACGCTCGATATTTTCGCCCAAAATCCTTGGTCTTGATATTCATCATGGCATTCTGAATATCCACCATTTGAGCGGCGCGCAGGATGCCGGAGAAGACCAGGGCAGTATCTTCGATCCCTCTATACCGCCCGTTCCAGCTATCTCCGCCTCCGAGCCAGCCCGGCAATATCGAACCCGGGGTTTTTGGCACATCATCCCAGGAGGACACCTTCAGCAACCCGTTTTCAGAACGCAATTGTGCCAATTCCGCCGTCTCATCCTGCGTTAGTCCCTGTTCCCGCTGCTTTTGATCCAGTTCCGAGATCCGTCGGCCATGATCGATAAGGCCAAACACCCCCGAAGACAAGGCCAGCGCCGGGTAGTCCCACCACCTCTCCGCCCCGGCAGCTTTATATTTACGCAGACCGGCTTCGACAAATTCTGTTTTCCCGTCTTTATTCGTGACCTTAACCAAGGTCGTATCGAAAAACGAGCCCCAGGTCATATTGTGCAGATCGCGCTTAAACGAACTGCGCGCGGTGGGGATCACCCAGCGCTGGGCCGCGTAGGAGGCCCCTTCCATCACACCGGCCAAAGGCGCCATGACGCGGGCAAAGTTATAAAAAGATCCGCCGATCATATTAAAGGCCGCCCTGCCTGTCCCGCCGACGAGTCCTGAAGCGGATATCCCGCGCAGGCCTTGTCCGGGCATCTTTAAGCTATATTTTGTCGCCCCTTTTACAGTATGCTGAACCGATTGGGCGCCGCGGTGATAATCTAGGGCCCTGGCACCTAGCAAAGACAGAGTGTACGCGCCGTAGAGCATGCCGGCGTTCTGCAGGTAGCCGCCCCATTCCTGGGCGATACGGTTATCCGTATCACTGAAATATTTCAGCCCGGTCCCGGTGGCATACGCCCCGGCTGCCACACCCGCCCGCGGCAGAATGCTGTGTGTTAAATACTGTCTCCAGGGGCGGGCCGCGGCATTCTTGGCCGGGCGGTAAAATTTCTTCCCGGCATCTTTTACGCCTTGCCAGGTCGTCTGCACAAATCCCTGCGGGTTATACTGATTCATTTCACGGACTTTGGTGTAATTGCTTTTCATGCCGGAGGCGATCCGCGCGATCGTATAGAGAGAAACCCCTTCCAGCAGGATGCGCGGGACATCTGAATGCCAGCCTTCTTCCACTTTATAGTAGTGTGTACGGTCATCATCATCTGTCCAGGCATAGGTCCCGGCATACTGCTTGAGCTGATCCGGGGTCATGTCCCGCATTGCCTGCATCTGTTCCTGTGAGACCGGTTTCGCCTTGCCGTCTTCTTGAGGGTCATAGTCTCCGTCAACGATCTGCGCGATAAACCGGGGCATAATGTGTGTGCGGGATTTTTGTGCCCAATCCTCCCACTTCCCGCTCTTAACAGAATCGATTGTCGGCAAGGCCAGATTCTGCCCCCCATAGAGCACGGCTCCATAGGACGCGCCTCCACCGAGATAATTGACGGCGTCGGAACTCAGACCGCGCGTAATAAGCTTAACCTTTTCTCCAGTGAGTCTTTTCCATGTCCATGCTTTACTTTGTTTAGCTCGAGACAATTTGTTTGCGCGTTTAAGCGTGTCCTTATTGAACTTGCTTGCAGCATGATTAAAGCGCGAGACCAAAATCGATCCGCCGAGCCCGGTTATCAGCATCCCGACATTCCCCGCGATCGCCCAGCCTATGCTCGGATCATTCTCATCCTGCATGACCTCTGACAAAACAGTCAACCCGATCCCGCCGCCGGTCAATCCCCATCCGATCTTGGTATGCATAGACTCAGTCAACTTCTTTTCCATAAATGACTGTGTCCGACGATGTACCGCTCCTAATGCAGACGTCACCAAGCCCGTCGCGAACGCGCCTTGCGAGATCTGGGTCATACCCATAGCAATATTCGGGGCCTGATTTAACGCGTCACGGAAGTTCCCCTGTCTGCTTAACATGGGATAGGCCATCTGCAGTCCCGCGCTGAATTTGGTCAGGCCATAGGCATGCCGGTTGGCCTCCGCCAGCCATGTCGCGGATTTTCTGCCGGTCCAGTTTAAGAACCGCCCCCCACGGGTAGAGTTCTCGGCACCTTTAAGCACTCGTGCTTTATGACGAAACATCCTTGAGCTATTGGTAAACCCTGTCTTGAGTCCGCTCAGTGCACCCAGCCCAAAACCGTAATCAAAGGGGACAGCCTGTCCACCGCTGCTCTCCTGCGGCGCGCCGTCTGAACGCAGCATATCGGCCACGCTGGAGAGCGTCTGAGTAAACCCGCTAACAACACTCCCTGGATCACGGACAATATTAATCGCCGCGCTGGTCTGCAAGGCGCCAGTCGAGGCGCTCAAGGCATATTTGGCATATCCCAGAGCATACCCGAACCCGGCTGCGCCGAATCCCCAGTCAGCCGTCAAATCATTTCTTAAATCTGAAACCTGTTTAATATCCCTTTTTGCCACCCTTTGCGCATAATCACCGCTGAACAGACCGCCGACCGATGCCGAGAGCATACGTCCCGGCGCCCAGACTGTTTGACCAAGAACGGCGTCCACCATCTTAAAATCTGAAGATGTGAACCGCCCAACCAGGCCAGTATACCCGGCATCCGCGGCCCATTGGTCGCCCAGCGCCCCTGCCGTGGACACTCCGTTATAAACGGCAAGTTTGGCGAACTGATTATTAATGCCCGCTTTGGTCAACACTTTTGAGGCCGCTGAAGATACCCTGCTAAATGCAGGCGCAGAAGCCTGTGCGGCCAGAATGCCGCCGGAGACCCATCCCGCGTTATCAAAAGAATCCCAGCCTGTTTTTCCCTGGGAACGGTTCCAGACGACATTCGCGGTCTGTCCCAAAAGATGCGGCGTGCCGTACTGTATTCCCCGGGCCAACGACACTTTAGTCCCCTTAGACAGCCCCCAGTGCGCAGCAGCGCGGGCCGCCAAATATTTTGATGCACCGCCAGTCGGGATCTTGCCCATCAGGCCCATCACCCGCGGGGCATACGCGGCAAAATTCCAACCCATCAAACCGCTGCGCAAGAGATCCGCCCCGGACGTTGACTTGCCTTGAATCGTATTAACTCCCACCTCCAGGACCATAGAGCCGGTCGCATAGGCTGCCCGTTTAATAAGGGCCTTCTTTACCGCGCTCAGGGCGGCTTTTCGTGCCGCCCGTTTCGCCGCAGCCACAGCGATTTTACGCGTGGCAGCACTGGCGGCTTTTCTCGCCGCTGTCGAGGCGGCCTGCCGCGCCGCCAATTTTATACCGGTTGTCACCCCAAGGGTCACGACATCAACCACGAACAACCCAACAGAGATCGTATCGATCGTAGCCTGAAGCTCAACCTGCCGGTTATACGCTGAGATCAGTCGATATTCGGCAGCGGTATCATAGTAACCACCTTTCCCGCCATCCCCTCCTGTTCCCATATACCCTAAAATATTCTGTAGGCTTCGTCCTTCCAGAACAAGAAGTCGGCCCGGGACCTCAACCTTGATATCATTGTCTTTATAATTCAACCAACCTTGCCCGCGAACCTGATATGCCTGGACTTCATTGTCCAGGTCATAAACGCGGTTAAAAGGAGACTGCGAGGCTTCTTCATTCTTTCCCGAAGAAGATGCGTCTTCGTCCATAACGGTCGATAATGCATCACTGTCGAGTCGCATACGTTTAACACGTTTTCCTGTCTTTTCGTCATAAACCGTCACCCATTCTGCACGGTCTGCAGATCCCCGATTCAACATCTCCTCGAGCCAGCCTTGTTCGTCCACCTCCTTTTTAGAGACCCGTTCCATCGTACCATTCGCGCGGATAACCATATAATAATCATCAGAACGCTCAACATTTTTAGCTTTCGCCTTAACCTTTTCTATAGCCCTCCGTCCCGCAGGTGTGTTCCCTAAATAAGCTACGTGAAAATTGTTAGTATAATGCGCAATAAAAGCATTAAACTGCTCGAATTGACGGCGGGCCTCTTTCTTAATTTTGCTTCTCTCAGAATAAGGGATAATATAATTCATCCGCCCCACGAGAGATTTCAAGTATGATTGCCCCCCCGCAAAGTCATAGTTAAAAAGCGCGTAATAGCTGTTGTCTTCGAAGAATATCTTTTCCACCCCCCGGCCAACCTGGTTCGGTTTTCCCACCCTTATACTTC
>CAZQQI010000053.1:0-4938 GCA_964595465.1 uncultured Planctomycetales bacterium | reverse complement strand
GCAAGGGGTTTATCACGGCCCCATCGCTGGCTGTTTTCGCGCTGCCGGCCGGGTTTGCGCTGACGGTGATCCATCCGTGGGTGCTGGCCGGTTTTGCTGTTGCCGCAGTACTGGCACTGCTCGCCATCGCTGTTACGCCGCGCGACGGGCCTCGTGATCATAAAAATCGCCCTGCCGTTTATTCAGGCCCGGAAGACGCTGTTCACCCGTATGTCAAATTAGAGAAAATATCTTCGTATAGAATGATCAAGCCGTTGGTCAAAGCAGTCAATGATATGCTCGCCATCGCTGATGTTTCTGCCTTTGAACGATATGAGGTGTTGATCGTATTCCATCGTCATGGGAGAAACGGCTCGCGGTTTTCTTTTGTTGTATCGCCCCGGCATGACCGCCGCCATACTTTAACCAGCCACGAAAGCCTGGCGGAGCGCGGCGGCTGGCAGCTTTTGGCAGAAGGATGCGGCGGGATCTCTATATATTTTGATACAGATCTTAAAATGCCGGTATTGGCCGCAGTGTACACAAAAGACCCTGTCGATTATGAATTCATTATTGATTGCCTTTATCGTGTCTTAAAAAGGCATTTCGGTAAGGCCTGCGCGGACAGGACTATTTTGCAGATCGAGAAACAGTTTTTTACTCAAGAGGATAAAAAGGAGCAGGGAAACCGTGATCAGGTGCCGTTAAAGGATGTCATACAGGTTTATCGAAACCGGAAAAATGACAGGCGCCAGTTGTCTGACGATTCTCGCGGCAGATCTCTGCCCGCCGCTGAGACAAGATCATCGCCTTTTGAGATGCGCGGGCGGAACATTGCTGTTTGGCCGGCGCCGGCCTGGTTCCGGATCGAACCTTTTTTAGAGCACAATATTGAGATCCGGCCAAACGCTCTGGTTCTGATGGACGCGGAGCCGTATCATGCCTGGCATTTGGCCAGGCGGGTTCAGAATTTTTTTAAGCAGAGAGGGGGCCGGCTTCCGTATGATATTTTTATTACGGCGGGGGGATGGTCTTCGACTGACCTTCCGAAGATTTCCGCACGAGTAATATCTTCTGCTCGCGAAATGTCTTCCTGCTGGAGCCTTGTCAAAGATATCAACGGCATGCTGGAAGCGCGCGTCTTAGACCGGTCATGGTTTTCAGCTCTTCCCCGGGAGAGTTTTCATAAAGATCATGGGCTGGTCGGGATATGGTTCCGCCAGGATGGGCAAAAACGGTTTCCTCTGATCACCTATGAGCATGCCCGTGATTTTGGTATGACGGTTTTATGTCAGCGTAGGCGTGTTTATAAAGATATTCTTGCTGAAGAAGTTGCCAAAACTCAGCGTCTCGCTCGCATTGCCGCACAGGATGGAATGCCGTTTACAGCGCGTTATGATCTGCATGAGTTCAGCCGCTGGGGTAAAGGGAAAGAACTCGCGCCACTACTCGAAAGCACAGGGGGTCTTTATGAACAGGTCCGCCAGGCATCTCTGGCTAACCAGGTTATTACTGAAGAAGACCGCGGGCCTATTGATCCGACGATCGATATCAATGCCGGCCCGGTGATCTATTTCAATCAAAGTGCCGGGTATTTTAAAAGGAGCCAGCCGGACCGGAGAGGTTTTGCCACAATCGGAACGCTGGCGTTCATTGCCGGGGTCACTGGTGCGGCTATTTTGCCGGGCTGGATCGTCATTTTTCCAGTCTGGTTTAAAGTGATCGCCCTGGGGTGCGGGGCCTTAATCGCCGGAATTATGGCCGTATGGTCCGTGAAAGGCGCGTATCAATTTTTCAGTGGTCTTTTTAACAGTTTTGTATTTTGGGAGGGACGCAACAGGAGAGCGATAGCGCCGGCGTCAGATCCGTATGATAGGTTTGATCAGAACGGCATGACCCCGGAAGGCGTTATTATAGGCCAATCGTTCGGCTCGGCTCAATACAGGTCACGATTGATCGCGCGTATCTTGAAGGATAATCCCCCAGGGAGCAGTATTCTCTCTATCGGTGCCGGACGTTGTGAACTTGAGATGGAATTGCAACAGAATGGATTTCATGTCACCGCAGTGGAACGCAATGAAAAGAGCGCGGGGTTGGCCGGGAAAAAAGGATTTGAGGTCATTCCGATCGATATATTTGATTATGATACGGCTGAGCGTTTTGACCTGATCCTTCTGAATGAATCTATCGGGGTTTTTGCCCCGGGCAAGATCATTGATAAGATCCGTCATTTCATGACAGCCGGCGGGCAGGTCGTGATCATAACCGCGGCGGAAAACCAATGGGCTTATGAAAATAAATTCTTTTATACGATGTACACGCGTGACCAGATCTTAGAGGCTCTCGGCTCACATGGTTTTATTGATATGGCGGTAGATGAGATATCCGTGGATTCGCCCGCGGATATGGAGAAGGACCAAGATCGGACTATGCTTTATATTTCGGCCCGTGCCGGAACATGTGACACAGATCCCGGCCCTGCTGGAGCTGCTGTTCCGGGAGATTTGGTCGACAGAGACGGGAATCATCGGGGCCGTTATGCTCATTGCGAACAATGCTATGGACTTTTACGAAATAAATTATTCATTGCCGGTCGTGGTGTGCAGGCAATATGTAAATTCATTGTTATTATCGGAGCTGCGCTGGTTTTAGCGTTATTTGATAATAACGTTCACCTGTATATGGGTGATAAGATCAGGATCCCGGGTTTGATCGCAGGATCGATCCTGTTTTTGACAGCCGGCATAGCGTATGCAGCTGCTTATATGAAAACGCATAATGAGCCGTCCCGGAATGACCGTAAAGATCTTTTTCGAACCATGCGTCAAAATCATATGTGGGTGTCTTTGATCAGTTGGGGAGGCATCCGGCTTTTTAATAAAATGAACGGGCGTGATTATTCTGTTAAAGATGTGGCGGCTGATCCTGCCAAACAAGCGGATGTCATTGAGTTTTCCGCCGAAGAGTTGGGCCTGGATGTAAGTTTTGCCCTGATGGACTTAACGGCAGAAGCGGAGGCGGTATCGATAGCGAATCAAATCAACGGGGCTTCACCCGTAAGGCCCGTTTATCACCGCAAACACATCGATCAGCGCGGCTATTTGTTTGGGGACAACTTTCTCTTCAACGAGGAAAACCTGAACGCGTTACGTTTGCCGGATTTTAAGCAACACGGCCGCGTTCGTTTCTATATGGAAACGATTCGGATCTTAAAACAGCGGTCTCAGAATGCCGGGCGTCATGTCGCTTATATCATTGGGCCGTTCACATTGGCCACCCGCTTATTAGGTTCGGAAGAAGTTGTTTATAAAATGATGCTGGAGCTGGATCTATTTAGGATGTTTTTGGATTATTGTATCCGGGTCTCTCGGTCAGAAATGGAGATGATGGTTGATGCCGGGGCTGATGCTGTGGTGATCCTTGAGCCTCAAACGGCCCTGGTGGGTCCGGAGCAGTTCGGTCAGTATATTGTGCCGTCGAACAATGTTGTTGCCAAGACAGGTCAGGATAAAGGCGCTGCGGTTGTGTTTCACGGATGCGCGGATTCAACACCGTTTTTGGAACAGATGACCGGCATGTCCGTTGACGCGTTCAGTATCGATGAACAGGTGGATCTGGTTCATGCTTATAACGTGCTTACCAGAAAGGATGTTTTTATCATCGGAGGGATCAATGCGTCGCAGATATTGAGCAAATCTCCCGCCGACCTTGAAAAAGAAGTGCGGAAAATTCTTGAGCGGTTCGATGGAAAAGAACGGTTTGTTCCGGGGTTGTCCTGCGAGATGCCTTTTGATACAACACGTGAACAGATAGAAAGTATCAGCCGCGCTGTGTCGTCGGGATCGAAAGGGGAAGTTTCCGGGAGCAAGAAAAAAAGTGCCAGGTATCATACCGAGGACAGGCAGGGACGCAAGGGGTTTATCACGGCCGCATCGCTGGCTGTTTTCGCGCTGCCGGCCGGGTTTGCGCTGACGGTGATCCATCCGTGGGTGCTGGCCGGTTTTGCTGTTGCCGCAGTACTGGCGGTGTTCACTGCGCTGGATCCGGACGGGGCATCGTACCGCAAAGAACAAGAACGAAGGGATGAAGCCTATCTGAAATTTCTTCTTTCTCAAGCAGGGGTTGATCCTGATGAATTCGCCCGGCAGGGGAGTGAACAGTCCCCGCCCGAACAGGACCCGATGAAACAGGAAGAACGGTTGGCGAAATATTTACAAGGCGAGCTCGAGCGGCAGCGCAGGGATGAGCAGGAAGACGATCCGGTTGAACCCATTGCGCTTGAGCCGGAAAAAGACATCGGGGAAAGCTTCGAGATCAGGCAGTCCCGTGAAGGGATCGACAGCGGACAGTTATTGGCCTTTAAAAATTTGGTCCAGCGGTGGGAAGCGTACAAAAGGAAATGGACGTTTCGACCGGTCAGCGCTGGCCATGACAAGGTTGTTCCGCTGGTGTTACAGCAGCTCCTTTTTCAGCAGGCGGAAGAATTCGTCAACAGTCCGTTTACTTCCTGGCAAAAGGTGTCTTTGCATCAGGTTGGATTATTGGATATTCTGTGCGCGGGAGACTTGACGGCCCGAAATGAATATCTGATCGTCACCGAAAAAGTGCGGCACGGCACATCCAGCCGGTTAACCGCCTGGCCGTTGTCGCGTAAAGGCATGGTCAAACCCCGGATCATTCGGGGTGATCTCGGCATGCGGTTTGAGAAAATGGTCTTTGCGTACAGCAGCGAAAAAGAAAAACGTGATAGGAAAAAGGGCGAGAGCAGACAAAGTCCGCGCCGCGGCGGGTTCAGCACATTGCTGACCATGGCGGCCACGGCCGCGGTTCCGATGGCCGCTGCGCTGGTCTTGAATCCCGGGCTGATCCTCGGATTCGCTGTGATGGCGGTACTGGGGCTGATCGCCTTTGCCGCTACCCCCCGCGACGGACCTCGAGAGTTTTTGGATCCAGAAGATG
>CAZQQI010000052.1:0-5019 GCA_964595465.1 uncultured Planctomycetales bacterium | reverse complement strand
AACACAATCATTTTGTTTCTATGCTGACCCACTTGTGTCCCAATTAGGCGGTATTATCCGTCGAGCAAAATTGTCAGAAACATGAAATAAGATATCGCTCCTCCCCCTTTATGGGGGAGGGAATCCTGATTCAGACAGCTATGATGCTGTCCAATAAGCATAAGACCATTAATGAAAGGGTTAAGCATGGAATTCGGCACGTTCCTGTTCTGAAAAGATATTGACCTGTCCGTACTCTCCGTCATAGCCGGGGGCGATATCGAGTTCTCCAGCGCGCACACGGCGTACGCCTTCGGCGATGAACGGACCGGCAGAATCCGCGATCTCTTTAAGCGGGATATCCCGTAAGATCGAAAATTCATTTCCCAGGCCGGCCAGCATCGCGCGGTAAACCCTGTTCACCGCTTTAGTATTGACACCGCAGCCGCGGGCCGCGGCAATGATCTCAGGCAAGGGGACCAGACTGTAATACGGACGGGCTTTGGGTGATTTTCGCCCTTCAGGGTGATCGGCCAATTCCTCAACCCGGGCCATAACCCCGACGGTGACCGGACGGCCGCAGACCGGGCATAATCCCTTATGCTCAATGCTCTCGCGGGGATGCAGGCGGCAGTCACAGGCGCGGTGCCCGTCATAGTGATATTTGCCCTCCTGCGGATAAAATTCAAGGGTGCCCAGCAGGCCATCGCCTGCATTTTTCATGGCCGCATACATCGCGGAATAACTGATTTCGGTATCGAACAGGGTCGCTTCCCTTCCCAGTTTGGCAGGAGAATGTGCGTCAGAATTCGACATCATCACAAAGCGGTCCAGCTCAGACAGCCGCCAATTCATGGGCGGGTCCGAAGATAACCCGGTCTCGACGGCAAAGATATGTTCGGTCAGGTCACCGTAGCAATCGTCTATTGCGTCAAATCCGCCTTTTGAGCCCAGGACCGAAAACCAGGGTGTCCAAATATGGGCCGGCACCAAAAAACTTAACGGATCGGACTCCAGGGTCATCTCCAATAAGTCGCGGCTGTCCATGCCCAGAATAGGACGTCCGTCAGAATGCAGGTTGCCGATCTTGTCCAGCCGCGCGCGGACCTGCTCTGCGGCATCAAACGAGGGAAAGAATAGAACATTATGGATCTTACGGACGCGGTCCATCTTTTTGTAAATATTAGCGATCTCGGTTGTCAGCAAGAACCGGACGTTTCCCCTGCAGGCGGCGGGCAATTCAGTCTCTGACCACTGACCATATTCCGGCTTCAAGCGGAACAAGCCGTCTTCCGCCGGCTCCAGCTGTTCGCGCAGTTCCTTAAGCCAGCCGGGATGCAGGCAGTCTCCTGTCCCCACGACCTGAATGCCCTTGATCTGCGCCCACAGCGCCAGCGAGCGCAGGTCAAGTGACTTGGAAGTCGCCCGGGAAAAACGGGAATGGATGTGCAGATCGGCATAGAACATACTAGAAGATACTCTTGAAGAAATAAAACCAATACACCACGGCCGTCATAAAAATCACCGCCGCAAAAACGCGTTTCACGATCAGCATCCAGCGCCCGGAGCGGGGCATCATACTCAATAATCCGCTGAAGGTCCCGACCAGGATCAGGGAGAACCCCACCCCGTAAGAAAAAATAAAGGTAAGCAGAATGCCGTAAGCCATGTTCTGCCCGGCGGAGATATGCACCAGAAGAGTCCCCAGAACCGGGGCCGTGCAGGGACCGACAACCAGACCGGACGCCGCGCCGAGAAGGATGATGCCCCAGACGGTTTTAGGACGGACCGGGGTCCGGGGCGCGATACGGAATCCGGACCAGGGAATAACATCGACCATCATCAGGCTGAATACCGTCAAAGCGGCCGCGGCAACAGCATACGTTGCGGGCTGATTCTGAAAATACCCGAAAAACCTTCCGCTCAGCGCCGCGACAACCGCGAAGGCGGAATAGGTCAAGGCCATACCCAGCACATAAAAGACCGAAAGCACAAAAGCCCGCCTGCGGCGGCCGCTGACATTTGCCGCGCCGATCCCCGCGGCGGTCATAGGGATCACCGGATAGATGCAGGGGGTGAACGAAACCATCACCCCCGCGCCGAAGACAGTCAAGATTTCCAGCGGATTACCGGTCAAGGACATAACATTTTCCTTTTTAAAAAGCAAACTCCCGTCGATATCGCACGGGAGTTTGCTGAATAGCATTTATCTATTCCTTCTGTCCGCCGAAGGGAAGATTGATGATATTCTTGATCCCTTCAGTCGTATTCTTTATCGTGTCGGTCGTCGTATCGACAGCGCCCTTACCGATATCCGTGGCGGTTGTAAACGCTTCTTTACCGACGTCGCCCATAAGACCGATCGACCCTTTTACCACACCTCCGACTTCATCCAGACCGACATTTTTGATCGCCTGCGTGACAAACTTGGCCATATACTTTGACATCACATAAGCAGCAAACGCCTGGGGGTCTTTCACATCTTTAAAGGTCTCTTGCGCGTTAATGTTATACATATCGACGGTCGGCTTGTCAGCATTGTCGCTGTAGTCTTTGAGCACCAGGCGGCCGATCTTCAGCTGGAGACTGGCGATATATAAGTCCGTCGGCTTTTCTTCTTCCGCCGGCGGCTTTTTTTCAGGCTTCTCTTCTTTTTTTCCCGCGGCCATCTTCTTGAAACCGTCAATGTTGGATTCTCCTTCAGCATTTTTGGCCAGAAGGACCTCTTTTAAATGGATCTGGATATCCCCGGCGTGAAATTTGCCCGCGAGCAGGGGAAAAAGGTCATAATCCACATACAGCTTAGGCAGATCGATAAACACCCTGTCCTGAAACCCTTCCGGGTTATAGACCTTCAGCCCTTCGATATCAGCACGCGAATGGAACAACCCGACCTTGAATTTATCGGCCGTCAGAGACATCCCGGCCATCCGATCAAGCGCGATATTAGCGCCGGTCTTGATCAGAAAACTTTTAAACACTAACACCAAAATGATCAGAACCAATAAGACAACACCGATGATTTTCAGTATTTTTTTCATATCTTCCCCCCTATCTCTCTTAATATTCTTGAATTATCTTCCGCACTTGTGTTTGAATGAGACAGTACTATCCGACGAAAAAAATGGCCAGGTTATAAAATATAATATATCTCCTCCCCCTTCATGGGGGAGGCCGGGTGGGGGCGCTGCCCAAGAAAACCCTCTCCCTAACCCTCCCCGCAAGGGGGAGGGAATCCGAATTGTGACAACTATTATATCCCGGATAACTGCTTTTTGTAATAGTCCCGGCACTTAGGGCACATCCCATCCTTCTGAACCCACTCCGGATGATCCCTTTTGATCTCTACGACAATCTTCTCCTCCATATGATCAACAAAGACCTGAAGATCGTCTCCTAATTCTTCCCCGCAGATCGGACAGCGGTAACTCATGATCGTCTCCCTTATTCGCTTTTCTTTTCATGATCTTTATATAACAGCTTCCAGGGATTCTCTTTCAGATCGTAACTCATTTCTTCCAGGTTCCGGCTTGCCCGGTTAAGATTCTGAACCATCATATCGATCTCTTTTTCATTTGTCTGCAGACGCTGTTCGACATTGGCTGAGATCTCAGCCGTATGCCGTGATGTTGTCTCAATATGTTCTATGATTAAGTCGATCTTGCGCGAATTCGCTTGCAGAATGCGGTCAACTTCTTGTGATATACTCTCCAGATTTCCGGCGATCTTGCTTCCGCGGCCCAGGATCTCTTCAAAACTGACAGGCTCGCTGCCCTGGATCACCTCTCCGGGCTTAAGAAAAGGTTCTTCATCATCTCCGGCGGCAAGCGACACATATTTTTCTCCCATAAACCCCAGATTCTTGATCACGGCCCTGGCCCCGCCGTGCAGACGGGCGTCTTCATTCAGCCAAAGGGTTAATTCGACCAAGGTCTTATCCCCATAAATGATATCAATGCCGGAAACCCGCCCGACTTCCAGACCATTGAGCGTCACCGGAGCGTTCAGAGTAACGCCCTCAATGTTTTTGAACTGCGCCTTGATCTCGTATCCGCCCTTTTTCCATTCAAAATTTCCGGCCCGCCAGGTCAAGGCGCCGAGGACGACCAGAGCCAGCAATACCAGAACTCCGACACGGGTTTCATTATTCCACTGCATGATCCTCTCCTTCATTAAGCGCCATGAACGTCGATCGGGCCTTCCAGCTTTCCTTGAATAAACTGCTGAACATACGGATTCTCAGAATTCCGGATCTCCTCCGGGGTCCCGATCTCCAGCAGGACTCCGTTATGCAGCATACCGACCCGGTCAGCGATACGGAAGACACTCTCCATATTATGCGTCACCACGACAGATGTCAAAAGCAGTTTTTTGCTGAGATCCCGAATGAGCTGATCGACCACCGCACAGACAATGGGGTCCAGGCCGGCAGACGGCTCATCATAGAACACGACGTCCGGGTCCATGGCAATGGCCCGGGCAAGCCCGACACGTTTACGCATCCCGCCGGACAGTTCACTGGGCATCAGCTGTTCAAACCCCTGCATGCCGACCAGGCCCAGCTTCATCTTAACAATGATCTCGATAATACGCGGTTCCAGCCGGGTATGCTCCCGCAGGGGCAAACTGACATTGTCCATAACATTCATATAATCCAGCAGGGCCGCAGACTGAAAACTCATACCGAACCGGCGCTTGATCTTTTCTTTTTCATCCGGGGTCATCCGGGTCATGTCCTGTCCGTTAAACAGCACGCGCCCCCCATCGGGCTGGATCGCGCCGGTCATATGACGCAGAAGCGTGCTCTTGCCGCAGCCGGACCCGCCCATGATCACAAAAATTTCTCCCCGGCAGATATTGAGATCGATCCCGTCGAGCACGGCGCGGCCGTTAAACCGCTTGACCAAATTCTCAATAGTTATGATCGTATCATTGGAGGCCATATCACATCGCTTGTATCCAAATTAGACAGCATTATCCGCCGAGCAAATTCGTCCGGACACAAAATAGAATATCGCTCCTCCCCCTTTATGGGGGAGG
>CAZQQI010000051.1:0-5309 GCA_964595465.1 uncultured Planctomycetales bacterium | reverse complement strand
ATAAAGAAACCCTCCGCACGAGGGGAAAGGAATGCAATAAAGAAACCCTCCGCACAAGGGGAAAGGAATGCAATAAAGAAACCCTCCGCACAAGGGGAAAGGAATGCAATAAAGAAACCCTCCGCACGAGGGGGAGGGAATAAAAAATTGGAAGCTCTCCGCATGAGGGTGAGAGAAAAAATATAAACAGCCCTCCTCACAAAGGGAGGATTAGATATCACCCCCAATTAGAAAGGGGAAATCTAAGAATTGCGCCCTATCCTTATTTGATCGGTATAAAACGGCGTAAGATCAGCGCCGGGAGCAGAACCATAAATCCGGCAGCGAGACATCCTGCTGTCTGCACGAGGGAAACCGGGCCGGTATGAAACAGCACGTTCATCGGCTGCCACTGGGTGAATAAAAACTGAACGAAAAGGGTCACGGCTATCCCCACAGCCGGCGCGTAGGCTATTCTCACCGCCTCTCCCCGCAAACGCTCAATAACCGACGGGACAAACCGGCTGATACTGAGAAGATAAAACGCCTCGGCTGCCACCAGAGTATGGACCGCGGCAGAACGCCCCAACTCAATATCCCCGGTTGTCTGCCGGATAAATTCAAACATCCCGAAGGTCGCTATCAGGTTATAGAAGGAGATGATCCCTATACGGATCAAAAGGCCTTTGCCGAGGAGCCGTTCTCCCGCGGGGCGCGGCCGGCGGGACATAACATCCTTCTCCGCGGGTTCGAAGGCCAGGGTCAGCATCAGCGTGACCGAACTCACCAGGTTAACCCAGAGGATCTGCACAGGAAGGATCGGTATCACCGCGGCGAAAAGCATGCCGGCAAAAATGGTTAAGGCCTCGCCGCCGTTCACCGGCAGAATAAACCCGATCGTCTTGAGGATGTTATCATATACTGTGCGCCCTTCTTCCACCGCGCCCTCGATAGAGGCGAAATTGTCATCGGTCAAGACCATGTCCGCGGCTTCCTTGGCCACCTCGGTACCCATCAATCCCATGGCCACACCGATATCCGCCTGCTGAAGGGCCGGGGCGTCATTAACACCGTCCCCGGTTACGGCCACGATCTCATTTTTAGCCTGCAGGGCTTTCACCAGACGGAGTTTATGTTCAGGGGCAACCCGGGCAAAGACGCTGTGTTCTACAACTTGCGCAATCTCCTCATCATCCATGCCGGACAAATCACCGCCGGTATAGACTTTTTCATCCTGCTCGCCCGCGATATTCATCTGCCCGGCGATCGCCCCGGCAGTGCGCGCGTGATCACCGGTGATCATCTTGATCTTGATCCCCGCAGACTGTGCGGCCTTAACGGCTTTGACCGCCTCTTCCCGGGGAGGATCGATCATGCCGGTCAGGCCGAGAAAGACCATATTCTCAGCAAGATCATCATCGTCTATCTGCTTTTTATTTGAATCTGTTTCTTTTTTAGCAAAGGCCAGGACCCTTAAGCCTTCGTCAGCCATGCGGGAGGCTTCTTCTTTTATTTCGTCGGGGTCGATCCCGCTGCCAACGCGCTCCAACACCGCCTCAAAAGACCCTTTCATATAAATAACATTCCCTCCTTCCTGCCGGTGAAGTGTCGCCATGTATTGTTTATCAGACTCAAAAGGAATATTATCAAGACGCGGATATTTTTCTTCCAGCGCTTCTTTTTCCCATCCGGATTTTAAAGCGGCGATAAGCAGGGCGCTCTCAGTGGGATCGCCGGATGTTTCCAGCCGGCCTTCCTTCTCCTGTAAATGAGAATCGTTGCACAGCGCCCCGGCAAGAAGGCAGTCACGCAGCTCGGGCACCTCTTCAGGATCGATCTTTGTATCCTCGTCGAGAATATCGCCCTTTTTTTCAAAGCCGCCTGTCACTTTATAGGTCTTTTCCCCCGCGTAAAGACGCTGAACCGTCATCCTGTTCTGGGTCAGTGTTCCTGTTTTGTCTGAACAGATCACTGTTGTACTGCCCAGGGTTTCCACCGCCGGGAGTTTTCTGATGATCGCGTGCCGTTTAGCCATACGGTTCACGCCTATGGCCAGGGTGACGGTAATGGCCGCCGGAAGCCCCTCCGGAATAGCGCTCACCGCCAAAGCCACCGCTGATTGAAACCCTTCGATCCAGCTGACCCCTTTTAAAAAGGTCAGCAAAAACATCAAGACGGCCATGCCGCTGATGGCGTAGAGGATGTTCTGGCTGAACGCGTTGATCTTTCGGGTCAAGGGGGTCTGCAGGCCGCGGCTCTCTTCCATCATCTGTGAGATCCGTCCGGTCTCAGTATCCTGACCTGTGGCAACGGCCAGGCCCTTTCCTCTACCGCGGGTCACCAGGCTGCCGGCATAGGCCATGCCTGTCCGGTCGCCAAGGGAGGCGTCGTCAGGCGCTGTTTCAGTGTTTTTGGTCACCGGAACGGATTCCCCGGTCAGCGCCGATTCGTTGATCTGCAGGTCCCGCGCTTCCGCCAGCCGCATGTCAGCCGAAACCCTGTCACCGGAAGCGATAACCATAACGTCCCCGGGCACGATCTCACGGGAAGCGATCTCGACGGTCTTCCCGCCCCGGATAACCTTGACCTGGGTCACCATGGTCCTGGATAAGGCGGAAATGGCGCGTTCGGCTTTTGATTCCTGAATAAAGCCGACGATGGCATTAATGATCGCTACTCCGAAAATAACTGCCGCGTCCAGACCTTCGCCGATAAACACAGAAACCAGCGCCGCGACCAGAAGAATGTAGATCAAGGGCTGTTTAAAATTATCCAAAAACCGCATAATAGCGGACCGCCCCTTTTTACCGCTGATCTCATTAGGGCCGTATTCTTCTGCCCGGCGGCTCACCTCTTCCGGTGATAACCCTTTGGACACGTCTGTTTCCAGCAGATCAGCAATATCGCTGATGCTCATCTGGTGCCAATTCTTTTTTTCGGCTTGGGCGGTCATATTGATGCTTCACCTTTCTGGAATATTTGAAAAAAGTGCGTAATCATTTTTAAATTTTACAACGCTGACGCTGAAGATTCAACTTGTTTCCCTAAGCAGTCTAGAAGAGCAGAAAAGCAAGACCCCCCTCCCTGACCCTCCCCACGAGGGGGAGGGAAGGGAAAAGGATAATCCCATCAAGGGAGGGGAAGGAAAAAGGATAATTTCATCAAGGGAGAGGGAAGGGAAAAGGATAATCCCATCAAGGGAGGGGAAGGAAAAAGGATAATTTCATCAAGGGAGAGGGAAGGGAAAAGGATAATCCCATCAAGGGAGGGGAAGGAAAAAGGATAATTTCATCAAGGGAGAGGGAAGGAAAAAGGATAATCTCATCAAGGTGGAGGGGAACTTTGTGGATGGAAACCTGCCCACAAAGGGAAAAGAATATATTATGCAGCACTTCTCCCCTCCTCTCGAAAAAGAGGAAATACCGAACAGCTAAAAATATGGATACGTTATTCCCCGGCGGGGACGATCTTGTAGATCACTTCGCCTTCTTTGATCAGGCCGAGTTTTTCGCGGGCGACTTTTTCTAGATATTCAGGGTCTTCGATCAGCAGGCGGCGTTCTTCTTCCAGACGGAGGTTTTCGCGCCTCATTTGACGGATCCGGGCTTCATATTGGAGATTTTTTTGTTTCAGATCCTGCATTTTTTGATACGAGGGCAGAAACATCAGGAAGAGGATAAGGGCGATCGCGAACAGGATGAAGGGGTTTTTGAACATAGCAGCTAGCACCTCGCAATTAGCATCCAGCGAAAACATATGACCAGAGAGGACAGGCAGACTGCGCCTGCCGGCCCTCTCTGGTTCAACACTTCACAATAGCAGCCAACACCCGGCTCAATGCCAGATGCTGTCTGCCAGGTGCTATCTTTTTACCAGATCTTGCGCCAAAGGGTTCCGCCGTAGACGGCCTTGTCGCCGAGCTCTTCTTCGATACGCAGAAGCTCGTTGTACTTGGCCAGACGGTCGCTGCGTGACAGAGACCCGGTCTTGATCTGCCCCACACCGGTGGAAACCGCTAAATGGGCAATGGTGGTGTCCTCGGTCTCGCCGGAACGGTGGGAGATCACGGATGTGTATTTGTTCTCTTTAGCCAGATTAACGGTATCAAGCGTCTCGCTTAAGGAACCGATCTGATTGACCTTGACCAGAATGGAATTGGCGATGCCTTTTTCGATCCCGGTCTTAAGGCGCTTGACGTTGGTGACAAATAGGTCGTCGCCGACCAGCTGAACGCTTTCGCCGAGCTTTTCGGTGAGCATTTTCCAGCCGTCCCAGTCGTTTTCGTCCAGGCCGTCTTCAATGGAGACGATCGGGTATTTCTTGACCATGTCGGCGTAGATCCCGACCAGTTCTTCGGCGTCGATCTGCTTACCGTCGAAGTTGTATTTGCCGTTTTCATACATCTCGGAAGAGGCCACGTCCAGGGCGATGAAGACGTCCTGATCCGGCTTGTATCCGGCGGCTTCAATGGCTTCGATGATCAGCAGAAGGGCTTCTTCGTTGCGGGTCAGGTTGGGCGCAAAACCGCCTTCGTCCCCGACGGAGGTGGACAGGCCTTTGGACTTGAGGATCTTAGCCAGATTATGAAAGACCTCGGTGGCCATGCGCAGGGCTTCGCTGAAGGTCGGAGCGCCGATGGGGACGATCATAAATTCTTGAAAGTCCAGGTTGTTGTCGGCGTGAACACCGCCGTTAAGAATATTCATCAGCGGAACGGGCAGGATCTTGGCATCATCGCCGCCTAAAAATTTATACAGCGGCTGTCCGGCTTCATCAGCTGCGGCATAGGCCACGGCCATGGAAACGCCAAGGATAGCGTTGGCGCCGAGTTTGCTCTTGTTATCGGTGCCGTCAAGATCCAGCATGACCCGGTCGATCTCTTTGAAATCCGCTTCTTTGCCGACAATGGCGTCCTGGATCGCGGTATTGACGTTCTCGACAGCTTTGCTCACGCCCTTGCCCATCCAGCGGTCTTTGTCTTTGTCGCGCAGTTCGATGGCCTCAAATTCTCCGGTGGAGGCCCCGGACGGGACCGCGGCACGGCCGAAGGCGCCGGATTCCAGCGTAACGTCAACCTCAACGGTCGGATTACCGCGGGAATCCAGAATTTGACGGGCTTTAACATGTTTAATCGCTGACATAATGTGTTCCTTTGGTTAATGATTTAAGTTCAATATTTAAAAGGAGTTTAACGCTTGATATAGATAATTTATTGACCAAGATTAACAAAATCAGGGGGGAAAGTCAAGGCTATTAAAGATGACGCACGGAAGACGGTGGATTGTAACTCATAGTGCGACAAAATCAAACTTTTGATCACTGTTATTTTG
>CAZQQI010000050.1:0-5910 GCA_964595465.1 uncultured Planctomycetales bacterium | reverse complement strand
TCGATCATCGCTGCGATGCGGGGATCGCCATCGTTTCTTTTTTTCTGCTCTTTTTTTCTATGCTCTATTTCGAGCTTAACGGTGCCGATGCCATCTTCAACGAACTGTTTTGACCGTTTTTCCGGGTCTTTAAAGATCCAGGCAATCGTAATGTAAACATCGGCCATGGCACGGTGGAACAATGCTGCGGAGTGTGGGGTCCATATCATGGGCGAAACGGCGAGATCTACAGCCAATGTCGTCTGCCTTGCCAGCAATGCGCCGATCACCTCATAAAATTCGATATTATTCAGATCGAATTTCCATTTATCAATCCGTTCCTGAAGTTCCCTTCTGGCCGCGTTGCAAAAGCGAAAAATGCATTTTTCAAATTCATCGCTTGCCTTTTCCTCATCGTAATACTGCATTTGTTCTGCCAGTTCGCAATCTCCGAAACCGGATAACTCTTTCCAAAAGCTGCCTATCCAGTCTGCGGTTTCATCGTCACTATCTTCGCCTATAAGAAACATCGGCATTGACGCACGCATGGAGGCCGCGACCTGCTTTGATTTTTCTGTGTGCGGATAATTTTCGATTTCGTTGAAATCCGTGAACATCGGTGCTTTTTCCATGGCAATTTTAATTTTGCCCTGTTCAAAGCCGGAGCATAATGCAGTCGCTTGCGTAAAAGCCGCCACCCGGGAATAGCGGTCATACATAGATGGAAGAATTCTGTTTAGAAGAACAGCCGTTTCTTCTTTGTCCGGGAGAGGTTCCTTTTCAGGTTTCAGGAATAATAGCGGGCACTCCGGAAAAAAGTGAAAGATGGGAGCAAGCCCGCGCTGAATATCGCTTAAATATCCTTCAGACTCCAGATTCTGTACTAAGTCTTTTTTTTCTTTATCTGACAGCTTTAAAAATGATCCTGCCCGGCAGAAAAAAGGCTTAGGCTCGAACGAACACAGTTCATTGGCGGTTGAAACAACTTTAATCACACACTCGACGCCACGGTGCATACCAAGCGTCTCATGCAAGAGAGCCAGCCAGAGCAGATCCGGCATTAACTCCCGTACCCAGGAATAGGGGCTCATACCGCCGGGCAAGTTTAACAAGGGGGGAATGAGTTTTTTCTTCTTTCTGACGTGATCGCTTAAAATCTGTTTTTCTGCCATAACTTGCCTGCCCGTTTGCATGCCACTGTAACTGATTTCGGAAAAGTTGCTTGCCTAAAATGTTCCTGTTTTGTACACATGGTATATCGTAAAATTTCAAACGTAAAGCAAGCATCTGCAAATATACGCGTAATGGAACAGGCCTTAAAACAGACAGAAGAAATTACAGAATCTCTGGATAGCATTTACCCGGATTACGAAGCCTGGCTGGCTGTGCCGTCGTGGGATATACAGGAGGCGGCATGGCTTCTGGTTGGGTTAGAGCCGGCGTTATCCGGAATCAACGTCCGCACATTGCCGGAAGCTGCGCAGGAAGAGCTGCGCAGATATGAAACGGCATTCGGCAAATATGACGCCCTGATCGATCATTACCACGTTTTGATCGGTGATCTGATGGTGCGAAAGGCCGACCGGGAATGGATCGTTGGAAAGAATGGCGATTTTGCGCCTGAGCGGTTTTTGCAATGGTGTTTCGATCATCACATCCCCTGGCATGAACGGCTGCAGAGTCATTTCGACGAGACCGGCCGGACGTTCCGCTATTCGGATGACAGCGATATGCTGCGTGCCATCAAGCGCCTGGCAAAACAGGATTCCTGGCTGTTGTGGGAAGCGGCGCTGTTGACGCTGGGCTTCAATCCCGAAATGACGATGACGACTCTTATCCGGCGCCCGAACCTGCAGCCGGGACGAGATCATTTCGAACGTGACGCTCTGGCCCGGGCCAGCTATCTGGCTGATACGGCACGCGGCAGCTGGCGGGCAGGCAAGCTGGATATCGTCAATGACCGGGAAGTGCGGGAGGATCTGTCGCTGTTCGTTCTTCGCGATTCGTCCGAGCTGCAGGCGGAAGTTTTTCCGAAACCGTTTTTGCTCTGGGCGCAGGATAAGGGTTATGCTCCGCCGACGCAGTTGCTGGAGGAACTGGGGCTGGAGACAGCACATACATACAATACGGAACTGTCTGCTTCCGGCTATTCAACGCCGTATCTCCAGTTGATGCAAAAGGCGATTGAGGTGCACCGGATTAACGATCAAAACCAGCCTTTGAAAAAAGAGCTTGAAGCCTGGTTTCTTGAGCAGACGATAAATGGCGAAACGATCAGCGCCAATGATGCGTCGTATATGGCTTCCTTCGTCCGTTCTCCCAAATCACGCAGGGGTGGCGGGCGCAAATATTAGGGTGATACCCTGACACCCCTCTGGTTCCCGCCGTGAGAGCGTAGCGCAGATTTTCTCACTTTCGCACACTGAACCCATCATCGGTTCCAACAGATGCGAAAGGAGAAAACAGATGAGCGAACAAATCACAACGCCGAGACCAGAGGCTTTCTTTAACCAGTACGAGCTGTCAAAGCGGTGGAAAATTTCGCCGCGCACGCTGGAGCGCTGGCGCTGGCTGGGCACGGGGCCGCGCTATCACAAGATCGGCGGACGGGTCGTTTACAAACTTTCTGACATCGAGGCTTTTGAAAATGGCCGTAGCTTCACCTCCACCATGGATGAACAGCATGGGGGCGCTGCATGATAACAGAAAAATATATCCGCAATTTTGCCCAGGAGAACGACATCACCGCAGCCGTGCCTTCGATGTCAACGGAGATGGGCTATATCGCCGTGCTCGATAAAGGTGCCATAAGACCCGTTCCCCTGAAAGAAACATATATGGCACCTACGGATCCGGACTTTTTCCTGCTGACCACGCAGTGGGAGTTAGGGCTGATATTCCATCGCAAAAAACAAAAGCCCGTCTGGCTTTGCAAATATGTTGAGGATTTGATGCATATCTCTATTCCTGCGAATGCCGGAATGCAGTGGGCATATATGCTGACGGATTACAATGAGACATTCGAGGCTGCGGTATATGTCGAGAATTACTGTCTCAGAGGCCGCTGCCTGTCTGTTTTGGGAGGAAGTCCCCGGGATCATTTGCGCACCTTTTTCCCCTATGAATGGCAGCGGTTGGAATGTGAATTATGAGCATTCCAACGCTGGATTACAGCGATCCCGAACGACCGCCCCGGGATGAGATAAAGGCTGCGTTGCTGGCACGGTTGCCGGAGGTTTTGCGCTATCTATTTCCCAATGGCCGGATACTGAAACGCGAGTTCCAGATCGGCAATCTGCGCGGCGATAAAGGCCAGAGCCTGAAAGTATCCCTGCATGGTGATAAAGCCGGGCTATGGCAGGATTTTGAAAGCGGTAACGGCGGCGATATTTTCGATCTCTGGGCGGCGGTGCATGGCCTGGATACGCAGCGCAATTTTCCGGACGTTTTAAGATCCTGCGCCGAATGGCTGGGGATGATGCCAATCATACCACCGTCATCCTTGGAGCGTAAGGAATGGACATACACAGATATATACGGCAAGCCGCTGGTCACAGTCAGACGCACAGACGCTTCAGACGGCAAGAAATCATTTTTGCCTTATAACCATGCGGCCGGAAAACATGGCATGCCGGAGGTCAGGCCACTTTATAACCTGCCCGGCATTACTGCCAGTGACAGCATCATTATCACCGAAGGTGAAAAATGCGCTCAGGTGCTGGTCGACCTGGGATTTCCAGCCACGACCGTCATGGGCGGCGCGCATTTTGATCCGGAGAAAACGGATTTTGCGCCGCTGACTGGCAAAGACATCACCATCTGGCCGGACCGGGACAATGCCGGGCAGGAATATGTTGAAAGGCTGACGGCAGTCCTGAAGAAGGTTAAGGTCAAAGGCCTGCAGGTGGTTACCCCTCCAGCGGACAAGCCAGAAAAATGGGATGCCGCCGATGCGGTGCAGGACGGCCTTAATATTCAGGCTTTCTTGAATTCTGTACCAAAATCGAAAATTCACCTTCAGCGCTATGAAGCCTTCTCCCTGGCCGAGCTGATCGCCGATAAAAGCCCGATGCCGGATGATCTGATCGCGCCGCGTTTGCTCACGCCATCCGGGATGCTGGTCATCGGCGGCGCGCCCAAATCCGGCAAGAGTGATTTTACGCTCTCGCTGCTAACCCATATGGCGGCGGGCGAGCCGTTCCTGAAATTTACCCCGCCCCGGCCGCTGCGGGTATTCGTCCTGCAAGCTGAAATCCAGTATGATTATCTGCGGGAGCGTCTGCAAAAAATGGGACTGTCTGAAGAGGCGATCCGGAAAGCCGGGCAGAATATCCATATCACCCCGCAGCTTAAACTGCTCCTCAATGATGACGGGCTGGAGATCATCAAGGATCTAATCCGTGAGAGATTTCCCGACGCGCCGCCGGATATTATCGTCATAGACCCGATCCGCAACGTGTTTGATGGCGGTCCCGATTTTGGCAATCTCGGCGAGAATGATAATAACGCCATGCTGTTTTTCCTGCAGCAACGGGTAGAAATGCTGCGCGATGCCATCAATCCGCAGGCCGGGATCATTCTCGTTCACCATACAAAGAAAATCAGCAAGGCCATGTTCAAGGATGACCCTTTTCAGGCTTTGAGCGGCGCCAGTTCTCTGCGCAGCTATTATACCAGCGGTATCCTGATCTTCCGTCCTGACGAGGCCGAGGATGTCCGCTCGCTGCATTTTGAGCTGCGGAACGGCCCCGGTATCGTCACTATGCATGTTGTCAAACGCGCCAGGCAATGGGTGGAAATTGATCCAGACACCCAGCCGCTGATCCGGCAGGATTATTCAAGCAAACTCAAATCCGAACGCTATCGCCAGCATGACCAGATCTTGCAACGTTTACTGGAAGATGCGCAGTTTGATCAAAAGCTCTATACGATTGAGAGTTTCAGCGAGGCTTACGAGGATATTGACGGGCTGGGCAGTCAGACAACCATAAAAAAGCGCATCAGCGTTCTGATGGGCAAGGGCTATATCAAATGTCTCAAAACCCCGCATCCGATTACGAAACAAACGGCGGAACGCAGCAAATACGGCTATCTGGTTGTTGAGAATATGCAACTGGGGCAGGATGACCTCGATGAGGATACCGGCGAGATCATCACCTCTGCACTTCCTGTCCTACCCACGCATTATAAAGATGAAGGCTCCGGCGGGGTGCGCCAGGTCGAAAATCCCCAGAGCTGGGTTTATCATGATGAGGAGAAGACGCGATGAATCTGCGGCAGATCTGCCAGGCGATAATATCTGCTATTCATATCAAACAGTAACTTACGCGCAGAACAGAAATTTTGACATATCTGCATCTGCCGTCTGGTTTCTGGCTGGAAGCGTTTGTTCATATGGGTTTGCGGTGTATGACCAGATGTCACTCTCTCCACCCCTCCCTAAAGGGAGGGGCGTGGGATACAGATCCACGCGCCCCGTTCCGGTCGGTCAGGATTTTATGCCGAGCAGAGCGCGGATCATGTCCCACGGTACGAAATGAATATCTGCCGGTTCGAGATTGCTGTTCCGATCCCAATCCGTCATGGGTGTAAAAACGGCGCCACGAGTCGTTACGCCAATAACAGTACCAACCACTGTGCCGTGTTGTTCTGCGTAGATCATCAATGCATTGTCGATCTGGGTCGTATCCAGATTCTCCAGATGAAGAATAATCGATTCCAAAAGATCGTTGCGGGTGTAAATCGTGATGGTTGGTATCTCATCCATGCGGATATGAATGCTTCCTTCGCCCGGAATTGCCAGCGGAATAGGCAGAGTTTCGCAGACAATTCAGTGATACACGCACTGTTATGCAGAGAGGTCAGGCAATCACGCAGAAATACTGCGGGTCCTGTGACGGCATTTCCTATAGGGGCGGGGAACGCGCGGGA
>CAZQQI010000049.1:3570-6224 GCA_964595465.1 uncultured Planctomycetales bacterium | reverse complement strand
CTTTATTTACCTCTACAAAAATAACCTTGATAAAAACTATCCTTTTAAGTATACTTAGTAGTGAGCGATAAGTCCGTTTTGGGTTGTTTGAGGTGTTCCCATCCATCTGGTTGGCCAAAGCCTCAACATCAAAAACTCAAAAGGCACGCTCATTTTTTTTATCTCAAATAGAGCGTATCAAGTTTTATCTTTTCTTGATAAATACTATGCCACGCACTATCACTTCTTTCGTATTTCCTGAAAATCCCCCAGGCAAAAAGATCAACAGCATTCAGACATTTATCACTGCAAGAATCCAAATGATAAATATTTAATGGTATTGATGGATCAATTTTGCCCTCTAACTGTTGCAATATATACCTGTTAAATTCCGCGATTTCCGGCTTGCTTTTTGATTTGTCTAAAATAAGATTTATTTGATGATCTGCTATCGACAGATCCATCTTGTCCAGTAAAAGCCGGGCCACCCAATTATAGACGCGCGACTTATCTTCTGCCAGATAAGAAAAGACCCGTTTTTTGTTTAAAGTGATGCTATAGATTTCAAAAGGAACGTCGGAAACACATCGGTAAAAATATTTTTTGACCGGAAGCGATGTTTTCGTTCCTTTCATTTCTGGGACATGGCGTCTTCGCTTGTTCTTGGGATTTAATTTGCGGCGCAGGGTTCTTTCAACCATTTTTACAATACATTTACGATCAGCTGACCCATGAATCAACAAAACACATATCGTAAAAAATTTGGATGGTTTTTTATTCACAAAATCAAACCCTAAATCCCCGCTCTCATCAAGATATAAATAAATCATATGAACTCATTCTATTTTAAAACCAATATTTCTTAAGTTTTCCCTGATCTCCTTCTCCAACCGTTTGGATTCGCTGAACTGCGCGCTGAGCTCGGATGTCAGGCGTTTCATCTTTTTCTCAAAAACCTCGTCGTCCTCTTCAACATCTTCTACCCCAACATAGCGACCCGGGGTCAAGATATAACCGTGCTTGCGCACATCATCCAGGGACGCGTCAAAACAGAACCCTTTAACATCTTTGTATTTGCCGCATTTTTTCTCACCGCGCCAGGCGTGATAAGTGTCGGAAATCTTTTTGATGTCATCTTCGGTCAACTCGCGGTGACGGCGGCTGATCATCTCGCCCATATTGCGCGCGTCAATAAACAGGATGCGGCCGCGGCGGTCGCGGAACTTGTGGTTCTTGCGGTCGCGCGCGATAAACCACAGGCACGCCGGGATCATGGTGTTATAAAACAACTGAGACGGCAAAGCGACCATACAATCGACCAGGTCGGCTTCGATAATGTTTTTGCGGATCTCTCCCTCGTTAGAGGTGTTCGAGGACATCGACCCATTAGCCAACACAAAACCGGCGGTACCGGTCGGCGATAAATGAGAAATAAAATGCTGAACCCAGGCAAAGTTAGCGTTGCCGGTGGGAGGGGTGCCGTATTTCCAGCGAGAATCATCACGCAGGAGATCACCTTTCCAATCACTATCATTAAAAGGAGGGTTGGCAATCACAAAGTCAGCCTTTAAATCCTTATGACCGTCTTTAATAAAACTGCCTTCGTAGTTCCAGGCGATGTTGGCTTCGATTCCGCGGATCGCGAGGTTCATTTTTGCCAGACGCCAGGTGGTCTGATTAGATTCCTGGCCGTAAATGGAGAGATCGCCCACACGGCCGCCGTGGGCCTCAACAAACTTTTCGCTCTGAACAAACATGCCGCCCGAACCGCAGCACGGGTCAAAGACGCGGCCTTTGTAGGGTTCAAGCATTTCGACCAGCAATTTAACGATACAGCGCGGCGTGTAGAACTGGCCGCCTTTTTTTCCTTCAGCGTCGGCGAATTGGCCGAGAAAATATTCATATACCTGGCCAAGCAAATCTTTTGATTTATGCTCTTTATCAACCAACCCAATGGTGGCCATTAAATCGATCAATTCACCCAGACGTTGTTTATCTAATGCCGGGCGGCCGTAATTTTTGGGTAAAACGCCTTTAAGGGACTGATTATCACGCTCGATCGCGTCCATGGCGTTGTCGATAAGTTTGCCGATGGTCGGTTGCTTGGCATTCTTCTGCAGATATTCCCAGCGGGCTTCAGGCGGCACCCAAAAGACATTGCGCATTTTGTATTCATCGATATCTTCCGGATCGGCCAGGCCTTCGGGGTCGCTCTCCAGCTCATTGTGGACCTCGGCAAAAACATCGGAGATGTATTTCAAAAAAATCATGCCCAAAACAACATGCTTATATTCCGCGGCATCCATATTGTTGCGCATTTTATCCGCGGCCTTCCAGAGTTTTTGCTCAAGGGAAGATTCAGTATTAGCCATTTTAGATATGCCTCTCGTTAAGATGAAAAGATGCTTTTAGGAAGGATAATACCGCTTTTATACACCTGCAGAAAATCTCCCTTACTGATGATTCTACAAGGAGTTTTGAGCGGAGACAAGGGATAAATTGCCACGGCTGGCAGAGTAAAACGTAACAGGGTCCAGGCGGGGACGGTCATTTTTCTGACCGCGCCCATGAAGGGGGGGATAAAATACCCTCCCCTAACCCCTCCCATCAAGGGAGGGGAATAAAATACCCTCCCCTAACCCCTCCCATCAAGGGAGGGGAATAAAATACCCTCC
>CAZQQI010000049.1:0-3470 GCA_964595465.1 uncultured Planctomycetales bacterium | reverse complement strand
CCCTAACCCCTCCCATCAAGGGAGGGGAATAAAATACCCTCCCCTAACCCCTCCCGTCAAGGGAGGGGAATAAAATACCCTCCCCTAACCCCTCCCATCAAGGGAGGGGGATAAAATACCCTCCCCTAACCCCTCCCATCAAGGGAGGGGAATAAAATACCCTCCCCTTGAAATAGGGAACAGAGCCCTATTTTCCCGAAGAATAGGGCGCTGGCCTCGATGCCGCTCCCCTATTTTAAAAAAACGCCGGGACACTCCCGCAGAAGCGGCGCAGGATCTTTTTTGTATTGATCCCAGAAGGGGAACGTGCGGCACTGCCGCGGCCGGTGGTCATAGATCGTACAGCGTCGATCCCCGTAATCAAAAAAACAGCAAAGATGCTCGCCGTTGACCACCACCTCCTTAAGAGACAGCCGCCCCCGCACCCTGCGGATATATCGCCTGGAAAATGCGGACGCTTTCATGCCCTTCGCCCCGGCGATGGCGTTAAGTTCCTCTTCGTTGATCCAGATATAACCGCGCACCCCGCGGCAGCATTGTCCCCGGCAGATCCGGCAGGCGCCCGCGTCAAAGGTATACGGGAAATCTTGTGGCGTATTGTTTTCTGACACGATTTATTCCTACAATGCAGGGTTTGTTTTTTAAGCCGTTGTCACTTAGGCTTCTTATTCTGATTTTTGTTTTAAACCTATATCTTTCAGTCAGTTATCGTCTTCTGCCACCATTTATCCTCTCACGGTCCTGAAGATCGGGGGAAGCTGGAGCGGTCTTTAAAGTCAAAATGCCGGGCGATCAGCTTCATACGCTGTTCCAGGTCGGTGGCATACCAGTCCTTGAAAAACCCGGGTCCGCCCACGGCCACGCTCACCAGGTTGACCGCATTCCAGCCGGTGTTAAGGGCGTGGCCGGCCATACCTTTGCGCGCGAACCAGTAATTTTTCATCACATACAGAGAACGGTAGAAATCTCTGGCCACCTCCGGTCCGCCGCCCAACAACCCGATGGCGCGGATATCGGACTTGAGATGCTCCAGCGGCGGGCTGCTGGGCAGATCGAACTCTTCATGGCTGATCTCATGGACCATGACACTGGAGAAAATGGTGAAGCGGTCGTCGTAATAATTCTGGTAGACGTATTTGACGAAATCCATAGGCAGAAGGACATGGTTTCCGGAGATGGCCGGGACGCCGTTGAGGCGGTTGGAATCGCGTCCGTCGATGATGCTGATAGTGTAGCGTTTTTTGATGGGAAGCTGTTCGTTGACTTTTTTCCAGGTCTGGGAAAGCTCGTAGCGGTAATTGTCGGGCAGAGTATAGTAGTTGGCGGAAAAATTGACCAGAGAGCAGCCGCTTAAAAGCAATGCTGCCAGTATGGAAATCATGCGCGTTCGGTGCATAGCCTTATTACTCCTAATAAGTGGGCACAGGGGGCACTGACATTAATTATCTTGATTCTATAGGGACTCTGGGACGGGGGCAAGCAAAAGATCGCATAAAAAGTCCTGTTGGCCCCGGTTCCCCTTGCATTTGCATTAAATTATGCTAGAATAGCAATCCAAATGATGGTTGCAGGGATACTGAACGCTTTTGCCCGGCCGTTTAAGCCTAACGGCGGGGTGGAGCAGTCCGGTAGCTCGTCAGGCTCATAACCTGAAGGCCGTCAGTTCAAATCTGACCCCCGCAACCATTTAACAAAATCCCAAGGCCCTTCAGGGCTTTGGGATTTTTGTTTAGATTGTTTGGGTTGTTGATTATGAACAAAAAGGTGACGGCGACCTTTTCCGTTTTATACCTGAATATCATTCACTTTCCCCTACCCCTCCCATCCAGGGAGGGAAACCTGCACACGGTCAACAGTCACCATGATACCAGGCACAACCCCGCCCTAACCTCCGAAAATAATAATGCTAGTGAGGGATAAAAGAATAAAATTGGGATTAACGCGCCTGCCTGCCCCTGCTATAATATTTTTATGGCGGCGGCAAAAAGAGAATCTTACGCGCGACTGATCGCGAAACTGAAGCGGGAAGTCGCTGCGGCCCGTTCTCAGATCGAGGGCTCCCTGGTGGGCATGTACTGGACGATCGGCCGGGAAATGGCGGCCCATCTTAACCACCCCTCATCTCTCACCCTTACCGGCCTGTGCCGTCGACTAAGCGACGAACTGAACATCCACCCCCGCACGCTGCAGCAATGTCATCAATTTTTCTCCACTTTTCCGCGGATCGACCGCTCTCTTCCGCTGAACTGGTCGCATTACCGCTGTCTGATGCTGATCAACTCCCCCCGTGAACGTAAGCGCTGGCAGAAGCGCATTATTGACGAGAACTTAAGCCAAAAATCTCTGCTGGCGCTGATGCAGGCCGAACGCCCTGTCCGTCTGCCGGCTGCCGGCAGACTGCCTGTTCCCCGGAGAGGAAAACTGTATCATTACCGCATCGTCAAGGCCCGGCACGTGCATGGGACCGGATCGGCGATGATGGTGGACTGCGGATTTGCTAACCGGATCGTGCCGCCGCCCTGCAATGGGAAACTGGATAATACGCGCATTGTGGTTTCGCGCAAGACAGATGAGGACTATACGCTGAAGATCAGCAGCGCGGTAACGGATGATCTGTTTACTTACCGGGCGCTGATCGCACGGGTCGTAGATGCCGATACTCTGCTGGCGGATATTGACTGCGGGTTCGGGATCTGGACGCGGCAGAGGCTGAGGCTGACCGGGATCGACGCGCCGGAACGCTCGAAGGTGGCCGGGCTGAGGGCTAAGGAACGCCTGGCCCGGGAGCTGGCGGGCTCGCCGCAGGTGGTCGTGCGCACACGTAAACCTGATAAATATGACCGGTATCTGGCGGAGGTGTTTTATTTGCCGCTCGCGGGCAAGGTGGCCATGTCACACGGTTACCGGTCACAGGACCCCCTCCCTGACCCTCCCCACAAGGGGGAGGGAATAAAAAATAAGAAGCTCTCCGCCGAAGAGGTAGGAACGAAAAATAGGAAGCTCTCCGCCGAGTGGGAGGGAAAGAAAAACAAGAAACTCCCTGCCGAAGAAAAAAATAAAGGGATAATCACGACAGAGGCAAGAATAATTTTAGAGCAGGGCCGGTATCTCAACCAATGGCTGGTGGATGAAGGGCTGGCACGGCTATACGGCCGCTAAAATAGTGAACGGCAATGATGAAGCAAACCCGGGAACAAATATTCTTAGATGCCTGGTGTGGAACCTGACGCACTTGTATGTTCCCTATGTTACCAGTTTATACCCCCCTCCCTAACCCTCCCCACGAGGGGGAGGGAATGCAATAAAGAAACCCTCCGCATGAGGGGGAGGGAATAAAAAATTGGAAGCTCTCCGCCGAGGGGGAGGAAATGCAATAAAGAAACTCTCCACACGAGGGGGAGGGAATAAAAAATTGGAAGCTCTCCGCCGAAGAGGTAGGAACGAAAAATAGGAAGCTCTCCGCCGAGTGG
>CAZQQI010000048.1:0-6364 GCA_964595465.1 uncultured Planctomycetales bacterium | reverse complement strand
CCGACCCATTTTCCTCTTGCCGTATAGGTCGTATGAAGAAGTTCATGGCTCTTGTGCCCGCAGGGCCCGTCAGTCAAAAAATCCTCATAGATCTTTTTGACCACAGGATTTTCGTGTGACTTGCGGATCGTCAGAGACTCATCTTCAGCATAGATCGCCTTAACCCGGGCTTCGCGGATCTCGGGGCCCGTCGGGATCGGCTGACCGCCGCCTCCGATACATCCTCCGGGACAGGCCATGATCTCAATAAAATGATAATCATCCAGCTCACCCCGGCACAACATCTCCATGATCTTCTTGGCATTGGCTGTGCCGTGCCCCACCATAACCTTAAGCGTGGCGCCTTCCAGAAACTTCCAGTCTTCAACAGCTTTTTTGATCGGCAGTTCTGCTTTACGGATACCTTCCATGCCCCGGACCGGGGTCACGCGCAGTTTCTCAAAGGGGACCTCATCACCGGTCACCAGTTCATACGCGGTTCGGATCGCGGCCTCCATAACCCCGCCGGTGGCGCCGAAGATCAGAGCCGCTCCGGTACCGATGCCCAGCGGATCATCGAATTGCGATTCGGGCAGTTCCGGCAGATCCAGCCCGCACTTCTTGATCATATTCGCCAGTTCACGTGTGGTCAAGGCAAAATCCACGTCCTGAAACCCGGAATCATTCATCTCCGGACGCTCGCATTCAAACTTCTTGGCTGTGCACGGCATGAGAGAAACGCTCACGATATCCTTCGGATCGATTCCATGCCGTTCGGCATACCAGGTCTTGACAATCGCGCCGAACATCTGCTGGGGGCTTTTGGCGGTCGAGACATGCTCCAGCTTGTCCGGAAAGAAATGCTCAATATATTTCACCCATCCCGGCGAACAGGACGTGAACTGAGGCAGCTTGACATCCGGATCCTTGTCGACCAAAACCTTTTTCAGGCGGGTCAACAGCTCCACCCCTTCTTCCATAATGGTCAAGTCCGCAGTGAAATTGGTATCAAAGACCTTGTCAAACCCGACACATTTAAGAGCCGTGTTGAGTTTTTTGGTCACACTCACACCCGGAGCCACTCCGAATTCTTCACCGATGGCGGCACGGGGGCTGGGAGCAGTCTGGATGATAACATGTTTGGTCGGATCATCGATCGCCTTCCAGATATCTTTGGTGCTGTCCTGCTCGCGCAGGGCACCGGTCGGACAGCGGTTAACACATTGACCGCAGTTAATACAGATCACATGGTCCAGGGGTTTATCCATGTATGTTGAGATCTTGGTCTCTTTACCGCGATTGATCGCCTCCAGAACACCTACCTCCTGCAGGTCGATGCAGGTACGCACACAACGCCGGCAGAGGATGCACTTGTCCATATCCCGGGTCAGGGAATAGCTGGAGGTATCCGTAGGAAAGCGCGACTCCTGTACATGCCCGAATTTAAAACGGTCCACACCGTATTCTTCTGCATATTGCTGCAGTTCACAGGTGCCGTTCTTGCTGCAGGAATAACATTCTCCGTAATGATTACGCAGCAGCAGCTGGATGATGTTATGCCGTGCCCGGCGGACTTTCGGCGAATGCGTGTTCACTCGGATCGTATCAAAGATGGGGAACGCGCAGGAAGCCTGCAGGGTCCGCTGCCCTTCAACATCCACAACACAGACCCGGCAGACCCCTTCGATACACAGGTCATCGTGCTGACACAGCGTCGGGATGCGGATCCCCGCCTTGCGGGCCGCGGCCAGGATCGTTGTCCCCATCGGGACCTTCACTTCAACATCATCAATATAGGCCGTGACCATTCCGCCCAGGCCGTTAACATTGACATCATCTACACGCTGCCGCCGCTGGCTGACCGGGGCGCGGGAGGTGTCTTGTGTAAAAGGTTTGTTTGACATAATACCTCACTCCTTCGTTATTTGGCTAAGGCGTATTCACCTTTAAAGTTCTCCAGGATCGACTGAAACGCTGTGGGGACAGATTGTCCGAGACCGCACTTGGAGGTCAGCTGCATGGTCTCACACAGCGAATAAAGGTCGTTCATATACTCGCGTGAGCATTTTCCGTCTTTGATCTTTTCCAACCCTTCGATCAGAACCGGAATGCCTTCCCGGCAAGGCGTGCATTGTCCGCAGGACTCTTCTTCAAAAAAATCCAGAAAGTTGCGCGCCGCGTCCAGCATTTTACGCTTCTGACCGAAGACGATCATAGACCCCCCGGTAGACAGGTCCTCAAAACCGATCTTGCGGGAAAAATGCTTTTTCGGGACACACACGCCCGAAGCACCGCCGACCTGAACCGCCTTGGCATCATCCGCGCCGGCTAATTTCAGGATCCTGGTCAAGGATGTTCCAAAAGGCACTTCATATACACCGGGCTTTTTGCAGTCCCCGGAAATACTCAGCAATTTGGTGCCGGCGGACTTTTCCGTGCCGAAGGATTTAAACCACTCCGCGCCTTTCTCCATGATATGGGGCACGGTGACAAAGGTCTCGATATTGTTCACGATGGTGGGATATCCGTTGTATCCTGTATTCACCGGGAACGGCGGACGGTTGCGCGGTTCCCCGCGGTTGCCTTCCATGGATTCGATCAGCGCGGTCTCCTCACCGCAGACATAGGCGCCGGAGCCCAGACGGATCTCGATATCAAAGGTGAATCCCTTTTTTCCCATGATGTCCAACCCCAGGGCGTGGTCTTTACGCATCTGCGCTAACACCTTTTCCAGCTGCGGACGAAGTGCTTTATATTCTCCCCGCAAATAGACCAGCCCTTCATCCGAGCCCACGGCAAACGCGGCGATCACCATTCCTTCGAATAAATGCCGGGCATATTCCAATAAAAGCACCCGGTCCTTAAAGGTTCCCGGTTCACCTTCGTCTGCGTTGCAGACCACATATTTTTTCTCTTCACGGGTGGTGGCGGCCAGATTCCATTTTACCCCTGTGGGAAACCCCGCACCCCCGCGGCCACGGAGGTTGGATGCGCGGATCTCGCCAAGCACCTCGCCGCGTTTCTTTTCCAAAGCGGCCTTAATCCCGGCATACGGTTCGATCGGGCTGAAGACAACCGGCCCTTCTCGTTTTACTGCCATATCCCCCTCCTCATTTATTTCAGATCTTTAATAATAGCTTTGACCTTTTTCGGCGTAACCTTACCGACCAGTTCGTCGTTCACCAAAAGCGCCGGGGCCTGATCGCACATGCCGATACAGCTGGCAAGCTCAAGGGTCACTTTTTTATCTTGTGATGTCTCTCCAGCCGTTATCTTAAGCTCTTTTTCAAATTCCTTAATGACCTTATCCGCGCCGGCCATCATACAGGGAACACAGGTGCTCACGCGGACAGTATGTTTTCCTTTTTTCTGGGTACGGAAAAAAGAATAGAACGTGGCGACCGAGTAGACTTCTACCGGATGGATCCCCAGACGGTCAGCGATTTCCTGCATATCTTTGTCCCCGATACACCCTTTTTTATCCTGGACTTCCTGCAGGATCGGCAGCAACCGTGAACGGGTCTCATCGCAGACCGTGACCACGCGGCCGTCCTTCGTCACCTTTCTCTCGACTGCGCATAATCTTGACATAAGCGGACTCCTCTATTTCTGCAGTATGGTTTCAACTTTTTTGATCAAATCCTGCGGGCTGACCGGTTTCGGCAAAAAATCATCAGCCGGCAGAACATCACTGTCTTCTTCATAATCATATCCCGTGACTTTGCTTACCGCACTCAGCATGACGATCGGCGTGGTGATCCCGTTTTTGCGGAGCTTATGCGCCAGAGCGATGCCGTCATCCGGCTGTTCCATCATGATATCCAGAAAGATCAGATCCGGGTTTTCTGATTTTGCCTTGCTCTCCCCGTCAGCGACATTGTCTGCCAGGATCACAGTATGTCCTTTCGACTCCAGCACGATCTTTCCCGCGTCGAGAAAATCGGCATTGTCGTCAACCATGAGAATCTTTGCCATAAAGGCCCTCCTCTGCTTAAGCGTTTGACGGCTATATTTATGATTGTTCATATCGCAGAATAACGATAGAAATTCGATGGTCAGATCAATGTCCTTGACCAGAACATCCGGCGGAACACGAACGGATGTGGGAGAAAAATTCACAATCCCTTTGATATGAGACGCGGTAATAACATCAGCGATCTGCTGACTATAGCGGTCCGGCACAGCGATCACCCCGATCTCGGCATGGACCTGCGGGATCATGAACGGCGCGTCATCGATCGAGTAGATCTGAACCCCATTGATCGTCTGACCGATCTTTGCCGGATCACGGTCAAACGCCGCCACCAGCTGCACCTTGTTGCGGTGAAACCCGGGATACTTGAGAATGGCCGCACCCAGATTCCCGGCCCCGAACAAGGCCACATGCAGTGTATGCCGGGTCACGCATTCCTCCAGCACCTTTTTCAGGTCCGCCAAATTATAACCAATACGGGGTTTGCCCACCGGGCCGAAACGGGAAATGTCTTTGCGGATCTGAACATCGGTAAGCCCGATCATCTCAGCAAGTTCGCGGGAAGAGATATAGTCGCGTCCACGGGCCAGAAGGTTTTCGACTGTGCGGAGATAAATTAAAAGACGGGTGATTGTCTTTTGAGGGAATTGATTCATTAGCCATATAATCGTGAAATTGGTAACGATTAACGGCTATTATAATGAAAATATTTCTAGCTGGCAAGAGAAAAATTGTACCGAATAGAACGAATTGCTTGCGGCTAATTGTTCATTTAAAATAAGTTTTTCTTTGCTTGCTTGGCGATCTTAACCCAGGAGTCCCGCAGAGAAACAGACCGGTTGAAGATTAGAGTGTCCGGGGAAACGTCTTTGCTGTCCAGACAAAAATATCCTTTACGCTCGAACTGATACGGGATGCCCGATGACGCATCTTTCAGAAACGGCTCGACACGGCAGGCGGTCAGCGTTTCAACAGAATCGGGATTAAGATGACTGAAAAAAGTTTCGCCTTCGGCCGTTTTATTGGGATTTTCAACCTTGAATAACCGGTCATAGAGACGGACTTCCGCCGAAAGAGCGTGTACAGCTGAGACCCAGTGCAGGGTCCCGCGGACCTTGCGCCCGTCGGGAGCGTCCCCTCCGCGGGTCGCCGGATCATAGGTACAGCGCAGTTCGACAATATTTCCATCATCATCTTTGATCACGTCCTGGCAGGTTATGAAATAGGCATAACGCAGGCGGACTTCCCGTCCGGGGGCCAGACGAAAAAACTTTTTGGGCGGGTCTTCCATAAAATCCTGCCGTTCAATATAGATCTCACGGGAGAACGGGACTTTCCGTGTTCCCGCCGATGGATCTTCCGGATTGTTCACGGCGTCCAGCTCTTCATCCTGACCTTCAGGATAATTTGTGATCACGACTTTCAGCGGGTCCAGCACAGCCATAACCCGTTGTGCGCGGCGGTTAAGGTCTTCCCGCAGGCAATGCTCCAGAAGCGCGATATCCACGACACCATCGACCTTGGCCACACCGATGCGGCCACAAAAATCACGCAAGGCTTCCGGAGTATACCCCCTCCGGCGGATACCGGAAATCGTCGGCATACGCGGATCATCCCATCCGCTGACAGCCTTCTCCTGAACCAGCTGCAGCAATTTGCGTTTGCTCAAAACCGTATAACTCAAATTCAGCCGGGCAAACTCATACTGCCGGGAAGGAAAAATATCTAAATTCTCAATAAACCATTCATACAACGGCCGGTGGTTTTCAAATTCCAGCGTGCATATAGAATGGGTAACACCCTCGAGAGAATCCGACTGCCCGTGAGCAAAGTCATACATAGGGTAAATGCACCACTTGTCCCCGATTCGGGGATGCGGTGCGTGCAGGATCCGGTACATTACCGGGTCCCGCATATTGATATTGGGTGAAGCCATATCGATCCTGGCCCGCAGAACCTTGCTGCCGTCAGGAAACTCGCCGTCTTTCATCCGCTGAAAAAGGTCAAGACTTTCATCAGGCGTGCGGTCCCGGTAGGGACTGGGTCTGCCCGGCTCGGTCAATGTTCCGCGATGTGCGCGGATCTGCTCCATGGACAGATCATCGACGTAGGCCTTGCCGTCTTTGATCAGCTTGACGGCAAAGTCAAACAGACGACCGAAATAATCCGACGCGTAGTATTCATGTTTTCCCCAATCAAACCCCAGCCAGCGCACATCGGTTTTAATCGCGTCGACAAACTCCTGTTCTTCTTTGGTGGGATTGGTGTCATCAAAACGCAGATGACAACGGCCGTTGAATTCTTGGGCAATGCCGAAATTCAGGCAGATGGATTTGGCGTGACCGATGTGCAGATAACCGTTGGGCTCCGGCGGAAAGCGCGTGACAACCTTGCCGCCATGCTTGCCTGCAG
>CAZQQI010000047.1:0-6524 GCA_964595465.1 uncultured Planctomycetales bacterium | reverse complement strand
TCGGAATAATTAGTTTGCGGCAGGGGTGATTTAAAAGTGTCCGTCACCTTTATTCCATCGTTTTTTTAAAACCGTATCGATCATGTGCGTTTTCCGGTGTTCATGACTTCTTCAATTTCAATTAAAAAATGATATTATTATTTTCTAATCATTTGCACCATTTGTTTTATCTTTACTAATGCTCTCCCTGGATCACGAAAAACCAAACGAAATCCCCTTTTAAAAAATCGCCCTAGATTCGCAAACGAAAGTTCATCTCCCAAAAAATGATTACGGACAATACGCTCAGACTGCTTCAATACTTCCTGCTCCGACAAAGGCTCTACTTCAGGGATGTTGCTTAGATCGATATCATCCGCTCTATCGAAGTTTTCTTTCCACTCTTTATAAAAAATATTTTGAGGATCCCACGGGCCTTCCCCAAGCGAAACTGTATGAATGATCACGCCATCCATTGTATCGGGGTCAACCCGATCATACTCGCTTTTTTCAATCGTTCGATTATATGCCACCGGTAATTCCTGCCATTTATTACAAAAATACAAATTAAAAATTGTCTGATCATGATACAAGGCGATGTCTTGATGCAACCGATAAAGTCCTAGTAACACATCAAATAAATCATCGTTAATTATATTTGTGTTAAATGACATTACCCCTGCGTTGAAAGCATTTGCATCAAGGCTATATTCCAATTCAAAATTCTTAAGAGAAATTTTGTCCATTCTGTTTAAATTAAGCAACTCATCCCTAACTGTTTGTCCCAAACTTTGACAAGCGCCAAAACCTTCAACATTCAATAAACCATCGATCGATCCTTTGATAATAATATCTGTATCCAAATAAACGATATGGTCCCATTGTTCAAAATATTCGGTAAGCATGTAAAATTTACTTAAACAAATAACCCCGATCATCGCAGATTCTGATTTTTCCAAAGCCTTTGAATGTTTTACAATAATCCCTTTATTTATAAACCAGGTTACATCTATGGGGTCAATTTCATGAGCTAGCAATAAATAATCACCTTTCCAGCCCGCTTTCCAATAAGCCGCGGAAAACATTTGTTTGGCCTGATCTAAATAATTTTTAGTTGCCAGTATAACCAACACAGATTTTTTCATGATGAATTTCCTAATTAAGAAATAATTACCATTATCATATTCTTAAAATTCTCCACATACTTCTGACTCGAAAATTTTTCTTTTACGGTTTTTTTGCCTTCTTCCCCCATACGACGGGCTAGTTTTGGGGCTGACAATACGCGGTCAAGTTTGTCAGCGAGGTCGTCCACGTTTTCGGATTCGAAGAGAAAGCCGTTGCGGCCGTCTTTAATGACGTCCGGGATCCCTCCTAGATTGCTGCCGATCACCGGCTTGCCGCTGGCCATAGCCTCGATCAGGACCCGGTCCATACCTTCTGTGCGTGATGTCAGTGCGCAGAAATAGCATTTTTCAAAAAAAGATTTTATATGATCATATCGCATGCCTGGTCTGAACATGATATTTGCATTAAGGCCAGAGAATATTTTTTGGGCCTGACTTTCAAGGTCATGACCGATCAGGAGCAGTTTTGCTTCGGGGTGATTTAAAAATGTCCGTCACCTTTATTAAAAGCAGTAAACAGATTTTGTCAAGAATACAATTAAAAATAGAGTCTGTCGCAACTTTTTTATGTTACCATAAATGTATATGAATATTATATGTTTCGGACAATCGAATTGGGATTGGTGCTGGACCAACAAACAGCATCTGATGACACGGCTGGCCCGCCGTGGTCATCGTGTTCTCTATATTGATCCCGATTGGGAAATATCTCCCGCCACATCTTTCCACGAGAATATTAAGCGTCTTTTCCCTATTTCACACCTGAACGGTTTGCGGGAACTCGATCACAATTTGTTCGTCTATACACATCAATATGCTCACCCGCTGCGCTGGCGCCCAAGCCTCTGGCGTTATCCCGGCATCCTCAAACGGTTAAGCAAAAAACTCGGTTTTGATAACCCGGTGGTTATCACTATGCTGCCTATGACGCGAAATTTCATACACGCCGTTGAACCGCAATGCGTCGTCTATCACGCCATCGATGAAATGACCGCGTTCGGCGGACGCAAAGAACACGAGAAGAAGATCATCCGCGCTAATGAGGAAGCTCTTTGTAAAGAGGCCGACCTGGTCATGGGCGTCACGCCGCGACTGCATGATCGTTTGAAGCAGCTTAACCCCCGTTCACAGCTTTTTCCAAACGGCGTTGATATTGATCACTACGCGCCGTCCCGTCTGGAACGGCTTGATACCCATCCGAAACTTAAAAATATCAACCATCCCTGCATCGGATTTTTCGGACAGATCGACGAACGTATGGACCAGGATATTGTCACCCATGTGGCGCGCAGCCGTCCGGACTGGCAGCTGGTTTTCGCCGGGCGCGTTAAAAAAGGAGTCGATGTCAGCCGCATGCAGGCAATGCCCAACATCACATTCACCGGGTATCTTCCGTATGACGAACTGCCGTCGGTGGTCAAAGAATATGATGTGTGTGTTGTTCCCTATGTGCTCAACGATTTAAGCCAGGCCTGCAGTCCGATCAAGGTCTATGAATACTTGGCCAGCGGCAAACCCGTCGTGGCGACCCCTCTGGACGGATTATTCAACTGCCGGGAAGCCATCCTGACCGCCGCTGCTCCTGATGAATTCTTGACCAGATTGGAAGACGCCTTATTCCGGGATACCCCCGAACGCAAAGAATTTCGTCTGGATATGGCCGAATCTCATAGCTGGGAAAGCCGTACCGATCTGCTTGAAAATCTCATGCGTGAAACCGTTCGATACGCCCGCGCTGAAAAGAACCGTTCCTTTAAACCGTACACTGCCGGCTACCATCACTTTAATCATGATCGGGAACGTATTCGTTACGACCGTTCTTTACAAGCCGGGCCCAAACTACGACTGCTGATCGCGGCGGCATCCCTGCTGGGCTGGATCTATTATATTTTGCGCATTATCGGACGGGTGCTGACCTGGCGGCGGCCGTTCCTGATCCGCCGCATTTTGGTGGTGCGCCGCAGCCGTATCGGCGATATGGTGGTCTTTCTGCCTGTTCTTCAAGCCCTGCGCCAGGCCTTTCCGCAAGCGCGCATTGACCTGGGTATTGACGCGGGCAAAAGCGTCCTGGAACTGATCGAAGATAACCTGCCCGTGGATGATATCCTTAACCTGAATTTTTTGAATGAACCATCTACCGGCAAACGCCTGGCAAAATCGGCCAGACTCTTCGCGCGCGGTTATGACGCCATCCTGACCGGAACCGGTTTTTTTATTGTACCCGAAGCCTTCTTAAGCGGCGCGCCGATCCGCAAAGGTCTTTACGACGCCCACCCGTTACAGCGTTATGTCAAAGACCTCTCTCCCCTTGATCCAACCAACCATGAGGTCACCAATAATTTAAGACTGATCGATCTGCTGACGGATGACCTAGTCACGACTTTCTACCCGCAGATCAAACTTGATGAGAAAAAGATCATACATCAGACCAGTGAACTCATGCAAAAACTCGACCTTACCGATGACGAATTGTTCATTCTGGTCCATGCCGGCACGCAGAAAGCGACACGGCAATGGCCGCAAGAGCGTTTGGCCTCTTTAAGCACCTGGTTCCTGCAGGAGCATCCCGACCATAAGATACTATTTTCCGGCATCCCGTCAGAGAAAGAATTGATCGAAACGATCCGCCGGGATATATCAGATGATTTGCGCACGCGGACCATCAATCTGGCCGGGATCACCAGCATGGTCCAGCTTTTGGGACTGATGGACCGGGCTGTGTTCATGATCAGTCATGATACCGGGATCATGCACTTGGGCCGGGCCCGGGGATGCCCGTTGATCGCCTTACTCGGACCGGGAAATCATTACCGCTGGGAACCTTACGCCCAGGGAGACGCTCCAACGATCGCCCTGCGTTCAGGTGTGCCCTGCGCGCCGTGCATCCGTTTTTCCTGCCATGTCCATGCCTGTATGAAGAGCCTTGCAATGAATGATGTCAAACAAGCGGTGAGTGACATACAGGAAATGATCAAACATAACAGCAGTACCGATATCAACCGCCGTTATCACCTGTCAAGTTGGGAACAATTAGCACAACAAGGCTGGGACATCCCCCTTGTCACGGTTGCCCTAACCGGCCAGCATGATCTAAGATCTGTGGCCAATGGGCAGACCTATCCGCATATGGAACTGATCCAAGCAGATATCAGCACGATAGATGGGTGGAAAGAACTGATCAGAAGATCTAAAGGTGAATTCATTGCCGTATTAAACGAACACAGCCGCTGGCACAGCCGTAAGATCAGTGACGATGTCACCGGTCTCATGCGCAGCTACTGTCAACATATAGCCGCATCAGATCCTTTTCATGATCACCGCCCGTTTTATACAGGACCCGCCTCTCCACTGGACGGCATGATGACCATCCGCAAAGAATGGCTCCAACAGCAAATCGATAACAAGACTATTGATGAGCTTGAAAATTTACTTTCAGATGAAGACCATATCCTGGGCTTTCAGCTGTATGTGAAATAAAAAAGGAGGGTCACAGACCCTCCCCGCCTAACAAGAATCAATAAAAAATAATTTAATCTCCTTATCGAGTCAAAACATCATCCAGCATGGCTTTGAATTTTAGGCAATATTGTTCGCTGGAGAATTTTTCTTCAACGATCTTACGCCCTTCCTCTCCCATGCGCCGGGCCAGATCAGGGTCTGACAATACACGATCGAGTTTGTCAGCAAGGTCATCAACATTTTCTGATTCGAAGAGAAAGCCATTGCGGCCGCCTTGGATAACATCAGGGATGCCGCCCACGTTAGACCCAATCACTGGTTTGCCGCAGGCCATGGCTTCTAATAAGACCCTGCCCATTCCTTCTGTCCGTGACGCCAGCACAAAACAGTAACAGGACTCAAAATACGCTTTAACCTGGTCATAGTGAACACCCGATAAAAAAGTGATATTTTCCGGCAGTTGGTCGTAGTGCTGATCCGCATATTCTTTGAGTTGATGACCGATCAATACCAGACAGGCCTGAGGATGATCTTTGACAATATCACGATAAGCATCAATAAGTACATCCATGCCTTTTAAATAGAACGGATGCCCCACACATAAGATATAATTATCTATTCGGGCTGAGATATTTGATTTAAAATAATGTGTAGGAACGAAATTTGGAAAGCAATAAATTTGTTTTTTAGGATAACTCGTTTCTATTCGTCTTTTTGTGTATGATGTGAGGGTTTTTATGGCATCAGCAAAACTAACTACACATCTGGACAATTGTTTTGTAAAAAAATCTTTTATACGAGATGCGAAAGTATCACCATAATGTTCGATGATTGCGCCCCCGACTTCTGCGCTGTTGATCTCGATAATCAGGCGGCATCCTAACAACCATTTAAGAATAAGTCCTGCTAATCCAGTAGCTACCGGGTCGTAGCAGATTATTACCTCAATGGGACGTTTGCGATGGAGTTGACGGCCTTTCTGAATTTTATGAAGGAATGAACGGATGCGGGAGAATCGTTCGCGGTATTTTCGGAGCCGGCCGATGAACATAAACTGCCCCATCGGATAATTTTGATATTCCGGTATAGTGACATCGGCCAGGATTGCTCCTTCAGAATATTGGGAAAGCCAAAGATAACGGTCAGAAATATTGGGCAAATCCGGGCGGTATATCATTCCGGGCAGGAGAAAGAGAATGTTTTTTTTATAAGTATCAGTATTTGGCATACAGCTCCTCATACCGCCTTATCATGGCCTTTAATGAAAAGCGTGGGTGAAGAAATGTTTCTGGTAGATGAACCTGACCGAGGACATATTCTCTTATCATATTAAGTATACAGTCTGCCAGCGCGGAAGGATCATTAGGTTCGCAAAGCAGGCTTTCTTTATTCTGCCGGATCACTTCCGGGTTGCCCCCTACCCTGGTCGCTACAGAGGGTACACTACAGGCGATGGCCTCCAGCAGGGTCAGGGAAACCCCTTCATTCTTAGACGATAAAGCATAGATGTCCATGATGTTTAACAACTCCGGGATGTCGTTGCGGGTGCCGAGGAATAGGACATCTGCGTTTGTGCTTCCCCCCTCCCTGGTCCTCCCCACAAGGGGGAGGGAAATATTTTTGTTGCTCTTTCCTTCTTTGCTTTTTAGCCCCGCCTCTTTGTGTCGGGGTTCATTATCCCAGTACCCCTCCCCCTTGTGGGGAGGGTTCGGGAGGGGGTGATCTTCAGGCAGAAGATATGACAGCCCTAATTCTTGGCATAAACGGATCAGGCGGTTGCGTTCGGGCCCGTCGCCTACGAGCAATAAACGAACACAGCTAGCATTTCGCACCTGGCAGTTCGCATCTTGCAAAGAAACCGGTAATCGTTGTTTCAATTGTTTGAAGGCTCTCAATAGGGTTGGGTGGTCTTTGACATCTACCAGCCGTGCGATATTACCGATAACAGTGTCGTCCGGC
>CAZQQI010000046.1:0-6770 GCA_964595465.1 uncultured Planctomycetales bacterium | reverse complement strand
ACAGCGCCGGAGCCTTTATCATTCCGGCTGACCATACTCCCGTTGGCGTCATAACCAAAAACCGACCCATCGCTGAGCGAGGTCACGGCATGCGGACCCGCGCCGTTCTCGCCGTAGGTATAACTCTTTCCGTCCTTCTCTGTAATGTTTCCGATCTCATCATAGCGGAAACGCTTCACCCCATACCTCGCCGGCGCCTCAGCCGCGGCCAGACGTCCGATCGCGTCATACCGGAAGTTCTGAGACCCTGTATTGACCGCATCAGTAATGCTGACAATATTGCCCACCGCGTCATACTCGTAGGAGAGGTCCTGCAGAACCTCTCCGTCGGCCCGCTGGGTATACATACGTTCAAGACGCAGATTCAGGTCATTATAGGAATAGGTCGTGACTGTTCCGTTGCCGTATTCAATGCGCGTGGTCTGTCCATGAATGTTGTATTGAATATCTTTAATAAAAACGCGCGGCTCTTCGGTCAGCGCGCCCTGTTCCACAGTAACTGTGACATACTGATCGGCGGCTAATTCTCCGTCGCTGACACGGAAATGCACCTGCTCTTCTCCGGTCTGGTAATAGTTCGGACGCCAGCGGAAGCGCACGGTCATTTCCCCTGCCGCGATCGAAACCACTTCAATATTAGAACCTCTCGGCAATTCGCTGTCCAGCGGCCGCAGAAGCTGAAGGTCATCACCGTTTTCATCCGTAAAGACAACATCAAATTCGATCATATCCCCTGTCTCGGCCGTGACCGTTTCGGCATCGACCGACACCTCTGGAGCGGCATTCGGCACAACCGTATCAAAGGTATAATCATTATATTTCCAGCCGGTATACAGCCGGGTCCATAAACGGACATAAATGGATTCACCATCTAGTGGAATATCCGTGACCTCAACTTGAGTGTCCGTATTCATAAATTTATACATAATATCTGTACGCCCTGCCTGCGTACCGACATAGATATAATAATACTGCGCTCCCTCCCCGGGGTCCCACTCAAACTGAACGGTCTCGGTGCTGATCTGGCTTCCTTCTTCCGGCGCGGTCAATTCCGCTTTGCGCAGTTCTACCCCCTGGTCCTCAGTCTCAAAACGATAATCTTTATATTTCCATTGCCGGCCCATCCGGCTATACACCCGCACATATACCGGCTCACCGTTCAGCAAAACAAAAGGAACATGCGCGGATGTTTCTGCGTTATATGTTCGTTTGTAATAGAAACTGGAACTTCCCGGACAATCCCCTACAGCAACAGAATTATAATCCACCCCAGTCCCTTCGCTCCAGGTGAGCTCTATCTCCTGGGTATTGATCACAGTCCCTTCGACAGGAGATATCAACTCTGACGGTGTCCGTTCAATTCCATTATCTATTGTTTGAAACTGATAATCGTTATATTTCCAGCGGCCTCCCACATAGGAATACAGCCGTACATAGATCGGCTGGCCATCCAGCCATATCCCGGACACATCGACTGCGGTCTGATCTGTTGCCGTTTGGAAATAAATGTCGGCATAACCCGGGCGGGTGCCGACGTAAACATATAACCGGTTGACCCCTTTACCCGGGTCGATCTCTAAACGCATGGTTTCCGCTTCTATGGTCGACCCCTCAGCCGGCGACAGCAGAGTGGCCGGCTCCCGTGAGGATCTGACTTCGATGGTGCCAAACTGATAATCCTTATATAACCAGGACCCGCTGGCCATCTTCGACCAGATGCGCACATAGATCGGATTGCCATCCAGCCAAATATTCTGAATATCGGCAGTATTGTGGTCTCTAATAACGCCGCCGTAAATATCTGAACTGCCCTGTCGTGACCCGACAAAAAGGTACACATATTCCACACCAACGCCTTCATCCCATTCCAGATGCAGGGTTTCCTCTTCAATGGTGCTCCCGGCCGCAGGAGTAATCAATTCCACTTGACGGCTGTCTTCGGCATACGCCGGTGCGACACCCATCACTGAATCCAGCAGACCTATAAAAATATGCCCCGTTTTCTCACGCAGGTCCTGCCAAAAGCCGCCGTCATTCTTCGACAGAGGCTCAGGGGCATCATTAAAAAGTTCAGGATCATTAGCGATCCCTTTCAACCGTCCGGCATCATCATATTTATAAAACACCCGCGTTCCGTCCGGATAAGACACATTTGTAATGGCATCAAGGGCGTTATACTCCCGCCGCACGTCATATTCAAAATTGTCAATTGTCTTTGTCGAGCGGACTTCCCGTCCCATATTGTCATAATGAAACTCTGCGATATCACCGCCCTGTGCCGGCCCGTATTCCACATAGGACAGCCGCCCCCGGCTGTAGCTCTGATCCTCATCATCATAGGTATACATCACGTCGATATCATCACCATCCCATTTTCTTTTCAAACGGTCTATCCGGTCATATTCAAAATTCACTTCACGCCCGCGGGCGTCCTTCTGCCAGACCATATTACCGTTATTGTCATAGCGGTACTCCCAATGCCCCATGTCCGAATCGTCCATGGCGGTCTTTCGGCCCAATTTATCATAGGTGATCACAGTCTCGTTGCCCTGCGCGTCACGGGTCCTGGTGAGCTGATCGCGGGCGTCATAAGCATATTCTGTGGTCGCGTAAAGCCGATACGGTTCCTGCGGATAAACCGAACACCGGCCGTCCGCTCCGGTATATTCTTCCCGTTTGACCATGCGCCCCAGGAGATCATAGTAGGCCCTTTGCTTATGACCGTTGGCGTCAATGGTTTCGACCTCTCCAATGCTATAGTTGGTCGTACGAAATGTTCCGTCTGGGTTGGTCACCGCAGCTACCCGGCCGCGCTCGTCATAATCATACAGAGTATACGGCGATCCCGTACGCAGGTCTTCCACTTGGTCTAGCGAACGATTACCGGCAAACGGCATGTATTCACGCAGGACGCGCCCCTTGTGATCCAGATCTTTCATCCCGGAAACCAAATAAACACCGTCCTGATGCGCCGGCGATTTTGTCTGGATCGAACGGCCCAACCCGTCCGTGAATTCCGCGGTCTCGACCACGGTGCCTTCTCCATGATCCACCCGCGTCCGAGTGATCTTAAGCGCATGATCATTGTGAAAACGATATTCATAGCTTACTGTCGGAAAATCATCCGAATCATTGGTCCCGATCACCTTTACCGGACGGCCGAAGGCATCATACGCGAAGCGTGTCGGTGCCCCATTTTTATCATAGCTTATCGCGGGCTGGCCGAAAATCCCCGTCCTGCCCTCAAATTCATAACCAACATTCCCGCTGCCGCTGCCGAAACGTGCCGTAACATGCTCGTAGATCCCTTCGGCATTCTTCGCAGCCTCAGGAAAAAGACCATATTTGTCCTGATAATAAAACTTTTTCATGTTGCCTTCCGCGTCATATTCCTCGATCACGTTTCCCCAGTCATCATAAACATACTCCACATACGGATCATCCTCCACATCATCCCCATCCCACTGCGCTTTGCGTGTCAATAAACCTTTAATCGGCAGGGCATCAATATCCGTTCTCCCGTCATAATAAAAATATGTCCGGGCATAGGGCGTCCATGTGTCTTGATATTCAACCTGCTTCGGCAAGCCCAGCAGCCAGATATCCGGATCTGTATTATTATGATATTGATAATAAACCCGGCGTTTCTTAGGATAATCATCCCCTGAGGCGGCTGTGTCCCATAGTAAGGTGCTTGTCCCTGTTAAATTTCCAAGCTGCGGATCCTCTCGATAATAATAGGACTTTACCGTACGCCGGTGATCCGTAGCATCATCATTGTATTCATAGATGGTCTCACTGCGGTTATAAACAAACTTTATATCCGGAGCGTCTTCCGGAAAAAGCTGACGCGCTAAATATGATCTTTCAGTCTTTACTATCGGAGTCCCGTCTGCCAAATACTGCCCCTGCTCAGACACACGGCCCCGCGTATAGATCGAATCCTGCAGAAACACCGTTTCACTGTAGTGATCATCCGGGTCATATACCCGCACCTTTTCAAAACCGTAAAATTCGCGGTCTTCCGGCTTCCACAAGCCGCCGTCGTACCAGTAACGCGTGGTCAACTCAAAGTCGCGGCTGTTACTCACGGTGGTCGAAGATACCAGCGGCATGACAAACGGCAGGTAATGATGCTGAAAAACGGTCGACGGCACATAATTCAGCGTGGTCACGCCTCCTATCCCGTTATCCGTTTTAACCAGCAGATCCGCGGCCTCCCCGCTGGAGTAGGCGATCTGCAGCTGTCCGACCAGATTGTATACGCAAAAATCCAGAATCCCATCCCCGTTGAAATCCCCGGACTGGATCTGAGAATCTGAGGAAGCACTGCTGAACTCAACCGGACCGGTCGTCGTCGATTCAGCAAAATGATCGCCCTGTGATAACCGATAATACCCCTTGCCGGAAACATGATCAAAATACCCGATATCGGTTTTGCCGTCAGCGTTAATATCCACCACACTCATGGCCTTCATATTATTTATAAAATCGCTCAGCGAATATTGCTCGCTCATTTCCTTATCCGCACCGCCCGTATTTAAACGGGCATACCAGGTTCCATTGCTGTTGTAGCCGCCCATATCCGCCAGACCGTCACCGTTAAAATCCCCGATAAATCCTTTGGCCTGCGCATCGCTGATCGTGTGGACATGATCGACCGGGACCAGCGCCGACCCGTTATTCAAAGCGATCCGCATCTCCAGACGATCCGCGCCTTTGTGGAACACAGCGGCATCGACAAGCCCGTCACCGTTAAAATCCGCAGCTGTCGGAGTATCGCCGGCGCCGAACCCGCTCAGCCAGTCCGTCCCCGCGTTAAACTCTTCTCCATTTGATGTATAAACCGTCCAATTGCCGGAAGTCTGATCGAAGAAACAGATGTCCGCTTTCCCGTCCGCATTGAAGTCCCCCAGAACTGGACGGGCATCTTCTGCGACCCCTTCCAGCCAAGTTACCTTGGGCAAAAAAGCCCCGCCATTGGAAAGGGCCACCTTCACCTTGCCGCTGGATGCAAAAAACGAAGCCACGTCCGCTAATCCATCTCCGTTGTAGTCTCCGGCCAATTGCGGAATAACCACCTGCACCGAATTCATCAGGTCGACCTGGCTCCCGATATCAGTCAGGATCTTATGCCAAAAGCTCTGATGCTGATGATAATCAGCATATTCGATCAAATTATACCCCGCCTTTAAGTCCCAGCGGCCGTCGACACCTCTCCCGCTGTAATTTCCATTCAGCCAGAACCCGGCATTAGACGCATCCCGCTGACGGCTGATGATCACAGTCTTGGGATCCTGTACATATAAATACGAGGAAAAATAATATCCGGTATCCTGCCGGCCGTATAAATTCAACCGCCCGTGTCCATCCTGATCCCAGCGTCCGCCGCCGCTGCTCCATGATGTTTGCGTAATCGGTTCTGAAAGCGGCAGCATATGCCCGGGGGGGACTGGCCCATAATTATCATGACCGCGGTCGTATCCTCCGTTGTACCGGAAACGCCACAAATTATCACCACTGGTGGGATTTTCGATCCGCGCCACAGTGTACTCCGGATCTTCTTCCTGATACGTGAATGTCAACGACGGCATAGCGGTTACCCCGTCTGACCCGTATTCCGTGACAGTAGTCAGAAGTGACCGCCCCGTCCGTGCGCTTTGATTGTAATCAAAGACATACCGCCGCATCAGATGATCGGCAGCATAAATATTAATCGCCCGGATGCGTTTGGCCAGTCTGTAGGGCATGCCGGACCGGTATGAGGTTAGTGGATCGGGACGCTCGTCCTCTTCCAGTTCGGTGGTCACCCGCGCGTAAAGCTCTTGTTCGGCGGTATCATACCCGCTGCTGTCGGTTCCCGGTTCGCCTGTATAATAGATCTCAAAGGCCTCGTTTTCGAGATAGCGGATCAGATAAAAGTTGCCCAGCGTATCCTTGACCTTGCTCAAACGCCAGCGGTACACCCTGTCTCCCTCCTGCAGACGGGACGCGTCATCCATCTGTTCGGCCAGGCCGAAATAATAGGTCGTCCCCCGCCGGTCTTTCGCTGTCCAAATATTGCCGTCTTTTTTAAAATTCATAAAGGCTTGTTCGACCTTGGCGCGATAATATCCGTTTCCGATGGGGACCAGTTCCATCGATCCGCCGTTTAATTGGCAAATAAACGTATCCGTGTCATCATACGCCGGCACACCCTCTTTGGCAGAACGCTCAATACTGCCGAAAGATATCCCCCAACCCACACCCAGCGGGCCGTTCCCTCCACGCGGAGAATAGGTCACACTTAACCCCGGCTTGACCCCGTTGCGTCCCGGGGGCATATATAAAGGAAGGCTGATCATGCCGGAGCCGCTGGTCGGATCAAATTGAAAATTATTGACCGCGGATTGCGGAGACGCCGCAGCGCTGGACTCTGATGGAGCCGGATCCGCGGCCGCCATCATCATGGCTGATTCCATTTCGAATTGCTGTTCCTCAACAACACCTTCTTCATCCGTATCGCCCGCGGGCTCAGCCTCACCGGTGAGCTGTTCAACCGTCACATCTTCGGCCGGAACCGGCAGGACATGCCCGAAGACGATGACACCTGTCAAGACAACCGCCAATAAGATCCGTGAAATATCCCCCCCTGCTTTCTTTTGCATAACGCGCATGTCCGCCTCCGTTTCTGATCTCGGCTCCCGTAAATAAATTTCACCCTCCCCTAACCCCTCCCATAAAGGGAGGGGGATTGAATATTTGCACCTCCCATAAAGGGAGGGGGATTG
>CAZQQI010000045.1:0-7313 GCA_964595465.1 uncultured Planctomycetales bacterium | reverse complement strand
AAGCAGATATAAAGAATAGAGAATAGAGAATAGAGAATAGAGAATAGAGAATAGCGAATAGAGAATAGCTAATAGAGAATAGAGAATAGCGAATAGAAAATAGATAATTGTGGGACGGAGGCTGTTTTTTAAAATCGCCTCCGTCTTTTTTTCTGGTATTTTCTTTGACAATTATATAAATCAATGCTATTTTTTAGTTATAAATAACATAAAACTTACACTGATATGAAGTATGCCGATTTTCAAAACACCTTTCCGGATGATCGCATCATCGACATCCGCAATGCCGAGACCTTCTTTAACGGCCTTGACCGCCGCCGTCTCTACGAATGGCAAAAGCAAGGCCACATTCGCAAGATTACTAACGGCTTCTACCTGTTCACCAAAACCGAAACTGATGATGTCCTTTTAAAAAATATTGCCTCCCACATCTACACACCATCGTATGTCGGCCTGCAGTCCGCCTTATCATGGTACAATTTTATCCCGGAGGCTGTTTTTCAGACGGTCAGTATAACCACCCGGAGAAAAAAAATATTCAAGACATCGTCCGGCACCTTTCAGTATCATTCTATCCGCAAACCTCTTTTTTTCGGCTATATTCCCGTCCGCGAAGGGAACCGCTGGTTTTATATTTCCGACCCGGAAAAGACTTTGCTGGATACTTTCTATTTTACACCGGCATCCGATAAAAGAGATGTGCTTGATGCCTTGCGCCTGAACACCGAAGAGATCCGCTCGACGGTCAACATGACCCGCCTGGGCGATTATCTTAAGATCTTTTCCTCACCGAAAATCGACCAGGCTGTTGAAAACCTCAGGGAGCTGATCCATGATCAACTTTGAGCATGCGTTAAAGCAATATCCCGAACGCCTTCGGGGCTTTAAAGAAAATATTTTAAAGGAGTGTCTGCAGTACCGCATCCTCGATATCATTTACCGTTCAAAGTACGCGCAAAATCTTATTTTTATCGGTGGTACAGCGATTCGAATCGTTTATCAGGGCATGCGCTTTTCTGAGGACCTGGATTTCGATAACAAAGGAATGACGGAAAAATCTTTTCAATCTATCGCGGCATATATTAAAAAAGAACTCGAACTAGACGGATATCGTGTTGATATTAAAAATGTCTTCGCCGGCGCGTTTCACTGTTATATCCGGTTTCCCGGTATTTTGTTCGAACACGGCCTTTCCGGACAAAAACAGCAAAGAATTTTGATACGCATTGATGCCGAACCTCAAAACTATGATTATACAGAGAAAAAATTCCTGATAAACACCCTTGGCATTTTTCGTTATATCAATACCGTTGATGCGCCGCTCCTGCTTTCACAGAAGATCTCCGCCTGCCTCAGCCGGACGCGTGAGAAGGGAAGAGATTTCTTTGACATTGTTTATTTAATGTCTCTGACAGACCCCGATTATCGCTATCTTAAACAGCGTTACAGCATCGAGACGAAAGAGCAGCTTAAAAGCGCGCTCTCCAAACGCGCCCGGCAGGTCCATTTGCCCTCTTTGGCGCAGGACGTTGAACCTTTTCTGTTCGACCCTGATCAAAAAGACCGCATTATTCATTTCCAGGACTGGCTGAATAAATAAGGGACGGAACCAACCCTTTTTTCATTTAAAAACCGTCCTATCCTTTTTTCCTGTGGGATCACGTCTTATTTTGACGGTAACGGCACATATTTTTCCCCTTGATCCGCGTTAGAATTGAATTAACCTTCGCGGAAATAACGCGGAGATTATATAGATCGACGTACAAAACAAATATGGGGGAGACATCATGAAAAAAGTCATACCATTCATTATTGCCTTTGCAATGATCGGATTAATGGCCATGCCTGCTGTTGCGCAGCAAGGAAGCCGTACCAACGACATGGATGATGTCAGCGACATTTCCAACCGTTGGGGTATCGGGTACTCTTACGGCTGGGCCGAAGAGGACACGGACGATCTCGGTCTTGACCAGCAGCATTCCGTAAACTACGTTAAAGGCTTAACACGCAATTCAGCGTTTCAGCTTGAAGCCGGCTGGGCCACAGATGATGATTACGAAGCGGACCTGTATTCTCTCTTCGCGGATTATCAGCTGCGCGCCCCGATGGAACGTCTGGCGCCGTATGTCTTCGGAGGCATCGGTCTGCACAATACCGACGCCAAAGAGATCTTTGACATAACGGACAATCATGCGTTCCGCGCCGGCGTGGGTGTGGAATACTTCATGACCGATCAGGCCGCGCTCAACGCCGAAGGGATTTACAACTTCGAGGGCGGCGGCGATTCTGTTGAATACAGCCAGATCCGTGCCGGCATCCGGTTCTATTATTGATACAGCCGCTGCTGCACAAGAACGGTGACACTGCCTGCAGGCGGTGTCACCGTTTTCTATACGAAGAGAAGACATAGTGATAAGTTTAATATCTTAATGTTTATTTATTACTTAAAGTGTATTATTATATAATATCAATCGTAAACGATTCGCGATATCTGATCCGCCTTTAAACTGGACATTGCATAACCATGACCGCCATAATCCTGCCGATCTACAACGAAGGACGCCTCATCGCCCGTATGCTCGACGGGTTGGAAACCGCGCTGTCTCCCTTAAATGAATATCGGTTTACTGTTTTTGCGGTGGACGATGGCTCTGACGATAACACCCTGCAGGCCCTGAACGATTACGCCTTCGAAGCTCCGCATATCACACTCCAGGTCGTTAGCCGTCCATTTAACGAAGGCCATCAGACCGCGATCGCTGACGGCATCAGCGCGGCGCTTAAAACAGACGCGCAAAATTTCATCATCATGGACAGTGACGGACAGGATGACCCGGCCGTCATTCCGGAATTACTGGAATACCGCGATCTGGATTATGTCCCGGTGGCACGCAGCGGCAGAAAGGACGGCGTTCTTTTCCGTTTTTTCTACGGGATCTTTCTGCTGAAATTCCGTTTCATTACCGGACAGACCATGGACTGCGGCAACTTTTGCCTGATCAGCCGGCGCGTGGCTGAATCTCTGCAGGGACGGCATTTTGTTCATTTGGCCGCGCACCTGCATCAGCGCCGCCCGGCCCGTTATAAAAAGATCACCTGGCCGCGGCAGGAAAGACTGGACGGCCGGTCAAAAATGAATTTTTTAGGTTTGGTCCGTTACGGGTTTAATGCCCTGGCCGAATTCCGCGAACAGTTTATCTTTTTTTTCCTGAAATTATCCTTAACCTTTATCGGGCTCTGGCTGATCGGCCTGGCCGTCGTCCTGTATAAAAAATTTATTTCACAGGAAGCCATCTTAGGGTGGACCAGCATCATGGGATCGGTCCTCATCCTGGCGGCCCTGATCTGTTTCGGTTTTTTCGCCCTGGGCATCGTGCTGCTGCATCAAACGAAAGATAGAAAATAGCGAATTGAGAATGGAGAATGGAGAATAGCTATTCACGAGTCGCCTTCAACGTTTAACCACAAACTAAGAATGCTTAATGCTAGCAGCCAACTGCTGGCTGCTAAAAAAATGAACCGTTCACTCCTCACATTCCTTATCGGCATTATCTTCGGCATCGCGGTTATGCTGATCATCAGCACGGGTCTGCAGTCCTGCCGGCAAACTCAAGACAGCGCGCGTCAGGACAAAAAAGCGTCTGACTCATCTTCCCGGGACCAACCGTCCGCTGAAACACCAGCCCCGCGTCCAGCGTTCTCGAAAGAAACCGGCTTATTCAGCAGTTTTGAAGGTGAAGACCCGGTCCGCTGGCGGGGAAACGGCATCAGCACCGATATCGTGAAAGCCGACGTCTGTCCCGACAGCCATTGTCTGAAAGTCGTTTATCCCGCCGGAAAATACCCGGGCTTAAACGCCAGAGATCTTCCCGGCGACTGGTCCGGTTTCGACACACTGGTCTTTGAAGCCTATAACCCCAACGAGGACCTGGTCCGCTTCGGCCTGCAGATCAAAGATAAGCCCGGCGGACACAGCTATCCTCAGCGCTACGAACATTACTTTGCTTTCCGGCCCGGATATAATCAGTTCGTTTTCAATATCACCGGCATTAAGACCAATAATAAAAAACGCGTCATCGATATCTCACAGATCATCGGCCTGAACATCTTCGCGATCGACACCAAAGAACCGACCACTCTATATTTTGATAATATACGTCTGGAAAAGGCCGCCGGCTCAGACATTGAAGGCCTGCAGCGTTTTGACTTCGGCACAGACCAGTCCGAAACCTGGCCGGGGTTTAAAAAAGTTTCCGGCTCTACCCGATATCAGGACGACACAGGCTACGGCTGGTCCTCGACCTACGGCCTGGACGCCAAGGACCGGCGCTACCCGGACGCGCTCCTGCGTGACTGGGTCAGAGGGGGGCAATCATTCAAAGTCGATGTCCCCAACGGCGACTATGCGGCCTACATTATGATGGAAGACCCCGGCTTCTGGGAATACTACCAGAATTATCCCGAACGCCGTCTCATCGCCGAAGGAAAGGTCGTGGGCGAAGACATTATGCCGCCGGAGATTTTTTTCCGTGATCACTACTACGCCCACCTGAACCATGAAGACCTGCCCGGCCAGGACGTCTTTAAAAATTATATTCAGAAACGTTTTGTCTGGCGCCGGTTTACTGTTAATGTCGACGACCGTCAGCTGGACATTAAGTGCGAACCGAATTCGGGTTATGCCTGCACGTTCAACGCCCTCATCATTGCCCCGCTGAAGCAGGATAACCAGGTCAAAAACTATCTGCAGACGATCGATGCGCAACGCCGCAAGGCCTTTGAAAGCCAGTATGTTGAAAAGGTCCCAGCGTTCGCGCCTCTCAGTGACACGGTCCGCGCGGCCCATCAGGAAATCGGCTTTGTCCCGTTCGTTAAAAATATTCAGGAACCTATGTTCCCGCACGAACCCCCGCGCGCCGAACAGATCACCCCGGACATCCGCGTCTTCGCGGCAAAAGGCGAAAGCGAGCCATTTTTGATCGGACTGCATGCTTTAACCGGCGGCCGGACAGCGACCGTTAAGATGTCGGCCCTGACCGGTGAAAACGGGGACACGATTACGGCTGACACGATCTCTTTACGCAGTGTTCAGTACAAACTCAAGCTGATCCAGCCGAATGTCTATACGGTTAGAGGGGAGATGCTGCGCGAACAGCAGTCTGCTGAATTTGAAAAAGGGATCAACCGTTTCTTCTGGGGGACGGTCGATGTCCCGGATGACGCCCGGCCGGGAGATTACCGCGGTATCGTCCGCGTCTGCACCGCTGACGACCAATGTTCCCCGGCGTTCAACATCGTCCTGACTGTTATGCCGTTCAGCCTTGACGAACCCGGCATCCCGGTCGGACTGTTTTATTCCCTGCCCCCGCAATACAATTGGTATCCCGAACGCAAATCCCAAAAGTGGACCGCAATTGAACGCCACCTGTATGACATGCGTCAGCACGGGATGAACACCCTGGCCCTGGGCATCAGTCCCGGAGTCCGTGAGATCCACGACGGGGGCGATGTTCAGCTGGATTTTAAATTCTTTGATCAGTTCCTGCACGCCTATAAACACTTCGGCTTTAACCAGCCTATTTCCGGCTACGGCCTGATCTCGGTCTTTCACGATATCCGCAAACGCACCGAAGGCAATGACCAGCTGTTCCGCTCGTCGATCCAAAACGCTTTCAAACAGATCGAGTGGCACGCCCAACAGCTGACCGGCCGGACGATCCTGATCGGCCTGGCGGATGAGGTCTCCAACACCGGCGGAGAAGGGATCGACTCGGTGATCAAAGCAGCGCAGGCTGTCAAAGACGCCGGTCTTAACGCGACCGCGTATCTCAACAGCACCAAAGATGTGGAAATTTTCCCGCATCTGAGCACGGCCACGATCAACAACGGTATGAAGATCGACAAAAACTTACTGAAAAAGGCAGAAAAGACCGACACAGATATCTGGTTCTACAATATCGGCCAAAACCGGTTTTCTTTCGGATTTTATCTTTGGGCCAGCGGCGCAAAAGGGAGGGTTCAATGGCATTATCAGCTGCCGGCGGTCGACCCGTTTTTTGACCTGGACGGACGAGAGAGCGACTACTGCGCCTCATACCCCTCAGAAAGCGGACCGATCAATACACCCTGGTTCGAGATCGTGCGGGAAGGAGTCGATGATCTGCGCTACATCCGGACTTTGGAAAATCTGATCGCCAAGGCCGAAAAGGAAGCAGGCGCTGAGACAGAAGCGGTCAACGACGCACGCCGTCTGCTGAAAGCGATACGCAATGATATCAACATGGATATTGATCAGAATAATTGGCCCTATGCCGAATATGATGCTAAACGCGCTGACATCGCGCGCATGATCGGGGAATTAATAAAAAAGCATGGCGAATAGCGAATAGAAAATGGAGAATAGAGAATAGCGAATAGGGAATGGCGAATAGAAAATGGCGAATAGAAAATAGAGAATAGAGAATAGCGAATAGGGAATGATAATTCTCTCCTTCTACAATTCAATTTATTCTACGCCTCTTACAAAATGCTAACGGCTAATTGCTGGATGCTATAAATGAATATCCTCTTCCTCACAAAAGAAACACCTTATCCGCCCGACAGCGGGGCGCGCATGCGTTCCTGGCATTATGCCCTGGGCCTGCGGCGGGCCGGGCATCTGACCATACTCTGTTTCGGACGTCTGCGGGACAATCCCGCCGGCATGGCCGCCAGCGAGATCTTTGATCTGGGTTATGAGTTTTTTCCTGCTGACGATCTGCCTCCCCAGGGCGCTCTGTCCCGCTTAAAGGCTCTGTTCACAAATCTGCCGTACGCGGTCTGGTCACGCCGTTCACAGAGCATGCGCGATAAAGTTTCAGCAATGGAAAATAAAAATCAGTACGATCTGATCGTCTGTGACGGCATTCACCAGGCCCTGAATATCCCGGAAGAACTGCGCCACAAAACAATACTCGATGAACATAATGTGGAGTCCACCATCCTGGGGCGCTACGTCAATACGATCACCAATCCCCTGGAAAAACTCTACGCCCTGATCGAATGGTCAAAATTTCAGCGCTTTGAAAAACGCCTCTGGCCGCAATTCAGCGAGATCCACGTCTGTTCAGAGATCGACCGGCAGAAGGTCATAGCCCGTTCCGGCCATCCCCGCGTCAAGGTCATCCCCAACGGCATTGATATCAACACGTCACAAGGCAGCTCTTCACCACACACTGGCATCCATTCTTCTGACGAAAAGACTCCTAACACGCTTTTCCCTCCCCCTGGTGGGGAGGCGACTAACACACCTTTCCCTCCCCCTGGTGGGGAGG
>CAZQQI010000044.1:0-7899 GCA_964595465.1 uncultured Planctomycetales bacterium | reverse complement strand
GATATTATACCTTATTTATCCCTGTTTTGTGGTCCAGTTTCCCGGGGGCATTATACATCTTGCTAAACGCAGCCTTTATTTTTGTAATATTTAGTAATACTTGACAATACTAATATTGTATAGTATGTTTTTAACGGAGGTGAAAAAAATGATGAGATCGATTAGTTTTAAAATAGAAGAGACTCAGCTGAAATTTTTAGAGGCCGTTTCCAGCGAGACGCATATTCCAAAATCCACTTTGATCCGTGAAGGCATTAATTTAATCATTCGTCAGCACAAAGAAGATATTGTTTCTGGTGAATTCCAAAACGAAATTGATGCTCTGATTAAAGAGGATAAAGGATTATTGAAAAAGCTGGCTGATGCATGAAGTATCTCTATCCTAACCAGGTCATATTTCTTCACAAGCAGATCATTTCAGCCACGGGCGGATCACACGGTGTGCGTGACAAAAATTTATTAGAATCCGCCGTTTACCGCCCGCACGCATCCTTTGGCGGAAAGGACTTATATCCCGATTTATACGGCAAGATTGCTGCCTTAGGCTATTCAATTATTTGCAACCATCCATTTATCGATGGGAATAAAAGAACCGGGTTTGAAGCTATGCGCCTGATGCTGAGGATGAACGGATATGATATCAAGGCATCGATGAAAACAAAATTTGAATTTGTTATGGACATCGCGGAAGGAAAGATGAAGGAGTCTCAAATTAGAGATTGGATGTCGGCGCATAGTTTAAAACCGAGGTAATTTGTGGGATTTTGTGGGTCCGGGAGGAAATCGTTTTTAACCCGTTGGAAAAAAGGGGGTCAAAAAGGCAAAAAGGGAAAAAGGGGGTCAGAAAAAGGGGGTCAGACCCCAGACGGGGACAGAGGACGATGATGCCGGGAAATGAATTAGCTGTGTCCCTGTTCAGGGTCTGACCCGTTCTCATGCGTTCTCACGTTCTCACTCTTCAGGGCAAGCCATTGCGACATGAGCTGAAAGGCAAATATTCATTACGTGTGGGGACGTAGCGTATTATTTATCGGATTGATAAAAAAGTTGTAACAGTTTATGTCCTTGATATTGGACATCAAAAAAGTATTTACCAATAAATGAAAAAAATAAAAAAAGATACGGCGCTGGCCCGGACATTACACACAACCGGAGCCTTTACACTTCTCGAATTAGTTGTGGTCATCATCATTGTCGGAGTCCTGACATCTCTGGCGCTGCCGCGGCTGTTCAACGCCGTACGCAGAGCCGGATATACAGAAGCTCAACAGATGGTCACTGCTATTTCAAAGGGCCAATTTATTTACTGCGGCTCGACTGGCCAGGTAACCGATGATCTGGCGCAGCTGCCGATTGATCTTCCGCCGTCCGCGGTGGTTGAAGGCGGGAGTTATTATGCCTGGACTAGGCCTGAGTGGGTACGGGGCGAACGTGTCGGGTTTGGGTTGGGTTTTGATCCAGACAATCCCGAAGATGTCATCCAGCATAAGGTCGGGATGGATATGGTGTGCGAAAACGGGGAGCCGGAGGTGGTCGCATATTGGTGGCGGGAAGACCGCCCGGGGCAGATCGGAGGCGGGCAGCTTCATCGGAGCTACACAGCCTGGTCCGATTTAGAATAAAGGAATGAGCATTTGTGGGTTACGCTTTTTTGATGAACGGTCCTTGTTAGACGGTGACGTTAACCCTGCATTTTAACCATATTTCATAATCTCCCTTAAAAGTCTCTCCGCGCTCTTTCCAAAAGCCCGGCGTTATCCTTAAAAAGAATTGGCGGTAACAGGTTGTTCTTATGATAAAATAATGGACAACTTTAAAAAGGAGAAGATGGTATGGGTGACAAAAGCAAGGGCAGAAAAGACAAGAAGAATAAAAAACCCAAAGCTGTGAAGAAATAAAATATGCGGTGAACCGTCACCGGGGCCGGCTGCCCCGGTTTTTTAAAATAGGGCCAGGCCTTAACTCTAGAAATTCCGTGCCGTCCGAATTCTCCTTTAGGAGCGCAGCAGGTCGAGAAAGAGCATCAGCGATTTTTAAATGAAATAATTCCACATAATGATCGCGAAGATCAGCGTGCCGATCACTGATGCGATGAACACACTTCCCGCTGAAAAATCTTTTGCATACTTGACCAGCCGGTGGTATTCATAATTGCTGGTATAGTCCAGCACCTTCTCAATGGCTGTATTAAAGATCTCATAGACCACCACCTGCAGCCAGGCCAGGATCATGATCAGAATTTCAAAATAATGGTTATGGAACGCGCAGGTCAAGCCGATAAATAAAACGGCAAAAAAGACCGCGCGCCGAACGCTGGCCTCTCTTTTCAGGGCCAGAAAGAAGCCGAGCATCGCGGTCCAGTAGCTGGTCTGCCAGGTCATGTTCTTTTTAAAGAATTTCCGTTTCATAAGCGTCCTTTCACTGTGGACATTATATTAGCCCGTTCCGGTAAAGGAAGCAATATCTTTTCTCTTGCTGAACTTTTACCTGCCGGGCCTTCTGCGTTATAATAAACAAAAAGATATTTTTTCTCTTTTGCGGGGAGGGGCGAAAAACTCATTCTTCCCCCCTTGCGGGGAGGACCGAACAAACACATTCTCTTCTCCCTTGAGGGGAGGACCGAACAAACACATTCCCTCCCCCTTGTGGGGAGGGTCAGGGAGGGGGACATAATGAATTTTTTAGAGCTCGTCCACAAACGCCAGAGCTGCCGCAAGTATTCTGATCGGACTGTCGACCGTCAGGCGATCGAGCGCTGTCTGGAGGCTGCCCGGCTTTCTCCGTCGGCCTGCAATTCTCAGCCCTGGCGTTTTATTGTCATCAGCGATCCCGAACTCAAGACGCGTGTTTGCGGCCGGGCTTTTCACAGCATATACGCCATGAACAATTTTTCCTCTCAGGCCCCGGTTCTAGTGGCGGTGGTGCGAGAGTCGTCCCGCTATGCCGCCCGCCTGGGCGGGACCATGCGCAATATCCAGTACAGTCTGATCGACTTGGGGAGCGCGGTTGAGCATTTTATCCTTCAGGCCGCGGAGGAAGGGCTGGGGACCTGCTGGCTGGGGTGGTTTGATGAGCGTGCGGTCAAAAAAGAACTCGGCCTGAAGCGGGGCGACCGGCTTGATATTATGGTCAGCGTCGGTTACCCGGAACGCGGGGATATCCGCAAAAAAGACCGCAAAGCTCTTTCCGAAATCATTGAGAGACGGTAAAGAATTCTTGTCTAAAAGTTTAATAGTCTCTTAGTGATTTCTTGCAGGATTCCAAGTACTTCAAAAAATCCTGTTCGACCTTATCCGCAGTCACGCCTGATTTAACACATCATTAATTGTTGTGAAATTTGACTCAAAAAGTGGTTTCCGGTCGGAAACCTCTGGTTTCAGGTCGGCCGTGCTTTATGTCTTTCCTTTAAAATAAAAATTCAAAGAAGGAAGGGATATGAAGAAAAGACAGATCGAATTTCAATCTGATGTGCTGAATCACATCGCCGGGGATATTCAGCTTGACCAGGCGGATCACAAAAAAAATGAAATCATCCGTGAAGCGGTGCGTGACGTCTGCCGTGTTCATCAGCAGAACCAGGGTGAAAGGCAGAAGCCGTCTTACTGCGCGGACGATAAACTGCAGGAGCAAGTCCGCCGCGTAAAAAGCTACGGCCTGCTGGAGCAGCTGCTGGATGATCCGGATATTGAGGATATTATTATCAATGGGAGCGGTCCGGTGCATGCCCATATTAAAGGGAAGGGCCTGCAAAGTCTTCCCTGCCGGATCAAAGACCGTGCCGAACTCGACCTTCTTATCAAAAAGCTGCTGGTCTTCGGAGGGAAAAGATCGCTGGATATCATTAATAATGTGGATCTTCCCGGCATGCGGGGCCGGGTGAATATTGTCCGTTCTCCTCAAGGCCCGGAAGTCACCATCACCAAGATCAAATCCCGCCCGTTCAGCATCATTGATCTCCTGGAAAACCAGACCCTGACTGACCGGATGGCGGCTTTATTATGGTTTTATGTCGAAGGCATGGGGATTAAGCCGGCCAATATTTTGGTTTCCGGCGGACCCGGCGCGGGGAAGACCACTTTTCTTAATGCCTTGCTTGAGTTTATCCCTGCGGACCAGCATATGGTTATCGTCGAGGATTCTCTGGAGCTGCGTTCAGAGTGGATTGCGGATGTTTCGCGGGTAGAGGCCGAAGAAGATTGCTCACTGAAAGACCTGGTCAAAAATAGTCTGCGTATGCGTCCAGACAGGATTATTGTCGGCGAAGTCCGCGGAGAAGAGGCCCGGGATATGATGACCGCCATGAATATCGGCAAATTCTGTATGGGTACGGTTCATGCCGGCACTGCCAAAGAGACAATACAGCGCATGGAAAGCCACCCTATGAATGTTCCGGCCTCGGCGCTGAACCTGATCGATATTATTGTTGTTCTCGGCCGGGTTTCGGCAGAGGCGTCTGCCCGGCGAGTGGTCACCGAACTGGCCGAAACGTCGAATATGGAGACCGGCCGTATCGCCCTGTCTCCGTTATGGCGTTTTCGTAACGCCTCCGCTGGGTTTGAGGAGCTGGGTCCGACCGTGATCTTCCGCGATAAACTCAGCCGTCAGAGCGGCATCGAGAATACAGAAATTCTCAATGAGATCGAACAGCGGCGTCTCTTTCTGAATGATCTCCGCAAGAATCAGGTGAGGGATATCAAGGAAGTCTACCATGCCTGTCAGGGCTATCTCCGCCGTATTTAAAGCTAAAGTGTTACGATAAACTTTGCCACCGGAAAAAACTCCTTGACAATTCATTGATTGAGACTAAAATAGTCTCAATCAAAGGAGAAAAAGATTTTATGCAGCTTCTAACAAAGAACAGTGATTACGCCGTGCGGGCTTTGATCATTTTATCCCGTCAGCCTGATTCTTTTATGACGGCCCGAAAGATCTCTGAAGAAGCCCGTATTCCCTATGAGTACCTGCGCAAGATCCTGCAGAAAATGATGAAAGCGGGATTGCTGGAGTCGCATGAGGGAGGACGGGGCGGATTCCGCCTGGCACGTTCGGCTGATACCATCGCGGTTTCCGATGTGATGGAGATCTTTCAGGGACAGATCGAACTGTCACAGTGCATGTTCCGCCAAAAGCTTTGTCATAACCGCCCGACTTGTGCTCTGCGCAAAAATATCATGCGCATTCAGGATATGGTTCAGCACGAATTCGACAATATTACTATCGCTACCTTATTAGGAGAAGTCGGAGGCAGCTATGAAACGCAAGATCATAAAAATAGATGAGGAAAAATGCAACGGCTGCGGGCAGTGCGTGCCGGATTGCGCCGAAGGGGCTTTGCAGATCATTGACGGCAAGGCCCGTCTGGTCAAAGAATCATTGTGTGACGGCCTCGGGGCCTGTCTGGGAAACTGTCCCACCGGCGCTTTGATCATCGAAGAACGCGAAGCCGCGGGATTTGATGAAGAGGAAGTGCGGCAGCATCTTAAACAGCAGAAACCGGCTGGAGACCGGCCGGCAGATCAGCCGCAGAAGACGCCTCGCCCGCATCAGGGCTGTCCCGGCAGTATGGCCCGCGTTTGGGAAAATGATAAAAAAGAGGATGTTCAAGCGGTTCAAGGCGGCTCGGCTCTGCGCCAGTGGCCTGTCCAGCTGAAACTGCTCAGTCCGCACGCGCCGTATTTTAAAAACGCGGATCTGCTGGTGGCCACGGATTGTGTGCCGTTCAGCTATGTCAATTTTCATGAGAGATTTCTGCAGGACAAAGTTCTGGTCATTTTTTGTCCTAAACTGGATTCGGAGATCCCGGCTTATATAGATAAGCTGGCCGAGATCATCCGCGCGAATCATATCCAGTCGATCAGTACTGTCCATATGGAGGTGCCCTGCTGCACCGGGACGGTCAAGATTGTGGAGGAGGCGCTTAAGGCCTCAGGGAAAAATGTGGTTATTAAAGATGACACGGTATCCATACAGGGAGACATCGTCTAACTGTTTAACAAGGGGGGACACATGAGTATGTTTTGCTACCAATGTCAGGAAGCCGCCAAGAATGTCGGCTGCAGCGGAGGACGGGGCGTCTGCGGAAAAGATGACCGTTCCGCAAATTTAATGGACTTGCTGATCTTTGTTCTGCGGGGCATGGCGTTTTACGCTGAGCAGATCGAAGGGGAGCTTGACCGAAAGTATGGGGTATTTATCAATGAAGCGTTATTTGCCACCATTACCAATGGGAATTTTGATGAAGACCGCATCGCTGATCTTGTCCGCCGCGCACTGCATCTGCGTGATGAGTTAAAGCAGAAGGCCGGGGAGGTCCAGGAGGATAAGCCGGATTGCGCGCTCTGGCGCACAGAATCCAAGGATGAAATGCTGGTCAAGGCCGAGACGGTGACGCCGAAGTCTTACAGCGACAATGAGGACATCCGTTCGCTTAAGGCGCTTATCCTTTACGGGGCCAAAGGTATTGCGGCCTACGCGGATCACGCGCATGTCCTCGGTCATCATGACGATGCGATCTATCAGTTCATGGTCAAGGCGTTGGCGGCCATCGACAAAGATCTGAGTGCCGATGAACTGACCGCTTTGGTCATCGAGACCGGTGAGAAAGCCGTGACGACCATGGCGCTTCTCGACGAGGCAAATACGTCTGCTTACGGGCATCCTGAGATCACCAAGGTCAATCTGGGTGTCCGCAAAAATCCCGGGATCCTGATTTCCGGTCATGATCTGCGCGATATGAAAGAACTTCTTGAGCAGACTAAGGACGCGGGTGTAGATGTTTATACCCATAGCGAAATGCTGCCGGCGAATTATTATCCGGAGTTCAAAAAGTATGATCATTTTGTGGGCAATTACGGCAGTTCCTGGTGGGCGCAGAGCAAGGAATTCGCATCTTTCAACGGGCCGATCCTGATGACGACCAACTGCATCACCCCGGTCAAGGACGAATATAAAGACCGGATGTTCACGACGGGGATGGCGGGATATCCGGGTGTCAAGCATATCCCGGATAGAAAAGATGATCAGCCCAAAGATTTCTCAGCGATCATTGAAATGGCCAAGCAATGCCCGCCCCCGGAAGAACTGGAGACAGGAGAGATCGTGGGAGGTTTCGCGCGTCAGCAGGTCATGGCATTGGCGGATAGAGTGGTCGGCGCGGTCAAGGCCGGCAAGATCAAGAAGTTTGTGGTTATGGCCGGCTGTGACGGACGGTTCCCCTCACGGAATTATTTTACCGATGTGGCCAAGGCCTTGCCGGACGATGCCGTGATCCTGACCGCGGGCTGTGCCAAGTACCGCTATAATAAACTGCCTTTGGGCGACATCGACGGGATACCGCGTATTCTCGACGCCGGGCAGTGTAATGATTCCTATTCATTGGCCTTTATCGCTCTTCAGCTGAAAGAGGTCTTTGAGGTCGAGGATATCAATGACCTGCCCATCGAGTTCGATATTGCCTGGTATGAGCAGAAGGCCGTTTGTGTACTGCTGGCCCTGCTGTATTTGGGATTTAAAGGGATCCGGTTGGGCCCGACCCTGCCGGCCTTTGTCTCACCGAACATCCTCAATGTTCTGGTCGAGAAATTCGATATCAAGCCGACCGGTGAGGTTGAGGATGATGTCAAGGCCATGATGGCCGCGGCGTAAAGTTAAAGGTTAAAGGGGACAGGTCTTGATTGCAATGAAGATTGACCTGTCCCCTTCTCCTTTCCTTCTCTCCTTCTTCGCTCTTCTCCATCCCCCTTGCGGAGGAGGATCTCGCTCCTATATTCCCTCCCCTTTGCGGAGGAGGATCCCGCTCCTATATTCCCTCCCCTTTGCGGAGGAGGATCCCGCTCCTATATTCTCTCCCCTTTGCGGAGGAGGATCCCGCTCCTATATTCCCTCCCCTTTGCGGAGGAG
>CAZQQI010000043.1:0-8026 GCA_964595465.1 uncultured Planctomycetales bacterium | reverse complement strand
ATTTTAAAGCAAGACGTCATACCCGTCAACAGTGCCGGATAATCTCTGAACATTAGGTGGATTGTAACTCATAGTGCGACAAGATCAAGCCTTTGATCACTGCTATTTTGTAAGCATTCTTCGGCCATTTGTTTTGCCGTCCTGTACCCCAACTTTTTTCTGGGATAATTATTCATCCAGTTTTCGATTCTTTTTATTTTCTGGCTGCTTACATCAGCAATATCCGTCCCTTTTGGGATAAATCTCCGGATCATTCTATTCTGAACCTCATTCGATCCGCGCTCCCATGAACTATAAGCATGCGCAAAATATGTTATCGTTCGCTTCTTACCAGGTTCTAAAATACTGCTCTCTAGAGATTCCCAATCCAGGAATTCAACCCCGTTGTCAAATGTGATGCTCTTAAACTTTATCCTGAATTTGGACCCGTATTTCCGTTCCAATCGATTAATCGCCTTCCTGACTTCCTTCTGTGTCATTCGTTTCAATTTTATGATGATTTCTTCTAACGTCTTTCGTTCTGTCAGCGTCAAAAGCCCTGCTTTGGTCCCTAAAGGCCCTCTCACACAATCTCCTTCCCAATGCCCGTATTCTTCGCGCATCTCTGCGGCCAATGGCCGCTCTGTTATCCTGCGCGCCATCCTATTGGTCCGGCTCACTCGAGAGATTGTCTTGTATCCTCGTTTTTTCTTGCGCTTCTCCCAAAGACTTTCATTACTAACACCAGAGAATATACCAGCGTCGATATAGTTATACAACGTCTTGGTACAGATCATACCTTCAAACTTTAATCCTTTTTGCTTGATCTCTCCAATAATTGCGTCCGGCGAATACTTCTTATTTAAAATCTTTTTGCGAATATATCGCTCTAACCGCCGATCTTTCCCAATTTTCAATGATCGCTCTTTATGTTTCCCAAGCTCCTGATACTTCCTTTGCGCTACATTTGCCCGATACTGATCCTTCTCGCTTAAATCGTGCTGAATCCGGCTGACTGTCCCGCGTCTTATTTCCCGATAGATCGTCGCTCGATTACGCCTTAAAAGCCAAGCAATCTCTTTAACGGTCTTTTTGCCTTCCAACAGCGCCTCAATCTTGTACCGCTCGCTCTCAGACAAATGTTTATACTTCTTGCTCTTTGTGCTACAATCTTTTGGCTCCATATGATCTCCTGTTTTTTGGTTGGTTTAGCACCTTACAAAATAACAGGTTTTAAAAGATCTATGGAGCTTTTTTTGTCGCACTTCTAATTACAATTCACTATGACGCACGGAAGACAAAAAGAGAATTACCCCCTCCCTGACCTTCCCCATCAAGGGGAGGCAAGAACGGGATACGGGAAACGTGCGATGGGATACGGGAAGCGCGAAAGGCATCACCCTCCCCTGGCCCCTCCCATCAAGGGAGGGGGATTTAGAGATGGACGCCTTTCAATCAAAGGAGATAAATTTACACACATAAACTCAATCTGCCGCGCGTCAACGACCCCCTTTCCTGCTCTGTATCTATATGATATACTTAACTTTGTATTATTTGTATCCGGTTTATTAAAAATAAAAGAGTTAATAAGAAATAGGGCGCTGTCCCCCATTCTAAGGAACGTGATCATGCGAAAAATGTGGATGTATATCAAGCTGTACTGGCTGAGGATCCTGATCATCGGGCTATTGATCGCGACGGTCGTGCTGGCCGGGTTTTTTGTCAATTATTGTGTGCAGAATTTTTATCAGCTGGAGAGTTTCACCCGTCAGCAGATCGCCGCGCAGATGGCGCTGCTGCTGCCGATGTTTCTGCTGGTCCAGCTGATCGCAGCACCCATCATGATCGGGCTGCAGTTCTATTTTATGCAGGGCGGCTTCGCGAAAATGGGTCAGAGCAAGGTGACCCTGGCGCAGGCCGATGTGAAATGGAGTGAGGTCATCGGCATGGAGGCGGCGAAAAAGGAGGCCTGGGAGCTGGTGGAACTTTTGAAAGACCGGGCCAAGGTTAAGGCGATCGGCGGCAAGATCATCAAGGGCACGATCATGATCGGCCCGCCCGGCTGCGGAAAAACGTATCTGGCCAAGGCGATCGCGACGGAATGCGGCCTCCCTCTTATCTCAGCGGTGGGCAGTGAATTTATCGGGATGTTCGTCGGGGTGGGCACGGCGCGCATGAAGTCGCTCTTTAAAGAGGGCCGCGCCATGGCCAAGCTGCATGGCGGATGCATTATTTTTATCGACGAGATCGACTCGTTCGCCCGGCCGCGGCAGGCGGACCAGGGGTTCGGCGGCGGGATCACGGACCGCAATGCCACGATCAATCAGTTTTTGACCGAGCTCGACGGTCTGCGCAAGGCGGAAAATAATATTGTGGTGATCGCGGCGACTAACGTGGCGGAAAACGAGCTGGATTCGGCGATCATGCGCGCGGGCCGGTTTGACCGTAAGATCCATGTGGGCAAGCCCAATCTGGAGGAGCGCAAACAGTTATTCCGTTTTTATCTGAAACGGGTTAAGGCGGTCTCGGACATCGACGCGGATCTGCTGGCGCGCAAGGCGCTGTGGTTTTCTCCGTCGGATATTGAAAGCATGATCCGCGAGGCGAGCCTGGTGGCGATGCGCGAAGGGCGCGATGAGCTGACCAACCGCGATCTGTCGGTGGCCTACGACCGGGTAAGTTTCGGGATGAAGAGCAATATTATTCTGAGCGATAAGGAAAAGCTCTGGACGGCCTACCATGAAGCGGGCCACGCGGTGATCGCGTATTTGTGCCACCCGACGAATGATGTGATTAAGGCAACGATCATTCCGCATAAAGGGAATCTGGGTTTTGTGTCGAAGCGCCCGGCGGAAGAACTGCATTCGCACCGGAAAGAGGATCTGCTGGCGGAGATCAAGGTCGCGGTGGCGAGTTATGTGGGTGAAAAAATGAAGTTCGGCTCGACATCTTCCGGCGTCGGGGGCGGACCGGGCGCGGATTTTAATGTGGCGATGCGCTACGCCAACGCGATGGTCTGGCATTACGGCATGGGGAAGTCCGGGCTGATCGGGGATTTTGTCAGTTTGTCCGGGCCGCAGGGGCAGTCGATGCTGTCGGAGACGACTAAGGCGCGGCTGGAAGATGATGTGCAGGATATTCTGCAGACCTGCCTCAAGGATGTCGAGGAGATCCTGCAGGCGAACCGCGAGCTGTACGAAGAATTTGCCCAGAAGCTTTACAAGCAGGAAGAGATGGAATTTGATGAGATCGCGGGGATTTTTGACAAATACGGATTGAAGTCGGCCCGGGTGCTGGCGATGGACGCGGATTCTTCTTCGGCGGGCGAGGCGATCTGATCGGCAGAAAAAATGAACGATGCGGATATCGCAATCCAAATGAAATACTCAAATCTTTTTTTCTCAATTCATGCAAACAAAATTCTTTAAAAAAACACTGTGCGAGAAAATTCGCCCTCTCCTTATTTTCTTTTGCCTGACAGGGTTGGGATGGACATGCACGGGCTGCGGCACGCCGCCTCCGCCGGTGAAAGATGTCGGCGCGGGTCACGAAAAACTGCACCGTCTGCTGACTGAGGAAATGGATATCCCGGCGGTGATCCGGCCGCTGGAAAGGACACTCTATGTTTATGTGCCGGTAGAACATGATATTTTTCAGTACCGGGCGGCGCGTAAACCCGCTGAGGCGCCGCCGGAAGAGGGCACGCCTAAGCAGCAGCTGAATTTTGTCGAGGTGGTTTTCCGCGACGGGCAGTTTGTGATTGATTATGATATTTCGCCGATCCGGGAGTATCCTAAATCTTTGGGGTATTCGTCAGGCTACACGGATGAGTTCAGCCGTTTGAACAGCAGTTTGTCGTCGGCAGTGTACCGGTCATACAATGATCTTAATACAGAAGAGGATCCTGAGAGTACGCCGGTGAAGTTCGTGCGGATCACGATCGCGGACACGCGTCACGGCATTGGGGTCTCGTCGCTGTTTCATTATCAGGATCTGAAGAAGGTCATGACCCAGGCCCTGGGACAAGGCGAGTATTATCAGCGCTACATTACGGATATCGTCGGGGATGTGGGCCTGATCGAGGATGAGACCGGCCGGTCTCTGGACTACTCCGACCTGACCTGGACAGATTTTTTGACTCGGCAGATAAAGCACCGGATCACGTTTAAATATACCCGCAGCAGCTTCCCCCCCTCGGAAGATCCGGTGAAAACGCTGACGGCGGCGGCCGCGGCATCGATCAGCGCTTATGGTTTTACAGCGTTTGAGGGAGTTGTGCTGAATGATCTCGCGGAGGATGAGACAACTGAGATCGGGCGGGATGAGATTCTATCCACCACGGTTAAATGATGAATTAATTCTAAACGCGCAACGTAATAAACACTTCACGCTTCCCGTCTCCCCTATCACGCCTTCTTGGGCTGGACTTCTACCTTACGGCCGCTGACTTTGAGGCGGTCTTCCACGAATAATTGTATGGCTTTGGGATAGACGCGGTGCTCGATCTTGTGGATCTTGGCTTCGAGGTCTTCGAGGGTATCGGTCTCGACGACCTTGAGGGGTTCCTGCAGGATAATGGGTCCGTGATCCATTTTTTCGTCGACAAAGTGTACGGTCACGCCGGTGACTTTGGCGCCGTAGGTCCAGGCGTCTTTGATGCCCTGCACGCCTTTGAATGACGGCAGCAGCGCGGGGTGGATGTTGAGGATCTTGCGCGGATATTCTTTGATGAAGAACGGTGTGAGCATGCGCATGTAGCCGGCCATGACGATGAAGTCGATCCCGTTCTTTTTGAGAGTAATGACCATGTCGCGGTCGACGCTCTGGGGGTTGGTGTAGTTTTTGGGATTGAAGACTGCGCTGGGAATCCCGGCCTGCTCGGCACGTTTAAGCCCGAAGGCGTCGTCACGGCTGGAGATGACCAGGGCGCATTCGGCGGTGATCCCGCCGGCCTTGACCGCGTCGATGATAGCCTGCAGATTGGTCCCTGATCCGGAAATGAGTACGGCGAATTTCATGTATTCAGTCCTCGCTAGTATTCGTTGCTCGTTTTGCGCTGCTCGCAAAGCGGATTTTTTCTGCGCTGTTCTGCTTTCCGCTTAAGTATGCCATTTTTTATCATGCCGCACCACCTATTACCCATAAAGTTCGGGGTTACTCGCAATTGCGCCAGTTGCCGGCAATAATACCCAACATGCTAATATCCCAGCTCACTTTCCACACGCAGGAGGCCCCTGTCCCGCTGCCGAAGACCCCGCCGCCGCAGAATCCGCCCTTTTCTGAAGCTGATGAGTAGATAATGACATTTAATTTGCTGAGATCGGCGGTGAAATTCTCGCTATTAAATCCCGGACTGCCCCCATCACGGCAATTGCGCCAGGCGGAAATATAAAAATGCCGGCCATCTGTGCCGGAAAGATCTCCGGCATAATAATCAAAATGGCTATTGGAGGACTCTGCTGGAGATGGTATATCCAGCGTCGACAGCTGACAGCCACTATAAGACCCGTCATTCCTCAAATAACACCGCTCCATGGCCGCACGTATTGAGGAAATGGCGGAATACGCTTCGGCCGCGTAAGATTTCTGGATCATAGAGAACATCCGCGGCAGGGCCAGACTCGCCAGCACGCCGATGATGATGATGACGATGACCAGTTCAAGTAGGGTGAAGCCGCGTTTTTTATGACTCATATTTTTCTTTGAAAATCAGTGCCGGAAAGCAGGGTCTGTCCCTACTTATTCCCTGCTTATTTAAAAGGGTAAAGGCGTTTTGTTCTTTGTTCATTCTGACTCCCATATCTAAGTATATCATTTAGAGCCCCGTGACAGAGGAAGATGTCCGATAACGGATCAGGCCAAAAACCCCCACTCCCGAAAAGACAAGGGCCACTGCTGACAGAATGCTGCCGGGTGACACGATCTCGCTCAGCCAGGAGCTGATCAGCATGGCGACCAGAAACGCGAAGTGGATCACGATCTCAAGCAGGCTGAAGACCTTGCCCTGCATTTCTTCATCGGCGACCTGGTGGACGACTGTATTGGAAGCAATAAAGATCGGCCCGATCACGGCGCCCAGAGCCAGGCTCAGGGAAAAGGCGAACCAGACGTTGGGCCAGCGGCTGACACCCCAGACAAAGGCCAGCATCATGAGTCCGCCCAGGGTCAGACAGAAAAAAATGGTCTTGTGCCAGGGAAACCGTTTACCGTAACGGCCGTAAAGCAATACGCCGATAAAGAGACCCGCACCGAGTGTCACGGCCAGCACGCCCAGGTGGCGGGTCACGCTGCCGAAGGCCTGCTGAATAAACACGATTATGACGACGTACACCGCTCCGGCCGCGGACATCAGGATAAAAAGGGCATTGATGATGAACCGGATCTCGCGCTTGCTGAATAAATAGACGATGCCATCTTTCATTTCCCGCCAGAAAGACTTTTCCAGTCGAAGGATCTCTCTCCCGCTTCTGACCAGTTCTTCTTTGCTGATTTTGCGGTGAATACCTCGTGCCATGGAAAAGACCAGGCCGGCTGAGACCAGGTAGGTCAAGGAATCGACCAGGAACCCGCCGCGGGCGCCGAACCATTCGACCAGAAACCCGCCGATCCAGGCTCCGGAGACAAAGGCGATCATCCCCGTCGAGGTCATCATGGAATTGGCAAGGACCAAATGTTCTGCTTTGACGATTTTCGGAATGATCGACATCTTGGCCGGGACATGAAAGCGGCTGAAACAAAACATAAGAAAGACAACAATGTAGGTGGGGATCATGGATTCCCAGCGCATAAAAATAAAGGGAATGGTCAGCACCAGCAGGCTGCGGGCGATGTCGCAGATGAACAGTGTCCGCTGGCGGTCCCAGCGGTCGACAAAGACGCCTGCGACCGGCCCGATGATGAAAACCGGAATGATGGTAAATGAGAGAAGTTTGGCCAGACCCATAGCCGAGGTCTCTTTGCCGGACAATTCGTAAACCATGCCGATCAGGGCCATCTGACTTACACGATCGCCAAACTGGGAGATGAGCTGGGCCCACCACAGGCGCATGAAGTTTCTGTTACGAATATCGGCAATGAATTTGATCATTTTTTCGAAGGGCAAAAAACCGGATTAATTGTTCTGAATATTATTATACTAGTACTATTTAATAAAAAAAGGGTTTTGAAGAAATAGTGGGCCGGGGCCTATTCCGCAAAAAAACGGAGCAGATCTCTCTGCCCCGTTCCTTCAATCAAGCCGACGAGAGGAGTCGAACCCCCGGCCCGTCGCTCCTTCGGAGCTCCCCAAAGGGGCTCTGCCCCTGTGGCGCCTCGCCGCCTCTGCGGCGGGCTGTTACCCCGAATTCGCGGGGGACTCCTTCCCCCGCACCCCCTGCGGGCCGGGGCCTATTCCGCAAAAAAACGGAGCAGATCTCTCTGCCCCGTTCCTTCAATCAAGCCGACGAGAGGAGTCGAACCCCCGGCCCACGCATTACGAATGCGTTGCTCTACCAACTGAGCTACGTCGGCGCAATGGATTCTTAAAACCTATTCACCGGCCGGCGCTTCGGTTGCTTCTTCGGCTTCCGTCTCTTCCCCCTGGGCCGCTTCTTCTTCAAAGACCTGCATCAATTCGTCCTGGTGCTGCTGAATCGTACGCATTCCCAACTGAGCGGTGCGCTGAAAAACTTCCGGCTGCTTCTGGGCAAAACTCTTCCCGACCTCGGTCTGGAAAAAATCAGTCGCCCCTCGCAGTTCCTTTTCAGTGAAAACATCAATGGCAATGTCAATGTAGCCTTCTTTTAGATTCTGCCAGTTAAGATACTTATTGTAAAAACTAAGCAAATCCTCTCTGTACTGCTTCATCATCGGGTTGGCTTCCAACTGCATGCCGACCACGTCAGTCACAGCCTCTTCCAGCTGTTCCGGCGTTCCCATTGCGATAAAAAATTCTTCTGCCGCCTTACGGTGAGAATCCTGCGCTTGAGCCTCCTGCGCCTGCGCCGGAACGATCCCCGCTACTGCCAAAACCATTACCATTACAACCATTTTCGCGAAATACCGCATG
>CAZQQI010000042.1:1191-8857 GCA_964595465.1 uncultured Planctomycetales bacterium | reverse complement strand
TCAACCTGATAGGCCCAGTGATTGGCCTCGGCCAGCTGTTCCAGGGCCTGACATTGATCGATCGGGCAGAAGCCTTTGAGCATGGTTAACGCACCCTCCATGGCCCGGCCATTCAAAGTCTGCAGATAGGCCAGGTCTTCCTGCCGTCGGGTCAGGGCGTCTTTAAGAATGTCCAGATATTCTGTAGCGGTATAGAGCTGTTCATCGAGCTCGCGGCGCTCGTCCTCGGCCTGCTGTTTGAGAGATTTCCACTGCTGCAGGCTGTATTGGGGAAGATCGATCTCATCGAAAGAAAGATCCACCTCGGTTTGGGAGATCACGATCACCCGGGCGATGCCGTCTTTAATAAATATGGTCTCGAGGCTGAAGTCGCCGGAAACATTAGGCAGGGCCTTTTCCGGCACGGCGTAGAATTTGATGCTCAGGCCCTGCCGGCGCAGAGAATGAATGTCGCGCGGATCGAAATTTCCCCAGTCGGACCAGACATTGATCTGTGACTGATATTCACTGATCTGCTCATCCAGTTCGCTCTGCTTTTTGATGGCGGTGCAGACATCGCCAAAGACCTGACGCCAGTCGTCAGCCGGGATCTGCAGTTTATGCCGGGGGATCTGCGAGAGACGGCTGATGACCTCCTGCAGGCGTTCGATCTCGGTGCTGACAGTCTCGATATCCTGACTGCTCGGAGCGCGGAAATGTTCAACATGCAGAACCCCCATGCGGCCCAGCTCGCTCAAGGCAGGCTCAACATCCTTGTCCTGCAGGATGAGATGAATTTTTTTCATTTTGATGATCATAAAATGTTACTCCTGAACAGCATCTAGCAGATAGCATCCAGCAACTCGCAAATCACAACCCACGCCGTTTCACCTCCCGCGAGATACAAACTGCGGGGCGCTAGCTGCTAACGGCTAATTGCTAGCTAATCATTGTCTCTTCTATCTTTTTTTTCGCTACTTTACTGATGCCCACCATATTGGCCTGCTGGTCGCCGAGGTAGATCTGGATCTTGCGGATATTTTCCTGCGCCTCGGGGATCTTGACTTTTTCGAACAGATTGACCCGCTGGGTGGTCGTCCTCAATTCCTGATTCAGACGCCGCATCTCCTCTTCGATCAGTAATGTCTCAATGATCAAACGGGTCAGACAGCGCAGGCGTTCGACAGCGCGGTCGACCCAGAACGGAGTATCATACAGATCATAGTCCTGCGGGGGAAAGGTCAGCTCCCGCAAAACCGGAACAAAGACGCCGGCAATATTCTCTTCGCCCAGATCAACATCTTCCGGCAGAACCAGTTTTTTAATATCCGCCGTCCCCTGATCCTCTTCTCCTTCACGGCGGATCTCCGGATCGGCCAGAACCCCGGCCCATTGGCGGATATCTTCCCGGGCATGGTCCACCTCTTCTTTTTTATCCTGCAGACGGCGGCGGGCGTCGAAGATCTTCATCTGCAGCTGCTGTTTCTTCAGCTGCAGAGTCGGCAGATAATGCTGAAAGCGCGAAAGATCATCTCTCTGCCGCTTGAGCTCACCTTTTGTTAATTTAACTTTGGCCATAATAATAGCAACTAGCACCTAGCAGTTAGCAGTTAGCAGTTAGCAGTTAGAATTTTGTGACGATTTGGTTTTTATACTGCTCGTCCCCTAAAAAATGCCTGGTGGACAAGCTTAATAATTATGTCCCTTTTAATCCTTTGTTATCTGTTCTGCACTCAGACAATCCTCCCACGAATGGCAATAAAGGAAATTGGGATGTGCTCGCAGAGCGAGTTCCGAACCGAACGATACATTATAAAAACGTTCGGGAGGCTGTTTGAGCGAACGAGCACATCCCGATTTTCTTAAGCCATTCGGCTGCAAACTCACTCAAGAACACATAACACCGTCTCTTTTAAATAACATAATGACTGGGCATTAACAGCAGACATCTTTTGTAAAAAGATGACGAATGTCGAATTAATTGTAAACTATAGAAGGAGAACAGCTTATGAGATCCGACACCATTTTTTTACCATTTTTTTATTGCCTATTTTCTATTTACCATTTTCTGTTTACAATTCGCTGGTCGCTGCCTCTTTCGGCCAGAATTCCTGGATCAGGGCGTCTTTCAGGCCGGTCTCGCCGGGTTCAAAGATATCGGCCAGGATACGCCAGCAGCGGTCCAGGGCCTCTTCCAGCGGGATGTTAACCGCCAGGTCCATCAGATCGCTTTCAAAGCGCTTTCCGTACTGCAATAATTTTTCGTCCCAGGAACTCATTTGGAAACCTAAAGACTTTTTCTCCAGGGTCGAGCGGTAATCCGCGAACAGCTGGATCATGCGGTCCATGATGGCCCGATGGTCGGCACGGGTATCACCGTTGACCTGCTGTTTGAGCCGGCTCAAGGAACCGAACGGCTCGATATGGCCCTCTTTTAAATAAAACTGCCCTTCTGTGATGTACCCGGTATTATCCGGCACAGGATGGGTCACATCATCACCCGGCATGGTGGTAACCGACAGCACCGTGATCGAACCGGCCGTATCAAAGTCGACGGCTTTTTCATAACGCGCGGCCAGCTGGCTGTAAAGATCGCCGGGATATCCGCGGTTAGACGGGATCTGTTCCATGGTGATCGCGATCTCTTTAAGCGAATCGGCAAAGTTGGTCATGTCGCTCAGCAGAACCAGAACGCGCTTACCCTCAAGAGCAAATTTTTCCGCCACAGCCAGAGACATATCCGGAACCAGCAATGATTCCACCGTCGGGTCGGATGCCGTGTGGATAAAAAGGATCGAACGCGACAGCGCGCCGTGCTCTTCAAAGGTGTCACGGAAAAACAGATAATCGTCGTACTTCAGACCCATCCCGCCGAGAACGATCAGATCGACCTCCGCCTGCATGGCGATGCGGGCGAGCAAAGGGTTGTACGGTTCCCCGGCGATGGAGAAGATCGGCAACTTCTGAGACTCAACCAGGGTATTAAAGATGTCGATCATGGGAATCCCGGTGCGGACCATATTCTTGGGGATGATACGCTTGGCCGGGTTGACCGACGGGCCGCCGATCGGGATCTGATTCTCTTCCAGGGCCGGGCCGTTATCGCGCGGCCTGCCGGAACCGTCGAACACCCGCCCCAAAAGATCTTCGGAAAAGGACACCTGCATGGGGTGCTTGAGAAAACGGACTTTATCACGGGTCGAGACCCCGCGGCTGCCGGCCAGGATCTGCAGAGAAACCTTTTTGCCGTCCAGGCGGATGACCTGGGCCAGTGACGTGCCGCGTTTGGTGCGGATCTCGGCAAGTTCCCGGTTGGTCACGCCTCCGGCTTCGACGATCACCACGTCGCCTGAAATTTGAATGATCTCGTTATAAACTTTCTGCATGGTGGATCCTTTGATATTCAATTGATACGATATTATGAGAAGAGTAAACAACAAATCGTGTACATCCAAAGAGAATTTCTTCCCCGGCTCCCCCTCCCTAACCCTCCCCACAAGGGGGAGGGAACATATTGTTCTCACTCCCCACAAGGGGAAAACAAAACTCAAGCAACTCAATAACTCAATAACTCAACAAACTCAATAACTCAACCAACTCAACCAACTCAATAACTCAACAAACTCAATAACTCAACCAACTCAATAACTCAATAACTCAACAAACTCAATAACTCAACCAACTCAATAACTCAACACCCCCTACCCTGCACTCTGCACAGCCTCCTCCCCGATCTTTTCGAGGATCTCCCGCTCTCGCTTTTTAAATTCTTCGGAATCGGTCGGCGCGGCGTTCCAGTTGACGAACGTCTGGCGCAGGTCCTGAAAATAGCCCCGGGCCTCATCTTTATTTTTGAAATCAAATTCATGCTCCAAAACCCGCAGCAGCACGTCAAAGACATGGATCTGCCGGTCTTTGGGAGTATATTCATCAACCGGGTCAAAAGCGTTCTGCTGAAGATAGACCCCATCAAAAAATTCCCCTTTTAAATACAGGGTGAAATCCTGAATATTAATCCCTTCTTCGCCCACGACCTTCATCATCTGGCCGACATTGCTGCCGCGGCGCAGGACCGAACGGGCCTGCTGGACCTTATCATTGTCAATAAAGCTGGAATATTTGGTCCAGCTGTTCAAGGGGTCAATGGCCGGATAGCGGCGGGCATCGGACCGCTCGCGTGACAGGCCGTGGAAGGCGCCGACCACTTTCAAAGTACTTTGCGTGACCGGCTCCTCAAAGTTTCCTCCGGCCGGTGACACGGTCCCGCCGATGGTAACCGATCCCTTGGAACCGTTGCGCAGTTCGACCAGGCCGGCACGTTCGTAGAACGAGGCGATGCGGGATTCGAGATATGCCGGGAAGGCTTCTTCGCCGGGGATCTCTTCCAGACGGCCGGACATCTCGCGCATAGCCTGAGCCCAGCGGGACGTGGAATCAGCCAGCATCAAAACATTCAGGCCCATCTGACGGTAATATTCGGCCAGGGTCACGGCGGTGTAAACTGAGGACTCGCGTGCAGCGACCGGCATAGAACTGGTATTGCAGATAATAATGGTGCGTTCCATCAGACTGCGGCCGGTGCGCGGATCTTCCAGTTCGGGGAATTCGCGCAAAAGCTCAACGACCTCACCGGCGCGCTCGCCGCAGGCCGCGACCACCACCACGTCGACCTCGGCGTGGCGGCTTAAAAGGTGCTGCAAAACGGTCTTGCCCGCTCCGAAAGGCCCCGGTGTGCAGAAGGTCCCGCCGATCGCGACCGGCACCAGGGTGTCAATGATCCGGATCTTAGTGGCCAGGGGATCGACCGGTTTTAATTTTTGCCGGTAGGCACTGATCGCCTCTTTGACCGGCCAGGTCTGACACATGGTGACCTGGTGCTCGCGGCCGGAATCGTCTTTGATTTTGGCGACGGTGTCTCGGATCTTAAATTTTCCTGTGTCCGCGATCTCAATGACTTCCAGTGTCCCGTGCAGATGAAACGGGGCCATGATCCAGTGATCAAAGATCCCTTCGGGCACACTGCCGAGTTTGTCTCCGGCGCGGACTTTGTCCCCTTTTTTGACCTTAGGGGTGAATTCCCATTCATGCTCTTCGTCGAGCGGCGGCAGATAGGAGCCGCGCTGAAGGAAGAAGCCGTGTTTTTCAGCTAGGGCGGGCAAAGGGTTCTGCAGTCCGTCGTAAACCTGAGTCAGCAATCCCGGCCCAAGCTCCACGCTCAACAGCTCACTGGAAAATTCGACCTTCCCTCCGATCTGAACTCCTCCGGTATCTTCGTAGACCTGCAGGTCGGCCCGTTTTCCACGGACCCGGATGACCTCGGACTTGAGGCGTTCTTCCCCGACGCAGACATAGGCCACTTCATTCTGTATGACACGGTCTCCAAACTCAACGGTTACCAGATTGCCGTTGACGCCGACGACCTTTCCTGTGCGTTGTTCACTCACGATAGACTCCTTGCTTAACGCGGATAAAAAATAGCGAATAGTAAAACAGCGAAAACACTATCTGCCCAGCTTTATTCCTGTACGATGCTCTGCTGCGCAGCCTCCCTCATGATCCCGTCGAGAATGCGCCCTCCTTCTTCGGAGCGGAAGGCGGCCAGGCGGTGCAGGATCTTAAGCTGAACCGCGTAAACCAAAATAAATTCGAGATCAAATTGATGGTTGCCCAGGAGCTCCTCCAGATGTTGCCAGCGGGCGCGCAGCAGATAAGCCTCAGCTTCCAGCAGATTGTCCAGGCGGGCGGCATGATGCACGCCCGCAGTGATCTGCTGATCAAAGACATGTTCGCCGCGGATCACGTTCTGCGGATTTTCTCCCTTCTGTCCGGCCCGCTGCCAGGCCAATTCGTTGCGGAAGGCGCGGTCATAGGCCTGCCATTGCCGGAGCAAAGAATGGCCCCCTTCCCCTTCCAGCCGGCCGAGGGCGCGCAGAACATCGGCATGATCATCGGGGGTCAGCAGGCGCGCGCAGTCAGCCAGAAAGTCATCCAAAGAGACCGGCGGCTCGCTGTCGAAACGCAGCATCGGTAACGTGGCGGCAAAATAATAATAAGAACGGCTCACTGGGGTCTCCGGAAATTATTTGGTCTCTTCCTTCTGGGCCTTCTGGGCGGCGTCTTTCAGGATGTCCGCGATCTCCTCATTCACGTAACGCCCCAGAAAATCGGTTAAGGCTTCGTCGCTGAAATCAAAGCTGGACCTGCCTTCATCAAAACTGATACGGAACCCTGCGGTCAGATCATCGGCTTCCTGCATAACGATGCCGCCCTGCAGCTCTTTTTGCAGCTTTTTCAATACGCCGTCTTTGAGAGCCCGGGCATCTTTTTCACTGACTTCAAGGACCACGTCTCCTTTTTTATTATCAAAAACATTTTTCAGCACGATCTCCAGCAAAGACGCCAGGCGGTCCGCATCCAGGGTCTCTTTGACCTCACGGTCCATGACACGGGTAAGCATGTCATCAATGCGTTTACGTAAGGACAGGATCATGTCGCGGGCAGCCTGCTTAAGCGCAGTGCGGGCGGCCTGCTCATGACGGGCCTGTTCGTCTTTGGCGTTCTGAATGATCTTTTCGGCTTTGTCCTGCGCTTCACGGACTATTTTGTCAGCACGCTGGCGGGCCTGGGTCTCGATCTCGTCGGCCTTTTGCTGCCCGGCTTCAAGACCTTCTGACTTGATCTTATCAATGAGCTCCTGGACGTTTTGTGTCATGGTCAGTCTCCAATGTATTGAATGTCTGCTTAGCAAATAAAAAAAGGACTTAGAGAATAGAAAATAGTAAATGGATTAGGCAATGCCGAAAAATATTTTCTTTCATTTTCTTCGCAATTTCCCATCTGCCGGTTTCTCTCACATTGTTACTCGATATTATAGTGTTATCACCGAATTGCCGAAAATCCTTGAACCGGGTCACCGTTAGGCGTCATTCATCTCTTGAAGAATATCCCGGGCAGCTTTGCGAGGGTCTGGCGCCTGAATGATAGGACGACCAACAACGAGATAATCGCTGCCGTTATTTACCGCGGCTGCGGGTGTTGCAACGCGTTTCTGGTCGCCGACATCAGCGCCGGCAGGGCGAATACCCGGTGTCACGATGACAAATTCGGGTCCCAGCATCTTGCGGATCAGAGCGGCTTCATGACACGAAGCGACGATGCCGTTGAGCCCGGCCTTCTTAGCCAATTTGGCCCGCTCCAGCACAAGATCAGCTATATTATTGCTTTTGGCCTGACTTGTCAAGACTGTAACACCCACGGTCAGGGGGGCGGGGACATTTTGTTCCACGGCGCATTGGGCAGCGGTCTCGGCCGCCGCTTTCATCATCTCGTCGCCACCGCTGGTATGAACAGTGTACATCAAAAGTGTCCCGGGCTGCTGAGCGTTCTCGGGATGACTGGCCTGCACCAGAGTCGTCCCCAGCCCGACCGCCGAACGCACCGCGCTGGCTACGGTATTAGGAATATCGTGAAATTTCAGATCCAAAAAAACGCGCTTCCCCCGGGCCATGACAAAACGGACCGCGGCCGGTCCGCAGGCGGTGAAGGCCTGACTGCCGATCTTGTAAATATCAACCGCGTCGTCCAGCTGGTCGACGACATCACGGATCTCGGCTAACGTGGCGACATCTAACGCCACGATAAGTTCTGCTTTTTTAGATTTTTGTAATATCATACCCCTGCTTTCTTT
>CAZQQI010000042.1:0-1091 GCA_964595465.1 uncultured Planctomycetales bacterium | reverse complement strand
CCCCTCCCTAACCCTCCCCACAAGGGGGAGAGAATGGGTCAAGGAATATGGTGACTAATTCAGTTTATTGTGTTTACATCGTTCTCTTTTTCTGTATTAACTACCCGGTTTCTTGTGTTGGGTTTGACGTTCCCCGTATCACGTTTCCCGTTCCCGGTCCCCATGCGCGCAGCCGATCAATTCGTTAATATCGCGAACTTGATTCTTTTGCAGGTAATCCCGGATCCCCTCAAGGATGGTGAACGGAGTCGAAGGATCAATAAAGTTGGCCGTGCCCACAGCAACCATGGTGGCGCCGGCCATGATAAACTCCAGCGCGTCGTTGGGGGTCATGATGCCGCCCATGCCGACAATAGGAATATCCACAACGCGAGCGGTATCGTAGACCATTTTGACCGCGACCGGACGGATGGCCGGGCCGCTTAATCCTCCGCTGGTATTACCCAGGTGCGGGCGGCGGCGGGCGGTATCGATGACCATGCCCCCCAGCGTGTTGATCAGAGCCAAAGCGTCGGCGCCGGCGTCCTGCGCGGCGAGTGCGATCTCGACGATACTGGTCACGTTCGGCGTCAGTTTAGCAATGACCGGCAAACCGCAGGCAGACCGCACGCGTTTGATCGTACGGGCGGTCAATTCCGGATCCTGCGCGGTCAGGACCTTTTTCTGTAAATTGGGGCACGAGAGGTTGAGCTCCAGCGCGGCGACATTGTCCTGCCGGTCAAATTTGGCGGCAAGCGAAACAAAATCGTCATCATTATGCGCCATGATGCTGATGATCAAGGGCACATCCAGGAACTGAAGACCGGGCAGTTTCTCTTTTATAAAAGCGTCCGCACCGTCATTGTCGATACCGATGGCGTTGATCATGCCGGCCGGTGTCTCAGCAATGCGCGGCGGAGGATTCCCGTCCTGGGCGTGCAGGGTAACGGTCTTGGGAACCACCGCGCCAAAGGCCCGCATTTCCTCAGCGGTGTAATAATCAGGTTTGTACCAGAACGTTCCCGACGCCACGGTCACAGGGTTCTGGAATTCAATATTTTTTATTTTGACTTTGAGGTTCATGTTTGCGGGTTAATTGGGTTAATTGGGTT
>CAZQQI010000041.1:0-9608 GCA_964595465.1 uncultured Planctomycetales bacterium | reverse complement strand
ACCCGAAGCTATTCACCAACCTTCAATTGATTTTTATCGTATCATCTCCTTGTTTTTCTCAAAGACACTGCCTTCAGGGCACAAAAAAAACCTTAAACGACGCGCGCACAGATATGCGCACTCATTTAAGGAACATCGGTGCCCCCCAGAGCATATATAGAAAAAGCTCCCGTCAAACCGGTCTTTTCCCGGCCCTCCGAGAGCTTCAATGCTCAAATATGTTACAAAGACGCCAGTGCCTTTGATGATTCAAATATATCTTTTCATTTGAGTTTTGTCAAGTTGATTTTTTTGACCCGACCCAAATCCAGGTCTATCAAGAGTTTATCTCCCTCTGTGCTTGCCGGACCTCTGATATTTCCGGCCCGGGATCCTCCTGTCCGGTCTTCCCGATAAAGAACGGCAGGCTGGTGGGCAGAATCTGCAGGATGACCGGACGGATCCCCTGAAACTCTCCGTTCTGCAGGATCTGGCCGACCGGCATGTCCGGCACCGGATCCCCGGAAGAAACCGACTCAATTTCCACCAGGTCAAGATCAAAATCAATACCGCCAACGGTATCCGGAGTTTCATCCTGCCCGGAAAGCCCGCTCATCCCGGCAGATACCTGGACACTCAACGTTTCCGGGTCTACAAGAGTATCCACAAATTCCTCCGGACGGAATTGCGGGTCAAAATCAACATCTAGTACCAAAGAAAGCACAGTTTCCTCTTCAGCTGAGCTGCTCTCGCCCTCTTGATTCTCAACAGAGGACGGACGCTGCGAATCCCCTGTCGAGATCCTGAAAACCCCTGCAAGAAATTCCGACAAAGATGCCGGGCGCTGCTGGAGTTCAAACAGGAGATACACCCCCGCATCCAGAATTTTTTCCAGTTCACCGATCTCCGCGGCCGGCAGGACTTTATCAAAAATAACTTTCAGCTGTGCGCGGGCGCCCTCATGAACCTCAAATATCCTGCGCTCATGGTCCATAACAGTCTGATACTGATCATCATAGACCAACGCGGCAAGAAAGGCGTCCCTGGACACGCCCATCTTTTCTGTCACAACGATAGCCAGAAGATCGCTCATCATCTCATGGACAATCCCGGCGGCAAGATCGCGCGGCGTATAGTTTCTATGCAGCATATAGACATGCATGATCTCATGAAGGACCACCTGAGCAAAGAAAGACGGCAGATATTTATGCTGACGGAAAAAAGGCGCTCCCAATCTGAAATCCTCATCAGCATTACTAAAATAATCAAGGATCCGGGCCCCGGAAATTTTTTTCGCGATAGACACAAAATCCCCCGGGGTAAAGATGCTGGTCTCTTTGACCGCCGCGAGTAAAAACGCAAAACAATACGTTTGGATCATATCATCCCGCAGCATGGGGCTCTCGAAGATATCCTTGAGATGCTCTCCGTCTGAAGCGGCCTGCGCCAGGAATTCATCGATCTTGTCAGAAAACGCGTCCAGGACCTCCATCAGCTCCTTCTGTGCCGAAAGCGCTTCCTGCTCGTCAGAAAATCTCGTCGGAAAATGACGGACATACATCTGAAAAGCATACAGTCTCTGCGCATACGGCACCTGCCTCTCCATGGCCGCCTTCCGCATCAGGGCGCCGTCATCACTACGCGCGAGCAGCAGAAGATAAGCGGTTTTTTCAGGAATATTCTTATCCGAAAGGATCTTTAAAATATCCTGATAGTCTCCCTCATCCACATCTATCAAACGCATGATCTTATCATGCAGCGGCGTGCCTGCGGTTAGGCCCTGCGCATCAAGAAACATATCAATAACACCGGCATGCCTCTGAGAAACAGCATCGCGCAGCGCTGAAATGATCAAAGCCCTTCCTGAAACCAGATCATCCGACAACAGAATATCGTGCATCATATCTAGTAGATCTCCATCGCGAACCTGGAATCCCATTCTCATTATCAAAGACTGAGCCAGCTCGAGCCAGCTGTCAATTTCAGACTGCAGGACCACACGTTCATGTGCCAGTTCACCCCGGCGTTGCAAAAAATTCTGAATGAGCACTTCGCTGTATTCACTATCCTGAGACCTTTGCTTCGCATCGCCGAGCATCCGCGATAATGACTTCATTTCTTGGTCATTTTTTGCCAGCGCATCAAAATCTTTTTTTAAAATATCACGCACAGCATCTTCCAGTGCCATGATCATATCTTGCCGGGCCTGCCCTGTTTTCCCCACGATCATTTTCAGGCTCCTTGCCAGAACCTCCCGGCTCTTCCCCGCATCAGCTTTGGCGCCGGCCTGCCGTACAACCGCTGTCAGGCGGGGGAGCAGGGGAGACAGAACCTCCGAAGGAAGATAGGACAGCATACTGATAAAATATATTTTTCCGGCAATGGAGATGTCCTCCTCTTCGATCACCTTCAGATCGGCATCCAATAATCTCTGCAGTATTGCCGTGGTCTTCTGGTACTCCACCCTGTCCGCCCTGGAGGCAGACAAAGCATCCGCCCAGAACTTCGCGAAAAACCTGAGAAGAAAGTTGTGCTGCTGCCCGGCCCGGAAATAGATTCGTTTCAAATGGGCGATCGCGTTCTCATCCCGAAGCTGCGTTATGCGTGTCGAAAAATCTTCAGGAAAATACAGGATCTGCGGATCAAAGCTGTCCGGCACCAAAAAGGAGGCCGCCTGCCCCAAATGCTCAACGAAAGACCGTGTTACATGAGGACGCGCCTTTTGCTCCCGCACCCCCTCCATGATCTGTGCGTGAATCTTCTGTATGCCGGCCTCATCCCGGGGACCGTGCGGAGAAGATGAGTACAGAAATTCAAAGATCTTCAGAGAACGCTCATAAGAAGACAGCGGTAAAGAGCGCATCTCCCGGAGCCCCCGCTCCATGATCCCCAAAACGACATCCGGGACAATATCACTCAGAGCGCGCATGACGCGCATCTGCCGGATTTCATCTATCTCCTTGCCAACGCCGCGCCGTTCTCGCGAAATAAAAAAATCAAACACCGCATCTCTCACACCCTCCTGATCAAATCCGCTCAACGGACGCAATGCCTGGGCCATTTTACCGGCGCTGTCCCCGGCGAACGCATCTATGTGATAAGCAATAGACAGCAGCTGCAGAACCTGTTCGTGCGTCCCCTGCGTTGTCTGTTCCTCCCCTTCTCCTGTACGGGCGTCCGGCTGCCCCGGCTTGATCTTATCCTCTTCACGTATCTCTTCTGCGATCCTGTCGATCAGCTCCCTCTCTTCTGCGGCCGATGTAACCCAGGCCCTGCGTTCACGAAAAGAACGCAAAACCTGACCAATATTATCCGTGTTGCGCGAACGAGCATACGCCCGTGCTTCTTCCAGGGTCAAGCGGCCTTTGACAGCATAGGTCAGTTCAAGATCTTTTTGTTCAAAAAGCTGTCTGGTCAGGGCGCGCAGGGCATAATGGGCATACAGCCGGGTCTGCTGCCGTCCGCGGACATGCTGGATGAACCACTCCCGTGAAATGTTGGAAAGTTCGTCCTCAATATTTTCAAAGGAAAGAGCCCCTGCGGCGATCATAGCCTCCCCGGCCTCATGGAACCAGGCCAAACCGTCCTCTTGAAATCGTTCCTCAACAGCGACCACCCCAGATGTCCCCAGGCCATGAATGCCGTATTCATTATTTTCCAAAACCATAACAGTCTGAAGATTATCACGGCACCAATCAATGATTTGATCGACGAGGTCATAGTGCCCGGATAAAGACGCCATCTTAAGCAGGGCCTCCTCAGCGGGAAGGCGATCCTTGATCTTCAACTCTATGTATTCCTCCCGGCCGGATCCAATCTCACGCGCCTCGAAACGGATGAGGCCGTCCTCCTCATCAACTGCAATATCTCCCTGGACCTGCCACTTGCCGATCAGTCCGGAGGCCTGCTCAACCGGGTCCGCTTGGGAACGCACGGTCTGCAGGGTGCCGGCCGTGGAGCTGCGGGCCTGGTCCATAAACTTTTCGGCCGACGCCGGGACGATCAGCATGGCCTCGTCAATCTGTGTCCCGTCAAAGCTCATCCCCCCGGAAAAATATTTGCGCGGAATGATCTGACCGGTCGAGGGATCAACCTCTTCTCGCACATAGCTGTAAACCCCTTTCTGAAATGCTTCGACATACTGCTGATAGATCCTGTCCTTAACCAGCCGGCCGACGGTATTTACTCCGGCCACCTTGTTCTGTCCGACATAGTGCCGGCCCAGAATGCTGTCGCGGATCTTCTGCCGGAACCAGGCCGCCATGATCAACGCGTGATAGACCTGCCGCAGACGGCTGAACTGCTCGCCCGTGTTCACCTCCTCTGCAATAGCCGGAAGAACGACCTCCCGCATAACCTCAGTCTGAAGCTGAGATATCTGTCCATCGTCTCCGTTCTCTGCAGATAATCCGCTGACTTTGTGACCTTGCGGCTTTGTCAGGAGATAATCCTCTTCCAGCATCACATCCATATGACTGCGCACCACGAAGGCGGCATTGCCGTGTTCATAAACCACGGCCCGGGCAGGAACGATCCAGATCTTGTTGAACGTTTCGGCAGGGATGTCCACTCTGCCGTACTTCTCTGTGATCCGAGCGCGTATCTTCTGCCAAAACGTTTTGCCGGGTTCGTGCTCAGGATACAAAAGTGAAGCACTGAGTTGTTTTAAAAGATAGTCCTGCGATAAAAGGTCACGCCCCATTTCTGTCAGACTGAATTGACGGGGAATGATACGGTCCTTTTCAGCAGGGGAAAGATTGACCCAAAGATCGCCGGAGGGGACAGTCAAGGCCGTTAAAAAATAGCGGATCTGCCGCAAAGATTCTTCCTGAAATCCTTCCGGGGGAAGATCAGAATTCCCTGTATCAACAATGAAATCAATTTTCAGAGGATCATCCGGGTTAAGGCGAATGCCTTTCATAATGGCAGGGACATAGGACAGAGTCGGCGCTACCATGGCGCCCGGGGCCGGGAGAATAGGCGGATTTTGAGCAAAAGCATCAGGATTCAGACCGGAAATCTGTCCAAATAAGAATAAAATGCTCAAAAATCCGCACAAAATTTTTGAAAAAAAGGTCTTTTTGCGCACGCTCCACTCCTTATTAAAGCATACCATGTCCCTTTATATAAAACCAATATAAGTGTATGTATTCTTAAGCTCTATGAGCGTTTGTGCGGGGAAAACATAGAATAATGTGCTGTTTCGTATTGAAAGAGTTTCTGCTCGAATGGCGATAAAACAGATAGAATTTTTGTTTTTCTCCTGGTCATCTTGAAATCCTTGAGCGCGAAGATTATAATGACCTCATGCATAAGATATCTGTGGAAACCCATTCCCGCCAGGACATCGTGGACATCACCGGGCAAATTCAGGATCTTGTCCGGGAGGAGGCCGCCGGACGCTCAGGGACGGTAACAGTTTTTTCTCCCCACACCACGGCGGGGATCACGGTCAACGAAAACGCGGATCCGGATGTCAAACGGGATATGACCGCCTTTTTAAACAGGCTCATCCCGCAGGAGGCCGGATTTCATCATGCCGAGGGCAATTCCGACGCCCACATCAAAGGCAGTCTGATCAATTTTTCCCAGGTCTTTATTGTGGAAAACGGCGAGGTCCAGCTGGGGACCTGGCAGGGGATCTTTTTCGCGGAATTCGACGGCCCCCGCCAACGCCAGATCTGGTTGCAGATACAGCTCACCGGCAAATAACCCATAGCAATTATCAGGCCATGCTATTTGCCATTCCCTATTGGCTATTCTCCGACAAACGCCAGCCAGCGGCGGGCGTCTTGTTCAGAGACTTTTTTCCGGCGGGCAAAATCACGGATCTGGTCATCCCCGACAGATCCCAGAACAAAATACTCGGAACGCGGTGAGGCAAAATACAGCCCGCAGGTGGAGGACACCGGCGAGATAGCAAAATTTTCCGTCAAAGAGACACCGATCTTCGCCGGCGCATCCAGCAGATCAAACAGGGTCTGCTTTTGACTGTGGTCCGGCCAGATCGGATAACCCGGCGCCGGACGGATACCCTGATACCGGCAGGAGAGAAGATCATCGTCGGCAAGATCCTCGCCGGCAGCATATCCCCACAATTCCCGCCGCACCTTGAGGTGCAGATATTCAGCATAGGCTTCGGCCAGCCGGTCGGCCAAAGCCTCAAACAAAATCGCCTGATAATCATCACCCTGCTTTTTATATTCGGCTACCACCGTCGGGGTTTCCCGGCCGGCAGTAACAGCGAACCCGCCGACATAATCCACGATGCCGGAATCGCGCGGAGCAAGAAAATCCGCCATGGCCAGACAAGGATCATCCACTGTCTTCACAACCCTCTGGCTCTGCTGACGCATGGTATAGAATGTACAGTTTGGTTTTTTGCGCTGCTCATCGGCATAGACCTCAATATCTTCTCCAACAGCATTAGCCGGCCAGAATCCGCAGACCGCCTGCGGACGGGCCAGCCCCTCGTCCCGCATCCGGTCCAGCATGCCCTGCGCTTCAGCAAAAAGTTTCCGGGCCTCGTCTCCGTATTTGGGATCATCCAGGACTGCCGGATACTTGCCCGGCATCTGCCAGATACTGAAGAACTGCTGCCAGTCAATATGCCGGCGCAAGACATCAATGTCCCCCTGTTCATGATGACGTCCGCGAACATACGGGGGCACGATCTTCTCAGCAGACCAGTCCCACTGCGGCGCGCGCCGGCGGGCCTGCTCCAAAGAAATCAAATGCGGTTTTTGATTGAACCCGGCAAAGGCATCCCGCAGACGGGCGTATTCTTCCTTGACCTTCTGCTGATAAGCCGACGTATCCTGCCCGAGCAAATCCCGGCAGATCTGAACCGCGTGAGACGCGTCCGTTGAATGGACGACTGCTGAGTCATATTCCGGGTCGATCTTGATCGCGGCGTGTTTCTTGGATGTTGTGGCCCCGCCGACCATCAGCGGCGTGGTCATCCCGCGGCCCTGCATTTCCCGGGCAACGCGCACCATTTCTTCCAGAGACGGTGTGATCAACCCGCTTAACCCGACGATATCCGCCTCCTGCTTCCCCGCCTCGTCGAGGATCTTGTCCGCCGGGACCATGACGCCCAGATCAATGACCTTGAAATTATTGCAGGCCAGAATGACCCCGACGATATTTTTCCCAATATCATGCACGTCGCCTTTGACCGTGGCCAGGACAACCGTCCCGATCGTCGAGGCGCCGCCTTTTTTGTCTTTCTCCAGATACGGCTCAAGAACGGCCACCGCCTTTTTCATGACCCGCGCGCTTTTGACCACCTGGGGCAGAAACATCTTGCCCGATCCGAACAGTTCGCCGACATAATTCATACCGGCCATCAGCGGGCCTTCGATCACTTTAAGGGGGTCCTGGTATTGCTGCCGGGCCTCTTCCGTGTCATCATCAATAAACCCGGTGATGCCTTTGACCAGGGCGTGCTTGAGCCTCTCCTCGACGCTGGCTTCCCGCCAGGCCAGGGTCTCTTCTTTGGACTTTCCGTTTCCCTTGACGGTCTCGGCCATGGTGATCAACTCTTCAGTAGCGCCGGGGCTGCGGTCCAGGATCACATCCTCCACCTTATCGCGCAGCACCGGATCGATCTCATCATAGACCTCGATCATGCCGGCATTGACGATGCCCATATCCATACCCGCGGAGATCGCGTGATACAGAAACACCGCGTGCATAGCCTCGCGCACAGGATTGTTCCCGCGGAAAGAGAAGGACACATTGCTCACCCCGCCGGAAACCAGAGCTCCGGGAAGATTTTCTTTGATCCAGCGGGTCGCTTCAATAAAATCCACGGCATAATGGTTATGCTCTTCGATGCCGGTGGCCACAGCGAAGATATTCGGATCAAAAATAATATCTTCCGGCGCAAACCCGATCTCGTCGACAAGAATGCGGTACGCGCGTTCGCAGATCGCGGCCTTACGTTCAAAACTGTCGGCCTGGCCTTCTTCATCAAAGGCCATGACCACGGCGGCCGCGCCGTAATCCAAAACCTTGCGTGCTTGTTCTTTAAAAGGTTCTTCGCCCTCTTTGAGGCTAAGAGAATTGACCGCACCCTTACCCTGCACACACTGCAGACCGGCCTCGATGACCTCCCAGCTGGACGAATCGATCATCACCGGAACACGCGCGATGTCCGGTTCCGCGGCGATCAGGTTGAGAAATCGCACCATACATTCTTTAGAATCCAGCAGGGCCTCATCCATATTCACATCGATCATCTGAGCCCCGGCCTCGACCTGCTGAAGGGCCACACTCAGGGCCTCTTCATACTGACCGTCACGGATCAGGCGGGCAAATTTTTTAGAGCCCATGACATTGGTGCGTTCGCCGATATTGATAAAATTGGTCTCCGGTGTGACCACCAGCGGTTCCATGCCGCTGTAGGCCGGCCGCGCTGGATGTGCAGGAACGCGCCGGGGCGGAAAATCCGCGACCGCATCAGCGATCGCGCGGATATGGTCGGGAGTGCTTCCGCAGCAGCCGCCCACAATATTCAGCCAGCCGTTGTCCGCGAATTCCTTCAGCAGACCGGCCATCTCTTCCGGGGTCTGATCATATCCGCCGAGCTCATTGGGCAGGCCGGCATTGGGATAACAGCTGATGTATGCCGGGACATCTTCGGCCATACGCTGAACAAAACCGCGCATTTCTTTGGCGCCAAGGGCGCAGTTCAGACCGAAACTGACCGGCCGGGCATGCTGGAGCGAGATCCAGAGGGCCTCCAATGTCTGGCCGGACAGCGTCCGCCCACTGGCGTCCGAGAGAGTCGCCGAGATCATGACCGGGATATCAAGATCTTTCTCCCGGCGCAGGCGGTTAAGGGCATAAACCGCGGCCTTGGCGTTAAGGGTGTCAAAAATGGTCTCGATCAGAAACGCGTCCACACCTTCTTCAGCCAGAACAGCCGCCTGTTCATAATACGCGTCGGCCAGCTGCTGGAAGGTAATGCGCCTGGCCCCGGGATCGTTCACGTCGGGAGAAATGGATGCGGTCTGGTTGGTCGGACCCAGCGAGCCGGCCACGAAACGGGGTTTATCCGGCGTCTCGGCAGTAAAGGCATCCGCGGCTTCCCGGGCGAGACGGGCCGCAGCACGGGTCATGGCCACAGCCTGATCCTGCAGACCGTAATCTTTCTGGCTGACCGCATTGGCGCCGAAGGTGTTGGTCTCGATGATGTCGGCCCCGGCCGCCAGGTATTCATCATGGATCTGGCGGACCACATCCGGGCGGGTCACAGACAGCAGGTCATTATTTCCTTTGAGATCATGGGGATGCCCGGCAAAGCGTTCCCCCCGGTAATCCGCTTCCTGCAGATCGAAACGCTGGATCACGGTCCCCATGGCCCCATCCAGAATAAGGATACGCTGTTGTAAAATGTCGGCAAATTTCGGCATGATCTCCTCTGCGGTTCTAAAAACGCGTTTATTATATCGGAATCCGCGGCATTTTGCCAGCAACAGAAAAATCGGTGTCGGATCTCATCAATGATTTATTTAGACTCTTTGAAAAAATAAATAGGTATGACGGACACGATAATGCTTTCGTGTGCACTTTTACAGCCGAATGGCTCATGAAGATCGGGAGAGACCCGTTCGCTCAAACAC
>CAZQQI010000040.1:5414-11405 GCA_964595465.1 uncultured Planctomycetales bacterium | reverse complement strand
TGATCGTGCTGGGGATCATTGAGACCGTGGCGCTGTTTGTCATGGCGTTCCTGATGGGGGTCCCGGCAGAATTGGTCGGCGCTTAAGATAGCAGCCAGCAGTTGGCCTTTAGTATCCTGTGAAAAAAGGGTGCTGCAGCAGTCAGCACTTGGTATCTCGCGATTCGGCGATTGCTGGATGCCAGGTGCAAGGTGCTGGCTGCCTGCGTTACGGGAGAGTTTTTTGCGAACACATTTTTTAAAACAATTGGGTCATGATATATGGAGCCGCCGTAATGGCTGGCTCCATATTTTTTTGGCGGTGGTTATCGCGACGGGCATCTTTTTCCGTGTTGCCGAATATCTCCAGAATCGCTCATTGTGGCTGGATGAGGTTACGGTTACTCAAAGGGTGGCGCGCTGTTCCGTTCCGGAGATGATCGATCAGCGCAATGAAGATGGTTGTTTGCTGGGGTACCCGATCGGATTTCTTGCCTTTGAAAAATTCGCGGCCAATACTTGGGGCGCTCATGAGTTGTCTTTGCGTCTGCTGGCTCTTTTTGCCGGCTGTGTATCGATCTATGTTATGTTTCTTGTCGCGCGCGGCATATTTTCCCTGCCGGTTTCGCTGGCGGTCACGGCGGTTTTTTCGTTTTCTCCGTCGTTGATCTATTATTCATCCGAGATCAAGCCGTACATGCTGGATGTTTTAGCGGCCTTGCTGATCCTGCTGGTCCTCTACCGTTTACCGTCTTTACCGCAATCATCAAAGAGACCGTGGCTGGCCGTTGCCGCTGCGTTTTTTATCTGCGCGTTTTCTTTTCCCGCGCTTTTCGTCCTGGCCGGGGCCGGACTGCCGGCGGCGGCGTATTATTTTTTCACCCGGCGTCGGCGTGCCGCTTTGCAGAGTCTGTTGTTCGTGATCGCAGGAATTGCGGGGTTTCTTATCTATTGTGTGTTTGTCCTCCACAGCTTTGAAGCCGAGTCCACGATGCACAGTACCTGGCAGGCCTGGTTTTTGAGTACGGAAAATGTCCGCCTGTTGTGGCGGGGGCTGAGCCTGAAGATGTTTTATATTTCTCCTTTGGCATTGCTGATATTATGCGTGCTGGGTGCCGTTTATGGCGCGGCCCATGACCGCAAAAGCCTGTTTATGATTGCCGGCGTTTTGATCGTCTCCGCCGTGATGAGTGCCCTTAAGATCTACCCGCTCTGGGACCGCTGGGTTTTGTTTCTGATGCCGTTCTTCATGCTGCTGATGGGCAAGGCGTTAGACGGTCTGTGGGGGTATAGACATCCGTGGTTCATGTGCACCGGTCGCCTGATCGCGATCGGTTTTATGGTTCTTATTTTTCATCGTCCTCTTTATGTTGCCTGGCAGCAATTCCGTTATCCTTATGGTCATGAGGAAATACGCCCCGCCATGCGCGTGATCAAAGAGAACGGTCGCCCGGGGGATACGATCTATGTCTATTACGGTGCGAAAAAGATATTTGAATATTATGCCCCGCGCTTCCATTTCACTGAGGATGATTATCGAGTTAGCCCGTCATCCCGGGATGACCGTTCGGCCTATATCCGTGACATTGCAGCGGCGGCGCGGGGAAGGGTGTGGTTTATGGGCACACATTTTTATTATGATGAACACGCTTTTTTCATGCGTCAATTTCTGCGGCACTGCCGTGAAGACGGGCGTGTTATTTTGAGAACATGTTCAGACTGTCCGCCTGGGAATTTGACTCTACCCATCGCCGGTGTTCTGCACCTCTTTCAGTGTGAACGATAAAATCAACAAGCCGGTATATTTGACTGCGCATCTCTCTCTTGACTTGACGAAAACCCCTGCAGTGTTTAAAATTCTAATACTTTATGTGGAGTGAACTGCAGGAAAAATAGCTGTCTAAATTAGGATTCCCTCCCCCTTGTGGGGAGGGTCAGGGAGGGGGATCTCGTCAAGCAAAACCCCCACCCAGTCTCCCCCATAAAGGGGGGTGGAGCGATATCTTATTTCATGTCTCTGACAATTTTGCTCGTCGGATAATGCTGTCTAATTGAGGCACAAGTGATTTGCGGCAAAAAATCCAATAAATTTCAGCCCAAGCAAGAGTATAAAAAAAGATGAAAGATTTAGGAGGACAATATTATGGATCTCAATAAATTTACGATCAAATCGCAGGAAGCGATCACCCAGGCTCAGGCCAAGGCGATCGAAAATAATCATACCGAGGTCGACGGAGAGCATCTTCTGCTCGCGCTGGTCGATCAGGCCGATGGGTTGTTCCCCCGCCTTCTGCAGAGGATGGACGTGCCGATTGGTCCGTTCCGTGAAGCAGCCGAAGCCGCCCTGCAGAAGCGCCCGCAGGTCACCGGTCCCGGCGTGGAGCCGGGCAAGATCTATGTTACCCAGCGGTTAAATCAATTGCTGGTCAAGGCTCAGAAGATCGCCGGTCAGCTTAAAGATGAATACACCTCGGTTGAACATCTGATCCTCGCTCTGATAGATGAGGGGGAGAAAACAGAGGCCGGCAAGGTTCTCAAGAGGTTCCAGGTCAGCCGGGACCGTTTTCTGAAAGAGCTGGAAAATGTCCGCGGTCATCAGCGCGTGACCAGCGCGGATCCCGAAGGGACCTACGAGGCATTGGAAAAATACGGCCGGGACCTGGTCAAAGAGGCCCGGGGCGGCAAGCTCGATCCGGTGATCGGCCGCGACGAAGAGATCCGACGGGCGATCCGCATTCTGTCGCGCAAGACCAAGAATAATCCTGTATTGATCGGTGAACCCGGCGTGGGCAAGACCGCCATCGTAGAGGCCCTGGCCCAGCGCATCGTCACCGGCGATGTGCCTGACAGCCTCAAGGACAAGATCATTTTTGCGTTGGATATGGGATCTCTGGTGGCCGGCGCCAAATACCGCGGCGAGTTCGAGGAGCGCCTTAAGGCCGTTCTGCAGGAGGTCAAAAAGAGCGAAGGCGGCATTCTGCTCTTTATCGACGAACTGCATACCATTGTCGGAGCCGGAAAGACCGAAGGCTCTATGGACGCCGGAAATATGCTCAAGCCTATGCTGGCCCGGGGAGAACTGCACTGTATCGGGGCGACCACCCTGGATGAGTACCGCCAGCATGTAGAAAAAGACGCCGCCCTCGAGCGCCGCTTTCAGCCGGTTCTGGTCGAGCCGCCGGACGTGGAGGATACGATTTCCATTTTGCGTGGTCTGCGCGAACGCTTTGAGGTCTATCATGGTGTACGTATTCAGGATAATGCCCTGGTGGCGGCCGCGACATTATCCAACCGCTATATTTCCGACCGTTTTTTGCCGGACAAGGCCATTGATCTGGTTGATGAGGCCTGTGCCTTGATCCGGACCGAGATCGATTCTATGCCGACCGAGCTTGATGCAGTCCATCGCCGTCTGATGCAGTTAGAGATCGAGGAGGCCGCGCTGAAAAAGGAAAAAGACCCGGCGTCCAAAGACCGCCTCAAAGAACTGCAGAAAGAGATTGCCGACCTCAAAGAACGCAAGACCGGTCTGCATGCGCAGTGGGAGCAGGAAAAAAAGGTCATTCACCGCGCCCGGGAACTGCGTGAACAGATCGAGCAGGCTAAACATCAGATGGAAGAGGCTGAGCGTGCCTATGATCTGGAAAAGGCGGCCGAGATCCGTCATGGGCGGCTGCCCACCCTGGAGAAAGAGCTGCAGGAAGAAGAACAGCAGGCCGTGGGCCGCGCCGAGGCTGGCCTGCTGCGCGAAGAAGTGACCGATGAGGAGATCGCCGAGATCGTCTCCCGCTGGACCAATATTCCCCTGGCCCGCCTGCAGGAAGGGGAGAAAGAGAAGATCCTGCGTATTGATGAGACCCTGCATCAGCGGGTGGTGGGACAGGACGAGGCCGTGCGCCTGGTTTCCGACGCTATTATTCGTGCGCGCTCCGGGATCAAGGACCCGCGGCGGCCCATCGGGTCGTTCATTTTTCTGGGGCCGACTGGAGTGGGGAAGACCGAATTGGCCAAGTCCCTGGCTGAAGGCCTGTTTGATACCGAAGACAATATTGTGCGTATTGATATGAGTGAATATATGGAGCGCCACGCCGTTTCCCGTCTGATCGGCGCGCCGCCCGGATACGTGGGGTATGAAGAGGGGGGACAGCTGACCGAGACCGTGCGCCGCAAGCCCTACTGCGTGATCCTGCTCGATGAGATCGAGAAAGCGCACACCGATGTTTTTAATATTCTTCTGCAGATGCTCGACGACGGACGTCTGACCGACTCCCAGGGCCGGACCGTGGATTTTAAAAATACGGTTATCATCATGACCAGCAATATCGGTTCGCATTTTCTGCTGGAAGGGATCAGCCCGGAGGGCGAGATCCGCGAACGCGCCCGCGATCAGGTGATGGGGGAACTGCGCAAACATTTCCGGCCGGAATTCCTCAATCGGGTGGATGAAGTGGTGCTGTTTAAACCCTTGACTGAAGATGAGATCGCCCAGATCGTGGACCTGTCCATGATCGATCTGGCCAAGCGTCTGATCGAGCGCAAGATCACGCTGGAGATGACAGACGCCGCCAGGATGCATTTCGCCCATGCCGGGTTTGATCCGGTCTACGGGGCGCGGCCGTTAAAGCGCATGATCCAAAGGGAGCTGGAGACCCGTCTGGCCCGTGCGATCCTGGAAGGCAAGGTCAGCGACGGCGACCGTGTCAAGATCGATTATAAAGATGACAAGCTGATTGTTGGGAAGTAGATGTTTTTATACCATCATTATATTTTCAGAAAAACCGATCCGTGGGCAGGCGGCGATCACCTCAGAGGATGTGTCTAGTTTTAAATTCCTTTTAGTGGCCGGAGAATAGGTATTAGAAGGCGAGAAGGTTTTTTATTTGAAGTCGACCTTTAGCTGGTGTGCGTGGACCGAGTGACGTTTTTTATTGTTTTTTGTATAAAAGAGACACACCGTATTGCGTAAAAAAGGCCTGGCACTCACGAGTGCCAGGCCTTTTTTATGTTTATTCTGTTTTCTGCAGTTTTGGTTCCGTGGTGTTTTTATTCTGTTGTTAACATTATGCTATTGCTTTCCTCTGTCGCGGCAATAACTTTTACCTCTACATCGCCACTTACATAATACGGTATTTGGCAGACGATCTCGGTATCGCTCCACGACGTGACTAAGGCCTCGATCCCACCAATAGTGACATAGCTGTTTCCGCGGGTAGAACCATAAGCGCCGGCCAGGATGCTGAGATCGGAAAGATTTACGATCCCGTCCCCGTTAGCATCTCCGTCACTGCGTGAGGAAACAGTTTGACCGTAATGACCTGCCAAAATTCCCAGATCGGAAAGGCTGACTTTTCCGTCCCCGCTGAAATCAGCTCTGGGGTTATACTTTGAGCTTGTGTAGCTAGATGTGCCGAAATGTGCGCCTCCTATTGTCACTGTTGTTCCGACTTGATCGGCACGGCTGATTTGAGGAGAGTGATCTTCGTTCAACTGAATTGTATCGCTTACAATGGAACTCCAATTTCCGGCTGCATCCTTGAACTTAGCATACACAGTTTTGATTCCGCCGCCGCGGGTCAATGTCCAATCCGCTGTTTGAGCATATTCCCGCGGCTCTGACCAGGTTTCGTTATCATTAGAAAACCGCATCTGTGCCCCGGGGCCCATTCCGCTATCGTTGTCAGTAGCGGACAGATTGAGTGTCACCTGGAGCGAATCGGTGACGTCCGCGCCTCCGTTGATCGTGACTGCGACAGCGGTCGGCGGAAAGACTTCATGCTGGTTATAGTATTCTTCGAGAGAGGCGCGCATGGTCTCCGGCGCGTTCTCCAGTAAATATCCCATACGGGCCTCGACGAATCTGGGATCTTCCTGTCCGGCCATGACCACCTCGTAATATTGATCGACCGCTGTGGTCGTGTTGGCCCAGTGGGCCTCCATGAGATATTCTTCAATAGCCTGGCGCATGGTCTCCGGCGCGTTCTCCAGTAAATATCCCATACGGGCCTCGACGAAT
>CAZQQI010000040.1:0-5314 GCA_964595465.1 uncultured Planctomycetales bacterium | reverse complement strand
ATTGATCGACCGCTGTGGTCGTGTTGGCCCAGTGGGCCTCCATGAGATATTCTTCCACGATCTGTTGATCGTTGGGATCTGTGATGGCTTGGATGGAAGCGTCCATTTCCTGCCTTGAAGCTGCTGTGTCCTGGCCGCTCATGACGACCTGAAAATAATTATCAATGGCCTCTTTAGCAGCGGCGACCAAAGACTGGGATTCGGACGAAAATTCCTCCGGGGAAAAACTGTACATCATCCAGTCAAACGGCCGGATGCCGGCATCGGACATCTCCATTATGTCATCCTGTTTTGCCCTGAGCCAAACCACATGCCGTCCGCCAAAATCCACATTCCATTGATTGCTTTCATAGTTGGTCCGGGTGATCACGTCGGTCTCATCAGGGGTACGCACATCCACAGCATACACCGCGTTACCGGCCGTATAGACAACGCGGCCCGCATTAACGGAAACATTATGCGGGCTGTCTTCCACCGCGAGCGGCATCATGACAGATTCGTCTGTGTCATAGACATATATTCCGTTTATATCGTACCAGACCGCATACCGGCCGTCGAAATCCGGAATAAACGGGAAGCGGTTTTCAAAATTCTGTTGGATCGCGACGATGGCCCCGGCTGATTCAGAGGATGTCTGCGTGTAGAAGAAATTGTAGGTGTTGGAGTAGTAATACGCGACACCCCGGCGCAGTAGGTAATCCTGTTCACGCCAAAACACTTTTCCGTCGCGTGCAATGACATCTTTAATGCCATGACGGCCTGTGATCAATGCTGTTTTGGTCTGTGTGTTCAGGTCATATACAATGATATCCGAAGCACCATTGTTCGTTTCCACCCACACGAGCATCGAGCCGTCGATACTGACCAGTTTCTGATTTACGCCATCATCGGTGATGTTTTGCGGTTCAGGATGTTCCTGTTTGAGATCGATATAAAACACATCCTGTCCAGCAGGGCCGGACGCGGTCCATACAATTTGCCGTCCGGAAGCTGAAAACTGATATGCTCCGGAAGAGCCTGGTACCGGTTTGTTTTCGGCAAAAGGGGTCTCCAATTCCTCATAATACAGGCGGCCGCCGCTTTCATCATCGCTGCCTCGTTTATCCCGCCACACCACGATCGTGTCTGATACAGCGGGCTGATGCTCAAAAAGATCCGCCTGGTCATCCGTGAGGCAGATCACGCTGGCTTCGGAAGACGAAGAACGCAGATACGGAGCGATTATCCCGTCGTCAATATCCCAGATGACGTTAAAATCCCATGGTTCATATGTATCTTGTTGGAGCATTTCTTGCGCAGAACGGGCGTGTTCATCCACAGGCACCCCGGGAGCGGCCTCAGCATCCCAGTAGGCATGCAGAATATCCATTTCCCCGTAACCGATCAAGCCGTTTCCGCGGCTCGCATTATCGCTGTCCAGTTGCGCCCGGGAATAGCTGTTGACGATCATACTGCCGTCTTCGCGGTACGGTCCGCGTCCGATCAGGCCCCCGACTGTATAAGAAGATGCGATATTTCCTTTTGCGTACGAATTGATCATTAACGCCGGTGTCCGGTAGCCTCGAGCATATCCGGCCAAACCTCCGGTGCTGATCTTGGCGCGTACATCGCCGATGCTGAAGGATTCATGCACTTCTCCGCCTAAAATATAACCGGCAAGACCGCCCGCGTAATATTTTCCCTGAACATTTCCGGCAAACATGCTTTCCCGGATGCGGGGCGGTGTATCGGAAGAAAGCCCCAGTATATAACTCGTGATGCCCCCAGCCAATCCATATTCAGCAGTTATGCGTCCGTGGACAAAGACATTCTGGATTTCCCCCTCAAGGAGTACCGAGATGCCGGCCGCATGATAACGCGCGTTGATCCGGGCATTCCTTAGTCCCAGGTTTTGGATACGGCCTTTCGGGCCGATCCGGTAAAACAATGCCGAACTCGTGTTGCTTTCGTCAGGAACAATGTGCAGGTCATAGATCGCATATCCTGCGCCGTCCAATGTCCCGTTAAAGGACTGGCCGTTTCCGATCGTGTGAAAATCGTATCCTGTACAAACAATATTATTTTGAAGCTGGTAGACAGCGGACGTGTCTCCCAGAGACGGATGGCTGCTGGTTCCGACATTCTGCAGGTCCTCGCAGGTAGAAATGGGAATGGGTTCGGCTGATACAGCAAGCGGTGCCGCAAAAACGATCAGGCTTATACAGCACAGGCTGGTCATACTGAAGCGAGGTGTGTTCATGATTTGCTCCTGATTTTAATATGGGGTTGTATTCTGGCCTTATATAAAGGAAAGCATAGCATATTGGACAATAAAAACCCAGTTTTTGAGTCTTTTAACTGAGCAGATGCGTGCAGAAGAAATGGGAATATATGTTCAAACCACGGCAACTTTTAAATTGCAACACTTTATCAATTCATTCAAGGGGGCGTTTATATAGGGCAACCACCCTCGTCTGAAAAGGAGAGGATTTTTTTGTTGAAGCCGGGGGGGGGGATGGCTGGGCCAGGTTAGAACCTGTTTGATGATTAATTGAGCTGTTCTTTAATTGAGGAATGATTCAAAAATAGTAAAACCGCGACACCTAAAAGCAGAACAAAACCATGAACGAACACATATGGAAATCCAAAAAGAAATTTTATAAAATAATAACTTCCTGTGCAGTATAAAAAGTCGGTATAAACCGGATTAACCATCATGTTTATCTCATGTCCTGAATTACAAACTAATTGAAGAATATCTAACGCCAAAAAAGCAGGGAGAAGCAATAGAAGATATGTAAAAAAACTCAAAATTACAGCTGCCATACCTGCAAATCTCGCCCACCTTTTTTTCAAAAGCAGTCCGGCTATGGCTGTAATAGAACTCATAGCAAGCAATAAAAGCAGGATTTTACTAAAAAGGATCAGCGAGGGTATCCTTCGAGAAAAATCATTGATTTTATCAGTAATTGTTTGCTTTACCAAAGCAACCTTATCTTTATATGCCTCAGAATTTCCCGATGCTGTTAGCTGGGTCTTTATATCCTCATTTTTTAAACTTTCATCCAAAGTTGCCATCATTTCACTTTTACTTTTTCCGGCTTCTAGTACCAGCTCATGAGATGCATCCGTCCTCATAAAATTAACGAATAAAGACAGCGACAACACTGCGACCCATAAAAACAGTCCAATCAATAACCTTAACCTTCTAATAATCATATTTTCTTCGTCCGTTCTCAGTTCTCACTCTTGAATAAGCAGCAGAGAGGGGGCAGATCTTCCGCTCTTTCCTAATCATTTGTGGTTGACCGATTTCCTTCGTCTGCGCCTCAGGGATCCATTTTCTTTCTATAAAAAATTAGGAAAAAATGGATTCGCTTCCTTCGCTCCGCGGATCCCAGCCTTTTCTGATAAATAGCGGAAGGCTGGTATAGAAGCCGGGCGCTAAAGCGCAACAGGTTCGCAGCGATCAACTTTATTAATAAAAAATCGGAATGCCCGAAAAGGCATCCCGATTTTTATATAACGGGGTTGACCGGATTTGAACCGGCGACCTCCTGCGTGACAGGCAGGTGACCCCGGGACATCTCCTGAAATCAACCTTCTTATCTCTTTTGCTCCCAACAATTTACAGCAAGGCGATTCTTAGAGCGAATTTTCAAACTGCGCTGGTGCCATCCTGGTGTCATCGAAAAGATTTTTAGGCCTTTCCAGACCCTCAACGGCCTCCCGCAAGTGATCATCGCGAAGGTGGGCATAACGCTGGGTCATCTTGGGTGAAGAGTGGCTCAGGAGTTTCTGAACAACATACAGATCGACTCCATTGCGGACCAGCTGAGAGGCAAAACAATGCCTGAGATCATGAAATCGGAAATCCTTGATCCCGGCCTTCCTCAGCGCGCTATGAAAAGACTTTTTTACGTTATCATAGGGCTTGCCGGTCTTCGGATTAACAAAGATATATCCGGCTTCCGAATGCTGAGGGAAGTCCATCAGCGCCTGCTTCACTGAATCTGCCAGCGGAACATACCTCGGCTTCTTGCTTTTGCTCAAAGACTCATGAATAAAGATAGTGTCGTTCTCAAAGTCGACATAATTGCTGTTTGGAGCCTGCCGCCATTTGAGATTGATGATTTCACCCCATCTCAATCCGGTCTTTAATGCAATTAGCACGATGACGCGCGTCACACCCTGGCAAAGAGAGAGGAGGCGTTGCTGTTCTTCCTCTGTCAGCCACCGGCACCGCTCATTGTCCTCTTTGAGTTTTTTGATGCTTTTGGCCGGATTATGGCCGTTCAGCATTTGCCACTCGTTGGCCCGGTTAAATATCGACTTCAGCATAGTGAGGTCTTTATTTACCGTAGAAGCGGAACGATCCTTGCTTCGTTTAGCCATGTACTGCTTGATGTGGAAAGTCGTGATCTCGTGCAGAAATTTGTCCTGAAACGCTTTGACCAGTCCGTTAAGAAGATAAAGCTGATTCCTGATACTCCGGTTTTCAAGCCGGATATGGGCATCAGAGAACTGTTTGGCAAAATCTTCAAACAGGATTGGTTTAGTTTTGCGGACATCCAGGTATTTGTCTTCCGCGATCTCGATCTCGACCTTCTTGAGGGCATTAGCCGCGGCCTCTTTGTAAGGAGATATGACCTTGCGGATGCGCTTTCCCGTGGGGTCCATATAATTGATACCCCACTTGTTCCTTTTGCGAAAGAGCGTTCCCATATGCAACCCCTCTCAATTAGCCTCGGGTGCCGTGCAAATGGGATAATAACCTTTATCAGTATATCCCATGTGCGGTCACTTTATCAATACTATTTTCCCGCGCGGCGCAGTGCCCACGGTTCGATTTTAAGAATATCGAAACGGATCCCGCCGTTGATGCGGCAATAAGGGATCTCCCCAGAGCGGATCCATTTACGGACGGCGCTTTGGCTGAATCCGAGGTATTCTGAAATTTCTCCTATTGTAAAAAATCGTTTGTTCATATCCGGTCACCTCATCTGCTTTTAAAAGTGTGTTCTTTTGTAGAATCGGTCCACTCAATCGCGTTTTTTCGCATCATCGTTCCCATTTAGACCAATACCCTTTCTGCGCGGGTTTTTGCCGAATCTGAACTGAAAAAGCGCACATTTTTCAATAGGACAAAGACGTACTTCTTTGGGTTGATCATTGGAACAATCCAGACATTTGAGTCGGATTGCTTTTAATGGTGTAATTGTTTTTGCCATGTTGTCTCCTGTCGGTTCATATGGTTATGTTTATGTATATATACATAATGTGATGAGCGACAATTATAATACCCTGTTGACGACAATTAGAATTCCCGAAAATT
>CAZQQI010000039.1:0-11535 GCA_964595465.1 uncultured Planctomycetales bacterium | reverse complement strand
GTTGAAACGGAAAACTGCTAAACCAGGAACTCGTCAACGCCGGCCTGGCGGAGAAGGTGGAATGATCCTTTTATTATCAATGACTGATAGGAGAAAATTATGAATATCCATCCATCAAATATCCTGAGAAAGCTCCGCTGGCGGGCTGATTTTATTTTTGACCCGCAAAAATATCTTGAAAAGAAAATCCTTTCTACCAATATCCAGGATGACACCCTAAGGCGTACTATCCAAAAAGACATAGAAAAAACATCTCTTGCCGAACGGATCTTTTCCATTACAAAGCCCGGCTCAGCCCCGCTTTCACTGGATTACTGGATGAAAAAACGGATCGCCACGGACCCTGAAGGAAAATTATTTTTTTCAACGGGAAAGAAAAAATTATTCTTTGATCCGGATCATCCTGTACACGATAAACAAAAACTGATTGAGGGGACCCTGCTTGTTCTCAGCGAAGCTTTTATCCGCCCAACAGAATTCTTTAATGAGCACGTAACCATACAGCCGGGAGATACCATACTGGACCTGGGCGCATATATCGGGACATCTGCCGCTCTGTTCTCCCACTTGACCGGGCCGCAAGGGCAGGTTTATTCGTTTGAACCGATCCATTCACAAGCTCTACAAAAAAATATTGAGATCAATAACCTGACTAACGTTGAGTGCGTGCCGGCCGCCGTCGGTGATGAAAACAGACACATCAGCTTTACTCAATCTGATCTCGGTGTCAGCAGTCGCCAGGCAAACTCTAACGAAAGTAAAAATTTTCATACAGTCCCGCAAATAACGGTCGATGAATTTGTTGCAGAACGAGGCCTCAAAAAAGTAGATTTCATTAAGATGGATATTGAAGGGGCAGAAGAACCCGCTTTGCGCGGTGCACTTAAGACACTGGAACGCTTTAAACCAAAACTTTCTATCGCTTCTTATCATACCGATATATCTGGCGATAAACAGCATCCGAAGCTGATCAGCCTTCTCAAACAATTGCATTACTCGGTGCAGGAGCTGGACCACAAACATATTTATGCCTGGAAAAACTAACATATAGGATATCTTTTGCACGTGTCAAAAAAAATACTAATTCTCAACACCAACGTCTCCGGCATGAATAATGCGCTGTTCGCCGAACTCCGGAAACTAGGCTGGGAACTCATTATAGAAAATATTCCTAATCCCAAGACCATCCGCTGGTGGGCGCTTCTAAAAACCTTTTACCCCCGTTTGAACGTGTGGAAACGGCGCTTTGATTATCATCACAATAAATTACTAAAATCACCGCTGGCTTTTAAACTCCGCTCCGCGTACTGCACCCGCATGGTAAAAAAACATAAGGGGAAATACGATATTATTCTGAATATATCCGGCATGTTCACGCCGTCCCTAGGTCGTTGCGACAAGCCGTCTGTTGTCTATTCCGATTACACCATGGCCCTGGCGCTGAAATATGATCCCTGGTCGCCTTACCCCAAACACGTTGACAAATGGCTGGCCTTGGAAAAAGACCACTATCAGCATGCTGTCTATGTCTTTACCGGCAGTGAAAACACGCGGCAATCCGTGATACATAATTACAACATTTCCGCAAATGATGTAATCGCTATAGGTTATGGCACTGATTTTGCTCATATACCTGACAGACCCAAGCACTATGACGGCAAAACCATTCTTTTTGTGGGATATGATTTTGAACGCAAAGGGGGACCTGCCCTACTGGAAGCTTTTAAAAATGTCCGCAGGGAGATCCCTGATGCCCGATTGATCATTGTCGGGCCCAGCAAACAGCACCATAAGATCGTGGGTGAAGGGATTGAATTCATCGGTCCACTGGAAAACCGCGAACAACTAACAACGTATTATGACCGTGCTTCCATATTTGTTATGCCGTCTGTCTGTGAACCATATGGTTTTGTCTTCATGGAGGCCATGGCACATAAATTGCCCTGCATAGGTTCGCGGATCGATGCAATACCGGAAATTATCGAGCAAGGTAAAAACGGTATCCTTGTTGAATCTGGTAAGCCCGGTCAGTTAGCTAACGCAATAATTGAGCTATTAAAGAATAAAACATCGATGAAAAATATGGGAGCAGAAGCGTTTCAGCGCAATCAAAAAGATTTTACCTGGCATAAGATCGGAACAAAAATGGATCATTTTTTAGTGAGATGTATGAAGGAAAGCAAATGAAAATATTATACGGTTCACAACGATATTATCTGCCTCAACAATGCGGCGGGGCGCAGAATAGTATTCATACCATTCTCAGATATGCTCAAAAGAAGCATCATCACTGTGAAGCGGTGGTGATGAGCCCGGGTGGTATGCGCCAACTCGCCTCCCGTGCGCTGCATAAATTAACTGGCGGGAGGGTTTCCGGATGGCCGGATCATGTTAATGGTTATCCGACATTCCGGGGGATGTGCTGGCACATAGACAGTCTTATCAAACAGCGTATCCAGAAATTTAATCCGGATATCTTATTGATGGATCAGGTAAAAACTCTCGAAGAACTCAAGAAGATTTTACCGGAACTCAACATCCCGATCGTTTTCCGCATTGCCAGTATTGAGTTTATCAATGAGGAGCACGACCTTGACTGGGGAAAGCATATATTTCCGATCAGTAATAGTCATTTTACCGCGGGTATTGTCAAAAAACATCTGGGGATCGATACGCCCGTCGTTTACCCGGTGGTTGATTTTGAGAAATATAGAACGGTTCGTGAAAATCCGCAATACATCACATTTGTTAATCCTGTCCCTCTTAAGGGTGTAGATCTGGCGTTGGACATAGCCGCAGCTATGCCTGATCGACAATTTTTGTTTGTTGAGGGATGGGGAGGCCAATCAAAACAGATAGATGAGCTAAAGAACAAGATGTCAGGCCTTACGAATATTACGCTTTTTCCGTTTGCACGTGATATGAGGACCATTTATGCGAAAACCAAACTGCTGATCGTGCCCAGTCTGTTTGAAGAAGCATTCGGCAGGGTTGTTGTTGAAGCGCAGGTTAACGGGATACCGGTCGTCGCGCGTAATGTCGGCGGTCTTTCCGAGTCTGTCGGTAATGGCGGCGTGCTTATGAAGCCTGACGCGTCCGCTCAAGAATGGCGCGATGTTATTGAAGATATACTTGCGCATAGATATGAAGAGGTTTCAGCTAAAGCATATAAGAATGTTAAACGTCCTGAATTCGATCCTGGATATCAGGCCCAGACATTTCTTGACCATGCGATCAGTCATATCAAGCAGGGGTGAGTCAGGAAAGCAAGATATCCGGCGGTAACAAATGTTGGTAAGGAAGTTGTAAAGATGGGGGAAAAGTAAATGAAAATCGTTATTGTTACGGGACAATTCCCGTCAATATCAGAAACCTTTGTCATGAATCACGTTACGGCGCTTATTGACAGAGGGCATGATGTAGAAGTTTTCGCGTTTAAGAAAAACGAATTAACGGATGAAACTCATCATCAGATCAATGAGTATGGCTTGATGAATAAAGTGCATTATTATCATCCGCCCCAAAAGCGTCTCAAGCGTCTATGGAGGATGTGTTCGTTCATTAAACAATTGAAATATTGGCCATATTTTATGAAGATCTTTTCCCGCCATGGAGACCAGTTCTATGACCGCCTCAATAAAGCTTTTATGCTGCAGTATTTTTTGGATGGAGAGTTTGACGTGATCCATTGTCATTTCGGGCATAATGCCAACAAATTAATTTTTCTTAAAGAAGTGATGCCGGACATTAAATTTATTGTAACCTTCCATGGGGCCGACATCCGGCTCGGTGAAGAGAGCCATGGAAAGATCTATGAAAAATTATTTGCCTGTTGTGATCGGGTGATCGCTATTGGTGAATACAACAAGGAAAGGTTGGAATACTTCGGCTGTCCCGCTTGTAAGATCGTCATGCTTCCTAATGGGGTGGATACAGAGAAATTTAAGCCGCCCGCCGCTGACGGCAAGACTGGTCGCAGTCCTATTGTTATCACTACGGTGGGCAGATGTGTCGAAGATAAGGATCCCACTTTTGCATTACAGGTCATGCGGAATATCGCGGACGAAACAGAAGACGAATTCAAATATAATTGGATTGGAGATGGCCATCTTCGGGATGACTTTATAAGGGAAGCGTTCAAGCTGGGCCTGGGAGAGATCGTTAACTCGCCAGGTGCGCTTAATCAAGAAGCGGTCAAACAATATTTACAGAATACCGATATTTTTTTCCTGCCCAGTAAGAATGAAGCCTTTCCGGTTGTCTTGCTTGAGGCCCAGGCCATGGGGAATCCGGTGGTTGCGACTGATGTCGGCGGGGTGCGGAAAGGACTGATCGAGGGCAAGACCGGTTTTATTGTTGAATCTAATGACGCCAAGCAGGCTAAAGAAAAGATCTTGCAGTTGATGAAGGATGTATCTAAACGAAAAAGCATGTCAAATGAAGCGAGAAGGTTTATTGCTGATAATTTTGATATCAATAAGCTCACGGAGCGTTTGTTAGCAATTTATCACGATGAAGAAAGCGAGGGTGTCGGTGAAGCAAAAAAAATATAAAGTAATACTTTCTGGGTATTGCAGCGGGGCCCAGCGCGGCGATGCCGCGATTATGATGGGGACGATCAAGGCATTGAGAAAATATCTGCATGAACCTGAATTCACGATTTTTTGTGATGCGCCGGAATTCACGGTTCATTGTCATGATGTGTCCAAGGTCTATCGGCAGCCATTTGTCACATTCAAATGGGATCAGAGAAAAAATTTGTTGCATATGCTCTACCTGCTGTGGGCGGCACCTTACATTAAACGGGGTGTCAATCTGCCGAAAACCAAATCTCCTTTTATCACCATGTGTTTGGAAGCGGATATCATTATCAGCAAAGGAGGAAGTTTTTTCAGTGATTTTTATGTCCCGGGGATCTACGGCCGGATATGGTTTTTTCTTTTTGCCAAAAGACTTGGCAAGGTCGTTTGTATTTACGGTCAATCCATCGGCCCGGTTGAGAATAAACTTTTCCGTTGGTTAATCAAGAAGGTGTTCTCTAAACTGGATGTTATCACATTGCGCGATCAATATTCGGTAAAGCTTTTGGCGGAGATGGGTGTTGTGAATGATAATATCTATTATACGGCCGATGGGGCTTTTGCGTTAGAGAAAGGTGATAAGATCGGATCCTTACTTTTGCGCCGTCGTGAGGAGGCGAACGCATTTAAAATACAGGCAGAAAAAAACCTCAAGGTCAGCATCTCTGTCCGGCATTGGAAGGTTGAATTGAATGACGAGCAATCGCGTAATTATCTTCAGTCGATAAAGGAGGCATGCTCCTGGTTAGTTAAAAACCATGGCGCTCAGATCGTCTTTGCGTCAACATGCACCTCGATCGGCAATTATAAGCATGATGACCGCATGCTGGCCCTCGATCTTATAAACGGCATGGATGAAGAAATAAAAAGCAATATTAAAATATTGACGGGCGAATATTCGCCGATCGATCTGATAGATTTCTATTCCATCATGGATCTTCATATCGGGACAAGGATGCATTCTAATATCCTTGCATTGATCGCCGGAACCCCGGTCATGGCCATTGAGTATGAATTTAAAACGCGGGAACTGATGAAAAGCATCGACCTGGAAGAATATTTGCTAAGCATGAACAATATGACCGGTCCTGGGTTGATCGAAAAGATCGATAATGCGCTAGATCATTTGGATGACATTCAGAATAAAGTCAGTAATGGTGTGGTGAAACTGAGGAAAAAATCTTTTGAGAATGCGGAGATCATCGCATCATATGTAAATAAAAACAATGTAAATAAATGATACAGAGCGAGGAGGAGAGACATGGATACAGCAATGGAAGTGAAGGCACAGAGAGAGTCGGAGATATGGCAAAAACGATTAGCCGAATTAGACCCAAACAATAAGCAGGCGGTTCAAGAGATGGTGGATGCGGTCGGTAAATGGTGGCATACCATTGACCTGGGTAATGGAGTTGTGACGCCCGGACGGCAAAGTATCGATTATCCGGATCATGTTGGTCTGCCTAAAGATCTAAAAGGGAAAACGGTCATCGACGTAGGTGCCTGGGATGGGATGATCAGTTTTGAAGCAGAACGCCGCGGGGCTGAGCGAGTTGTGGCAGCCGATATTTATAAAGGCCAGGGATTTCAATTGGTACATCGTGTTCGCAATTCTAACGTGGAGTTTGTCCAGGTGGATGTTCGCAAAGAACTGCCTGATATCGGGCAGTTCGACCTGGTCTGTTTTTTGGGGGTGATCTATCATGTGCCGGACCCTGTTATGACCTTTAAACGCATCGGTGACCTGTCCAAGGATATGCTGATCCTGGAAACCGATTCTGATCTTAATTGGAACCCTACGCCTATGGCACGTGTAGTTGCCGGGCATCATGCCTGGCCGGAGCTGACCCCTGCAGATGCGCTTGAGAAGCCGGAATGCAACTGGTGGCTGCCCAATCGAGCGTGTGTGGAGGTATGGTCGCAGGCTGCTGGGTTTAAGCGGTGTGAGATCTTTCAAGGGCCGGAAAAAGCGCCGGATCAGCTTCCTGTCAAAGCGGCCCTCAAGCGGAAGCTGCCGGATACACAGCAGCGACTGGTTGCTCATTGCTGGAAGAAATGATTACAACATCAGCAGTTTTAATATAGATTTCCGCATCGGATGCGGTGCGGAGCATTCTTATCGATAAGGAGAGAGAAATGAAGGGCAAGGCCCGAAAATTAATGCGCGGTTCTATGCTGGGAACGGCTAATTTGTTTATTCGTATGGGTATATCGCTGTTCATGACGCCGTTCATGATCGCTCATTTCGGGGATCGTCAATATGGCCTATGGATGCTGGCAGCATCATTTACCGGCTTTTATGGATTATTTGACTTTGGTTTGGCTGGGGCGGTACAGCGGTTTTTTTCCCGATCGGTGGGGACAGAAGAACGGGATGAGGCGAATACAACCTTCAATACATCCCTGTTAATATTTTCCGGACTGGGAATAGTGACGATGCTTTTCACGCTGGCCTTAATTGGGGCGGCTCCGCTGTTCATCGACGCTCAGAAAGACATTCGTATTTTCCGTATTGTCATCTTGTTGGCCGGGATTACCATGTCATTAGGGTTTCCGATGCGTTCCTTCTGGGGGGTTATTTCATCATATTTGCGTTATGACTTAAGCGTGATAATAGACTTCGGGAATGTCATCATTAAGACCGGATTGATCATCGCGGCTTTGATGAATGGGTATGGTATCATTACCGTGGCGATCATTAATCTGGTGACGGATGTCCTCTGGTATCTGACCAACGCCTGGATCGCATTACATCTGGCGCCTTATTTGAGGATATCAAGAAAATACTTTAATTGGACGCATTTGAAGAATATGTTCAATTATAGTATGTATTCTTTCTTGTCTCAGTTAGCTAGTTCGGTCAGAGGAGACTTGGATAATTATGTCATTACAGCGTTTGTCGGACTGCCGATGGTTACGGTCTATGCGATCGGGTTTCGTTTATTGAAATACTCTATGAGCTTTTCAGGCAAAGTTGTTGGCATGTTGACCCCGGTATTTAGTCAGTTTGAAGGACAGGGAAATTTTGAGGCGATCAAGGAAAAATATTTCTTTGTGACCAAGGTCAGTGTTGCCCTTGGTGTTTTTGTGGCCGGTATGCTGATCGGATTCGCCGCGCCGTTCATTGAACGATGGGTGGGGCCGGGTTATGATAAGGCGTACTGGATCGTGGTCGCGTTAAGTATTCCGTATATGTTTCAAATCATCAATAGTCCCGGGGTGCAGCTGGCGTACGGGACATCCAAGCATAAATTTTTGGCACTCGTCAATGTGGGAGAAGCGATTCTGAATCTGGTCTTGAGTATCATCCTGGTGCAATTTTACGGGATATTAGGCGTGGCGCTTGGAACGGCCATACCGTTTATTATACATAAAGCATTTATTTTTCCCGTTTATATCAGCAAGGTGGTGGGTTTTCCAGTGAAACGATTTTATTCGCTGATCATTGGAAGATGGCTTGTTGCCTGTGCGGCTGTTTTCAGTATCATGGTCATTGTGGTCAAAATATCTGTTAGGGAATCTTACGCATCTATCATTTTATGGGGCGGCACGGCTGCCGTTTATTACGCTCTTGCCATATTCTTCTTATATTTTAATCAGCGTGAACGGGATATGATCGTCCGGGCACTCCCGTGGGTAAAGGAAGAGTGATATGGATAAAAAGGTCTTGATAATATCTTATTTTTTCCCGCCATCGTCGAGCACGGGCGGGACAAGGCCGTTTAAATTCGTAAAATATCTTCCGCAATGTGGGTGGAAGCCGCTTATATTAACTGCAGAAAAACCGTTTGATTTTAATGTTCCTTTTGATCAATCGTTAATGGATCAGATGCCCCCGGAAGCTAAAATTTATCGCACAAAGACTTTTGAACCATTGAATGATCGATACCTCAAAAAAAATATCGCTCAACATGGAAATAGAGTAAAAAAGAAGGGCGGTACTGAATCATCAAATAATCGCAATGTGAAAATTTCTTTTTTGAAGAAACTGGCTATTGAATGTATGAATATCCCTGATTGTTATTTAGGCTGGTCGCTGTTCGCTATCAAGCGCGGCATGAAGATATTTAAAGAAGAGCATTTTGATCTTATTTTTGCAACGTCGCCATGCCCGACGGGTCATATCGTGGGTTATATTCTTTCCTATTTGACCGGACGCCCCTTAGTTCTTGATTATCAGGATCCCTGGGGGACTCCGCATATTTCTCGCGAAAGGATGCCTCTTTTTCGCAATATTAATCGTTTTATGGAAAATAGGATTTTGAAGCGTGCCGATAAAATTATTGAAATGACTACTCCGCGACTTATTGATCTAATGCAAAAATATGGTATTCCGCAACATAAGGGGGCTGTCTTACCCAATGGATATGATTCGGAAGATTTTCCTGATGAACTTCCGCTGCCGGACAGGCAAAAATTGAAGTTTATCCATACCGGGCAATTATACAGTGATGACGGGGTGCAAGAGTTCTTGACAGCGATTAAAGAATTGGTCGAGGAAAAAAAGCTTCCGGCGGATAAGGTACGGATCGAATTTGTAGGGACGCGTCCATCGACAGCAATTTTTGACGATTTGAACAGAAAAGGCGTGTGTGATCATATATCACGTATGCCGAAGGGACAGGCATTGAGGAAAGTGGCTGCCTCTCATGTTCCAATGGTTTTTTTAACTGATCGGGAAAAATTCAAAGGATGTATTGTTTCAAAAATCTTTGATTATATGATGTTCGATAAACCCATCTTCGGCATTATGCCTGAGAGCGAAACGGAAAGGTTATTCACTAGATATGACCTGGGATATCGGTGCGGATATGACGTGGAACAGATCAAACAAATAATTATTGACCTGTATGGTAAATTTCTGACCGGAAAAATAAACCTGCCGGGGACGTCTGAGAAGTCGAAATTTGACAGAAGATGCCTGACCAAAGAATTGGCCGGTATTTTTGATGACGTGATAAAGGAGAAATGAGAATGCAGCTTATTGAACAGCAACGTCTGAGTAAGAAAAGAGGTGCCGTATGATGGTGTTTCTGATCCCGATCGCAGCTATTGCGGCACCGCTTGCCATAGGCCTTATCGTTTACAGTCCGTTTGTCGGGCTGGTGATATTTACGTTCTTTCTGTATATCCCGCCGGCGACACTCGTTTCCGCATTATCCCCTCTTCATATTACCAGGGTAATCGCCATTTTTACGTTCATTATCATGCTGGCCAAGGAAAAGGGCAAAAAGATGTCGGTTTTTAAAGACTCTAGCCAGACCAAATACCTGTTGTTGTTCATGCTGATTATGTTGTTATCGATGACGACATCAATCTGGCGCAGCAACACCATATCGGCGTGGATGGGGTTTATCAAGGTGTTCGTTGGTTATTTTTTGGTTGTCAATATCGTCCGGTCTGTTAAGCGGCTCAATATCCTGACCACAGTCATGATTCTGGCCGGGCTGATCGTCGGTGCGTCAGCGATCAGTAATCAGTTGAGTAATGAAGTGATCATCAGCGGGCCCGCACGAATGCGGGCGCATTTCGCCGGGCAGTTCGCCGACCCGAATGACCTGGCCCTGATGTTTATTATGCTCATCCCGTTCGCCATTCAGAAGCTATTCACCCAGAATAAAATTTTTACTAAAACCCTTAGCCTGAGCGCGCTGGGTATCTTTATCTACGGATTGATCCTTACCGGCTCACGCGGCGGATTGTTGGGTTTCCTGGCCATTCTGTTTTTGTATTTTCTGCGTTCCAGGAAAAAGCTCTTATGGGCGACCGCGGGGATCGTTTTATTTGCTGTTCTTTGGATCAACGCCCCGCAAACATACAAAGAACGGATCACCGGGATCACGTCCGCGGTAAAGGAAGAAGAGGTGAGCGCGATGGGCCGGATTAACGCCTGGGAAGCTGGTCTGGACATGATGTCCCATCGGCTATTTGGGGTGGGTGCCGGTAATTTCGGTGAGGGGTTTTATCATTACCGTCCTGCTGACGCGGTGGACCCCGCCGGTTTTAGACGCGCGGCGCATAATGCCTTTATTCAAGTAGGCGGCGAGACAGGTTTCCCCGGGTTGATCATTTTTAGTTTAATGATCCTGTCTGCCCTAAAAGCGTTCAACCGGACAAAAAAACAGCTGCTTAAAGATACTGAATTATCCGCTTCATTCAAACGGGAGATGATCCTGGCGACGGACGCCTCATATATTGCCCTGGTAAGTTTCTGTGTCACGGCATTTTTCTTGTCTCAGGGATATAACTGGATCTTATATTATTTTATCGCGTTCTCTGTCATTCTGGAACGGCTTATCAAGGCGGAATCGTCATGACCTACAAAGCTCAGCATATAACGCGGCGTGTTGCTCACGTGGTCTTAAATCTGGAAGTCGGGGGGCTGGAGCATCTGGTTGTCGACCTGGTCAACGGACTGGATCGGCGTTTTTATGATCCTATGGTGATCTGTCTTCAGCGGAAAGGGGCTCTGGCAGACCGGTTAAAAGATTGCGATGTCATCTGCCTGAATAAACCGGACCGCTTTTCTCCTATTGCGGTCCTGAAATTAATTGGTGTTTTATTGAAACATAAGATCAATATTGTTCATTGTCATAATACCGCCGGGTATCTTTACGGCGGTCTGGCCGCGATCTTTTCCGGGTTTAAAACGATCATTTACACAGAACACGGACGGGTCTTTCCGGATTCTTCCCGTCGTATGCTGGCCGAACGCATTCTGTCACGGTTCACCTTTAAGATCGCCGCGGTCTCCAAAAATATGCGCGACTGTCTGATCAAATATGAAAAGCTCAAACCGGAAAAAGTGCAGGTGTTATATAATGGCATTGATACGGATAGATTTAAGCGAATAGAGAATAGCAAATGGCGAATAGAGAAAAGAAAATCACTGGGGCTTGGGCCGGACGACACTGTTATCGGTAATATCGCACGGCTGGTAGATGTCAAAGACCAC
>CAZQQI010000038.1:0-11847 GCA_964595465.1 uncultured Planctomycetales bacterium | reverse complement strand
ATCTCCTTATTCTGTAGCGTCTACCGGGCCCTCAGTCGGCATATCAGAAGCTCCGCACGCATCTTCAGCTGCATTTAGGCCGCTATTTTCTAATAATTCCGGTGATTCGCCATTATTTCTCAAAAACTCCTGAGCCAGTTCAAAATATTTTTTTGCACCAATAGAATGAGGATCGTACATAAGAATGGGCTTACCGAAACTTGGCGACTCACTCAATTTAATGTTGCGCGGAATCACGGCTTCATACACTTTATCCTTAAAATAGCTGCGGATTTCTGCAATAACCTCATTGGTTAAATTCGTGCGATAATCCGCCATTGTCAACAATACTCCCTCAATCAAAAGCTCAGGATTCAAGCCATCGCGCACGAGATCGAGGGTATTCAATAGTTGCGATACTCCTTCCAAAGCATAAAATTCACATTGTATCGGAATAATAATTGACTGGCTTGCCACCAAGGCATTCAAAGTCAGCAACCCTAGTGACGGCGGAGAATCGATAAATATGTAGGAATATTCAGCATCAACCGCTTCCAGAGCCTTTTTCAGACGCGTTTCTCTGGAGAGAGCACCCACAAGCTCGATCTCTGCCCCGGTTAAATTAATGTTACAGGGAATGATGTCAAGATTTGGAAAAACATTGGATACAATAACTTCTTCGGCAGGCTGACGATTAAGAAGAATATCATAAATAGATTTTTCTAACACATTTTTGTTGACCCCTACCCCGCTGGTAGCATTTCCCTGCGGATCAGTATCAACAATGAGAACTTTCTTTCCTGTTTGCGCTAAAGCATAGGCAAGATTTACAGAAGTCGTTGTTTTGCCGGTGCCGCCTTTTTGATTACACACCGAGATGGTTTTGGCCATATCCACCACCCTCATTTAATGTCCAGTTTATGTTTCACGGGAAACACATTAATGTCCAATAGAAATGTCCAGTTTTAATGTCCAAAATTAAATGTCCAGTCTGTGTTTCACGGGAAACATGTCTGCACTGCTATGATTTCTTTAAAGAAACCATGACCTTGGCAGGCTCAGCTCCTTCCATACCGAAAAGACCCTTCTTCTCTTCATTGACAACCTTAACCGCAATCTCATCCCGAGACACGCCGAGTTTGTTTACGGCCTTCTGAATGGCCTCTTCAACAGTAGACCCTTCAAACATTTTTTTAGGCATTTTTTCAGACATCTTTACTATTCCTTTGCAGCCTTATTGGCGACTCGCCACTGGGTAAAGATCGAAAGGCCATAGAACACGGTAAAATATAAAGACAAACCGCTGGCGAACTTATAAAAGATAAATCCTAGAAATACAGGAAAAATATACATCATCATTTTTTGCTGTGTAACTTGATTCGGATCCGTTGCCGACATGTTTTTTGATGACATTTTCTGCTGAAAAAACATCAAAACCACCATGATCAAGGGCAAAATGTTCAATTCATTGCCAATAAACGGAAAGGTGCGATCAAATATGATCAGGCGGTCCGGCTCAGAAAGATCTTTGATCCAAAGAAAATCTGCCCCTTTAAAAAGGACCGAACGCCATAGAACCTGATAAAGACCGATGAAAATCGGCATTTGAAACAACAACGGAAGACATCCCCCTAGAGGATTAACCCTGTTTTCCGAATACAGCTTCATGATCTCCTGATTCAGTTTTTGCGCATTCTTAGAATCAGACCCATATTTCTCCCGTAATTTTGTGATCTCAGGCTGTAATTTCTGCATTTTTCTCATAGAAAGCATACTTTTGATTGTCAAAGGAGAAAGCAGCAAATAGATCAAAATGCTCACCAAAACGATGCTCACCCCCCAATTAGGGATGACTTTATGAATTAAAATAACTGTCTTTTCTATTACCTTTGCAATGCCGTTGAATAATCCCCACCGAAAATAAACATGAATTTTCTCAAATTCCGGCTCATATTGAGACAAAACTGAGCCTTTTTGCGGCCCGATATAAATATTCCCCTGCCAGGACTGACTTTGTAATGATGCCAGATGATTATCCCGGGGAGACATATTTAAAGTGAGTGTCTTTTCTCCTTTTGGATCGATGGTATATCCTGAAGTCGGAAAATCCGGTGCAATAATCACACAATGATATCGGTTTCTGAAACCCATCCAATGGACATCGGCGATTTCCTTTTTGCTATTCTTTTCCGAAAATTGATAGGCACCGGTTTTCCGGAATACGCCATCATCGGTATACACAGAATATTCCTGCAAATTTTTATCCCGGGACTCCCGGATCTCTTCGCTGATATCTTCCATATCAATATGCATGGCGGTTATCTGCAAAGCCTCGATCGGCTCAGATCCGGTATTCGTCACGCGGACATCGGCATAAACGATATATTCCTCGTCGCTGATGCTGTATGTTTTCTTTATTTCACGTCCCCCCTGTTTCGCGCTAAAGACAACGCTCCGGGACGATTTCTCTTGAATTTGAAAAGAAATATTATTGTGAGTTGGAATGCTGAATATGTTTTTTATCGGAAGCTCATCACGATATTGCACGAGATCAGCGCGGACAAGGCGGCCGCCATAATTTGAAAAAATTACCTTGAGCCGATCATTTTCCAGAACAACTTCTTCTTCAGACACCTTTTTTGCAACAGATTCTTGAACCATTCCATCAGACTCACCGTTGTGAGATGTGGGTCCTTTCGTTGTAAACTCTTTGTTTGCAACAACTTGCGGAGATTCCGCCCTTTCTTCCGCTTGTTCGGGTGGAAACATTTTTCCCCAAAAAGCAAAAACGGCAAATGATAATAAAAAGGCTAATATAACACGTTTTTCCATAATTATTCCTTTACTGGGTCATATCCCCCGCGTGAAAAAGGGTGACAGCGCAAAATACGCCTCCCGCACATGGCTACTCCCCGCATTACGCCATGCCGCTCAATAGCTTCCAGAGCGTATGCGGAACAGGTCGGTGTAAACCGGCACGTAGACGGCCAAAACCGGCTGACCTGTTGATAAAAACGGATGACGGCACAGACCATCCGTTTCACAACCGCAGTCTCCTGCTGACATCGTTCCTGTGTTTTTGGGGAATACATTCTCGGGTGGGTATCAGCAATATTAGACATGGCCGGATATTGTCTTTAATCTCCCTCCGCATTTGAGCGGATTTCCGTTTGCCCGGAAATCGACAAACCGTTTTCTCTTTTCTCGACGAGAAAACGGCCTGATAAGATCACAGACATTATTTCGAGAGTTTGGCTCTGCCTTTTGCGCGGCGCCGCTTAAGAATGTCCTGTCCTGAGGCAGACGACATTCTCTGACGGAAACCATGCTTGCGTTTCCCTTTAATGTTCGTTGGGGTTGTAAGGTTCTTCTTCATAGTTTTTGAATTATATCATAGACCATGCCGCAGTCAAGCGATTATTGCTTCTGTTCAAACGAAACGTATTTCATATTAACACGTTAGATAACACCGGGCATCATTTCTTTTCTCAAACACTACCGTCCGGACCCTCGTGAAACCAGTGAGGGAAATTATTATCTTTGCACAGCCGCCATCCTTTTGTTATAATTTTTATTCATAGCGCCATTGACATTCTCCAAAACAGCTATTAAGATATCCACAGTTGTGGATAACTTGTGATCATTTCTGAAATTTTCCATAACCGTCATTTTTTACAGCATGTTACGCTCTTGTTGATTGTTAATAAATCCTTTTTTTACTCGACGTTCCCGGAGATATCCACATATGACACTGCAATCAGTATGGAATCAGGTCCAGGCCCAACTGCAAACCACTATAGGAGAAAACAGTTACCGAACCTGGATCGAACCTCTTAATATCCTTGAGAAGGACGGCACCCTGGTTATCGAAGCTCCGGATGATTTTTTTAAAAGCTGGATCCGTGACCACTATTGGGAAACGATAACCCAAACTATGTCTGATGCCAGCGGGGGGCAGGTGACCCTCGACCTGGTCGTCAACCCGGAAATGGTACCCCCTCAGCAGACGCGCCTTAAACCGGCCGGACTTCACGTCCAGCCCGAAACTCAGCGCAGTGCTTTTTTGAATTCCCGTTTTTCTTTTGACAATTTTGTGATCGGTCCATCAAACCGTTTTGCCTTCGCTGCTTGTAAGGCCGTGGCCGAATCCCCGGCCAAATCATACAACCCTTTATTTTTATACAGTCCAGCCGGGCTGGGGAAGACCCACCTTATGCAGGCCGTGACCCAGGAGATCCAGGCCAGAAATCCGAGCCTGAAATGCAGTTATCTCCCAGCGGAAACATTTACCAATGAACTGATCAGCGCGATCCAGCACCGTTCGACCCAGAATTTCCGTCATAAGTACCGTAATATCGATGTTCTTCTTCTCGACGACATTCACTTCATCGCCGGCAAAGAGGCGACCCAGGAAGAATTTTTTCATACCTTTAATGCCCTTCATAATAATCATAAACAGATCATTATTTCTTCTGACCGGCCGCCTAAAGAAATCAACAATCTGGAAGACCGCCTGCGCACACGTTTTGCCTGGGGACTGGTCGCCGATATTCAGCCGCCTGATTTTGAGACCCGTGTGGCGATTCTTAAGAAAAAACTGGAGAGGGAGCCGGTCGAGGTGCCGGAAGATGTCATTACCTTTATCGCCGAACAGATCAAGACCAATATCCGCGAACTTGAAGGTGCCTTGATCCGCGTTGTGGCCTATTCTCTGCTGGAAGAAAAACCTATTTCTCTGGATGTCGCAAAAAGAGAACTGCGAGAAATGGTTCAGGAAACACAAAACGCCGTTACCCCGGAATCCATTCTGAAAGATATCAGTGAATTTTTTCAAGTCTCTCTGGACGCCTTAAAATCCAAAAGAAGAACCAAGGCAATTATTCAACCGAGACAAATCGCCATGTATCTAGCCAGAAACCTAACCCATCTTTCTCTTCCGGAAATCGGCAAGGCTTTTGGGGGAAAAGACCATACAACAATACTCCATGCCGTAAAAAAAGTGGAGAAAGATATGGCCGCAGATGAAGATCTCAGGCGGCTCGTTGATCGGTTGCGCACACATATTAAGGGGTAGTTCCTTCTTTATGCAAGACTTATGCACACACTTTTTTGATATAAACCGTTGATATATATAAAGATTTGTTCTTAAGCAACATATCCACAGGCCTTATTATGATTATTATGACATTTCTTTAATCAATTATTAAAACCACCATGTGAATAAAAGGAGTTGGGGACAATGAAAATCCGAATAGAGAAAGACCTCTTACTTAAAGGAATACATACTGTACAGAATGTAGTGTCTCCCAAGGCTACGCTGCCGATTTTATCCAACATGTTGATAGAGACCCGGAGAAATATTGTTAAGTTCAACACCACAGATTTGGACATCGGTATCTCTTGTGAAATACCTGTGGACAACCTTGAAGAAGGCGCCATAACCATTCCAGCTAAACGGTTTAGCGATATTGCCAGAGAACTTCCTGCTGGGGATATCACCATTTCCACAAAAAAGAATAACCAAATAGACATAGAGGGAAAAAAGTGCCGGTTTAAGCTGATTGGGCTTCCTAAAGAGGAATTTCCCAAATTTCCGGAATTCAACAACAAGGAAGCCATACAGATTAACCAGCAGGAATTCAAGGAGATGCTCCGGCTGACACAGTTCGCGGTTTCTCATGAAGAATCCCGCTATGTTCTAAACGGGATCCTTATTGAGATCGAAGAGAATACGATCAGGATGGTGGCGACAGACGGGAGACGGATGGCTAAGGCAGAGAAAAAAATTTCCGGATCTTTGCCGAATAAAGACATTTCAGTGATCATTCCAGTCAAGGCCGTTCAGGAAATTTACCGAAACCTGGAAGATGAAGGGCAGATGTCGTTTATTATCGGCAACAATCAAGTACTGTTTGATATTCAGGGGACACTGATCGCGACACGGGTGATCGAAGGAGAGTTCCCAAACTATAACCAGGTTATCCCTAAACCGCCAGCGAATAAGATCTGTGTAAGTACTCAGGAACTCCTTAGCGCGATTCGCCGAGCGAATTTATTAGCAACACCGGATTTCCAGGCCATAAAAATAGAAGTCTTCAGTGATAAGCTGGTCATCTCGAAAACCACCCCGAACATCGGAGAATCCCGGGAAGAAGTTCTCATTGAATATAAGGGGAAAGAAATGATCGTGGGGTTTAATCCGCAATTTTTAATTGATGTCTTGAAAAATATAAATAAAGAGTTTATAACATTGGAATTGCTGGGACCGGATAAAGCCGGGGTGATCCGCATGGAGGATTACCTCTATTTAGCCCTGCCGATGAGGATATAAAGTATGGACGAGATCAAAGATGTGGTATCATCTGTGGTCGGGCATCTTGCCGAAAACCGGCAGCAGAAAGGAAGGGATCTGTCTGCAATATGGGAGCGCTGTGCCGGAAAGAAACTTTCCGCCCATACCTCTCCCGAAGGAGTAAATAATGGAACATTACATGTGCTCGTTGATTGTTCGGCCTGGAAATACCAATGCCGGATATTGGCGCGCGGAATCCTGATCCGCATAAAAAAAGAATGTCCTGATGTTAAAAAACTGTTTTTTAAGATAGGAAAGGTATAAAGGAATATGAATCCAGCAAAAAAGAAGACAGCAGCGAAAAAAGCCATCAAGAAAGACTATGATTCCACGAATATCCAGGTGCTTGAAGGGATAGAAGCCGTTCGCATGCGGCCGGCGATGTATATCGGCGACACATTTACCCGGGGACTGCATCATCTGGTCTATGAGGTCGTCGACAACTCTATCGATGAAGCATTGGCCGGACATTGTTCCAAAATCCAGGTTCATATTAATGAAGGGGATTCCATTACGGTCATGGATGACGGGAGGGGGATCCCTGTTGACAGACATAAAGCCGAAAAAAAGCCTGCGGTCGAAGTCGTTATGACGACCCTGCACGCCGGAGGGAAATTCGACAACGATACCTATAAAGTGTCAGGGGGACTTCACGGGGTCGGGGTCAGCTGTGTCAATGCGCTTTCCGACTGGCTGGAAGTCGAGATCAAACGGGACGGAAAGATTTATCATCAGCGGTATGAAAAAGGAAGAACAAAAACTAAGCTGGAGACGATCGGAAAGACTAAAAAATCCGGAACAAAGGTCACGTTTAAACCGGACCGTTCGATTTTCACGCAGCACCACAGTTATTCTTATGATACCCTGGCCAAGCGATTGCGGGAACTGGCGTTTCTGAACAAGGGCGTTGAGATCCAGCTTAATGATAACCGGCAGGGAAAAGAACGGGAAACATCCTTTTTATACAAAGGAGGGATCAAATCCTTTGTTGAGTATTTAAATGAAAATAAAACCGCATTACATAAAAAGGTCGTTCATTTTACACGGACTGTCGAAGATATTGAACTGGAAGTTGCTTTGCAGTATACGGACAATTACAACGAAAACGTCCATACTTTTGCTAATAATATTAATACCCATGAAGGGGGAACGCATCTTAGCGGATTTCGCTCAGCGCTGACGAGGGCTGTGAACGGCTATGCAAAAAGCAAGAAAGCCCTGAAAGATAAAATGACGATCAGCGGGGATGATACCCGTGAGGGGCTGACGGCTGTTATCAGCGTTAAGATCTCGCGGCCGCAGTTTGAAGGGCAGACCAAGACCAAACTGGGAAATTCTGAAGTGGAGGGGATTGTTTCTTCCGCCACATTTGACGCGCTCTCAACCTTTTTTGAAGAGAATCCCACGACGGGAAACAAGATCATCAACAAGGTGATCACGGCCTCCCGTGCCAGAGAGGCGGCCCGCAAAGCCAGGGAACTGACTCGGCGCAAAGGCGCTCTGGAAAGTGCCGGTCTTCCCGGGAAACTGGCGGATTGTTCGCAAAAGGATCCCGGTTTGTGCGAGGTCTATCTGGTAGAGGGGGATTCCGCCGGGGGTTCGGCCAAACAGGGACGTGATAGGACCTTTCAGGCGATCCTGCCGCTCAAAGGAAAGATCCTCAATGTGGAGAAAGCCCGGCTGGATAAGATCTTGGCCAATGAAGAGATTCGCACGATCATTACCGCTTTGGGGACAGGGGCGGAAAAAGACTTTAATCCGGAAAAACTCCGCTATCACAAGATCATTATCATGTGTGACGCCGACGTTGACGGGTCGCATATCCGGACGCTGCTCTTAACATTGTTTTACCGGCAGATGAAATCCTTGGTGGAACTGGGCCATGTATACATTGCGCAGCCGCCGCTTTATAAGGTCAAACGGGGAAAACGGCAGGAATATATTGAGACAGAAGAGGAGATGAACGAACTGCTGCTTGATCTCGGTATCGATGGGCTCAAGCTGTCTCGTATCGGCGCTAAACAGGCTTATTCTGCGGGCCAATTTAAAGATATTATGGGGTCTCTGACGGAAGTCGAGGAGCTTATTGAAATTCTGAAAAAACGCGGGATCAAATTTGCCGATTACATTGACGCCCGTCATAAAAAGAACAAGAAATTTCCAAAGTACCGTGTCAAGCAGGGGTTGGACTTTCAATATGTTTATGACGATAAAGAGCTCGCCAAGATCACGGCCAAAAATGAAGAGGCGCAGTATATTGAAATCTTTGAGGCCGAAGACCTGGAAGCGATCCAAGAGCGCTTTGATAAATACGGGCTGATTATGGATGAATATCTTCCGCCGGAGATCCGCAAGGTCTATGAAAAGGCCAAGCCCGGGACAAAAGAGAAAAAGATTAAACCTTTGTTTGAAATTGAAGAGGAAAATGATAAGCATGAGTTTTATTCATTGAAAGAGGTTTTGGATTATGTGATCGCACAGGCTAACAAGGGCATCCATATTCAGCGGTATAAAGGTCTGGGGGAGATGAACCCGGAACAGCTATGGGAGACCACAATGGATCCGGCCCGGCGCACTCTTCTGCAGGTTACCCTGGAGGATGCCGTCGAATCTGATAAAATGTTTTCGACACTTATGGGTGATGATGTTCAGCCCCGGCGAGAATTTATCCAGTCCAACGCGCATGATGTCAAGGATCTGGACGTTTAAGGATAACCAATATCGGAAAAAATGTCTGAGTTAGAGATTGAGAGGGGATTTTCCCTGAGAGAAATAAAAGAAAGGCTTTGAGAGACATGAACAGTTTAGCCATCAGCGAAAAGGTGATCCCGGTTTTTATCGAGGAGGAAATGAAAAATTCCTACCTTGCTTATTCCATGAGCGTCATCGTCGGACGCGCTCTCCCGGATGTGAGAGACGGACTGAAGCCGGTGCACCGGCGCATCCTGTATGCCATGAAAGACTTGGGGCTGGAATATAATAAAGGGTATAAAAAAAGCGCCCGTATCGTCGGGGAAGTCCTGGGAAAATATCATCCGCACGGCGACACGGCGGTCTATGACACGATGGTGCGCATGGTCCAGGACTTTTCCTTGCGTTATCCGCTGATCGACGGACAGGGAAACTTCGGTTCTGTTGACGGGGACTCTGCCGCAGCGATGCGCTATACGGAAGCGCGCATGGCGTCGGTAGCCAGCCCTATGCTGGCTGATATTGATAAAAAGACCGTTGATTTTACGCCGAATTTTGACGGCACCTTGAAAGAACCGAGTGTTCTGCCCGCGATTTTACCGAACCTGCTTCTGAACGGATCCAGCGGGATCGCGGTGGGCATGGCCACGAATATGGCGCCTCATAATTTAACCGAGGTGATCGACGGGCTGTGTTTTTTGCTGGACAATCCTGAAGCGGATGTTAAACAATTGATGAAGCATATTTCCGGGCCGGATTTCCCGACGGGAGGGATCATCTGCGGCCGGCAGGGGATCAAAGACGCCTATACAACGGGCCGGGGAAAGCTGACATTACGGGCCAAAGCCGCGATCGAGCGCCAGAAAGGGAGCAAAGATACCATTATCATTACTGAGCTTCCGTACCAGGTTAATAAGTCTAATTTGATTACCAGCATTGCCAAGCTGGTCCAGAACAAAAAAATAGACGGGATCACCGATATCCGTGATGAATCGGATAAAGATGGGATACGGGTGGTGATCGAATTGAGACGAGACGCCCAGCCGCAGATCGTTTTGAATTTATTGTATAAGCACACCCAGCTGGAAACCACGTTCGGGATCATCAATCTCGCCTTAGTTCATAACACCCCGCGGGTCCTGACCTTAAAGCAGATCATGCGGGAGTACCTCAATCACCGGCGCCAGGTGATCCGTCGGCGCACGCATTTTGAACTGGACCGGGCTTTGCGTCGGGCGCATATACTGGAAGGACTGAAAATTGCCATTGACGCGATCGACGAGATCATTAAGACCATCCGCCGGTCTAAGAGCACCGCAGAAGCCAAGGCTGCGCTGATGAAAAAGTTTAAGCTGTCGGAAATGCAGGCCCAAGCAATCCTGGAAATGCAGCTGCAGAGGCTGACAGCGCTGGAACGCCACAAGATCGAGGATGAGTACAAGGCTCTGCTGAAGGACATCAAGCGTTATGAAGCGATCCTCTCGACGCCTAAGCTGGTCGACGATATCGTTAGAGATGAGATGGAGGAGATCCGCAAAAAATACGGGGATGAGCGGCGGACCGAGATAGCGGCCAAAGCTGAAGAGATCGAAGTGGAAGACCTCATTGCGGAAGAAGACATGTGTATTACTTTCAGCAATAACGGTTATATCAAGCGTCTGGCGGTGAGTTCATACCGGAAACAGAAACGCGGAGGCAAGGGTGTCAGCGGGATGAAGACCCGGGAAGAGGACTTTGTCAAAAATCTTTTTGTGGCTTCTTCCAAAGACTATCTTCTGATCTTTACGGACCGCGGCAATGTTCACTGGCTTAAAGTCTATGAGATCCCGATAGCCTCCCGCAGCGCCAAAGGGAAGGCGATTGTAAACCTGATCAGCCTGGAAAAAGGAGAAAATATCAATTCTGTTCTCGCGGTCAAGGAGTTCAGCGAGGACAGCTATGTGGTCATGGCGACCTCTCAGGGAATCGTAAAAAAGACAAGCCTGGCCGCGTTCAGCAACCCCCGCAAGACCGGAATCATCGGCTTAGGTCTCAACAAGGGAGATCATTTGATCGGCACGGCGATTAGCACCGGCAAACATGAGGTGTTATTAGCGACTCAAAAAGGAAAGTCCCTGCGTTTTGCTGAGAAAGATATCCGGGAAATGGGACGGACCGCTCGCGGCGTTAAGGGGATCAACCTGGGGAAAGACGACCGGGTCGTCGGGATGCAGGTCTTTCCGGGAGACATCGGGAAAACCGGCTGCACCCTGTTGACCGTGGCGCAAAAAGGGTTTGCCAAACGGTCCAAATTTGAAGAATACCGTCTGCAGTCCCGTGGAGGGAAGGGGATCATCAATCTTAAGGTGACAGAGAAAAACGGGGATGTGGTGGGGATCTTAACGGTTCAGGATGATGACGAGATCATGGCGATCACCCAAAGCGGAATGATCGTCCGCTGTACGGTTAAAGATATCCGCCTCTGCGGACGCAGTACTCAGGGCGTCCGCCTGATCAATCTGGGCAAAGAAGACAAGCTGGTCGCCATCGCTAATGCTGTAAGCGGACGATTGTAAGTTAGTTGAAAAAATATTCTTGACCAGACAGGAATATTTTATATAATAGCATTCCTTTACAAGACAGATACGACCCCATCGTCTAGCCTGGTCAGGACATCAGCTTTTCAAGCTGACAGCGCGGGTTCAAATCCCGCTGGGGTCGCTTAATTTTAAAGGGGAGGCCAATAGGTCTCCCCTTTAAAATTAAAAGACCTCACGGAAAATCCGCAAGCGAAGCTACGGGTTCTATTCATGCCTTCCACAGCAAACCAGAAAAGGAATGAATCC
>CAZQQI010000037.1:0-12523 GCA_964595465.1 uncultured Planctomycetales bacterium | reverse complement strand
TTCGGGTTCCCTCCCCCTTGTGAGGAGGACCGAACAAACACATTCCCCTCCCCCTTGTGGGGAGAACCGAACAAACACATTCCCTCCCCCTTGTGGGGAGGGTTAGGGAGGGGGGTCTCCTCCGACAACTTGCTGTTTTATCCCTCATACCGTATCCGCGGATCCAGCTTGGCCAGTAAAATATCCGCGAAAAGATTTCCCGCCAGAAAAAGAACCCCGCCCATCATAAAACTCGCCATGACCAGATAAATATCTTTCGCGCGCACCGCGGTCAGCATCAATGACCCCAGACCGGGCCAGGACGTCACGATCTCGATCAGCGCCGCCCCGCTTAAAAGCGCGGAAAATTCATACCCCAAAAGCGTGACCAGCGGATTAACCGCGTTACGCAGGGCATGTTTATAGACCACACGATGTTCCGGAAGGCCCCGCGCCCGGGCGGCCGTGACATACTGCTGATTCAGGACCTCCAGCATATTGCCCCGCATGATACGCTGCAAGGCCCCGACCGAAGCGACCGAAAGAGCAGCAACCGGAATAACCATATGGCGGAGCAGATCAAAAGTCCTTCCCCAGAAAGACATGTCCGCGTAATGCGCGCTGTGCATCCCGCCCAGAGGAAGCCAGCCGCTTACACTGGCAAAATAGAGCAAAAGCATGGCCAGAAAAAAGCTCGGCGTCGATAGACCGACATACGAACACAGCTGGATCAAACGGTCCAGCCAGCGGTTACGGTTGAGCGCCGCGATCGTCCCCAGAGGAATAGCGATCAGCCAGGTGACCAGCATACTGGCAAAGGAAAGGATGAATGTATTCCAGAGACGCCCCGAGATAACCCGTGAGACCGGGATATTGTAATGAAAAGAATAACCGAATTCCAGCCGGGTCAGATTCGCCAGCCAATAACCGAACTGCACCAGAACCGGTTCGTCAAGATGATAGAGATCCATATACCGCTCAATGGTCTCCGGCGAAACGCGGGGATCCATTTTCAGCAGATCATAATAATTCCCGGTCGTCTTCTGCATCAGAACGAACGTGGCCAGAGCCATGATCAAAAGCAGAGGAACCGCGATCAAAATACGTTTTAATATGAATTTCAGCATCATAACTACCTAATTGATGATCCCCCTCCCCCTTGTGGGGAGAACCGAACAAACACATTCCCTCCCCCTTGTGGGGAGAACCGAACAAATACATTCCCTCCCCCTTGTGGGGAGAACCGAACAAACACATTCCCTCCCCCTTGTGGGGAGGGTTAGGGAGGGGGAACTTTTCGGGCAGCACCCCCACCCGACCTCCCCCATAAAGGGGGAGGAGCCATGTGCGTCATCCCCTATTTTCCATTTGCTATTCTCTATTATCTATTCTCCATTCTTGATTCACTATTCGCTATTTTCTATTGCCCATTCGCCATTATCTATTCTCTAATGTATATCTCCTCAACATTATGAAACGCGCCGGCATTGGTCGGATTCAGGTTGCCGAAGATATCCCGCACAGCGAACATGTTGCTTCCCAGGATCGTATAGATCAGCGGGACCCGGCGGGCCACAATGACCTGCCATTCATCATAAAGCTCTTTGCGCTTCTGCGGGTCCAGCTCCTGCACCCCCCGCACAAAGATCTCGTCGATGCGGGCCTCCCATTCGGTGGCAGGGCTCTCCTGCATAGGATACCAGAGATGCAGCTGTCCGGACGAATGCCAGACATTTTTGCCGAAATGCGGCTCAATGCCTCCGGTCAGCCCCAGAATGACCGCGTCCCATTCAAACGTGGCGTTCAATTTGCTGATCAGGGCGTTAAACTCCAGACCCAAAAAATTCACCCGCATACCGAGATGTTCCAGATCCTGACGGATCATGGCGGCGATCTGTTCCCGTTCAGGGTTGCCGGCATTGGTGTACAGATTGAAACTGACAGGCACACCCTGCGGATCTTCAATGATCCCATCACCATCCCGGTCACGATAACCAGCCTGCCGCAGAAGGTCCGCGGCCTTTTTCAGGTCATATGTATTGCGGGGAACATCAGCGTTATAAAAAAATCCCGCGCTGGGACTCATCGGCGCGTGTTGCGCGGATCCCAGCCCGTTTTTAATAATGGCGATCATCCTCTCACGGTCGACGGCATGTGCGACGGCCCGGCGGAAATGGTCATCCGTGAACCAGCGCCGTTTATGCTCGGGGACATACGGCCTTCCGGTTTCCGGATGGGTCCCGCGGTTCTGGTTGAAAACCAGAAAATTGGCGCCGAAATCCGGTCCCATACGATAAACGGTAAAATCCTTTTCTTCCTCCAGAGGCTTAAGAATCGGAAAATCCATACCCCGCACTCCGCAGTAATCGACCTCCCCTTCCAGAAACTTCAGCACCACGGCATCCTGATTCTGCACGATCAGCATAATAATGCCGTCCAGATACGGCAGGGCGCCGCCTTCCCGGGATCGTTTCCAATAATGGGGGTTCCGTTCAAAGACAATACGCTCGCCCGGATGATACGCGGACAGACGGAACGGCCCGGTGCCGACGACATCTCCGGGAGCGGTATCAATCCCCCAGTGAAAAACAAACTCACCGGAACGCACAGCCTCAGCAAGACGGTGTTCCGGCAAAATCTCCTGGGTCATCGCCCGCAGGAACGGGGCGAATTTCATGGGAAGAGTAAAACGGACAACATGCTCACTGACCTTTTCCACCAGAAATTCTTCGCCGTCGATCGTAAAAATATCCCGCGCCGAACTGGGGATACGGTCATTATAGATCAGCTGGTTAAAGGTAAAGACCACATCATCGGCGGTAAACGGTTCGCCGTCATTCCAGAGGACATCCTCACGCAGAAAAAACGTCCACTGCCGGCCGTTCCGGCTGGTCTCCCAGCGCCGGGCAAGGTTCGCTTCCGGCTGAAGGGTCTCGGCATTGATGCGGGTCAGGCCTTCAAAAATGAAATTGGTGACCATCGAGGTGGTGGTCTCTTTGGCCATAACGGGGTTGAACGATTTGGGGTCACCGGTTGAGGCGATCACCAAATTTCCGCCGTAACGGGGCCGGGCGTGAGCGCGGGGGACCGCGCTTAGCAGAGCCGCCAGACAAAAACCCGCCAGCAGAAAACCGGCGGCCCTTAACCGTTTGTCAGTAAAACGTTTCAGGCGCATAAGGATGGCAAAAAAGAAGGGCCGGCATAAGCCGGCCCGTTAACTTATTGTTGAGTCGTGTCCGGATTAGGCGGCTGTTGTGATTCCTCCAGCGGTTCCTGTTCCGGAGAAGCTGCTCCGGCAGGGATCTCCACATTCGCGACAACCGGAATATCTTCAAGCAGTTTATCCAGATCGCTTTCCCCGCCCATAAGCGACTGATCACTGCGGGCTGAAAAATACGCCAATGTCAGACTGGTCACCAGAAAGATCCCGGCAAAAATACTGGTCATGCGGACCATGAAATCATTGGTATGCGCGCCGAACATCGATTCGGCAGAAGCAAACCCTTCGGTCAGTCCTCCTCCGCGTCCGGACTGCATCAATACCGTCGCGACCACCAGGACACAGGTCACGACATGAATAAAGATCACAAATGCTGTCATAATCATTCCTCACATAATTATCTATCTATAAGAAAACATCCGGGAGTCCGGGCGGCTTTCCGCCGTCCCCCGATCTTAGCCTCTTTACTTATTGATCGCGGCAGAGTTCTTGATGATCGCGCTGAACGAATCCACCTTTAAACTCGCGCCGCCGACCAAAGCCCCGTCGATATCAGGCTGAGACAATAATTCCACCGTATTATCCGGCTTGACACTCCCGCCGTACTGAATACGGACAGCAGCCGCTGTCTGTTCATCAAAATTCTCTTTCAGCCAGTCCCGGATAAAGGCGTGCACTTCCTGGGCCTGATCCGCGGTCGCGGTCTTCCCTGTGCCGATCGCCCAGATCGGTTCGTAGGCCAATGTGATCACCTGCATCTCTTCGGCCGAAAGACCCGCCAGTGATCCGGAGCATTGGGTTTTAATGACATCCATGGTCTTATCGGCTTCCCTCTCTTCAAGGCTTTCACCGATACAGACAATCGGCAGAAGATCGTTAGCCAATGCAGACTTGATCTTTTTGTTCACCGTCTCATCGGTATCACCGAAAAACTGCCGGCGTTCCGAATGTCCCAGGATCACATATTCCGCCCCGGCATCCTTGATGATCGGACCGGAGATCTCCCCGGTAAACGCCCCGCTGTCTTCCCAGTGCATATTCTGTGCTCCAACGCGGATATTTGTCCCATCGGCCGCGTCAACCACCTCAGCCAGACAGATGCTGACCGGACAAACGGCCATATCCACTTCCGTCACATCTCCGACCTCACGTTTCAGACCGGTCACCAGTTCAACAGATTCGCCGATCGTTTTGTTCAGCTTCCAGTTTCCCGCGACAAACAATTTTCTCATGATTCACCTTTCTTTTATAGAGCCCCCAGGTCATCATCGAACCGGATAAAACAGCCGGATCATAGATGACAATTTTTACTTATCATTTAACGCGATCAATCCCGGCAATTCTTTTCCTTCCAGCAGTTCCAGCGAAGCTCCACCGCCGGTCGAAATATGGGTCATGCCGTCTTCGAGTTTGAATTTGGCCACAGCCGCGGCGGTATCTCCTCCGCCCACGATCGAGACCGCGTCCAATCCGGAGATATACTCACCGAGAGCTTTGGTCCCGTCGGCAAAGGCGTCGATCTCAAAAACGCCGACCGGCCCGTTCCAGACAATGGTCTTGGCATCGGCCAAAGCGTCGGTAAATTTTTTCACAGATTCCGGACCGATATCAACGCCCTCCCAGTCCGGATCAATGTCCCCGCTGATGACCTTTTTCTCTTCGGGCTTGTCGAAATCCGTGACCACAACGTAATCTTCCGGAAGGACAATCTCGACGCCGATCTCCTCCGCTTTTTTGAGAATGTTTTTGGCAACTTCCAGACTGTCCTTTTCGAACAGAGACTTGCCGATCTCTACACCCTTAGCGTTCAGAAATGTGTAGGCCATGCCGCCGCCGATAATGATCTTGTCGGCCTTGGGAAGAATATTCTCGATCAGATCGATCTTGGAAGAGACTTTGGCACCGCCGAGGATCACCACAAAAGGCTTTTCAGGATTTTTCACAGCCTTGGCCAGGAATTCGATCTCTTTTTCCAGCAGAAAACCGGCCACAGACGGCAAATATTGGGTGATCCCTTCGGTGGAAGCGTGCGCGCGATGCGCCGTTCCGAAGGCGTCATTCACATAGACGTCCGCCAGATCCGCCAGCTGTTTGGCAAAATCCGGATCGTTCTTCTTCTCGCCTTTATGGAACCGCAGGTTTTCCAGCAAAATGACCTTTTCCTCAGCAGAAGCCGCTTGTGCTGTCACCTCTTCCCCGACACAGTCATCAAGCTTTAACACCTTTTGGCCCAGAACCTCTTCCAGACACGCGGCAACCGGGCCCAAACGCAGCTCATCCTGAACCTCGCCCTTAGGACGTCCGAGATGGCTCATCAGGATCAATTTTTCGGGCTCCTGTTCCAGGATATATTTTATGGTGGGCAAGGCTGCCTGAATACGGCGGTCGTCGGTAATATTGCATTCTTTATCCAAAGGAACGTTAAAGTCCGCCCGCATAATGACTTTCTTGCCTTTAAGATCAATATCTTTAACGGTTTTTTTGTTCATATCATCCCTCCCCATATAGCTGTCTAAATTAGGATCCCCTCCCCCTTGTGGGGAGGGTTAGGGAGGGGGATCCCTCTCGGGCAACACCCCCACCCAACCTCCCCCATAAAGGGGGAGGAGCCATACTCTGTTTCATGCCCCTAAAAACTTTGCTCGACGGAAATACTATCGAATATGTCCACAAATGCCCTCATCAGTATATAAATACCAATAATATGGCGTGAGAACGTGAGTATTATACCGAACCGCTAGGGTTTGTCAATGTGAGAAGCAGGTTCCGCGCGCGATATACGGACCACGCTCAGACATAATCCCATGCCCAGCCAGGGAAGCAAAGCCAGCTGGACAGAATAAAAATTGGTGTCGAAAAAGGCATGGACCAAAAAGGCCAGCAGACCGGACGCGGCCCCCAGACATATAACCCGGAGATAGCCTTTGGGCATCCGGGATAATTCCGCCCGAATGTGGGCATAAAATAACCCCGCAATGGACAAAAACAGAACCAGACCGACAAAGCCGATCTCAACCGTCATCTGCAGATAACAGTTATGGGCATAATACCCTTCCCTCGTCCCGGGCAATGTATTAATGACCTGTGTATAGGTGTTCAGCCCCCATCCGGTCACCGGCCGCAGAGACGCCGCCTGCCAGGCATCCTGCCAAAAAGTCCACCTGCCCGAACTGCTTTTTTGAAAAATTTCGATCATCCTTCCGGGAAGATCATTTGAAGACGCGATCGTAGCTTTTTGGATAAAATCCATCGAGCGGGATGAACTCATCATGGGGGCAAAGATCATCAGGATAACAGCACCGCCGATCAATAACGGCAAAAAGAATCGTTTATGATGAAGCAGTAAAAAGATCATACCCGCAAACAATCCCAGCCAGGCCCCGCGGGAAAACGTCAGCCCCAGACAAACAACAAGAACGACCATCAGCATGAGCAGATACATTTTCGACGACCCCGGCTGGATCATCCTCTGCCAGCCGATAACCGGACGCTGCGGATGAGCGGTCTGATCGGAGCGGACATATTTAAACATGAACGACCAGGCCACCGTCAACGGGATCCAAAAAATTAAATAACTGCCAAATCCGTTGGGATGACGGAAAGATGAACTCATGCGTTTTTCTACTGTTGGACCAAGAAATACCGACGATTGACGGATAAGATCTTTCTCAAAGAACCATTGCCACAGGCCATTCAGCGCCGCCAGACCGGCCGCCGCTAAAGCACAATTGATCAGAATGCGGACATGCTGTTTTTTATAAATATGCGCCCGCGCTGCAAAAAAGACCAGCACCCCTTCCAGCAGTTTGCCATAAATCGCCCGCCAGCTCAGCGCGTCATCCACACTCCCGATTGCCGAAACCATATTCCAGACGGCATACGCAAAAACAGCTGTCAGCACGTACTTTTCTCCGCCGACAGTGCCGGCTTCTTTGAAGGATCGATCGGACCAGGCTGAGCAGGACAGCAGCAGAAGCCATTTCAGAAGATACAGTCCGGCCGCCAGATTTCCAAATATCTCAACGGGCGCGTTCCCCAAAGGGAAGGCTATGACCAGCCCATACAGACAGAAACGTATTGTTCGGTCCAACCAAAGAAAGATTTTATTCATATCCCCTCTCTTCCGCTTTACTGCTGGTGCCGTATAGTTGTTTTCTGACCCGTTCCATATCCGCGTCGACCATCATCCGGGTCAATTCCGGAAAGGTCACGCGCGGCCGCCAACCCAATTTTTCCCTGGCCTTGGAACTGTCCCCCTGGAGAATATCGACCTCAGCGGGTCGGAAATACCGTTTATCGATCTCAACATACTCTTCCCAATTCAGACCGGAGTAAGAAAATGCCTCCGTCAAAAATTCTTTCACCGAATGGGTTTCTCCGGTGGCCACAACATAATCATCCGGCTGATCCGCCTGCATCATCAGCCACATAGCCTCAACATAATCACCCGCATATCCCCAGTCCCGCCTGGCGTCCAGATTCCCCAGGTACAATTTTTTCTGTACACCATGCTTGATGCGCGCCAAAGCCCGGGTGATCTTGCGGGTCACAAAGGTCTCTCCCCGGCGGGGAGATTCATGATTGAACAGGATCCCGCTGCAGGCGAACATATTATAGGATTCGCGGTAATTGACCGTCATCCAATGCGCGTAGACCTTTGCGGCGGCGTACGGACTGCGGGGATAAAACGGAGTGGTTTCCCGCTGGGGGATCTCCCGCACCAGGCCGAACATCTCGGAACTCGAAGCCTGATAAAATTTCGTACGGATCCCGGCATCACGTATCGCCTCCAGCAAGCGCGTCGTCCCCAGCCCGGTGATCTCGCCGGTATACTCGGGCGTATCAAAACTGACCCGGACATGACTTTGCGCGCCGAGATTATAGATCTCATCAGGATCGATCTGTTTTAAGACCCGTGACAGGGCACTGGCGTCGCTCAGATCACCGTAAACCAGACGCAGGTTGGCGTCTTTGACATGGACGTCCTGATACAAATGATCAATACGCTCGGTATTGAACGAACTCGAACGCCGGATCAGCCCGTAAACCTTATACCCTTTCGCAAGCAGAAACTCCGTCAGGTACGAACCGTCCTGACCGGTGATCCCGGTGATAAAGGCCTTCTTTTTTCGAAACATTTTATCCCCTTCCTTTTCCAAAAAAATCACGCAGAGTCACTTGTCTCCCAATTAGACAGCATTATCCTTCGAGCAAAATTGTCAAAGGCATGAAATAAGATATCGCTCCTCCCCCTTTATGGGGGAGGCTGGGTGGGGGTTTTGCTTGACGAGATCCCCCTCCCTAACCCTCCCCACAAGGGGGAGGGAATGTGTCTGTTCGGTCCTCCCCGCAAAAGGGGGAGGGGATCCTAATTTAGACAGCTATGACGCAGAGCATAAAAAATAAATTTGCTGTTTCCGATAATATAACGCCGGCCTAATCTGCAAGGCTCTGTCCAGAGACGGAACAGCCACTCCAGTCCGGCGTTCTGCATCCAGCGGGGGGCGCGCCTTTTATGCCCGGCCAGAAAATCAAACGCCGCGCCCACACCGATCATGACCGGCACCTCCAGCCGTGCCCGGTGCATAGCCATCCACACATCCTGCTTCGGCGAACCCAGGCCCACCCAGAGGATATCCGGCTTAGCCGCGTTGATCCGATCAACCACATCCTGAGATTCCGGGACAGCTGTTTCATGAAATTCCGGTGAGATCCTGCCGGCGATCACGATCTGCGGATTCGCCCTCTCCAAATTTCCGCACAGCTTTTCCAATGTCTCCGGGGCCGCTCCATAAAAAAAATGCCGGTACGGCCGGCCGTCACTTTTCAAACATATTTTCCGCATAAGATCCGGGCCGCAGACCCGCGCGATATCCTTAACCCCTTTACGCCTCGCAGACCAGACAACCGGCACCCCGTCGGGAAGGACCATACCCGCGCCATTCACCACAGCGCGATAATCCGGATCTTCATAAGCGCTGACCACCGTTGAGACCGGCGCCGCGCAGACATAGACTTTTGCCAGTTCACGGACCCACAGGTCTATGCGCGTCAGGGCCTGCTCCATACGGACACGATCAACTTTGACCCCTAAAATATCAACACACTTCCGTGCAGCTATCTCCACGTTACACCGCCCATTACTAATACGCCCCTTTTCCTTTGATCACCACCGGGACCGTCCATAAAAGGATCTGCATGTCCAGCGCGAAAGACCAGTTATTGATATACCAGAGGTCCCATTTGACCCATTCTTTAAACGTCAGCTGACTCCGTCCTTTGACCTGGGACAGACACGTCAGACCGGGCCTGATCGACAGCCGCGTCATCTGATGGCTGTGATACCGCTCGACTTCCTCCGGCGTCGGGGGGCGGGGCCCGACCAGGCTCATGTCGCCTTTAAGGACATTCCAGAACTGAGGAAATTCATCCAGACTGTATTTCCGCAAAAAGCGCCCCATCCTGGTCACACGCGGATCCTTTTTGATCTTAAAGATCACGCCGTCACGGACCTCGTTGTGCTCTTCCAACTCAGCGCGTTTGGCCTCAGCGTCCCGCACCATAGAACGAAACTTGTAGAGCTGAAAGACCCGTCCTTTATACCCCACGCGTTTCTGAACATAAAACACCGGCCCCGGACTGTCCCGCTTGATCAGCAGGGCGATGACCACAAAAACAGGCGACAAGATCAATAACGCGCACGCCGAGACGGCAATGTCCATGATACGTTTCAAAACAAATTCGGACGGATGCCGGCTGCGTTCTTTATAGGTTAACAGCGGAATAACACCGATATTGCTTATCGTCAGAAACGAAGCAGATTCGGCAAAATTCTCCGGAATGATCCGGACCCCGATATGCATTTTGCGCGCGTTATGCATAAGACGACGGACCATATCCCGGCAGGACGGTATCGTCAAAACGATCTCATCGACAAAGTGCTGCCGGGAGACCTGTAAAAATTGTTTTGTCCTCCCCAGAACAGGGACACCGTTCACAAAACCTTCCTTAGCATCATCCAGAAAACCCGCAATACGAAATCCCCATTGCGGGTTTGCTTCGATCTCTTCCCGGATCATTTGGCCGATCTTTCCCGCGCCGATGATCAGAACATTGATATTATGGAACCCTTCCGCGATCAGCCTGCGCAGAATAAGCCGCTTAACCACCCGCCAGCCCGAGAGCGTGACACACAGCATGAAAAAGGTTTCGGCAAAGACCAGGCGGGAAAAAAACTTAAATTTAGAATAAAAGATAATCGCCGAGATGATAATACTTACGTAGAAGACACGCAAGCATACCCGCAAAACTTCCTGCGGGATAAGGATCTGGCGATCTGTTTCGTATAACCCGCTGCGGCGGAAGCCGGTCACAATAAAAAACGCCCACAGCCCCAGCACAAACAGATGCTCTCTCCAATACGGCAGATCCAGCGCGTGAATATGCCACCATTGTTCGTTATAGCGCATGATATACGGAACAAAAAAACTGACGACGATAAAAAACAAGTCAGTCAAAACATAGACCGGGGATATTTGACGGAAAAAACGTTTCATATTTCTAATCTTTTCGAAGATACACTTTCTTAATCTCTCTGCAACGGCTTATTTTAATTCTGGTTTAGACACACGGATAAAAACCGGCGGAACACACCGCATATAGACATAACCCAAAACTAAACCAAAAAGCCAGGTAAAACTGCTGTAGCGCAATGGCTCCATCGTAACAGAATATAATACCAGCGTCATGATCAATGTCAGGCCGATCAAGCCTTCATACCGCATTCCCTTTTGATTATACACAAAAAACGAGAAAAAACGCATACCCATTGACGCTAAAAACGAAACATAAAGAACGATGCCAACCGCCCCATAACTGATTAAAAGGCGGATCCAGTCAGAATGCGGCTCATCCCCCCCGCCGCTGGGGAGAATGGGCGTTCCCTGCCCGATCACCTTTTGCCATGGATCCAGGCGTTGAAAATGATCCAAATATCTAGACCAGATCAGGTCCCGACCGCGAAAATGAAGATCTGTAATACTATTCCCCTGATTAATCAACGCCCACAAATGAGAAGAAAAGATCCCCAGTAATACGAGCAGGCATACCAAAAAAAAGATCTTTCTTTTACGTGTTTCCGTTAACAGCAGAAAAATAAGGCACTGCAGGAGAAATAAAATCATCGCCGCGCGGTGAAAACTGCGCACAACCATCGGAAATGTCAACACCACCCATACAACCATCAACCAGTAAAACCGCTTATCCTTGCGCTGAATATAGATCCCGGCGGGAAACAACACCAGAAGATAATTTAAATACCCTGTGGGGTGATGGTAGCCGCCGGAAATGCGGCCGATATTTCCAAGCCCGGGCAGAACATCATAATACGAAAACGGTAAAATATGATGAGCCTGCAGATAACTGATAAGTGTAGGAATAAACGACACCCATAACAAGAGAACAACAACTTTAACAAACTGCTTTTCATCGCGGAACAACATAGGCACGGCAAAGAATATCAGCATGAAATTCATCAAACGGGAATATTGAGCATAGGTATTCATGCCCGCATTGAAAAGAAGTGAAATAAACGTCAAAAGAACAAAACAGCCGCCTAAAACACTTCTATTGAACACCACGGTTTTGCGCAGTAAAACCCGCGAGACCAAAACCGCGATAAGCGCGCACGGAACGAAAGCCGCCACAACGCGGTGTATCGGAAAGGCAATTCCGGATATTTCAAACAACGGCACCCGCCAAAACAGATCAAACAGCATTTTAAAAATGATGAAAAAAAGAACCGCTTTTAAAAGATGCCTGTCTGAAACGCGCAAGGATCTCTCCGAGAAAAGCACCCCGGCGCTATGGTCTTGCTTTGGCATAGAATCCCTTGAAAAATTCTAAAACACATATCAAAAAGATCGAAAAAAGAAATGAAAGCACTCCGGCCAACAGGACATGAACAATTGTATTCCGGGGAAGCGGCTCCTCCGGAATACCAGGCGAATCCACCACAACCAGCATATCCTTTATTTGACCAAAACCCATTTCTTCCATAAGATCTGTAAAATTCTCAACATAAGCCCGGGCCGCTTTTGCCGCGGTTTCAGCGGATTCGCTTAAAACAGAAACTTTAATAATCCCTCGTCCCTCAACAAAAACATCCGTCTGACGTACTAAGGTTCTCCGTGCTTCAGCCGCTGTCTCAGCATCCAGTTTTTCTATTAAACTTTTCTTTCGAATAACCTTGTCTGCTAAACGCCGGCTTTCCAGAATGGAAATGATCAAAGCTTGAGTATTGGTGATACGGGAACCACGCGGCGA
>CAZQQI010000036.1:0-12527 GCA_964595465.1 uncultured Planctomycetales bacterium | reverse complement strand
CCGGCCGCAGTGATACCAACACCGTGATCCGGTTTCAGGAAGACGTCATCCGCGCACAGGAACAGGCCGCGCGCGCCAAATTTCAATACCGTACCGCGCTGACCGATCTCGAGACAGCACAAGGCACGTTACTTAGTCAGTATTGGGACGGAGAGATCGATGAAGACGAGTGAGGTAAGAACCCCCTTCCTTGATGGGAGGCTCTGGAAAAGAATGATAAGTGCATTTCCCTCCCTTGATGGGAGGGGCAGGGGAGGGTGGCGAACACGTCTCCAGATTCCCTCCCCCTTGTGGGGAGGGTCAGGGAGGGGGGCCGGGTCACCCGTCACCACGTCACCAGAAAAAGTGAAGAGTGAAAGGTGAACCGTAGCGCGTCATACGCATAATTCAATAAATCCAAAACGTTTCACGCTTCACGTATCCCTTTAAACATTACCCAAAAAGTTTATAAATGATGAACATCGCGAAATTTTCAACTAAAAATTCTCTGCTGGTCAACCTGTTGTCGGTGTTTATTGTCGTCGTCGGTATCGCGGTGACCGGGCAGCTGAGACGAGAGGCCTTTCCGGTGATCGACTTCGATGAGGTTTCCATCACCACCGTTTATCCCGGCGCGCCTGCCGAAGATGTGGAAAAACTGGTCACCACCCCGATCGAAGAAGAACTGCGGGGTTTGAGCGGTATCAAAGAGATGTCCTCCTCGTCAGAAGAAAGCCTGTCCAAGATCGGCATTGAGATCGATCCGGAGGCCAGTGATAAAGATCAGATCGTCCAGGATATTAAAGACGCGGTTGACCGTGTCAATGATCTCCCGGATGCCATAAAAGAAGATCCGATCGTCTTCGAATTATCCGCTGATGAATTTCCGGTCATGTATGTGACGATCAACGGCGATTTTCCCCTCAAAGTTAAGCGTGAATACGCCGAGGCCCTGGAGGACCTGATCCTTGATGTCGACGGGGTCGCTTCCGTGAACCGTGTTTCCTGGCGGGACCCGGAGTTCTGGGTTGAGGTTGACCCGCAGAAAATGCAGGATCTGCATGTCTCCCTGGAAGAGGTCATGGCCGCTCTGCGCCGCCGCAATGTCACCATACCGGCGGGTCAGCTGAATACCGGGGATATCGAATACAACGTGCGGATCACCGGAGAATTTCAAAAACCGGAAGAGGTCGAAGACGTCATTATCCGTGCTAATGACGCCGGGAATTGGCTGAAAGTCGGAGATATTGCCCAGGTTGTCGCGACCTATGAAGACCCGGAAGAGATCTCCAAACTTAACGGCAAACGCTCGGTTTCCATGATCGTGGTTAAAAATGAGACCGGCGATATTATCCGCCTGGTTTCCCGTGTACAGGAGACCATCGAAGAATTTAAAACACGTCTGCCCGAGGGCATGGGCGTGGAGATCACCGACGATATGTCCTATTATGTCAAACGGCGTCTGGGTGTCCTCAAGAACAACGGCCTGATCGGTTTGGGTTTGGTTTTGCTGGTCTTGTTCCTTTTTCTTGATCCGATCCCGGCATTCTTAACAGCGATCGGTCTGCCGATCGCGATCTTTTCAACCTTTATCGCGATGTACTGGCTGGGCATCAGTATTAACCTTATCACCATGTTCGGCCTGATCATTGTCCTGGGGATGCTGGTCGACGACGGGATCATCGTGGCCGAAAACTGCTACCGGTATATCGAACAGGGCATGAGCCCGCGCGACGCCGCTGTCAAAGGCACCAGTGAAGTTATCGCGCCGGTCACGGTTACGATCCTGACCACCTGTTCGGCCTTCGCGCCGCTGATGTTCATGCCTGATATTATGGGTAAATTTGTCCGCTATATCCCGATGGTCGTCATGATCGCGCTGGCCGCGTCCCTATTGGAAGCGTTCGTGATCCTGCCGTCGCATTTAGCGGATTTTGTCCGGGCCAGAAAATTTCAGACCACCCATAAAAAAGATGTCCATAAAGACCGGGCCTGGTTCAAATGGCTGCTCGGTACATACGAGCGGATCGTGGACAAAGCATTGAGTTTCCGTTACCTCGTTCTGGCGGGGCTGGTCGGTCTTTTAGTCGCTGCCGTTTTTATCGCCGGCGCTTTCATGAAAGTGGTCCTCTTCACAGGGGAGGGCATCGAAGAATTTCAGATCCGCGCTGAGGCCCCCAAAGGGACGCCTCTGACCAAACTGGAAGAGATGATGCGTCCGGTTGAGCAGCTGGTCGAATCCCTGCCGGATGATGAAGTGGACGCCTACACCACCAACCTGGGAATGATCACCGAGTCCCGCGGCTTTGACCCCCATTCTAAAAAAGCCACCCATCTGGGATATATTCAGGTTTACCTGACCCCGGCGCAGAGCAGAGAGAGGCGCCCTCAGGAGATCGTGCGCGCACTGCGTCCCAAATTAGAACAGATCAAAGCTTTCGAAAAGCTGTACTTTCATCTTCCCAAAGAAGGCCCCCCGGTCGGCAAACCCATCGAGGTCGCGATCAAGGGAGAAGATTTCAGTATTATGCTCGGCCTGGCCCAGAAATTTACCGACGAGCTTAACACGATCGAAGGGGTTTCCGATATTGTGATCAGCCATGAAACCGGAAAAAAACAGCTTAAAGTGCATGTTGATGAAGAACAGGCGCAGAAATATTATATGACCGTCGGGACGATCGCAGAAAGTGTCCGTAACGCTGTTGACGGAGGGCTGGCGACTTCGATCAAGCCGGTTAAGGCGGAAGAAGAAATTGATGTCCGTGTCCGCTTTCCGGAAGAACAGCGCCGCAGCCGGGAGGCCTTTGATAAAATGTTCATCCCGAATGCCCGCGGAAATCTGGTGCCGTTGAGATCGGTCGCCGAGATCAAAGAAGAAGACGGGGTCTTCAAGATCAACCACCTCGACGGAAAACGTGTTGTTTACGTGACCGCCCAGGTGGATGAAGATATTGTCACCTCGGTGGAGGTCAACGAAATGCTGCAAAAGCGTCTGTCCGGTGCGGCGGAAGAATATACCGGTTATAACATAGAATATACCGGCGAATATGAAGACCAGCTGGATATCCAGCGAAATCTCATACGTTCATTTATGATCGCGTTTTTTCTGATCTTCATTATTCTGGCCACATTATTCAATTCTCTGATCCAGCCGTTTGTCGTGATGCTGGCGATCCTCTTCGGAATCATCGGGGTTATCTTCGCATTCCTGCTGCACGGGCGGCCGCTGAGTTTCTTCGCGTTGATGGGAATCGTGGGACTGACCGGCATCGTGGTCAATGATTCGATCGTGCTGATGGATTTTATCAACAAACTCCGCCGGGAAGGGGGGGGCAGGCGCGAATCGCTGATAGAAGCCGGCAAGATGCGTCTGCGCCCGGTTATGATGACCACCATCACCACGATCGCCGGACTGATCTCAGTCGCCTACGGCATCGGCGGAGGAGACCCGTTCCTGAAGCCGATGGGATTGTCCATTGTCTGGGGTCTCTTTTTTGCCACCGGACTGACACTGGTCGCCCTGCCCTGTATTTATGCTATCGTCGACGACATTTCGGCTGTGATCTTTAAGCGCAGTATGGTCAAGGATCATTCCAGCGCCCAGGACCCTAGTATTTAGCGGGTCATTTACTTACCAGGTTCCCTCCCCTTTATGGGGAGGGTCAGCATCTATATTTCCCTCCCCCTTGTGGGGAGGGTTAGGGAGGGGGGCGTTCAATAAAGCCTCAAAAAATTCTTCCCCAACCTAAACATGTTGTGCTAAGATACTTTACATGAAACAGAGCCTTGACGACATCCTTGACCAGATCTGCTCAGAAGACCTTCGTTATCACGAAGACGCCTACGAATTTGTCATGGACGCCCTCGCCTACGCGCAGAAAAAATTCCGCCGCGCCAAACATGTCTCAGGCAAAGAATTGCTTGAGGCCCTCAAAGAACTCGCCATGAACCGCTTCGGTCCCATGGCCCTCTCCGTTCTGCAGTACTGGGGACTCAAGTCGACCGAAGATGTCGGCAATATCGTGTTCAATCTTATCGATAAAAACGTCCTCAGCCGCCATGACCGGGATTCCCTGGACGACTTCAGCCGGGTCTACGATTTTGAAAAAGTCTTCGGCGGCGTCTACCGCAACCGCATCAATAAAAAGATCCAGCGTATGCGCTGAATGTGCAGTATTTTTATTTTGACAAAATCACAAATTAATTCTATTCTTCACATAGATTTTGATAAAAGTTAAAAATATTGCAAAGCAGGCGGGCATGCCGAAACATCTTACCCTCATTACTTTTTTCTTTTCATTCCTATCTCTTTTATTTTCAAAAACTTATGGTTACACAGCTGAAAATATGATGATCCTTCCCTGCGAGTATTATGGCGAGGAAGAGGTTGACGGAGCCTTGTCTATAGGGAAGGTCGTCACAGCCCGCGATCCGGACGGGACTCTGATCGGCCACTATACGGTTTCTCAGGACGGAATTTACGGCTTTATGAGTACATCCGGTGATGATCCTTTAACAGCGGAAGATGAAGGCGCGGTCGATGGGGATATCATTACCTTCTATATTGATGGGGTTCAGCAGCAACAGCAGGCTTTATGGAAATCAGGGGACATCGCTCATGTCACATTAGGGCTTCCGCAGGATGACGGGTATTACAATCTTCATTTGGACGAAATGCCGGCATATTTGAGCCATAATAATGATCCGCGCTACAGCGGAGCGGCCGTCGGTGATATGATTTTGGATTTTTTGGTTCCGGATAATACCGACACGCAGGAAGACCTGATGGCCTACGGCGATCGGACTATTTCGAATAATATTTTAGAGCTTAGCGAACTTGCTTATATTTTAAGGACCAAATCACCTTCGGTATATTTTTATGGATCAACCCTGACCATCGAAGCTTACGCGCAAAACGGGATCATTAATCAATTTGATTCGACTGATCAGAACGCGGTGATGAAGCAGCTGGCCCATTGGCTTGCCTTTCAGGTTCCCGATACAGAAGATGGAAAGGAGTATGTCCCTGTTGCCGCCGCGACATCCGCTGACCCCGCTGCGGCCGCTGACAGTGACTATGAACACTGGATGAGTGTTGTCGGGATCAGGACAAATGTCGACCCGTTCCCTTCCTTAAATTCTACGCGGCATCTTTCTGACGAGTATGAAGTGCGCGACGATCTTGAGATCTATGGCCTTTACCTGAATGACCCGTCGCAGTCCGGCCTGGGGTTTCATTTTTATATGTCGGCGGATGTATGGACCAGCCAATATTTTCGTCCGATCGCCTCCGGGCTGGAGGCGGAAGGAAAATATGTTGCCTTGATGGAACCTGCCGAGCTCAAAGACCGAGATCTTCGTATCGCGTCTTCGTCCCATAGCAAGAAAATGAATGAAACATTATTAATCCCCCAGGCCGGGGTCTCGGTCTATATTCCCGGCTGGCTGCGGGGGAATCAGAGAAATTATTTAAAGCAGATCGCCGAACAGCTTAAAGAGTCCGAAGATTTTCATCAGCTGGCCCAGGATGATTATTTTCAAAAAGCCCTTGAAGGCACGACGGTCAAGCGCTGTTATAAAGTCGACGGCCGGGATAATGACAACTATACCATTATTCCTTTTGAACAAAAGCGTGACCGCACAGAGGCGACCACCGCCGCCATGATCCTGAATAACGCGACAGGACAATTCATGACCGCGTTTGCCGATCCTCAGGCTGACCAGCTTTACCGTCCCATGCCCTGGTGGAAAGCCTATTACGCCTTCCGCAAAAAGACCGGCTGGCGGCGGGAATTTCCCATTAATTACTGGCATTCCTACAAAACCGGCAGTCCGCTTTACCCCGGGTGGAGTATGGTGACCCTGGGCTTTGATCAGTATAAATTCCGTTCATACAGAGTCTTCACCACTCAGCAGTATTCCGTCACCCCTGACGAAAAGGTCGAGTTGGAAGACCGCTCCCCGGACATTAAAGTTCTTTATGATTGGAATTATCATTATCGAGGGAGATTTTTGAAGATCTTTGTTTTCGAGGCAAAAACCGATGACCAATACACGGTGCGTCTCATGAACAAGAGCTCGTATGACTCCGCTTATATCGGAAAGTATCGTGACCGCTGGATCGTATTTTTGTCCGGGCAAGGCAGAAGAACAGGAGTATTGAAAATACAAAAGGCGGACGCAACCGACAATATCCGGCAAGGCGGTATTTCCTACGTGTATCTTTATCAAGGGAAGACCTGATGGCCAAACGCTATTTTATAATCGCGGGAGTTCTGGCAATTTCCCTTTTGATCATCACATTTACCCGGTTGTTGGGGGGCGGCGATTCTCATCGCAGGGCAAGCCCGCTTCTTGATCGGCAGGATGCCCCTGTTTCTGAAAGATCAGATCATCGACGGCCGGAGAATGCCCGATACACCCAGGATCATTCTGCTGATTTTTCTCCAATGACAGACACGCAGGCCGATCATCATCAATTTGAGGAGATGCTTGCCGCGTTTGACCTGCCCGGCCATGTTAAAGAAGATATCCTGCAGGCGGTAAAAGAAGGGAAAAAGATCGAACCAGCTGAACAGGCGCGTGATGCACAGCCTGTTCCGGAACTGGAACAGCTGGCTGTCGCCCGTCCTGCTGAACCTTTGCCGCCGCGGCAGGAGGTCTTAACGGCATCCCATCACATTCAGCAGGAGATGCGCCAAGACGTTTTGACGGCGGCGCGCCCCGGCAGCAATGACACCGAACAGTCACGCATATTAAAAAGCGATGCCTTAATGCACGCGGGTTTTTCCGCTATGACAGCCGGGGATCACCAACAGGCCGAAAGCGCTTTTCAAGACGTCGTGCAGAATTATACCGATATCGACGCTGCAAAAGCCGCCAGTTTGGAGCTGGCCATGCTTATGGCTGAGCAGGGCCGAAGGGGAGAGGCTCTTCAGACGATCGATAACGCCATCCAGGACCACAGTGATGACCAGGATTATGTCCTGCAGGCCCGAAAGCTTAAACAAAGAATTCTAAAATAATATGCGCGGATCAATGATCAAAATTTGGATTGCTTTGCTTTTTACCGCCGGTTTCGTTTTTTTTAACCCGCCCACGGCTGACGCCGAGACCTATGATCTGAACTTGAAGCAAGGGATGAATTTTGTATCAGTCCCGCTTGTCCCCGGCGATCCGGATATAAACACCATTATTGAGCCGATTTCCTATTACGTGAACAACATTATTGAGTACCGGGCCGCGGATACTGCCGATCCCTGGAAACGCTATCATAAAGGTCTTGAGCAGTTTAATGACCTGTCCGAACTTCATACCGCCAAAGGGTATTGGATCGATTCCAAATATGACCGTGTGCTGACCATACAGGGCACAGCTCCGGCCGCGGAATATACGCTCGATTTAAAAGCCGGCTGGAACGCCATCGGCTGGCCATATTCGGAACCGCGGGACATTAAACAGGCATTAGCCACATTGACTTTCGGCACGGATTATACCCAGGTCTCACGGTTCAATCCCGAGACCAAAGCGCAGGAAGATTTTTTTGACGCGGCCGGAAGCGACGCATTCAGTGAATTCGAAGCCGGTTACGGTTATTACATCTATATGCTTTCCGATGCCTCGGTAACCCTTACTCCGGCGACAGCCTATCCGGAGACCCCTGTCCTTCAGCAAGCCGGCGCCGGCAATGGGCAGGTTGATCTGCAGTGGAGCCCGGCACAGTATGCCCTGGGGTACGAGATTAAATATGGCACGTCCAGCGGCAGTTATGATCAGACCATCGATCTGAATGCCGTGACCAGTCATACGGTAACCGGCTTAACGAATGGGACGCCGTATTATTTTGTTGTCAGCGCACGTAATTCTGCCGGTACCAGCGGCAATTCCAATGAGCTTAGCGCCCGGCCCATGCCGCCCAACGCGCCGCCTTCGGTCGATGCCGGGACAGACCAGGAAATCACCCTGCCGGATGACGCAAATCTGTCAGCCACAGTCAGTGACGACGGTCTGCCGGACGGGACACTCAATATTTTATGGAGTAAAGTCAGCGGGCCGGGGACGGTGATCTTCGCTGATGCCGCGCAGGCGGCCACGACAGCATCATTTTCTGAAGCCGGAACGTATGAACTGAAGATCACAGCAGATGACGGCGAACTTACGAGCCAGGATGTGCTGACGGTCACGGTTGAACCACAGAATTTTCCGCCGACGGTCGATGCGGGAGTGGATCAGGAAATCACCCTGCCGGATGACGCAAATCTTTCAGCCACAGTCAGTGACGACGGGCTGCCGGACGGGACGTTGGATACATTATGGAGTAAAGTGAGCGGACCGGGGACAGTGACGTTCGGGGATGCGAGTGCGGCGGTGACAACGGCGTCCTTTTCGGAAGCCGGGACGTATGAGTTAAAGATCACCGCAGATGACGGCGAACTAAGTATGGAAGATGGATTGACGGTTCTTGTTCATCCGGGCAACGATGTCGTGATTGATAACTCTGATGCAGAAGTAGAAGGAAGCTGGAATAATTCATCCTATCAAGCCGGATATTATGGAACAGATTATCTTTTTACAGAATCAGGCAGTGGCGCTGATAAGGTCCGGTGGCGCCCGATTCTTGTTGGTGGTGATTATAACGTTTATTATTGGCTGCCTGACGGGATGTCGACCCGATCAACAGAAGCGCAGTATACAGTGTATTTTAACGGAGGCAGTAAGACATATTTAGTTAACCAGCAGGCAGTTGGCGGTCGTTGGATTCTTTTAGGTACGCACAGTTTTCTTCCTGGAACAGGCGGGTATGTGGAGTTAACTGATAATAATACAGCATACTACACCATAGCTGATGCAATAAAGTTTGAATGTTCTGGGGTATGCGATGGTAATGTTCTTGAACAGGTAAGCGGGGTGAGTGCTGTTCCTGCTGACGGGCAGGTAAATTTGAGTTGGAGTCCTGTATCAGGGGCTGATGGCTATTATGTGAGGATAGGGACATCCTCAGATGTTTACAGCGATCCGGTAAATGTTGGGGCCGTTACAGAATATACGGTCGGCGATCTGACACATGGTCAGACATATTATTTTCGGGTTTCAGCGTATAACACTAGGGAAGAGGGGCCGGCCTCCGAGGAAATATCGGTCGACTTGCCTGAGTTGAATGTAGTTCCCGAAGTGGATGCGGGAGCAGACCAGGAAATTACGTTGCCGGACGCGGCGGGTCTATCGGCCACGATTAATGATGACGGGCTTCCATCGGGAATGCTTGAAATTTTATGGAGCAAAGTCAGCGGTCCGGGGACGGTGACGTTCGGGGATGCAAGTGTGGAGGCGACAACGGCGTCCTTTTCCGAATCCGGGACATACGAGCTTAAAATTACGGTGGATGACGGGGAGCTTATAGCAGATGATATGTTGGTCGTTATCGTGAATCCTGCTCTCCAGGAGATTACCATTATATATACCTACGATGATCTGAACCGCCTGGAGCAGGTCGACCGGCCTACTCAGACGATCCGGTATGATTATGATGAAGTCGGCAATATTAATGCAAAGTCTATTTATTAAGAAAATACAAGACTCATGAAAACTCAAACATCCAGTCTATCTAAAATTATCCGTATAGCAAGTATGATCACTTTCCTGGTGACATCCACGTACATGCCGGCGGATAAGTCTTATGCTCAAGAGCGTGAGGCGGCCCCATCCCAGCCCGGCTGGCATCTTATGACCAACGAAGAGGCTAAAGCTCGGGTAGAAAAGATCAAAGATATCCCTTTGGTCCAGCAAGAAGAGACGATGATGCAAGAAACCGGGTTCATGCTGACCATGAATGAGCAGACTGATAATATCAGTCCCGGGGCTTATCCCATGATCAATGAACTTGCCCGGTCGCTCGAGTATGATCCAAAGAAGATCTATGATTATGTCCATAATCATATCGATTTCGCTCCTTATTACGGCGTCCGTCGCGGATTGGAGGCAACAGTGCTTCAGCGGGCGGGCAGTGATGCCGAGCAGGTCTTGCTGATGCAGGAATTATTGCGTATCAGCGGGTATTCCGCTGAGATCATTATCGCGGATATTGATTACTTTGACAAAGTAGAAATGCAAAGATGGCTGGGTGTTAACTCTTCGTTTAATTGGCGTGAAATGTCCAGGATTTTTTCTAGTTCAGGCGCTGAAGGCAACTATTACATAAATAGTAGTCAGGAACAGGTTGGTCTCCGGACACGCCGATTTGTCCTTAAATCCAATATCGACGGGCAGGATTGTTATTTTGACCCGGCGTTTAAACAGCATGAGCCGAAAACAGAAATTGATTTTGCCAGCGCGCTCGGCTACAGCCGTGACGATTTGATCACGTCAGCGAGTGAGGGCGCATCGATAGGGGCAGATTATGTTCAGTACATTAATGAAGTCAATGTTCGGCAAAAATTACGGGAATATAGCGAAAATCTTATTAACTATTTGAATGCGAATTACTCGAATGAGAAGACCAGCCGTTTGTTTGGACGGGGAGCGATTGTTCCGACGACTCTTGAAAGTTTTCAAACCGAGATCCCTTCCGATTGGACCATTATTTCGACCGGCACAGGCATCCCGGATGAATTAGTTGCCACGTTTAACGTTGAATTTGAAGGCATTAACCAAGAATTTGATTTGATGGAGATCATAGGTAAGCGCCTAACTGTTACCTTTAATTCCGGCAATCAACCGGAATTGCGGCTTGACGGCGTTCTTAAGGCTACAGGAAATGGGTTGACGCAGGGGCAAAATTACAGTCTCTCCATGGCGGTTACTCATCCTGGCAGTGAGCCGCATATGCAAACCGCCAGTTTAGAATGCGGGGATAATACGTATGCTATTGCCTCGCATGTGGGTATGACGAAAGACGCTTTGGCCGCGTATCGTCAAAATCTACTTGCTCAGTACCAGGCCCAGGGGTTGGCCCCGGACTCAGAACAGGTCAGGGGAGAAATTTTAAATATCATTGGTTTAATGTATTACCAAAAAGGTGCTTTAACAGATAGGCTTATGGAAGTTGTTTCTGATGCGTTTCTTATGTATGAACACGGCTTTGGAGTCATCGCACAAGAAGGCAGTTATTCAGTTGACCTGCCCTTAAACATGATGTCTAGCCGCACCGCTGATGAGGACCCTAGTTCTTCTGTTTTTTATACAACTAATATGTTATACAGTGCGTATGAACACGGCGTGCTGGAAGAAATGATGGGCACAGAGGTTCCTGGTGTTTCGACTGTTAAATTGTTGCAATTAGCCAGTGCACGGGGCGATAAGATTTTCTGGGCCCATGCCGGCAATTTCAGCAATATTCAATCTCAATTGCAGAACTATCATCCCCAGACGTTGTCCCGTATTGAACAGAATATTAATTCAGGCGGAAACACGATTCTTCCTCAAGATGGACTAATCACATTAAATGATTGGCAGGGTTTAGGGTATTTAACGAATTATAATGATGGCGCTTTAGGGATGATAATTTCTGGTGGGTTGAACGGTGGTTTCGGCACAATCCAGGCAGATGTTACCAGTGAGAAAACGAACTCATATTTAAACTTTGCTTTTCCTAAGCCCAATCAGATCACTTCCATTCATACACCCACGTCGAGTGATCCTGTAAATATGACAACCGGCGCGTTTTTGTATAATAAAAATGACGTGGACATGGGTGCGGATGTATCGAATGTATCATTTCAGCGGGCATATAGCAGCGATAGAAAGTTCACGAAAAAAAATATGGGATACGGCTGGACCCATAATTACGATATTAATGTGTTAAAGACAAGCGATATGAACTCTGCTCTGGGTAGCCGCAATCCAACGGAAGCGGCTGCGGTCGTGACGGTCTTATATGCCGCCCGGGATCTTTATAAAAATAATGCCGGACTGTTAGAGCATATGATCATCATGCTCGGCTATAAATGGCTGGTCGACCAGATGCTTGACAACGCCTATACCATCGAGGCCGGCGATCAATTAATGAAGTATATCAAGCTCCCGGACGGATCGTTCTCACCGCCGGAAGGCCAGACTGCCGACCTGGTCAAGAACGCAGACGGGACCTTTAAATTGGTGGAGCGTTTCGGTACGGAGATGCGCTTCAACACCGATGACAAGATCCAGAGCATCGTTGATAATAAAGGCAACACCACAACATTTTCCTACAGCGGCGGTAAATTGCAGACGGTTGCCGATGATTACGGTCATTCATTGACGCTGGGATACAACGGAGATAACATCGAGACCGTGACAGATTCCGCCGGCCGGTCGGCGACCTATCATTACGACGCTAACGGCGATATGGATCAGTATACGGATGTTGACGGCAAGACCTGGTCTTTCGGCTATGATGATCATAAGATGACCACGCTCACAAATCCGTTGGGTATCACCACGGCGACCAATGTTTATGATGATCTCGGCCGGGTCAAGACACAGACCGTTCCGCGTCAGACAGGCACCGCCACCTATAACTTTTATTTTTCCGGTTACCGCAATCTGGAAGAGGACCCTTTCGGCAGAAAGAA
>CAZQQI010000035.1:15577-18779 GCA_964595465.1 uncultured Planctomycetales bacterium | reverse complement strand
TCAGCATAAGCCGCCAGATCCATCCAGCTCAGATAATTCATGGCGATCCATTCGCCGTCATTGTATTCGTTGAAGACGCCGTTCTCATTCAGGTCACAGCCGACCTCTTCGGGATACGGACTGCCGGCCAGTGGATCGGGCAGGCGGATCGTATGACGGTTTGTCACACTGGCGGCATCGGTCATGACATAATCCCCGGCAGTCGCTATTTCTTCCATGCGGGTGGTCTGCTGTTCGCGGGTCAGGGTATTGAGAAAATCCCGGTATTGTCCCTGGCTCAATTCATATTTCATCAGATAGAATGCCTGCCACCCGGTAGGGAATAACGCGTTATCCGCGTCATCATTGATATCCCCGTCATCATTGGTGTCCAGTCCGCCGTCGCCGTCAACGCCGATGCCGGTAGAGGTCAACTGACTGTCGTCATCACCGCCAGAATCCACCCGGATATCGCTGGCCAAAGCGGACGTGATCTGCACGGCCGTGTTACCGGTACCGGTATGAAAGGCATTGGCCGATTCATTGGTCCCGTCGCCGTCCCCGATGTAAAAATCCCCGTCAGGAATATAGACCATCTCAATGCCGAAGACCTTGACCTGGATGGTGTCGGTGTCCCCCGCGCTGGTGGGGCTCTCGGCATAGTCCAGGGTCAGGCGGACATTATTGCTGGCGACCGCCCCTCCGCCCCGGCTCTTGCGGTAGATAAAGGCACCGACCTTGTCATTGGGGATCTGGATATTCAGGTCGGTGTTGGACCCGGGATCGGTGTCCGCCGGGTTGTCCCCGGAGGTGGCCAGCATGCCGTGGGTCCAGGCCGTGTTGGCGGCAGGTGAACAGCTGCCGCCTTTACAGACCTTGAGAAACACCCAGGCCGCGTCCCAGTTCTCATCATCGCGCCAGGAATTCTCCCAGCTGATATCGAACTCCACCACCGCGGTATCTGCCCCGGTGTCGCGTTCCTCCAGGGAGATATTGGAAATCGTCAGGTTGTTGGCGTGTGTCGGCGCTGCCGGCAGACACAAAGACACAAAAAAAATAGGGACGAAAAAGTAGGGACGGACCCTGTTTTTTGAGAACAGCGAATAGACAATAGCGAATGGCGAATGGACAATAGAAAATAGTGAATGGAACATGGTCTTGGTGTTCATAGAGTTTAGTTGTAGTTGCATTTAGCAATTAGCATTTGGCAGCTAGCACTTTCTTTTTCTTTAATAAAGGTGACGAACACTTTTATTTGTATACATCACCGTACATAAAAGTATAACAAAAATAAAAGTGTCCGTCACCTTTATTGTCCCGATTTATTCAATACTTTATTTGTTCATCATTTTGATGATGAGCCAGACTTTTTGAATGGCCTCTCCTCCGCGGAAGATCTCGGCACGCCGGCCGCCGTAGCGGATCGTTTCTAAAATCCGGTCGCTCTTCGCGATGGGATACGGAAACCCCAAATCCAGATTGGCATCATACAGCCCCACGTAGAGGGTGCGGTCCCAATTCAGCCGGTGCTGGCCCGGAAAATTGCTGATATTATCAGCATAGGTGTTTTTAAAGCCGTAAATCTTCACGTCAAGATCTTCGCGGACATAGCCCAGACGCGGGATCCCCAGCTGCTGCGCGATGGTGAACGGGGCGACAATGGTCTGGCCGGAATATTCTTTCTCAAGGCGCTGAGCCAGCATACGGTTCATTTTGAGGTCATTGCGGTATTCCAGACTGCGTTCCAGCTGAACATGATCATTGCCCCGGGTGCGGGCGCTGAATAACCCGTAACTGCCCCACAGAGCGATAACGATCAAAACCAGCATGGCGAGGTTTCTTTGCCACAGACGCGGCAAAATGATACACACGCTTATCGTGATCATTATGATCAGCGCGGGATAGACCGTGATCTGATAGCGCGGGTTGACGACCGAAAAGTTCAGAAAAAAAGCGAACCAGGATACAGCAAAGGCCGTAACCACAAAGACCGGAAAGCCGGTGAGTTTTTTCAGGTCCTCCCTCCAGCGGTTGAGCCGCGGCCGCAAAAAGCGGAAAAGAAGAATGACTGTTAATGCCGCCAGAAACGGCTTGGTGATATAGATGTATTCCAGCGACGGCAGGCCGGCCAGAGGTTTGATCATACCGACCAGGACATGCTGATCTTTAAAGAGAAATTTAGAATAGACTCGGGCGAGGGCCGCGCCTGCCAGGGCCAGGCTCCAGAAGACCGGCGCAGGCCGGAAGCGGCTTTCCCGGCGCAGAAAAAAAAGGTAAAACGCCGTGATCATATACGCGGCGATAGCAGTGATGCCGGTACCTTTGGCCAGCATGGCCAGCAGAGCATAGACGGCCGCCCGGTGCATGCGCCGGCGCGTTAAGGCGTGAAGACACAGTGTAATGAACAGCGTGCAGGGAATTTCCATATTGACCGCTTCGATCTGGGACTGGAAGAGGGCGAAAAAACTCAGGGCCAGAGCGGCCAGGGTGGCTGTGTCCAGCGGAACGATACGGCGTAAAATCGCACGGGTTTTGGCCGCGATCACAGCGCCCATGATAAAGGTCAGCAGGTGATTAAAGACCAGGAACGATCGTCCCGGGAAGATCTTCAGGGTCAGAGCGAGAAATCCCGGATAGGCCGAAAACACATACACCCGCGGTCCTCCTTCGGCATAGCCCGGCTGACGCAGGAGCTCGGCATAATTGAAATTATTATGTGCCAGCCAGAATGCTTCAGCGAACGGGCCGCCGATGGCATCACCGTAAAGCGGGAAAAAGAGCACTTCCCACTTTGTGAGCAGAAGATATCCGAGAACGGCCAGGCCGAAACGGAAAGTGTTTGCCCTGGGGATAAAAGAGAAGACAAAAAGGACAAACGCGAGTCCCGAAAAGATTTGCTGAAGGGGCCCCCAGGTGATGTCAACGGTATCTCCCAGATAGGCAGAAAGAGGAAGCTCGCCGCTGTTCCGGCTGAGGATGTTGAGGATATCGAAGCGGCTGTGGTCATACAGGAGTGCGGTGAGCGCCGGAGAAAAATACTTTATCGCCAGAAAGGCGATAGCCAGCATGACGATGATCACGCCCATTGCCCGGCGGTTATATGAGATAAAATTGGAAGAAAGGGTTTCTGATCTCATGTGTTATAAATTGTAACTGATGGTTTATTAAAAAAGGGACAGGAACAATCCTGACCCTTTTTTAAAAGGTCGCTGTCACCTTTATC
>CAZQQI010000035.1:7428-15477 GCA_964595465.1 uncultured Planctomycetales bacterium | reverse complement strand
GTCACCTTTATCTAAAAGATCTGGTCGAAGACAGCATCGATTAGATCAGGTTCGCGCGGTTGAGTTTTACTGCTGTCTTCTGTCTGGCCGGTTTCACCGTTAGCGGATGTCTTGTCCTCTTCGGCGGCAGGTTTTTCGCCGGATTCTTTTTGTTCGATTCCCAGGACATCTTTGAGAAGTCCGCGCAGTTCGTCTTTTCCGCGTTTGATGATGATCTGTTCGGCAATGACCTGAAGATCGGGCATCGGCCGGAACGCAGTCATCGGTCCTGAGTATTGTGCCAGCGGGATCTCCAGCTGCTCCTGCGCGTTGACCAGTCCGACCAGTTCCGGAACCGCTTTGACAAATTGTTTGGTCAGGTCGGACGGGATCACAACAGTTCCGTTCAGGGTCAAAGTTTGGTCTACGGTTATACTCCCGTTGGAAAGAAGTCTGAAGCTTTCAGATTCCACGCGGATATCCGGAAGTTTCGCTGTCCGCCCTGTCAGCTGAGTGGTTACCGCGATCTCGTTAAACAGGGTATCGTTACGGGTTAAGACATCCTGATATTTTTGCGGAAGATCCTGTACGATCTTGTCGGCCAGGCCGGGTATTGCGTCGATCTGTGACAGGACAAAACGCAGGACATTGAAATTTTCCAGTCGTCCGTCATTAACAGTGACTTTGCCGGAACCGGTTAAAGCCTCGATCGCGTCCGCAGGATCCTCCAGGTTTCCGCTGATCTGAATATCGCCGTTAAGCGGTCCGTGAAAACGCATGTCGCGCGGGAGATCCGGGATCAGGTCGCCCATCTGAATGTTTTGTGCCACTCCGCTGAGAATGAATTCTTTAGTGGTCAGAATATCGGTGATCTGCCCCTCCATGTTCAGAGATCCGCCGGCTGTGTTGAGGGCCGCGTTTTCGATCGTCACGATATTATTCGCCAGCTCAGCTGTCACGGTGACATTGTCCAGCGGCTGTGGAATGCGTCTGCTCACCAGGCGGCCTTGGCGCAGTTCAATGTCCGCCGTCAAGACCGGTATGTCCTCTGTCCCGGCGATCAGCTGACTGATCAGCACAGAGATCTCGCCGTCCAGGGATGTGATCCCCGCAGAGCGGACCTGCGGGAAAACTGTCGTCACGCGGTTAAGGTCGAATTCTCCCAGCGGACTGCTGATCCGGGCATCGTCCAGACGGATCTGACGATCCTGAATGTTGAGTCTGGCTTCGGAGGACATCGTCACGGCTTCATCCGCACCCAGCATCGCGCAGCCAAATTTGATCGTGAACGCTTCATTGAGCGAGAATCCGTTGATGGTCAGGTCCATACTGCTGACGGTCATGTCCGCGGCCAGCCATTCACCGTCTGACAGTAAAACGATATTACCGTTATCGACATGAAACGTTTTGACCAGCAGGACCGGCAGGGCCGCTGCCGGGTTCTCTTTGAGCGCCGAGGTGTCGATCTTTGGGGCGGAACTTCCTGAACGGTCTGGCTGCTGTGCTTTCAACGCCTTCAGGTCAATGATCCCGCGTGGATCTTTGATCGTGACCTCCCCTACGACCAATTCCCGTTCCCGGATGAATTTCATCAGATTGATGGCAAAGCGGATCTCGTCGACAGACAGAGAAAGGCGGTCCTGTTTTCCTTCCTTAATATTGAGATCGCTGACAGTGAGCGTGGCGCCCTGGGGTAACGAGAGATTAAGGTCCAGGTCGCCGATCGTGACCGGACGTTTGAGCATGGCGCTGGCGGTCGTGGTAACCTGATCTTTATAGCGGTTCATATCAAAGGTTTTGAGAAAAATGAACACGCCGAGAGCAGTGAGCAGGATCAAGACCAGCAGAACGATCAGAAAAATTTTTATGATCTTCATAACAACTCCTTTAATGTGCTATTGCATTTTTGCCTGTGCCTGATCCAGCGCGTTCTGGATCGCGGTCTCGCGGTCATTCTGCAAAGGTGCGGCATAATCGCCGAGACGCTCACGCAGGTCTTTCAGGTAACGCCGGGTCAGCTTATAGTCCGGCTGGATCTTTTCGATCTCAGAAAGAAGATCGTAACTCAGGCGATAGGCATTGGCCCGGTAGAATTCCAGGGCATCATGGTAAAGGCTTTCGATGCGGCGGGAAAGTTCCTGTTCTTTTTCGGAAGCGGTTTTGCGCAGATGCCGGCGGTATTCATCGATAAACCCATCGACACGTTTTTGGCGGACAGTGTAGGCTTCACGCTGAAGCTGAAAAAGTTTATCGTCAGGATTGTCCTGCCCGATCTTGTCAAGCTGTTGGTTCAGGGCGTCCTGTTCTGTGGCGGCAGAGCGGTTCATTGCGATCAGGTCCTGCTCAGGATCAGAAGACGCGCTGTTATCGTTTGCTTTATTTTTGTTCTGTTCTTTTTCGGTTCGGAGCATTTCACGCCGGGCCTGTGCTTCTTGACGGCGGGTGTTTTTTTCGGCCAGTCTGTCCTCCCTCTTTGCTTTTTTCCGGGCGATGGCCTCTTCCCGTTGGCGTTTTTTTTCAGCCGCGCGTTCCTGCCGGAGACGTTTCTTTTCTGCGCGGGCGTCTTCTCTTTGCTGAGCGCGTCGGCGGCGGATCTCCGCGTCGGAGGGTTTATTATTTTTTTCTGCCTGGGCATACTCAGACGGGTCGATTTCTTCACGGACCTCTGCCAATTCCCGGTCAGACATTTCGTCGGTTTTCAGGTCAAGGTAGTGATCCGCGTGGGTTTCATAGACCCGGGTCAAAAAGGCGTCCTGTTTGCGGCGGATCTTGTCAGCGAATTTCTCCGGCAGAAGCGGGTCGTCCAAAATATCGGTCAATTCAGCAGAAACGGATTCGGCATGGCTGATCCGTTTGGCTTTATAGGACGCGACCATTTGGCGGTAGAGCCGGGCTGTCTTTTGGATCAGTTCACTGCGGCGCATACGCTGCTGTTTTTCAAGAATGCGCTGTTTTTCTGGTCCGTAGTCCTGCGGCTCTTCCGTGCCGGAGACCTCCGCGGCATGCGGGGCCGGGGAAACGGCCGGGTCTAGAATAAATAGGGAGACAATGAGGACACAGAGAAATATTTTCGCGTTCATGATCAGTCCGTTCCGCCTTCAGAAAATACGGTTGCGGTAAAAATATAAAGTTCAGTATCAGGATCTTTCCAGGCGTCGGGAGCGAGTCCGGCTTTCTGCGCGCAGAGGTGTGACAGAAATTCTTCCCGCGACCAGCCGGTTTCTGTTGCCACCTGCGGAAGAAAAACGCCCTGCTTAAATCCTTTTTTGACGATGACGCCGTGCCGGCCCATAACGATCTCTTCGGGATTTTGGGACGGGCGCGGCACAGATAAAACAGAGATCTCCACATCGATATCCTTCAGCTCCGCGGGTTTAACCGGCGGGAAACGCGGATCCTGGCTTGCCGCGGCAACGGCCATGTCCCGGACTGTTTTGTGTAATGGCTGACGGCCGATAATATTGCCGATACAGCCGCGCAGTTGTCCGTCCTTGTGCAGGGTGACAAACGCCCCTTCTTCCCGGCTGAGCCGTTCATCGCTGATGTCGAACTCCGGTTTTTCTTTGTCCCGGACATAAGATTCGACTGTTTGACGGGCAACGTGGATCAGCTCCTTTTTCTGCTCAGCGGACAGGCGGTCAACGCCTCCGGGATTGTGCTCAAAGCTTTCCGCGGAGCCGCCCGGGGCTGCTCCTTCACCGCGCGAAAACATGATCGCGGAGTATCCTACGACATTGCTGTTATCTCCGGTCACGTCTCCGGAATGAGCGTATTTCAATACTTTGATGTCGAGGTCCCGCAGTTCGGCCAAATATAGGGCTGTGGTGACCGGAACAAAGCCGCACATTTCCAGTTCGCGGGCGGCACAGCGCTGCCAGAATTCTTCGGTTCTGTGTTCTTTAATAAGTGATAGGGTCTCAGCATCCATTTTTTCCGCGGCGGCCGCATCATGGAAATGCGACATGTCGGATGAGATCACGACCAGGATATCGTCACGGTCGGACATGATGCCGTTGATGGTCTCGGCTGCTTTGCGGCAGGCCGCGGGATCGCATTGCCCCATAATGATGGGGACGATCTTGACGCCGGAAAGGGTTTCCTGGATGAACGGCAGTTCGACTTCCAGGGCGTGTTCTGCTTCAAAAGCGCGCGGTTCATAAATAAAGCGCGGATCAGCCGCGATGATGCGCGCGGCGATATCTTCGTCGACCTTCAGTGTACCCAAAGGCGTTTTGTACCCGCCCTCTTTCCAGACAGACAGTCCGGTAAAGCCGTAGCGGTGGCTGGGGGCCATGACGATAACCGTGGAATAATGTTTGTCCTGAACCTGTTTAAAAGCGTGTGCGGCAACCCGTCCGGAATAGATGTATCCGGCATGCGGAGAAATGATCATTTCGACATGCACGTCCTTTTCGGCCGGGGGGACGGAGTCCAGAAAGGATTCGATCTGGGCGGACAGCTTATCGGGATCGGCCGTGTAGAATTGACCGGCGACGTTGGGCTGTTTGATCGGTTTATCAGAGGCGTGGCCATCCATAGTGCCCATTATAACAAATACACTTAATAGTAAAAGGGGTAATTTGTTCATGATCAAACGCATCGCGGTTTCCTCTCTGACTGGATGCATTTTACAATAGAATTGGGGTGCGGGAAAGCAGAAATAGAGAAATAGCAAATGGCGAAGAGCGAATAGAAAATTAAAAACCGCGGGCCTTGTCCCACATGACGGACTGTTCGCCCAGGAGATAGCGGACAAAGCCCAGCAATGCGGAGAAGTTCAGCAGGCAGAAGACATACGGAACGTAGCAGAGATTTTTGAGCAACTTGCCTGTGCCGTGATCAGCGTAGCGGGTGATCCCTCCGACGAATGCCATGAAATAAAACAGGAGCTGTGCGATCAGCAAAAAGAAATACAATCCGCTGCGGTCGGCGATCCAAATATTGGCAAAAAACGCGGCGATCAGCAGAAACGGCATCATGACCCGCAGGAATTTATGAGAAAAGAACTGCAGAGCGACCGGACTCTTAAAAGGATAGAACAGGCTGGGAAAGAGTTTGAAGATCTGGAAATTGCCGTAAAGGGTGCGGACTTTACGGCGGGTCTCTTCTCTCGGGCTGTCGGCAACGCGGTCAAAGGCGCGGGCCGTGCGTTCAAACAGACAGCGGAATCCCTGACCGATGATCTGCAGAGGCGTATACATGTCATCCAGAACAATATTCTCCGGTAAGGGCTTGAACAATTCCCGTCGGACAGCATAGATCGCGCCGGTCGCCCCGAGCATGGAGTGAACACGGCTTTCACAGGCCCGCAGGAACTTTTCATAATTCCAGTAAAGGTTAACGCCTTTGGCGGTGCCGCCTTCTGCGGTGGTGAATATCAGCTCGCCGCTGACACATCCTGTATGAGAGTCGGCAAAATTTCTCACCAGCTGTTTCAGCGCGTCCGGGGAAAAGGTCTGGCGGCAGTCGGTAAAAAGCAGAATGCTATTTCGCGCGTGAGAGACCAGGTCATTTAAGACCGCGGTCTTCCCCCGCCTGTTATCATACTCGTATACCCGGATCTCCGGCCGGCTGTGTTCGCGGATCAGGTCCGCTGTGCGGTCTAAGCATCCGTCGAGACCGATCAGGATCTCGATCTTTTCAGACGGATAGGTCAATTCCAAAAGGTTTTTCAGGCGGCGTTCGATCACATCTTCTTCATTCCAGGCCGCGATGATGATCGATACAGAGGGAGTGATATCGGTCTGCAGGACAGGCTGGTTTTTCAGCATGGACCAGATCCAGATCAGCAGCGGATAGCCGAAGTAGGTGTAAATGATCAAGGTAAGACATATCCAGAAGGCAGCTATCATGGTGATCGTTCTCCTTCCCCGGTGTCTATAAAGCGGTCCATAATTTTGAGTTGCTGTTTTGCCTTATCCGGTGGCGGCACGTCCAGTGGGCCAGGTGAGGTGCTCTCTGATCTGTCCGGCGGAATGATCCGTGACGGAGAAGGCGCGGAAGGCCGGGGAACAGCCGTATCCAGCCGGGCCAGCAGAGCCTGCATCATAGCGATCTTTTTTTCTGCTGCCACTCCGTCGTCCGGCAGAGCGATCTGCATTCCGTCCGCCCCTTCCAGGACCAGGGGGTTTCCGCTGTCGATGGTCTGCAGAAGGACCGGGGCAATATCCCCCGCTGTGGTGATGAACTGCGATTTCCCCTGCGCGGCCGACGGGTCATCGACAGATTCAAACGCGCGGATGATCGCTTCAAGGTGATAAAAAATGCGCAGGGCCATTTCATCGGTCAGCATGTGCCGGGCTGCAAGCCCGTTATAGATCTGAAACAGCTGGACATGGATATTCAGCTGTATCTCAGGATCGGCAACGCCTTCGTCATTGAGTGTTTTGAGAGCAGGCAGTGCCGTGGATAAAGCTTGATCATACTGTTCCTGCTGGATCAGCAATTGTGCGGCATTTATGGATTCGATCAGGGACGCTGTAACAGGGTCCTGCTGAAGGCCCGGCATGGTGCCGGCCGGCATGCCCTGCGGCGGAGATGAAGTTTTCTGTTCCTGCTCCTGGATCTGCTGTTTACGGGCCGTTCGATACCGTTCATAGTATTCGTAATACAGCGGCCCGCTGACCAGAAGGGTGCCGACGCTTAAAAGCAGGGCCAGGCCGGTGAATCGTTTGCGGCCCAGACCGGGGTGCAGGTCATGGACGTGAGTGTCCGCCATCTGGTCGCCGATACGCTGGCCCGCGGGGTCTTTGGCCAGGGTCAGAAATTCGGTCAGCCACATCAGAATGTTAATAAAAGGTAAGGCAATGAGAATGTTGCGGGTAATCCGTGCGGTAAACTTTGCCGTTTTTCCTATCTCCTCTCCTTCTACCCGTGTGCCGAAGATCAGTTTTCCCAGGCTGCGGCCGGCGATGCTGTCACGCAGAAGCCAATACAGCATCAGCACCCACCAGGGGATCTTGAGATCAAAAAAGTTCAGCGCGATATAGCGGACGATCAGGATGACCATCAGATCGATCAGAAAGCCGCAGACACGTTTGCTGACACTGACCTGATACGGATCGGTGATGAGATAATCCTTGCGGGTGTGGCCGGTGCTCCAGCGTTCGGGATCAAGCAGTTTTTCTTTATGCCTTTGGATAGGATTTTTCAGCTCGATGCCCTTGGCCCCTTTCAAATAGAGCAGATACATCCATCCGCCGATGAAGATGAGCAGAGCGAAAAATATGGAGTAGTGTTGAGGGTCCATAATGATAGCAGTTAGCATCTAGCTGTTAGCATCTAGCAGTTAGCAATTAGCAGTTTGCCTTTAGCAGTTTGCCTTTAGCAGGATTGGCAAGCTGCTGAAGGCTGGCTGCCAGATGCTATTAAGTCTGCCAGGGCTTGTTCGATCGTGTCCCAATTGTATTTTTCTTCGACGAGTTTTTTTCCGGCCCGCCCGATACGCTGCGCGAGATCACGGTCCTGTAACAAGTCTAACACGCGGCGGCTGAAATCTTCAGGGGTATCCGCGATAAAAATATTTTCACCGGGGGTGACGTCCAGCCCTTCACAGCCGATCGAGGTGGAGACGACCGGGCGGCCCAGTGCCATAGCTTCAAGGATCTTAAGACGTGTTCCGCTGCCGATGCGTAACGGCACGATAAAGACATCGGCGGCTTCGATGTATTGTTTAATGTCTTTGACGTAACCGGTGATCTCGATGGATCGATCGGACCGTCTGAGGTCCTCAACCGCAGGGGTGGGGTCTTTGCCGACGAGGTAAAGTTTTAATGATGATCGGGGGCTCCCCCCTCCCTGACCCTCCCCACCGGGGGGAGGGGATTGGTTAATAGCGGCATCCCTTTCAGGGGAAGAAGTGATTTTTTTGATCAGCGGGTAAATGTCGCGGACAAAATAAAGTGCGGCGTCTTCGTTAGGCCGCCAGGACATGAGCCCGGTGTAGACCAGGCGGGATGTGCGCGCCCCCCCTCCCTGACCCTCCCCACCAGGGGGAGGGAAAGGTGTGTTAGTCGCCTCCCCACCAGGGGGAGGGAAAGGTGTGTTAGTCGCCTCCCCACCAGGGGGAGG
>CAZQQI010000035.1:0-7328 GCA_964595465.1 uncultured Planctomycetales bacterium | reverse complement strand
GAAAAGCGTGTTAGGAGTCTTTTCGTCAGAAGAATGGATGCCAGTGTGTGGTGAAGAGCTGCCTTGTGACGTGTTGATATCAATGCCGTTGGGGATGACCTTGACGCGGGGATGGCCGGAACGGGCTATGACCTTCTGCCGGTCGATCTCTGAACAGACGTGGATCTCGCTGAATTGCGGCCAGAGGCGTTTTTCAAAGCGCTGAAATTTTGACCATTCGATCAGGGCGTAGAGTTTTTCCAGGGGATTGGTGATCGTATTGACGTAGCGCCCCAGGATGGTGGACTCCACATTATGTTCATCGAGTATTGTTTTGTGGCGCAGTTCTTCCGGGATATTCAGGGCCTGGTGAATGCCGTCACAGACGATCAGATCGTACTGATTTTTATTTTCCATTGCTGAAACTTTATCGCGCATGCTCTGTGAACGGCGTGACCAGACCGCGTACGGCAGATTTGTGAACAGAGCCTTTAAGCGGGACAGAGCGCCCTGGGGAGGCAGATCGTCAGCAGGAAAAAACTCATAACCCAGATCAAAGATCTCGCTGGCGGCCATGCCGGCGGGATTGTCCCGCAGACGTCCGAAACAGAGTATGGTCAGATGCCCGGCCCGCCGCAGGCCCAGGGCATAATGCCAGGAACGCATGCGCGCCCCGCTGTCGGGCGGATAAGGTGTTTCTTTTGTGAGGAAGAGGATATTCATTTATAGCATCCAGCAATTAGCCGTTAGCATTTTGTAAGAGGCGTAGAATAAATTGAATTGTAGAAGGAGAGAATTATCATTCCCTATTCGCTATTCTCTATTCTCTATTTTCTATTCGCCATTTTCTATTCGCCATTCCCTATTCGCTATTCTCTATTCTCCATTTTCTATTCGCTATTCGCCATGCTTTTTTATTAATTCCCCGATCATGCGCGCGATGTCAGCGCGTTTAGCATCATATTCGGCATAGGGCCAATTATTCTGATCAATATCCATGTTGATATCATTGCGTATCGCTTTCAGCAGACGGCGTGCGTCGTTGACCGCTTCTGTCTCAGCGCCTGCTTCCTTTTCGGCCTTGGCGATCAGATTTTCCAAAGTCCGGATGTAGCGCAGATCATCGACTCCTTCCCGCACGATCTCGAACCAGGGTGTATTGATCGGTCCGCTTTCTGAGGGGTATGAGGCGCAGTAGTCGCTCTCTCGTCCGTCCAGGTCAAAAAACGGGTCGACCGCCGGCAGCTGATAATGCCATTGAACCCTCCCTTTTGCGCCGCTGGCCCAAAGATAAAATCCGAAAGAAAACCGGTTTTGGCCGATATTGTAGAACCAGATATCTGTGTCGGTCTTTTCTGCCTTTTTCAGTAAGTTTTTGTCGATCTTCATACCGTTGTTGATCGTGGCCGTGCTCAGATGCGGGAAAATTTCCACATCTTTGGTGCTGTTGAGATACGCGGTCGCGTTAAGACCGGCGTCTTTGACAGCCTGCGCTGCTTTGATCACCGAGTCGATCCCTTCTCCGCCGGTGTTGGAGACCTCATCCGCCAGGCCGATCAGGATCGTCCGGCCGGTCAGCTGTTGGGCGTGCCACTCGATCTGTTTGAAAGCGTTTTGGATCGACGAGCGGAACAGCTGGTCATTGCCTTCGGTGCGTTTGCGGATATCGTGAAAGACCGAGATCAGGCCGTAGCCGGAAATAGGCTGGTTAAAGCCGAAGTGTTTATAGGCGTGCAGGAACTGATCAAAGAATTTAAAATCCAGCTGAACATCGCCCCCGTCGTGGATCTCACGGACTCCGGGACTGATGCCCAGGGCCAGGGTGTTCATCCCGTGCTGACGCATGTCATACAGGTGGCGTTCAATTGCGGTCCACTTTTGGGATTTGCGTTCGGGATACCAATTGTATTGCGGGGGCAGGGAATAAAACAGTCCGACCGGGATGCCGGGTTCGTCAAGGCTGAACGGCATAACAGTCAGGACGATGTTGAACGCCGGGGAACATTGGTCGTCAGCGGTGCAGACGCGGACGATACCGCGGTAATCTCCCGGCCGGGCGTCATCCGGGACATCGACCGTCCCCCAGAAGAAACGGTTGATCCCTTTTTCAAATTCAGCAGACTGCTGTTCGCGCAGCATCTCCCCTCTAACCGTATAGACATTCGGCTGGATCAGCTTGAGTTTGTACTGAACACTGCGTAAAGAGATCGTGTCAGCCGTAATCGTGTCCCCGTTTTCACCGGTCAGGGCCGACATCTTAACGGTCGCTGTCCGGCCGCCGGTTAAAGCATGCAGTCCGATCAAAAATGGCTCGCTTTCGCCTTTTGCCGCGAAGACGCGGATGTCCGGGGTGATCTGTTCGGCGCGCGGGGGTTCGTGCGGGAACATAGGTTCCTGAATATTTTTAACGAACGGGACAAAGCCGATTTCCTGATGGGCCGCGCGGACCGTGTCACTGAGAGGCGCGAACGCTGGGACCTTTTCAACATACTGGCTTTCAAAGGCCTTGCGGCGTTGCGCATCGATCGTCTGCAGATAGTTTTTGACCTGGTTATCCTGCTTCAGCGGGGCAATGATGAGGGCGTTGAACGTGCAGGCATAACCCGAATTCGGTTCGCACTTAATGTCCAGCTGACGGTCGTCGACATTAACAGTAAACCGGCGCCAGACAAAACGTTTCTGAATATAATTTTTAAAGACGTCCTGGCCGGGCAGGTCTTCATGGTTCAGGTGGGCGTAGTAGTGATCACGGAAAAAAATCTCCGGCGGCATAATGTCTTCGCCCACGACCTTTCCTTCGGCGATGAGACGGCGTTCGGGATAATTCTGGTAGTATTCCCAGAAGCCGGGGTCTTCCATCATAATGTAGGCCGCATAGTCGCCGTTGGGGACATCGACTTTGAATGATTGCCCCCCTCTGACCCAGTCACGCAGGAGCGCGTCCGGGTAGCGCCGGTCCTTGGCGTCCAGGCCGTAGGTCGAGGACCAGCCGTAGCCTGTGTCGTCCTGATATCGGGTAGAGCCGGAAACTTTTTTAAACCCCGGCCAGGTTTCGGACTGGTCTGTGCCGAAGTCAAAACGCTGCAGGCCTTCAATGTCTGAGCCGGCGGCCTTTTCCAGACGTATATTATCAAAATATAGAGTGGTCGGTTCTTTGGTGTCGATCGCGAAGATGTTCAGGCCGATGATCTGTGAGATATCGATGACGCGTTTTTTATTATTGGTCTTAATGCCGGTGATATTGAAAACGAACTGATTATATCCGGGCCGGAAAGCAAAGTAATGTTCGTAGCGCTGAGGATAGCTGTGTCCGCCGGGCTTATCTTTGATCTGCAGGCCGAAGCGGACCAGGTCCTCGTTGGGGTTATAGGCTTCAAAGACCAGTGTGTCGAAACCGGACCAGTCGCCGGGAAGATCTCTGGCGTTTAAGCCCGGGTATTTTCCGGCGGGATAAACGACTTTCAGACAATGGCTGTCGGGACAGACGTCGGCTTTCACGATATCGGTGCTGATGCCGTTTCCCCGCCAGCGGACCGGGTCTTCACCTTCAAAACTGCTGAATAAGCCGGTTTCTTTCGAGAACGCTGGACGCGGGGCTGGTGTTTCAGCGGACGGTTGGTCCCGGGAAGATGAGTCAGACGCTTTTTTGTCCTGACGCGCGCTGTCTTGAGTTTGCCGGCAGGACTGCAGACCCGTGCTGATGATCAGCATAACCGCGATGCCGAAGATAATGCCGATAAGGAATGTGAGGAGTGAACGGTTCATTTTTTTAGCAGCCAGCAGTTGGCTGCTAGCATTAAGCATTCTTAGTTTGTGGTTAAACGTTGAAGGCGACTCGTGAATAGCTATTCTCCATTCTCCATTCTCAATTCGCTATTTTCTATCTTTCGTTTGATGCAGCAGCACGATGCCCAGGGCGAAAAAACCGAAACAGATCAGGGCCGCCAGGATGAGGACCGATCCCATGATGCTGGTCCACCCTAAGATGGCTTCCTGTGAAATAAATTTTTTATACAGGACGACGGCCAGGCCGATCAGCCAGAGCCCGATAAAGGTTAAGGATAATTTCAGGAAAAAAAAGATAAACTGTTCGCGGAATTCGGCCAGGGCATTAAACCCGTAACGGACCAAACCTAAAAAATTCATTTTTGACCGGCCGTCCAGTCTTTCCTGCCGCGGCCAGGTGATCTTTTTATAACGGGCCGGGCGGCGCTGATGCAGGTGCGCGGCCAAATGAACAAAATGCCGTCCCTGCAGAGATTCAGCCACGCGCCGGCTGATCAGGCAAAAGTTGCCGCAGTCCATGGTCTGTCCGGTAATGAAACGGAATTTCAGCAGAAAGATCCCGTAGAAAAAACGGAAAAGAACGCCGTCCTTTCTGCCGCTGCGTGCCACCGGGACATAATCCAGATCGCGGTATTCCAGTAATTCCGGAATGACGGCCGGGTCATCCTGTCCGTCACTGTCCATGATGATGAAATTTTGCGCGTCTGTTTTAAGCGCCGCGCTGATGCCGTCAGCGATCGCGGTCTGATGGCCTTCGTTAAATGGACGGCTAACGACCTGGAGTGTGATATGCGGAGCTTCGAAGGCGTAATCGTTCAGGGCCTGCAGGGTGTTATCGTCAGAGCCATCGTCCACCGCAAAAACAGTAAACCGATATTCATTTAAGGGAGACAGCGCGGTTTCCAACCCGTCGAGCATACGGGCGATGAGGCGTCCTTCGTTGTAGATCGGCAGGATTATGGCGGTCATGGTTATGCAATGTCCAGTTTAAAGGCGGATCAGATATCGCGAATCGTTTACGATTGATATTATATAATAATACACTTTAAGTAATAAATAAACATTAAGATATTAAACTTATCACTATGTCTTCTCTTCGTATAGAAAACGGTGACACCGCCTGCAGGCAGTGTCACCGTTCTTGTGCAGCAGCGGCTGTATCAATAATAGAACCGGATGCCGGCACGGATCTGGCTGTATTCAACAGAATCGCCGCCGCCCTCGAAGTTGTAAATCCCTTCGGCGTTGAGCGCGGCCTGATCGGTCATGAAGTATTCCACACCCACGCCGGCGCGGAACGCATGATTGTCCGTTATGTCAAAGATCTCTTTGGCGTCGGTATTGTGCAGACCGATGCCTCCGAAGACATACGGCGCCAGACGTTCCATCGGGGCGCGCAGCTGATAATCCGCGAAGAGAGAATACAGGTCCGCTTCGTAATCATCATCTGTGGCCCAGCCGGCTTCAAGCTGAAACGCTGAATTGCGTGTTAAGCCTTTAACGTAGTTTACGGAATGCTGCTGGTCAAGACCGAGATCGTCCGTGTCCTCTTCGGCCCAGCCGTAAGAGTACCCGATACCCCAACGGTTGGAAATGTCGCTGACATCATCCATGTCGTTGGTACGGCTTCCTTGCTGCGCAACAGCAGGCATGGCCATTAATCCGATCATTGCAAAGGCAATAATGAATGGTATGACTTTTTTCATGATGTCTCCCCCATATTTGTTTTGTACGTCGATCTATATAATCTCCGCGTTATTTCCGCGAAGGTTAATTCAATTCTAACGCGGATCAAGGGGAAAAATATGTGCCGTTACCGTCAAAATAAGACGTGATCCCACAGGAAAAAAGGATAGGACGGTTTTTAAATGAAAAAAGGGTTGGTTCCGTCCCTTATTTATTCAGCCAGTCCTGGAAATGAATAATGCGGTCTTTTTGATCAGGGTCGAACAGAAAAGGTTCAACGTCCTGCGCCAAAGAGGGCAAATGGACCTGCCGGGCGCGTTTGGAGAGCGCGCTTTTAAGCTGCTCTTTCGTCTCGATGCTGTAACGCTGTTTAAGATAGCGATAATCGGGGTCTGTCAGAGACATTAAATAAACAATGTCAAAGAAATCTCTTCCCTTCTCACGCGTCCGGCTGAGGCAGGCGGAGATCTTCTGTGAAAGCAGGAGCGGCGCATCAACGGTATTGATATAACGAAAAATGCCAAGGGTGTTTATCAGGAATTTTTTCTCTGTATAATCATAGTTTTGAGGTTCGGCATCAATGCGTATCAAAATTCTTTGCTGTTTTTGTCCGGAAAGGCCGTGTTCGAACAAAATACCGGGAAACCGGATATAACAGTGAAACGCGCCGGCGAAGACATTTTTAATATCAACACGATATCCGTCTAGTTCGAGTTCTTTTTTAATATATGCCGCGATAGATTGAAAAGATTTTTCCGTCATTCCTTTGTTATCGAAATCCAGGTCCTCAGAAAAGCGCATGCCCTGATAAACGATTCGAATCGCTGTACCACCGATAAAAATAAGATTTTGCGCGTACTTTGAACGGTAAATGATATCGAGGATGCGGTACTGCAGACACTCCTTTAAAATATTTTCTTTAAAGCCCCGAAGGCGTTCGGGATATTGCTTTAACGCATGCTCAAAGTTGATCATGGATCAGCTCCCTGAGGTTTTCAACAGCCTGGTCGATTTTCGGTGAGGAAAAGATCTTAAGATAATCGCCCAGGCGGGTCATGTTGACCGTCGAGCGGATCTCTTCGGTGTTCAGGCGCAAGGCATCAAGCACATCTCTTTTATCGGATGCCGGTGTAAAATAGAAAGTATCCAGCAAAGTCTTTTCCGGGTCGGAAATATAAAACCAGCGGTTCCCTTCGCGGACGGGAATATAGCCGAAAAAAAGAGGTTTGCGGATAGAATGATACTGAAAGGTGCCGGACGATGTCTTGAATATTTTTTTTCTCCGGGTGGTTATACTGACCGTCTGAAAAACAGCCTCCGGGATAAAATTGTACCATGATAAGGCGGACTGCAGGCCGACATACGATGGTGTGTAGATGTGGGAGGCAATATTTTTTAAAAGGACATCATCAGTTTCGGTTTTGGTGAACAGGTAGAAGCCGTTAGTAATCTTGCGAATGTGGCCTTGCTTTTGCCATTCGTAGAGACGGCGGCGGTCAAGGCCGTTAAAGAAGGTCTCGGCATTGCGGATGTCGATGATGCGATCATCCGGAAAGGTGTTTTGAAAATCGGCATACTTCATATCAGTGTAAGTTTTATGTTATTTATAACTAAAAAATAGCATTGATTTATATAATTGTCAAAGAAAATACCAGAAAAAAAGACGGAGGCGATTTTAAAAAACAGCCTCCGTCCCACAATTATCTATTTTCTATTCGCTATTCTCTATTCTCTATTAGCTATTCTCTATTCGCTATTCTCTATTCTCTATTAGCTATTCTCTATTCTCTATTCTCTATTAGCTATTCTCTATTCTCTATTAGCTATTCTCTATTCTCTATTCTCTATTCTCTATTCTCTATTCTTTATATCTGCTT
>CAZQQI010000034.1:0-19114 GCA_964595465.1 uncultured Planctomycetales bacterium | reverse complement strand
CCGTTGGGCTCCGGCGGAAAGCGCGTGACAACCTTGCCGCCATGCTTGCCTGCAGAGACATCGTCGGCGACGATCTGACGGATAAAGTCCAGGTTCTTTTTTTTATCTTCAGGATCATTCATCATAGATAAAACTCAGCTTCTCTGTTCGGGATAATTTTTTGATCGCGGCTTCCCGCTTGAGAGCCTCACTGCGGCTGCCGCAAGGCTCGCTGTAAACCACATTTTTCACGCCGAACCCGCGGGTGAACCGCGCCCCTGTTCCGGCTTGATGCTGCTGAATGCGGCGGTCAATGTTCGTCGTGATCCCGGTATACAAAGACCCATTTTGAGCTTCCAGCACATAGACCTGCCACATAGGAGCCTCCATACTTAAGCACAGGGAACATATAAAACTGCCCCGCCTGGATTCGAACCAGAAACGCTTGATTCAGAGTCAAGTGTGTTGCCGTTACACCACGGGGCAAAAATGAACATTAAATGATCCGTTTGCGCACAAAGACGGACAAAAACAAGGAAAGACAGAACAAAGCATTCCGGGATCAGCATCCTCTATCCCAAAAGAATTCACCCTCGAAAATCCGTATCACAACGGCTCAGTTTCCTACCACATATTTTTTCGAATCCACTGATCAGTCTGCTCCACAGCACAGGCCGTACAATCAACGGCCTTTTGGACCGGATCATCGGTCTTTGCCGTCTGTTTGCGGCAGGCTGAGCACCCGGCAAAGGCTACACAATAGCATAAGACCAGACAAAGCGCAATTTTTTTCGGCATCATGCGTCCCCTCTCTGCTGTTGATAGGCACATCTTAAACGGTTGACCGTTTTCTTTTTTCCCAAAACCGCCATCGTGTCAAACAAGCTGGGACCCACCTCACTCCCGGTCAGGGCGACCCGGACCGGGTGGACCAGGTCTTTCATTGCGGTTCCGCTGTCCCGTACATAATTCCGAAAGGCCTCTTCCGCGCTTTGAGCGTTAAATTCCTGAATCTGATCCAGTGCCTCTGCCAGCTGCATAAACCCTTGTGTCTTTTCCGGTGTTAACTGCTCTTGCCGGAGGGTCCTCTCGATCTCCACATTGTCTGCAAAAATATAACGGGTCCGGGCAATGAATTCCAGAACATCAGCCATGCGGCTCTTATATAATTTTACAATATGTTCCAACAGCTTGCCATCATAATCCTGACTGACCAGACCTTCCTGCTGAAGATGCGGACGGACGAATTGCGCCAGCTCGCTGTCCGGCATCTGTTTGAAATACTGAGCATTGATCCAGCGGAGCTTGTCCATGGAAAACGCGGCGGACGTTTTATTGACCTTTTTAATAGAAAATTTTTTAATCGCGTTCTTCAGCGTCAGGATCTCCTGGTCCCCGCCCGGCGACCAGCCCAAAAGCATAAGATAATTCACCAGCGCCTCGGGTAAAAATCCCATTTTGCGGTAATCACTGACAGCGGTCGCCCCGGTCCGCTTCGACATGCGCCCTCCGGCCTCATCCATGATCAGCGGCAGATGAGCAAACTTGGGCGGCTTCAGCTCCATGGCCTGATAAATGGCGATCTGTTTCGGCGTATTGGAAATATGGTCTTCCCCGCGGACCACGTGGGTGATCCCCATTTGCGCGTCATCGACAACGCAGGCAAAGCCGTAAGTGGGAGATCCATCAGATTTCATCAGGACCTGGTCCTTGATCGTGCTGGTATCAAAACAGACCGCCCCACGGATCACATCATAAAACACGATCTCTTGTTGAGGCATCGCCATGATGATGGCATCCCCTTCACGGTAAGCCTTGCCGACGGAAAGCAGTTTCTCCGCCTCCGCCCAATAAATATCAAAACGCTGACTTTGCTTGTAGAGCTCGTCCCATTCCAGCCCCAGCCAGGCCATACTTTCCAGAATCTCTTCGAGATATTCCGGACGGGAGCGCTGGCGGTCAGTGTCTTCAATACGCAGGACAAAGGATCCCTTCTGAGCGCGGGCATACATATAATTAAACAATGCTGTGCGCGCGCCGCCGATATGCAAAAATCCAGTCGGACTGGGGGCAAAACGAACCTTGATCATACTGCCCTTTCTGCGCCGGCTTTGACCATGCGCTGAACCACAGCTTCAATCCTGGCCCGGTCAGCGGTTTTGATATCTATAAATTCGATACCGATATCATACATCAGCGGTTTATCATCATTCTCTGCCCGTCTGCGGACCAGCCAGACGATCTTACCCCGGCACTGAATGTGTCCTTCAAAGTCCATAAGATCGATCTCCAGCCCTACCTCAGAAAACATAGGAAATTTCCGGCTGTGCATCACACAGACACCGCCGACACCAAGGTTTTCAGTATGGGTCAAGAACGGCTGGTCATGATCCTTAATATTCACTGTGAGCATACACGGATAATTGACCCGGGGAAATTGCCTCCGGTTCATTCCCTCCCACGCACTCATGCTGGCCTCCTCTGTATACGTGTTATCTTCCGTGCCCGGCCGGTGGTCTCATCAATTTCTATGACCACCCCGCAAACAACAGGGTTCTCTTTGGCGACTTCAAACCTGATCGGCAAACCTGTCAAAAACCTTTTTAAAATACGGTCCGTGTTCTGCCCGATGACAGAATCATAGGGGCCGGTCATGCCGAGATCCGTGATGTAGGCCGTTCCCTGAGGAAGAACACGCTCGTCCGCAGTCTGTATGTGCGTATGCGTCCCGAACACGCCGGCTGCCTTCCCGTCCAGATGCCAGCCCAGAGCAATTTTTTCACTGGTCGCCTCGGCGTGAACATCGACGATCAGAACATCATACTGTCCGTCAAGTTCTTTCAGGATCGTTTCCGCCGTACGGAACGGACAATCCGAATAATACTTCACAAAAACCCGTCCCAACAGGCTGGCCACAGCCACCCGAACGCCTCCCTCGGTCTGAAAAATATAGGTTCCTTTTCCCGGCGCGCCTTCCGGAAAATTGGCCGGCCGCAGGACACGGGGTTCCTCTCCGAGATACTCTATAAAATCCCGTCGGTCCCAGATGTGATCCCCCATGGTCAGAGCGTCACAGCCCATACGGAAAAACTGCTTGGCAATCCGTTCGGTCAAGCCGGAACCGCCAGCGGCGTTTTCCGCGTTAACGATGACCGCGTCCAGAGCAAACTCTTCCCGCAGACCAGGAAGAACATCTTCCAGGGCCTTACGCCCGGCCTTACCGACCACGTCTCCAATACAAAGAATGTTCATGTTCCTAACTCTTATTTAGCGGTTACCCGAAAAGACGGTTTTTGCGGCCTTGTCTCCTGGTCTCATTACTTTGCATATTCCACCGCGCGTGTTTCCCGTACGATCATAACCTTGATCTGGCCGGGATATTCCAGTTCCTGTTCGACACGTTTGCGCAGATCGCGGGCCATCACCACGGCTTCATCATCGTTAATTTTATCCGGACACACCATAACCCGTACTTCGCGGCCTGCCTGTAAAGCAAATGCCTTGTCCACGCCTTTGAAGCTGTTCGCGATCTTTTCCAGACTTTCCAGACGTTTGACATAAATATCCAATGTTTCCGCGCGGGCGCCCGGCCGAGAGGCGCTGACCGTGTCAGCGGCGCATAGCAGGACACCGTAAAGGGAATTGCATTCAACTTCTTCATGATGAGACGCGATGGCATTGACCACAACCTCGCTCTCGCCATGTTTCTTGGCCAGATTCGCTCCGACAATGGCATGTGTTCCCTCTTCAACGTCCTGGGACACGATCTTGCCGATATCATGGAGAAGCCCCACCCGCAGCGAAACCTTGGGATCCAAATCCAGCTGGACCGCCATGATCCCCATCAACTTAGCCACCTCTTTAGTATGGGTTAAGGCATTCTGACCAAAGCTGGTCCGGTATTTCAGCCTCCCCACCAGTTTAAGCAGTTCGGGATGCATGCGATGAATACCGATTTCAAATGCCGCCTTATCTCCCTCTTCTTTGATAATCTGTTCGATGTCGCCTTTGGCCTTCTCCACAACTTCTTCGATACGTCCGGGATGAATACGTCCGTCAGAGATCAGCTTTTCCAAAGCAATACGTGCGACTTCACGGCGGACCATATCGAACCCGGAAATCGTAACGGCCTCCGGGGTGTCATCAATAATGATGTCCACTCCGGTGGCCATTTCCAGAGCACGGATATTCCGTCCTTCCCGCCCAATAATGCGTCCCTTCATCTCATCATTGGGTAAAGCCACCACACTTAACGTGGTCTCGGCGGTATGGTCCGAGGCACAGCGCTGAATCGCTGTGGTCAGGATCTGCTGGGCGATCTTCCCGCTTTTTTCTTTGATCTCTTCTTCGGATTGCCGGATACGGGCCGCTTTATCGTGAATGAGATCGTCGTCAATGCGCGACAGCAAGAGTTCTTTCGCCTGCTCCGCGTTAAGATTAGATATCTTCTGCAGAAGCTGTTTTTCCTCTTCGATCAGCTGAGACAATTCACTATCCTTCTTCTGGATCTTTTCTTCGTTCCCCCTCAGCTGTTCCAGTCTTTCCCCGACATCCTTTTCTTTTTTTTCAAGAAGATCAACCCGCTTGTCTAAATTCTCTTCTTTTTGATGCAGCCGTTTTTCAAGAGCTGCTAACTCATCGCGCCGCTCCTTGGTTTCGCGCTCAAAATCCTGACGCAGCTTAATCATCATATCTTTACCGGCAAGTTCCGCTTCTTTGCGGTGGCTCTCTGCTTCTCGCTCAGCAAATTCCTTGAGTTTTTGCGCCTTTTCTTCGGCTTCATTGATCCGCTTGTTGGAAAAATATGTCCGCCATAAGATCCCCGCCACAATACCGACAATAAAAGGGACTGTGATCTCCAAACTGTACTTGACGATCGGATCCAATTGCATAGCATCCTCCTTCTATATCAGCCGCGTCTGCGGCATAACGTGGTTAAACAACATATGTTTTTATTCTAAACCATTGGAGATGATACGGCTGACCGGCTGATCATGCGGATCAACAGGAATCCGGGGCAGGATCTGAAAATCAAAGGCAATACCGATGGACGGGATATGAGATGGAAGAATCTTGAGAAATCGATCATAATATCCGCCGCCGCGTCCCAGACGGTTGTTCCGCCGGTCAAAGGCCAAGCCAGGCACGATCACCAAATCGAGGGCTGACAATTCCAGCGCGATGGCACTGCGTATTTTAGGCTGTTGGATATTATAAGGACCATGTTCCAGATCTTCTTCTAAACGTTCAATGCCGTGAGGCATGATCGTTCGGGTTTCCTGATCGACCACCGGCAGCACGACCTGTTTACCATCCTGCATCGCCTGCCGCATCATTCCATGCGTGTCCACTTCACCAGCGAACGACGCATAATACAAAATCGTGCGAGCCCCCTGATATTCCGGCAACTTTTCGATATTTCGCTGAATATCCCGGCTCTTTCTTAACCGATCTTCCTCCTTTTGCCTCTTCAATCGCGTTAAGATATCTTTGCGGATCTTTTGTTTTGTGCTTTGGGCCACGTCCGGCTCAAATATTCTTTTTTAAATTATATAATACTAGAACTCATTTTAATTATAGTAGCATTTTTCAATATTGCTGACAACCGCTTTTTATCTTTCCTGCTGCCTGAAAATACAGTTTACCGTATCATTCCCTTTTTTTCTATGACCCGGGCAATGTTCTCAGCAAGAATACGATTTCCTGCAGAGGTGCAATGACCAAAAGCGCCGGCAAACCTGTCTGAAAAATATGTCTTGTATCCCTGCTTCTGCACCAGCTGCTCAAAAACTGCTTTATTGTCTACAAAAGTCATTTTTCGAAATCCGGGCTTTCCGGAAAAAATCTGCCGCAGCGGCTCGGGCGATAAAAGGGGATATTGAACATAGACAACAGGAATGCCGGCTTTTAGCGCTATTTCATGCAGTTTTAAATAGTTTGCCTGTGTTTTAACATGAATTCTCGTTTTCCTGATTTGATCCGCTGCATCCTTAGCTCTTTGCGCTTTTTGTTCTTTTCCTGCTGAACGATAACACTGGGCCTGCAAATCATAAAACGGAGCTGCTTGTGCATCTTTGTGTGCTTTTTGCTGTAAGATTTGAAGAATATCCTGCCTCAGCTGCGCATCTTCACAAAAATCAAGCAAAGACAGCTCGTCATAAAGCCAATGCGGAAAAACAGGGATGATCGGCAGCAGTTCCCTGTGTTTTTTCTGTTTCTGCAAAGTCACGGCTAACTCACGAAGAAACCGTTTTTCGCAGAAAGAACATTCATTGTTTTTCAGCAGCCATCGAAGGAAAACCTCTGCTTTGGCATACTCTTTTTTTCGAAGATAAGAAAAAGCAGCCAGTGCAGCATTGCGGAATCCTTCGCTCGTTCCCGCCAGATCTTTTAGAAGAATATCTTCTGTAAACCCACCTTTTTCCGATTCCGTGACACCAGACGCTGGGCGCTGCTCTTGCCAGATGTTTTTTTTACTCAGAGCCCTGCCAGCTAACCGCACCAGCTTAACGGTCCTCAAGTCGCTCACCCAGCGGGCCAGCAGCGTTCTTCTCTTTAGAATCTCCCCCGAATCATTGATCCCCATCATCACCACAAGCATGTCCGGACGGTATTTTTCAAGCAGGGCGGGAAGTTCTGCGAGAATGCGGTCCGAGTTCTGACCAGCTAGCCCTTTGTTTAAAACACGGATCTTTTTTGCAGGATATTTTTCTCGCAGGATGTTTTCCAGCTGCTGCGGATACGCCTGCTCCCCGCCCAGCATGGTTGTGGATTCTCCCAGGCATATGAGGGTATATGCGTCTTGGGGCAGGCGTGCGCGATCGCGCTGACGTAGAAGCGCCCAACCATAAAACCTGAGCCCCGCCTCGATCAATACAAGGCCGATCACGATAACGAATACAGCCGCCAAGACACGGCGAAACAATCCGGTACGCTCTCTCATGATACATTACAATTTCTTTTTTAATCGCTCCATCCGCTCCCGGATCTTGCGCTCATATCCCTGGTCAGAGGGAACGTAATACTCTGCTTGATACGGCATATACTCTTGTTCTACATAATGATCGTCAAAGCTGTGCGCGTATTGATATCCTTTGCCGTGTCCCATCTTTTTGGCGCCGGAGTAGTGAGAATCTTTCAGGTGAGCCGGAACCTCTTGTGTCTTATGGGTTTTCACGTCTGCCAGAGCGCTGTCAATAGCGGTGATGGCGGAATTGGACTTAGGAGCACAGGCGACATAGGCCGCAGCCTGGGCCAAAGGGATACGGGCCTCGGGCAGTCCCAGCATTTCAACCGATTGGAAAGTATTCATCGCCAGAACAAGGGCCTGCGGATCGGCATTTCCGACATCTTCGGCAGCGCAGATAGCGATACGCCGGGCGATAAATCGGGGGTCCTCTCCGGCATAGATCATTTTTGCCAGCCAATATATGGCGGCATCGGGATCAGACCCGCGCATAGATTTTATAAACGCCGAAATCGTATCGTAATGCTGATCACCGTCCCGGTCATAATTTACCCGTTTTTTCTGAATAGATTCTTGGGCGGCGTCTATTGTGAAGTGGATTTTTCCATCCCGCTGTTTAGGTGTGGTCAGACAGCCGATCTCTAAGGCGTTGAGAGCCCTGCGCGCATCGCCATCGCTCACTTCAGCTAAAAAATCCAGAGCCGCGGGATCTGCCTCGATCGGTAGGCCGCCCAGACCGCGCTCCCGATCGTGCAAGGCCCTTTCGATCAAAACAGAAACATCTTCTTTGTCCAAAGGAAAAAGCTCAAAGACCATAGAACGGGATAACAAGGCGCTGACCAGAGAAAAAAACGGATTAAAGGTGGTTGCTCCGATCAAAATAAGATTGCCGCATTCCACATCCGGCATCAGAACATCCTGCTGGGCCTTGTTGAACCGGTGAATCTCATCGATAAAAACGATGGTCTTGCGTTCCGTAGCGAAACGGCGGTTCTGTGCTCCGGCAATGATCTGTCGCAGGTCATCCACATTGGCGGCCACCGCGTTAAGCCGTTCAAAAACGGCCTGGGTTTGACAACTGATACAGTGGGCGAGACTGGTCTTTCCGGTGCCGGGCGGCCCATAAAGAATCAGAGAGCTGATCCGGTCTGCAGCGATCGCGCGGGAGAGAAGTGTCCCTTTTCCGAGAATATGCTGCTGCCCCACAACCTCATCCAAAGACCGCGGCCGCATACGCACACTCAGGGGTGATGTCTTTTCGATCTGCTTCTTCCTGCTTTCAAAAAAGAGATCCGCCCCGCTATTTTTTTGTTTGCCGCGTTTCACCAGCCACCTTTCTTGTTATAAAAAAAATCCCCGCGCGTGCCGTCGAAACTATTCCAAGGTGAACCTTTTCACCAGGTGGGTACCCTACCGGCAATCCCACGGGATTGCCGGAAGTCGGGCTTCCCTTTATAAACGTGTTGGTTCATTTATAAATAGCTCTAACAAACACCGCAGGGACACGATTATTATACCGCGGGCGGACTTTTTTTTAAAGGGGGGATTTTGAGGAAAAAATGGAGCATTTCCCGGCGTAGCGACAGGTCACACCTTAACGGATCACGGCCCCTAGGCGATCGCCGATATGATCGAGAACCGATTCGTGAATCTTCTGTACCTCGTCTTCGGTCAGAGTCTTTTGAGACGATTGATAGACTACCGAAAAGACCAGGCCCCGCTGGTCATCCGGGATCTTTTCCCCGGTATAAACTTCTTTGAATGCGATCTTCTGCAAATACTCAGAGCCGAATTCTTCGACCACAGCGCAGACATCCTGATAGGAAATATCTTTCGAGACAGCAAGACTGACATCACGGACAATCGCCGGATATTCGGATATCGGTTTATAGACAGTTTTTTTCTGCGGCAGCTGATACACTGTTGCCAACTCTACTTGGGCATAGAAAATTTCGGCTTGCTTGATCCCGAATGCCGACAGAATATTTTCCGCGACTTTCCCGCAGGCCCCGATCTTTTTCTTTCCGCAAAAAATATCAGCGCGCTGCCCGTCTTCTAACAATTTTTCCCGGCTTTTTCTGAATTCCAACGGGGCAATCGTCTCACGGGAAAAAGCTTGTTCCAGCGCGCCTTTCAGATCATAAAAATCGAACGGCTGCTCTTCCGGACGACGCCAGTCCTGACGCAGGCATCCAGCCATAATCATCCCCAACGCCTCCTTTTCTCCGCCAGGAAGATAGACTTTCCCCGCCTCGAAAAAAGCCAGGTTATCCTGCCCACGGTTGATATTCGTCTGGGCAACCTGCAGCAGGCTGGGCAAAAGGTGGGGACGCAAAAATTCCTGTTCCCGGCTTAACGGATTCAGGATCTTGATCCGCTGGACGTCTTCCATATCCGCCGCTGTGAGCTGGTCAGAACTGATCATACTGTAGGTCAAGACTTCATTAAAGCCCTGAGCGAGCAGGCGGTCGATAATCCGCAGCCGTTTTCGGCGTTGAGGATTGGTTCGCATTCCGGTGTTTTTTATGAGCGGAAAAGACGACGGCAGCTGGTCATAACCGATCACCCGGGACACTTCTTCATACAGGTCCGCGGCCTGCTTCACATCAAGACGGAATCCGGGCGGTATCACTTTAAGCAAATTCTTCTTTGGCGCGGCTGTTTCAAACCCTAACGCTTTTAAGATTTTGCGTGTCCTGCTCTGAGAGATCTCGGCGCCCAGAAAGATGTTCATTTTCGCGCAGTCTAATGTTATTGCGCGGGGCTTGGCCGGTTTTTTTCCGGCCTTCACGTCAGTGCGCCGGGTGATGGTCCCGCCGGCACAGTCCAGGATCATGTCTGAAGCGCGGCCAGCCCCTGCCGCCACATTATCATAGACCACACCGCGCTCAAAACGGTAGGATGAGTCACTGGCCAGACCCAGTTTGCGCACCGTCCGGCGTATCGTGATCGGATCGAAATACGCGCTTTCCAGAAGGATATTTTTTGTCCCCGCGGTCACCTCGGTCTCTGCTCCGCCCATGATCCCCGCAATCGCGACCGGTTTGCGGGCGTCAGCGATCACCAAAACGGAAGGATCCAGCTCATGCTCTTCTCCGTCGAGCGTGATGATCCGCTCGCCTTTCTCAGCGTAGCGGACAATGATCCGGCCGCCTTCCAGCTTATCCAGATCAAAGGCGTGCAGCGGCTGCCCGTATTCGAACAAACAATAATTCGTGATATCGACAATGTTATTGATCAGGCGGCTGCCCAGCGTCCGCAGGTTGACCAGCGAAGCCCCGCACGGCCGGATCGACGGCGCGGTCGCAGAGACCTGAACCCCTTCGATAACTGTACCGATATAGCGGGAACACGCCTCCGGAGTCTGAATGTCGATGTCGCATTTTTTACGGGGAAACGTTCGAGCGCTGATCTTAGGCAGGCACAAAGGCTTGTCAAAAGACGCCGCGATCTCCCGGGCCATTCCGATCATGGACAGGCAGTCCGGCCGATTCGGAGTGATCTCAAACTCAACCGCCGTGTCCCCGTTGACCTTCTCGATCTTTTCGGCTTCTATCCCGGCCATGGTCAGACGTTCAACCAGACGTTGTACGGAAACCGTAACATCGACATAATCTTTAATCCATTTCAAACTGATCTTCATAGTCTTTATTCTCTATTCGCTATTATCCATTCGCCTGATCATCAAAACTGTTTCATAAAGCGCATATCATTCTCAAAAAACAAACGGATATCATGAATACCGTAGCGCAGCATGGCCAGCCGTTCCACTCCCAACCCAAAGGCCAGCCCGGTAAATTTTCCTTTTTTGTATCCCGCGGCTTCAAAGACATGTGGATGGACCATGCCGCAGCCCATGATCTCCAGCCACCCCGTGCGTTTACAGACCGAACACCCTTTGCCTTTGCAGATATAACACGAGATGTCGACTTCGGCCGAAGGCTCGGTAAACGGAAAAAAATGCGGACGGAAACGCATGCGGATATCATCCCCGAACAGCTGTGTGAGAAAGGCCTCGATCAGGCCTTTGAGATCAGAAAAACGGACATTTGTATCGACCAGCAGCCCTTCGATCTGATGGAACATGAACGAATGGCTGGCGTCGACCGCGTCCGGCCTATAGACCTTCCCCGGCACAATAACAGCCACCGGAGGCTGATGTTCCTGCATCACACGGATCTGCACCGGTGATGTCTGACTGCGCAAAAGCTGATAGCGGTCTTTATCGTCCGGATCCTGCTCATCAACATAAAAGGTGTCAAACCCGTCGCGGGATGGATGGTCCGGAGGAATGTTAAGGGCATCAAAATTATAAAATTCTGTTTCAACCTCAGGACCTTCTTCGACTGTGAAGCCGAAATGTTCAAATATGCCGCAGATATCATCAATGGTCTGATTCAGAACATGCCGGTGGCCTTTGCCGGCGGCGATCCCCGGAAGGGTCACATCCAGATCTTTTTTGGACGCTTGCCTTTCCTGCTCCGCCACCTGCGCCTGTTTGGCCTCAAACATCTGGGCCAGGGCATTCTTGAGAATATTGGCATTTTTCCCGATAATGGGTTTTTGATCTTTAGGCGCAGACGCCAGCGAGGCGTACATCCCCTGGATAATGCCCTTCTTCCCTAGATATTTGATACGAAAGGCTTCCAGAGCCCTCGCGTCTGAAATGGCGGACAATTCATCCTGTGCCTGCTGTTTGATGTGGTCAATATCGTTCATAATGATCCTGCTGAAAAATTCCTGGTAAACTGCCGTGAATTATACCATTGATCCCCTGATTTTCAAAGCCGAACCCATCGCGCTGTCTCTCCGTTTCCGGCAGGGTGTTCCCCGGGAAAGCTTAGCCTCTATCACTTCTTCCATGTCGCCGGTAAAAACAGCGCCAGAATTGCATAGAGTTCCAGACGGCCGGCCAGCATGAGAAAAATCAAAACCCATTTTCCATAAATAGACATCCAGGCATAATTTTCTGCCGGTCCGACACGGGCTAAGCCCGGACCAACGCTGCTCGCGGCGGATAAAGCAGCTGATACCGCCGTCATAATATCTGTCCGTTCAAACAAGAGTATCAGCAGCGTTCCAGTAAATATCAAGGCAGCGAAAAGAAAAAAATAAATCAAAATATTTGTCACTGTTTGTTCGGACACCTTTTTATTATTAAACCTCGTCGGCATAACCGCATGAGGATATACGGCCTTCATTGTTGATTGAACAGAAAATTTAACCAGCAACAAAAAGCGGACGATCTTCAATCCTCCGCTTGTCGATCCGGCACATCCTCCTATAAACATAAAAAAAAGCAGCAGACACCGCATTAGGTCCGGCCATCGATCAAAGTCCGCTGTGGCATAGCCCGTAGCGGTAAGGATCGAAACGACTTGAAAAGAAGCCGTTCTCAAAGGAGCCGTAACGTCTCCTTTAACCCATAAAAATCCAGCAAAGAAAAGTGAAAAAAAAGCAGCTAAACAAGCAAATAAACGGAATTCTTCATCTTGAAAGATCTTCAGCGACTTTCCCTGAAACAGCCGATAATAAATAAGAAAATTCACACCCCCGGCAAACATAAAAATAGTAAGGACCCACTGAACATACGGTCCGTAGGCGCCGATACTGCTGTTCTTAGTTGAAAATCCGCCTGTCGCGATAGCTCCGAAAGTATGACAAAGGGCATCGAAAAAAGGCATTTTTCCAAAAAGCAGAAGGCCAAGACAGACGCCAGAGAACAAAAAATAAATCAGCCACAGCCGTTTGGCATTTTCACGCAGTCTGGGAGCTGCGCGGTCAACGGTTAATCCGGATGTCTCTGCCTTATAAAGCTGATAAGCACTGCCGCCGAATGCCGGCAAAAGCGCCACATATAAAACAATGACGCCCATCCCTCCTATCCAGTGAGTAAGGCTCCGCCAAAAAAGTATCCCGCGGGGCAGCTGCTCAATATCCGAAAAGATCGAGGCCCCCGTTGTCGTGTATCCGCTTGCAATCTCAAAAAAGGCGTCCGTATACGTCTCCACCACTCCGCTTAACCATAACGGCATAGCCCCCCACAAAGATAAAAAAATCCATAAAATTCCGACGCTGGCCAAAGCGTCCTTGGTATTCATGAATTCAAAGTCGTGTTCCTTTAAAGGGAAAAAGATCCGTCCGGCGGTAGCCAGCAATAAACCCACGCCTATGGTGACAACAAAGGCGTTGGTCTCGATGCTGCAGGGATTATCATATATCGCCCAAAACAAGGGGAGCAAAAGAAAAAAACACACAATAAAAACAGCACGGGAAACAATATTGAAAACAAGTCTTTTATGCATAGCCCGCCCTTAAACTTTTCATGCTGCGATAACTGCTAAAACAGGGTTTTTCTTTTCGAAAAAAGCTTTTTCAATTTTCCGGCTGCAGATTCTTTGCAGAAGACAATAACACGTTCCCCCGGCTGAATATGAAGGTCGCCATGTGCCAACAGCACCTCTTCCCCTCGGCTCACTGCTCCTACAAGAGCATCTTTGGGGAAGGACAGCTCCTTTAATGGTTTGCGGGTAATCGGTGCGCCCTCTTCCGGTATAAGCTCCAGAGCCTGGGAATCACATTCGGCAAAAGACCTCAGAGCATGAACGCCTTGTCCGTGCACATAGCGAAGAATTTGATCAACTGCTAGAAAACGGGCATTGATCACTGTGTCAATATCAACGACATCAATGATCCCCATATAATCCGGCGCCTGAGTAGTGATGATGGTATTTCGGGCGCCCATCTTTTTTGCCAGAATAGCCGCGGCAAGATTAAAATGATCTGTGCGCGTCGCTGCGATAAATCCATCGGCCTTCTCAACACCGCATTCTTTTAAAATATCCGCTTCCAGACCGCTGCCGTGAATAACCCTGATATTTGACAGGCGGCCGGCAACATCGTCTGCGCGCTGATTGTTTTCTTCCAAAAGAAGAATCTCCGGGATCTCTTCCGCCAGCTTCTGCGCCACCCTCTCCCCGATCGATGTGGCTCCGCAGACAATAATCCTCTTCATCCTGCGGACATCTTGATCAACAAAGGTTAAGAATTCTCCGGCTGAATGCTGAGGAAGAAGGACATAAATACGGTCCTCTTTCTGTAATACCGTATCTCCCCGGGCGAAAAAGACCTCCCCGGAACGCATCACCGCTATGATCAAAAAGGGCCAGGGATAGTCTTCAGAATTCAGCGAATCTAACGCCGCTCCGCAAAGAGGAGATTTGTCTTCAACTTCAAAAACACGAAACAAGATTTTCCCACCAGCAAAGTCTGCCACCTCGCGCGCTCCCGGTGTGCGCACACTTTTCACGATCGCTTCCGCCGCCACCTCTTCCGGATTGATGATTTCATCAATATTAAAATGACTGCCGTGAAATTTTTCCAGCGCGCGCTCCAGCGAAGGGTTGCGCACCCGGGCAACCTTATGCTTCGCACCGTAGGCCCCGGCCAAAGCGCAGATCACGACATTGGTCTCATCAGAGGTCGTCACAGCAATAACCAGGTCAGCGGTATGCACTGGTGTTTGTGTTAAAATATCCGGACTGGAACCATTCCCTTTGACCACTTTCACATCGAGTTTTTCCGCAACGGCATTGGCCATATCCGGATTGGACTCGATCAAATAAACCTCATGGTCTTCTGATAGCTCCCGGGCCAAATTTGACCCGATCACTCCGGCGCCGGCAATAACGATCTTCATAATGCTATCCTGTTTTTTAATAAAAAATATCTGTAAAAGCAAGGCCCTATTCGTTATTAGAATAGGGCCTGCTCATGAACGTGTAAAGAGCTCTTTATGTTTTTGCTGCCGGCTGTTCCACGGCTTTCTTTGCTGTCTCGACCAATTGCTGAAAAGCCGCAGGGTCTGCGACCGCTAGCTCCGCCAGCATCTTGCGGTTAATGCCCACATCTGCTTTTTTCAGGCCGTTGATAAAGCGGCTATAGGACATGCCGGCTTCACGGCAGGCCGCGTTGATCCGCACGATCCACAACGCGCGGAATTCGCGTTTTTTTACTTTACGGTCACGGTAAGCGTAAGACCATCCCTTTAGTACCGAACGGACCGCCTGAACAAACCGACGGCTTCTATGTCCAAACTGCCCCTTGGCGTCTTTCATCAGCCCTTTTTTACGTTTACGCCGGGCAACAGCATTCTTAATTCGTACCATAAGGCAATAACCTCCTTATCTTCTTCTCTTCCACCTTGTCCAAATAACTGCTTTGCCGCAGAACACGTTTGCGCTTACGGCTCATTTTTCCTAAAATGTGCCCGCGGTTCGCGCTGCGTTTTTTGATCTTGCCGCTTTTGGTGATCTTAAACCGCTTGGCAGCAGATTTGTTTGTCTTGAGTTTGGGCATGCTTCCCTCCTAAGGATTCTACACGAGAGGCCCCCGCCTCCCGCGCGCAGCCACAGCCATCCTTTTGATGACACGTGGTCTATTTCTTTTCCGATTTTGGTGCCAGTACAACCGACATCGTGCGGCCTTCCATGCGGGGTCTCCCCTCAGGCTGACCGACCTCTGCGGTGTCGTCGACAACGCGTCGTATAACCTCTGCTCCCTGGTTCCGAAACGCCATCTCTCTGCCGCGAAAAAACAGGTTCACTTTAACCTTGTCGTGTTTCTGCAAAAACCCGATGGTCTTTTTCAGCTTAACCTGATAATCATGCTCATCGATACGCGGCTTCAGACGGATCTGTTTCAAATGCGTGATACGCTGATTCTTTTTGACCTTGCGTTCTTTCTTTTCCTGGTCATATTTGTACTTGCTGTAGTCCATGATCCGGCAGACCGGGGGTTTGGCGGTCGGGGCGACCTCGACCAAATCCAGGTCATTTTCTTCTGCCAGCTCCAGGGCGCGTTTCAGCATAACCACGCCGAGCTGTTCGGACTCCGGACCGATCACGCGGACTTCGGGAGATCGGATACGATCATTGACTCGAACGAACTTTGCGATACAGCACCTCCTGTTTATGATTAAAATTAGCGCACGGCCAACGGCTCGCGGCTTTTAGCCGACAGTCTTTTATCCCTTACACCGTCAGCTCATCTATATTTTTCTGTTCGACTTCACCTGTTAAACGTTGTGAAAATTGATCAACGGGCATAGCTCCCAGGTCCTGGTTGCCGCGTTTGCGGACAGACACCGTTCCATCCTCCGCCTCCTGGTCTCCGATGACCACAATATACGGCACTTTTTGTTTGGTATTTTCGCGTATGCGTTTATTCAGACTTTCATTTCTTGCATCAAGCCTAACACGCCGCCCTGTACGCTGCAACTGCTCTTTGACCTTTTGAGCGGCGGCATCATGCTCGCTGCGGATCGGAATGATCACGACCTGAGTCGGGGCCAGCCACAGAGGAAAGTTGCCGGCATAGTGTTCGATCAGCGTTCCGATAAAGCGTTCCACACTGCCGAATACCGCCCGATGGATCATGATGGGCCGCACCGCCTGCCCTTCCTCGTTAGTATACGTCAATTCAAAGCGTTCGGGCAGAGAAAAATCACACTGGATCGTGGCGCATTGCCAACTGCGTCCGATCGCATCGTTCAGTTTAATGTCGATCTTGGGACCGTAAAAAGCCCCGTCACCGTCATTGATCTGATAAGAAATGTCCTGTTCCTCTAACGATCGTTTCAAGGCATCAGTAGCCAGATCCCAGTCCGCTTTTTTGCCGATCGATTTTTCCGGCTGCGTACTGACTTCAATGTCCCAGTTCTTGAATCCGAAATCGGTCATGGTGGAAAAAACGAAATCCAGAACGCCTTTGATCTCATCCTTGAGCTGATCCGATGTACAGAAAATATGCGCATCATCCTGGGTAAATCCCCGCACCCTCAGCAGCCCGTGCAGGACGCCGGCTTTTTCCTGACGGTATACTGTGCCCAATTCAAAATACCGCAGAGGAAACTCGCGGTAAGAATGCAGGCGCGATTTATAGATCAGCATATGTCCCGGACAATTCATGGGTTTGACCGCATACTCTTCTTCATCAACATCAAAGTAATACATGTTTTCCCGATAAAAGGAAGAATGTCCGCTTTGGTCCCAGAGTTTACCTTTTAAGATGTTCGGGGTCATGACCGGCTCATAACCGGCAGCTAAATGTTTTGCCCTGGCGTAGTCCTCAATAATCTTGCGCAGCATAGCGCCGGCAGGATGATAAAAGACCAGCCCCGCTCCGGCCTCTTCCTGATAAATGTGAAACAGGTCCAACTGTGTTCCGAGCTTGCGATGGTCGCGTTTTTCCGCCTCAGCGAGCATGGCAAGATACGCGTCAAGCTCTTCTCTGGTCGGAAAAGCGGTGCCGTATATCCTCTGCAGCATCGGCCGGGACTCATCGCCGCGCCAGTAAGCGCCGGCGACCGAAAGCAGTTTAAACGCTCCGATTTCCCCGGCATTGTCCAGATGAGGCCCGCGGCACAGATCAACAAACTCATCTCCGGTCGTGTAAAGCGAAACCTCAGCGTCCGGAATATCGCGGATCAATTCGAGCTTGTAGTCTTCGCCCTTGCTTTCAAAGAACGCGGCCGCTTCATCTCGCGGCAGTGTTGTGCGGACAATGTCGGGTTTCTTTTTAATGATACGCCGCATCTCTTTTTCAATAACGCGCAGATCTTTGCTGGTGAAGGGCTCGGTCTTATCGAAATCATAATAAAACCCACTCTCGATCGCCGGACCGATCGCCACCTTGGTCTCCGGCCATAAACGTTTGACTGCCTGGGCCATCACATGCGCGCAGCTATGTCTTAATGTCTCGAGATATTCTTTGTCGTCCATGGCCTGTTCCTATCCGTCAAAGCCGACCTCCGGAGAGATCGGCTTCATAAATGGTGGACCCGACAGGATTCGAACCTGTGACCCCTACCATGTCAAGGTAGTACTCTAACCAACTGAGCTACGGGTCCAAATTTTCCAGCAGTTTGCTCCCGGCAGCTGACCGGTTTCAGCTGACGCTGGCAAAAACGCAGCGCCTTTTTTCTAACATATGTGGGCAAGGTGGGAGTCGAACCCACAAGGCCTTTCGGCCACAGGATTTTAAGTCCTGCGTGTATGCCATTCCACCACTTGCCCCGTTTGACTTTTCTACGGCTTCCGCTGTGTGCGGCGCCCGACGATCGGGAACGAGTGTTGGAGGCGACGAGCGGAATCGAACCGCTGTACGAGGTTTTGCAGACCTCTGCCTAACCACTCGGCCACGTCGCCCTAAATTTTTATGAGCACGCCTGCTGCACCGCCGAGACGATTTCTGCGCTGTCAGCCAAACGGCCGATGGCTGCGGTCCCGCAGGCCAGTTCCCCTTCTGCCGGCCCGACAAATTGCATTCCCTGTTTTTTCAGGAGGTCACAATTCCTCTGAACAATGCGATTTGACCACATCTTATCATTCATGGCCGGAGCAATAATAATGTGCGCCGGGGTCGCCATAGCGACCGCACTCAGCAGATCATCAGCCAGACCATTGGCCATCTTTCCGATCATATCCGCACTGGCAGGTGCGATCAAAAGGACATCCGCTGATTCCGCCAAAGACAAATGGCTGATCATCCTCTGCTCGGCCTCATTCTCAAACATCGAACGCCAGACCTTTTCGCCGGAAACTGTAGCCAGGGTCAAAGGTGTGATAAATTCTTCTCCGGCGCGGGTCATAATGACCGGCGTCCGGTATCCCTTTTTGCGCAGGCGGCGGATAATATCAGTAGATTTATATGCAGCAATACTTCCGGTTATTCCGACGATAATCGTCTTAGCTTGAGCCATGCGTTACTCCGGCTGTTCGGACGCGTCTTCGTCTTTTGTCTCAGTACTTTTGTCTTTTGCAGAGACTTTTTTTACCGGTTTTTCTTGCGGCTGAAATTGATCAGCGACATCCTGCAGAACGACCAGGCCCTCTTTGATCTCTTCCAAAGCGATCGTGGCAGTTTTGTCCGTGGGCTTGGTCTCCACCATGGGCCGGCGTCCTTCCGCCAATTCCGTCGCGCGTGTCGCAGCTAGGCGGGATAATTTATAAATACTCCATCCGGATTTTGGTAAAAGGCGTTCCAGTGCGGGATGTCCCATAGTTTCTATCTCCTTAAAAAAACAATGTTTTACTGCAATTATAAGAGTGTATTTATATCATATGGTCTTTTTTTTGTCAAAAGATAATTTATCATGCCGGTTTTAAA
>CAZQQI010000033.1:0-19275 GCA_964595465.1 uncultured Planctomycetales bacterium | reverse complement strand
GAAGCCATGACATATGTCTTTGACGCGCGGATGATCCAGTATGCCGAGGGTAAGGATATTACGCGGCGGGTCGCGGTATCCGGGAATAAAAGTTTGCTGCATTTGGCTCAAGTGATCCTGGGTGCCTTTGATTTCGATTGTGATCATTGTTTCGGGTTTTATGGGGATATTAACAAACGCCCGGGCCCGGAGCAGACCGAAATTTATGAAGCGTTTGTTGATGTTGACGTTGAGCCGACCAGTGAGTTGGCCAAAAGTGTGGAAAGGACAAAGATCAGAACTGTCTTTAAGGATGTCGGCAAGAATATGCTCTTTCTGTTCGACTATGGTCAGGGTTGGCGCTTTATTGTCGAGCTTAAGGATATTAAGGAGAATACAGCAGAGAAATTACCGAAGGTTTTAGAAAGTATTGGCGAAGCGCCTGAGCAATATCCGCCTTGCGAAGAAGTCTTTGTGGAAGAAGGTCAACAAGATGCGGCTGAAAAATTAAATATTGACGATAAGATGGCCGAGGCCGTGGTGAACCGCATTTTTGAATCCATGCCGGAATTGGGTCTGGCTATGGAACAATACGGCCTCAATCCCAAATTTATGATCCGCTTCCAGCCGGTCTCGAAGTTATTTCAGAAAGCGCGTGAAGCAAAGAGTTTGACCATCAAGCAAGCGGCCGCGCGGCTCAAGGTTCCTCAGTACCGGCTGAAAGATATCGAGGCGGCCCGTGTTGAGAGAATACTGCCGGACGTGTTGGAGAAGTACGTTGATTTTCTGGATCTGCAAGATTTTTTCGCACGTTGGATAGAAAAAAATAAGGATATTTATCAGCATATCAAAGACAAAGGCCGCAAGTGATGGTGTCCCGTGCTATCACTGTGCTAACAGAATATGCTCCCCATTAGTTTTACCAAAATGCCCTTTGACTGGAGTATTTCCGAACCATAGCTCATGGTTCGGAAAATCTGTTGCATTTAGGGCCTTTCAATGCTATATTTATTTCCGAACCAAAGCAATTGGTTCGGTTTTTTTATATAAGAAATGAGGCATTTATGGTTCGGAAAGTTCGGAAAATAGTGAAAAATGAGTTTAAGGTGGAGATCCGGAAACTGCGTTCAAGGTTCGAAAACCTGATCAATGTGACCAACGCGGAATGGTATTCTCTTTTTAAAGATGAGATTCGTAATTCCATCGCCATTGAGGGCGTTTTTGCCAACCGGCAGGAGCTCATGGATGTTCTTGAAAACAATAAACGGGCAGACAAGCAAAAAACTGCGGCTATTTTGGGCTATTTTGAAGCGGCCGGTACAATGTACGAATACGCTAATAATCAGTTTAAAGAAAATGAGTTTGAACTGCGCATGGCGGACATCAAACAAATCCACACGCTTTTGATGCGCTACGAAAAAGATATAGGAACATATACTGGTGAGATTGGGGGTTTCCGCAAGACCAATATTCAGGTCGCTCAAGCGGCTTTTGAGCCCGTTGACGTTCATTATGTCCGTCCTGCCATGCAGCTTTTTATCAAATGGTTCAACGAATCGCTCAAGAAACACAATTTTGATGAGGTTACGCTTGCGGCTGCCGCTCACGTATGGTTTGAAACGATCCACCCCTTTCGTGATGGGAATGGGAGAGTAGGACGCATTCTGTTGTCGTATATTCTTATTGGTCAGGGATACCTCAATGTTGCCATTAAAGGGATTTCAAAAAAAGAACGTGATCAATATTATGATTGCCTGGAAAGGGCGGATGATTGTTTTGAAAATGTTCATAAGTTTTTGGAAAAGGGCAAAGCGGTCAACGTTTCGGATGTGAATACATTCATTAAAAACGAAGAATTTGAGCCGCTTGTCGAAATGATTTCCAGGTTGCTGAAAGAGGCTGTTAAGCGCCTGAAAGAGGGGCGGCTAAGCAACGTAAGCCGGGAAGCCGTGTTACCACTCCGGGAACTTGCCAGAATGTACGATTACTCTCAAGATTATCTGCGCAACCTGATCAATAGAGGTCAGTTGAAGGCGCATAAAAAAGGCAAGCTCTGGTATGTTCGCGTGCATGACTTGGCGCAGTATATTCATTCGGTTTCAGAATAACTCGGGACAGACAGACCCTGCTTTCTTACTTTTTTCCCAAACGAAAGAGAATGCAGACTTCGGGCGCTGTCCCCCCCAAAAAAGTACCAGGTACCTAAAAGGGGACAGGTAAAAAAATAGTCCACGGCGCCCTAATTCCCAATAAGCAAAGAATCCTGCGTATCGCAAGTTTATTGATCATATCGACGCGTTGCTCAAAGACGCGGGGCCCGAGCTCCGGTATGAATTTTTGAGAGGGATCTATTGTTGCATATCAATTCACCTGTCCTGTGTGCGGTACACAGCAGGTGCAGGTGTGTGATGAACTCTTTCCGAAAGATCGCGGCGGCGGGTAAAATAATAGGGGGCAAGTCCACTGACCCCTATTGCCGGGCCCTATTCTTGTCCGCCGCGGTCATTCATGCTCTGCAGACATGCCGTTCACAGAAGTTCACCGCTTTTATTCCTATTCTTCACATTCCGCACTCCCAATCTTAATATTTATCTGGCATAGTGTACGTGATCATTAACTCATCTTCAGGAGGTCATGTACGCATGTTTTTCCGCTCATCGGTTCTATCATCAAAAACAAAGCCGCGCCTGGTTATCACCCGCCGCTTTATGATGGGTCTTCTTTCTTTCGTTTTTCTGTTTAATTGCCTGTTTCCGACAACACCCGGTTACACATCGGATGTGCCGTTCTTACCGCCTGTCGGGACTATTGTCCCGGCTTCACCGGCATTCCAGCCTGTTCTGATCACAGGCATGACCATCCATCCTGAAAATCCTCTGCAATTCGATTTTATCGTTAATACCGGAGACGATAAGCCGAAAGACGCAGAATTGCAGAAAGATGTCCAGCGGCTGATCAATTATTTTTTTACGGCTTTGACCGTACCGGACGATCAACTCTGGGTTAATCTTTCTCCCTATGAAAAAGACAGGATCGTTGCAGACGGTTTAAGCCGAACAGAACTGGGCCGTGATATGCTGGCCCAGGATTATTTGTTAAAACAGCTGACCGCCTCCATGCTTTATCCTGAGCGGGATCTTGGCAGCCGTTTCTGGAAGACCGTACGGGCTAAAATTCAGCAGGAATACGGCAAGGATACGATCCCGGTCGAAACATTTAACAAGGTATGGATCGTTCCGGACCGGGCGGTCGTTCATGTTAACAGCCGGCATGTTTTTGTCACGGACAGCCATTTCCGTGTCCTGTTGGAGCAGGACTATGTGGCCCGGGAAAAAGGTCAGGACAGCGTACGGCAAGCTCTGGCAAACCGTCCCTCGGAATCGGCTGAAATCAGCGGGGAATCGGCTGAAATTGTGCGCCGCATCATTCTTCCTGAGATCGAAAAAGAAGTGAATCAGGGTAAACATTTTGCGAATCTCAGGCAGATATTTCATTCGCTCATTCTGGCGTCATGGTACAAAAAAAATCTTAAAGAAGGTTTTTTATCCCTTAAATATATTGATCAGAATAAGATCACGGGTATCGATAGCGTCGATGCCCTTTTAAAAGACAAGATCTACCGGCAATACGTCGAAGCATTTGAAAAAGGCGTCTACAGCTATATTAAGGAAGAATACGATCCTCTCAGCGGGCAGATCGTCCCCCGGAAATACGTTTCTGGGGGCATCACCGCCAAAATAGATGTGCAGGAAGGCCCTGCGAAGCTGGAGGGCATTCGCAATGGAGAGAGCCTTCGCTATCGGGTATCCGGACAATTGCCTTCTCTGCGTTCTGATGAAGCCATGCTGGCCCACCGCTCGGACCCCTATGCCTGGTCCTTTGGAATGACCTTTGATAATGTTCCGAATAATTACTGGGACGGGAAGAACGTTTTTGGATGCGTGGATTATAACGTAAAGATTGACAGCGACGGGACTATAAAAGAGGAAAACAGCGCCCGTATCAAGGCTTCGCTTCCCATGATTGTAAAAACGGTTCTGGCGGGAGGCAGCCTTATTCTCAGCAGTCATCTTGATGATCCTCACGCACGGGTTAAAGCACAGCTTGCGGAGACGAAAAAAAAGTTTGAAAAAATACGGGAAAAATCTTCCCGGTTGGAACGTATGAAAAGGCGTGCAGGCCGCTTGTCAGAAAAACACGAAACAAAGATCCGGAAATACCGTGAGATATTAAAGGAATATGACAGTAAAACAGAAGACCAGCTAAAAAATGAGATCCAGGAACAGGTCTTTACACAGCTTTCTCTGGGAGCTGTTGCGCGGGATCTGCAGCAGCGTGTCAATACGGAACTCTCCAAAGCCGGTCATGAACCAATACGGGTCCATTTTTCCAACCGATGGCAGACCGCTCAGCAAGCGCTGGAAGAAATTGGAGAAGACAGACAGCCTGGAGATATTATCCTTTTGGAGAATTCCCGTTTTGACAAACGTGAAATGGTTCTGCATAAGGCCAGGACCGAAGCTTCGAAAAAAATAAAAGCCCTTATCAAAAAATCCGCCCAGGACATCTCATCGCGTCAAAAAACGGTCATGCAGGGGATCTTAAATATGGTTGAGGCGGATTATTCTCTTCGATCTGACGATCTTGATCGTGCTAAAGCGGATATTATCAATTTAAATATCCCCGAAACCATAGTACAGGAAATCGTGGACATACTGGACAGTCTTCGAACGCCGCTGACACAGCATCTGGATTATCAGGCTGAACGCTTTTACGGCGCTGATGCCGTGGTCTTCGAGGGGGCGGCGGTTATGCATCGGGGATATGCCTCCACACTGGCGCCGGATCATCTGCCGGCCTTTATCGGCCCCCTGGTTCAAAAAGAATTGACCACATTGGAAGATATCAAACTTAATTTGGAAACAGCTGTCATCGGCGGAAAAAATGTCAAAAGCCTCAAAGAAAAGCTGATCGATTTGACACCCGGCCTACTGAAGGCGCCGCGTCTAAAACATCTGCTGTCCATGGGGCAGGTCGGTTTGGTTTTTCTGAAAGCCGCGGGAAAAGCATCTGTGCGGAATATTGATCTGCGCATCGCTGAGGCGGAGGAAAAAGAAGCCCGCCGGAAACATTATGAATCTCTGAAAAAGGAATATGATTCCGCCGATTCAAACGTGCGGGGTGAAATTGAAGAAGAATTTTTCCAAGTCCGCACAGCATATCAAAAAGCTGTTGAAGAATATAAAACAGCCGAACGCAGATATGTCGATTTTGCCAAGAATTTGATCATAAGCAATGTTGCCTCAGCGCAGCAGATCAAAGCGCCCCGTGATATGGTTGTCGCAAAAAATTTAAAAAATCCCAAAAAAATTCAGATCCGTGTTGTTTCAGTGGATGAAGAGATCGGACCAGAATGGGATTTCCTGGATATCGGTCCCCAAACCATTGAGTATTACCGGCGTATCATATTAGATAGCCGGTACGCCTTCTGGAATGGTCCCGGCGGCCGCAATCGTCGTGACCGGAGCCGCAAATTTTCACAATTAAGCGTTGGGACTGTCGCCCGGGCGACAAGCAGTTATTATGCCGCTCTTCCGGCTCTGGACGATCCTTTTCAAGATGACGAACCTATCGCGCAGGAAATCCTTTTGGGCAGGAAAGGCAGTCATGAAATCGTCCGGGCTTTTGCCGAAGCCGCGCAGAACGGGAATACTATGGTCGCAGGGGGAGGCGGAACGGCCGGAACCGTTGCGGGGATGGGCTTTGATAAACAACTGACCTACGTTCTGACCGGAGGCGGATCCTCATTGAAATATCTGGCCGGACAGTCTCTCCCGGCACTCGAAGCATTGATCCAAAACAGTATTCCTCAGACACATTATGATTACTATCGTGTTCAGCGGATGCTGCAGGAAGGAGACATCCTGGAAAAGGGAACCTTTGCCGCTATCGTACATCGGGGGTTGCTCTATCTTTTTGACCGGATCGAAGAGATCATGCGTGATTTTGATGAACAAACCGGCCTGTCCTTAACAGAAGAAAAAATCGCGCATTTTAAAATTATCCGTGAAAAACTGCAGGCAATAAAAAATCGATTACTGCCGGGAAAATATCGATTTCAAGACGGAGAAGAAGAAGAGGCTGCAGAACTTTATCAAGCCGTTACAGACATCCTGACTGATCCTGAACATCCTTTTGAAGACCTTTTCGCTATGGCGTCGATCCGCCAGGAAAGGATCCCTGAGATCCAGGAGAACGAAGATCTTCTGGAAAAAGTCCAGGGAACTGTCGAGCAGATCAATTATTTCCGCCGTATGGTCTGGGATCTTTACGGGAATTTTACCGGCACCTCGGAATTGAAATTAAACGCCGATCTGAATCAATTGATCCGCGATGTTGTGAATTCCCTGGCATCAGGAGAAAAAGAGCGTGAACAACAGATTTCAGAAATTTTCCAGAATGGTACGGTCATTATTGATACAGACCTGGCGGAAGTCCCCGGGATCATTATCGTGGAAGAACGCTGGCGCAGGATTTTGAAAGAAATGTTTCAGAACGCGATCTGGGCGTCCGTAGCGGAAGATTCCCAGGGAAATCATGTTCCTGTCAACCAGGTGCGCGGGAATGAAGACCGCCAGCAGACCGTGCATATTCGAACCCGCTATGATGTGTCCAGTGGTTTTATCATTGAGATCGAAGATGAGGGTGTGGGTATGTCCAACGAAGATCAGGAAAAGTCGACCCACCATCTTTATTCACGTGAAATGAAGATCCGAAGAAAGAAAAAGAGCGATGAACTCTACCGCGTTTTGTTCGGCAAACAATCCGGCAACGGACTGCCGGCTCTGCGATTATCCGTCCAGCGTATGGGTGGTTCCCTGGCCATTGATTCGGCGCGGGGACGCGGCACGAAATTGACGATCAAACTCCCGCCGACGAACCATGCCGATCAACCTGCCTTAAACCGTATTCCGTTAACCCAGGGGGCGATCCGGCCGCGGAACGGACATGGAAAACAAAACGGCAACGGCACATCATCCGCGCATTCAGACGAGGCCATGCTCAGCCGGCTTTCTTTACCGGACCAGTTGGCCGGACAGGTCCTTGCGTTCGCTGATCTTCTGGCATCATCAGAAGGAGGCGCTTTTGACCGCGACCGGGTCTTGGCTTATCTCAGCGAAAAAGAATACCTAAAGGGAGATCAGGACACGATCCTGCGATTACTTGAAACAGCTTCACCAGCCCGGCTTCCGAAAGCGGTTTTTTCATTGGCCGATGCCCACAGTAAACTCAGGATCCTCCAGATGTTTCTCGATGATGTCAACAGCAGTATCGCCCGGGGCGAGAACCCGCAGGTCTTTCTGAACGGCGATATCGTGGATAAGGACATTCGGAAGAAAAATCTGAATAAAATACATAATTTACTTGAGAGGATACATCAAAATAACCTCAAACGCTCTGCTCAAGTCCATTTCTTATGGGGTAATAATGAAGTGGAATATGTCCGCAACGCCCTGGAGTTTAACATAGAACTCAAGGAAAAAGACTTAAAAGATCTTTTTCCGGAATTGTCTAAGGCCGAACGCAAGCAGGCTGTGAACGCGTTAATGCAATGGCTGTCTGAAAAAGGCTTTATTGTCTTGCGGCAGACAAGTTCTCTTAAATCCAAAGGGCGTCTGCGTTCTCGGATCGCTTTATACTTTGAGGAACGGCGGTCAAAGAGCAGTGAGGATATTCTGGGGGTGAAACCTACTGCTGAACAGCAGGGAGCGCTGGACATTCTCCATTCCATATATAAACACGCTATTAAAGAAAGAGAAAACGTTCTTGCTCTCGCTCAATTTATGCTGCGCCATTTTCAATACATCGGTCAGGACGATCTGGGTTTTCTGCAGGCGCATACCTTATCTAAAAAGAAGACCCTGCGTGACATCACAGCAACCACCAAAAGACTAAGCACGCTCCAGGATCAGGTCCTGAACCTCTTTGATAATTTGACCGAAAACGGCCTCACACAAAGTATTCGTGATACGGATGCATTGACTATTCTTTATGAATGGCATGAAGAAGCCTTGGGGTTCACCTCGGATACCTCCGGTGTCATAACAGGCTATCTTGAAGACATGGAATTATCAAGTAAGGTTGCTGTTTATCAGACTGTTGAGGCCAATTCGAAAAAATTTGATGAACTCCTGCAGGCTGTGCCGGTCACAGGTTCTGTGACCGGTCATCTGGGTCTATCCTCATTTTATGCCTTGGGACTGCGGGGTTTTCTGATCGGTATACACAACGGAAAAATGCGGGGGTATTGGCAGTATGGGCAGGACGGATTTTTCTGGACCTGGTCAAGCAAAAAAGAGATCCATCGTCACCGTCTGGCAGCGGTTCCGAATATCCTGCAGTCAATGCTTGATTTTTTGGAGAGGACACTCGTCCGGGATAAGAAAGATGAGTCGATGCTTAATGGACCAAAGCATACAAAAGGGGGGATCGATCTGAATCCCCAGGCCTTCGATATGACGATAGAAGGAGAAGCCGGTCATGTGGTCCTTGAGTCGTTTCCCCTGCCGGAAACCCTGACAATTGATGGTCTGGTGCCGGTCATAATTAACGTAACCCCGGTCACGAATCTTCACCAGCTTTTAGGGCTTGAAAACACTGATGAAGGATCTGACTATTTGGTGATGCGCTCAACGCGCTGAATAATTCTGATAAGCATCGGTTAGAATGGAACGTGCGTCCTGAACTGAACCATATCCCTGGAAAACCATTTCCCCGGGTCCCTTATAATTCTCGAACCAAATTCTTATGATCTCCACAATTCCGGGGAATTGTTCATTCAGCTCAGCTAATGAACGCAGGTTCCCCAGGGCGGTATCGGGCAGGACCGCAAGAAGCTTATCATCCTGCTCTCCGTGGTCCAGGAATTTCAGGATGCCGATAATTTTGACCCGGGCAGTCTGGCCCCGTTTGAGAGGCGCCCCAATGGACAGGATATCAAGGGGATCGCCGTCACCGCCTGATTCCGTGGGAAGCAGGGTGCGGGGGATCATGCCGTAATTCCCGGGATACCCGAGGTATTTGATAATTCGAGGCTGCATATCCTTTATCTCCTGGGCCATCAGCCCCGTTTCCGGGGAGACTTCCCATTTCTCAGTGGTTCCGGCCGGGATCTCCACGACCATGGAGACCAGGGAGCCGTCGATCTGCGGATCAATATCCTGCATAAAATTGAAAGACGATACGTCTGTGTCCGGTATGTTTGACGCGTAGCCAGCCGGTGTCAAGAATAACAGGCCGGCCAAAACAGCGAACAGGTAAGTACGCATAGTGGGTCTCCTTGTTTACATGAATGATTTTGTCTATTTTATTCTCCACTGTGTGTGATTATTGTGAGAACTGGATGATGATGCTGTAATTTTTTTAGATTTAGAGTTTTTCAGCGTTTAACACACCAAAATTTTCTTGCAAACGGACGCCGTGTCGGATATATTTCCTAAAACGATTGAATACATGGAAACTCCAGATGATCAAATCTCAAAAACACATAGTCTGCCTCATCATTTTTTTCATCAGTTCTTTATGTTTGCCGGATACGGGTCATACCATACCGTCATCCGAACCGTCATCCGAACCGTCATCCGATAAAACAGCCTTTTCTGAAAAAGCTGTATCCCGGCAAAATACAACATTTTCCGATTTAACAGCGGTAAAGATGCCTTCAGGCGCCAAACCACGGGATCAGATAAACGATATTAAAGAAAAACTGGAATCTTTTCTCGAAATTTATGAACATGCACTCGGACAGGCCTATCTGAACAAAGATACCGTACGTATTCGTTCGCTTCTTCTCGCCGGAGCTCAGTATTCAGAGACGTTAAAATCCCGGGCTCAAAAAATACCCGGGAAAGCAGGAGTGACGGATGTAAAAGCGGCTCTCGTCAACTATCTCCAATCACTGAATAATCTTCAAAGTATCATCCTGAGCGATCTGATCTCGACCGATGCTGTAAAAAAGGCGTTTATAAAAGAGGAAGAGAAAAAATTGCTCGCCAGAGAGAAAACATTTCTCGCGCTCTATGATCGTCTCGGACATCCGGCTTCTGCAAAAACCGATTACGGGCGCAAACCGGAAAAAGCTCGCCCGCCTGCTGATCAGACCGTCATGCCGGACATTGCTGACGGTTCCCGCCGCCAATACGAATTTCTGATTAAACAGGTGGAAAGGCTGGTTGAAGTCAACCAGGCCCTTCAAGAGGAGACACAGATCCTTATAGAGGAGAATAAAGCTCTCAAACAGGAATTGTTGGAATTCTTCCAAAAAGATTTTTATCAAATGACGATCCAGCAAAAACATCAATTTCATAGATATCTGCAGTCCATGTAATAGTGTTTGAAAACCGGAAAATCGTTCTGTTCTCACCCTGCCGAATTTATTACGTGTTCTTCTCCGAAATTTCATAAAATCTCCATAATAAATTTCTATAATATACATAACTGAAATTAGCATGTTCAAGGATCAGGAATCCATGTCCATAGATACACACCAAAAAAAGTTTATCACCAAGAGGACAGCACGTGTCGTCTACTCGGCATTACTGGTCTTTGTTGCTGTTGTCCAGCCCGCCGCCGCCCGGGACGGACTTCGCCTTAATGAATTTATGACCCGTAATACGAAAGTGTTGGATGAGGACGGGGACTCCTCTGACTGGATCGAGCTCTATAATTCCTCATCACAGCCGGTCAATCTGGGTGATTATTATCTTTCGGATAATCAAACAGAATTGCAGAAATGGCGTTTTCCTGAATACGAACTCGGAGCAGGTGAGTACCTGATCGTTTATGCGTCAGATAAAAACCGTATTCTGCCGCCCTATTTTCATACGAATTTCAAACTCTCGAATGAGGACGGTATTGTTGTTTTAAGCCATGCGTTTCAGGGCACCACCGATCAGGTGGAATTTGATCCCATCCCCCGCAACATGTCATACGGCCGGCATCCTGAGACAGGGGAGTGGAGGCTGTTCCGCCAATTGACCCCCGGCTCTCAAAATACCATGCCGTTAACACCGGTCCCGGAATTTTCTGTTCCGGGTGGTTTTTACAGCACCGGGCAAGCCGTTGAGATCCGTGCTGCTGACCCTTCAGACGTGATCTACTACACCCTGAACGGCCGTACCGCGACCACATCATCCACACGATATACAGGTCCGATCCCGATCAATTCCGGGATCGTGACCCTTCGCGCTGTTGCCAAGCGTCCGGGCTTTGAAGTCAGTCCGCCGGCTGGTCAAACGTATCTGATCAATTTTGACGCGAAGGGCCTGCCGGTCCTGGTCATCGCGAGCGAAGATGAGAACCTCTGGGACCCGGCCCGGGGGATCTTTCCCGGCTGGGGGGACACACCTTTTGTCACTCCGAACCTTCAGCGAAAACAGCGCAGGCCGATCCACCTCAGTTATTTTACGGAAGACCGGGAATTGGCTCTTGCCCAGGATGCTCAGATCCAGGTTGTCGGCGCCAGTTCACGTAAAGAGATGATGCGTCCATTCAAACTTTCCGCAAATGAGGACGTGGATCCCATGCATTCTCATTTTGAATATCCGGTCATGAAGAAGGATATTCCGTCTTTCCGGCATTTACAGATCCGGAATGACAACCAGGACGGTGCCAAACGCACGAATTATAATCCATATTATCAGCCGACGCTGATCCGCAATACCCTGATGGCGGAAGTGTGCCGCGGTCTGGAAAATTTTGACCTTCGGGACACGAAGGGGCATGTCCTGATGATCATAAACGGGATCAACTACGGGCTGGGTGATCTGGGTGAAAAGCGGGACAACAGTAATATCGAAGAAAATCACCCCGGAGTCGATAACAATGATGTTGATATGATCGTCCTGAGGGACAGCCGCTTTGAAGAGGTTCTTCTGCGTCAGGACCTTGACGTCATCATGAAGGATTTTTTTGGTTATGGACTGGCTGAGTATGAAGAGATCAGTGACAGCGCCCGGGAAACAGGCGGCACAAAAGGCATCGATGATTTTTTGGGACTGATGAGGTTCATGAAAGAACGCAACCTGGCCAACGCCCAGAATTATGCCTATGTGGAGCAGAGACTGGACCTTCGTTCTGTGGCCACATCTTTTGCTGCGCAGATGATCGCAGGCAACCTGGACTATATCAATAACAATATCGGTTTTTGGCGTTCCGCTCCTGTCGGGGAGACGCCGGGTCCCTTCCGCATCATCAATTATGATTTTGACGCGACATTTGGTCTGGCCAGGTATAACGAAAATGATAACAGCCTGCAATTCATTTACGATAACACGTTTTTTCTCCGCTCTTTGCTGAACAATACCGATTTCCGCCAGGCCTTTATCCGTAAGATCGATGCTCTCTTAAACGGACCTTTCCGCTCCGAAAACACAACCCGTATCGTACAGGAAGTGCATGACCGCATTTCCCCCTGGGTCGAGTTTCACTTTAATCAATGGAGTGCCGGTTTAATAAAGAAGAAGGACTGGCAGCGTAATGTGCAAAGTTTGTCGAATTATCTGAATGACCGTCCCGGGAAATTTCGCCGCTTCACGGAGGATTTTTTTAATCTTCCCGGGTCCAGCCGTATGACTGTCACGGTTACCCCGCCTGATGGAGGAGCCGTTTATATGGTCAGTGACCTGGCTGAATCCCTTCTGCCGGAAAGCGGTCTGTATTTCAACGGTCTCCCGCTCACTGTGAGGGCCAAACCGGCACGGGGTTATCGGCTGGCGTCCATGGTCTTGAACGGAGAGGAGGTGCTCCAGGAAAACTACACGTTCACACCGGCATCTCAAATCACCCTTCATGCTGAATTTGTTCAGGATGACAGCGCGCCAGTGGCGGACATTGTGATCAACGAGATCGTTAACGGCGGTGCTCAGAAAAGAAACGATGAGGACGGACAGGACTCGGACTGGATCGAACTTTATAACACAACCGGTTATGAGATCTCCCTCTCGGGAAAATTTTTGACTGACGATCCTGATGATTTGCGTAAATGGTCTTTTCCCAATATCTCGATCGCGCCGAAAGACTATTTGATCATTATGGCCTCCGGCAAAGACCGCAAAGATCCTGATGGACAGTATTTACACACCAATTTTAAACTTTCTTCAGGAGGCGAGCCGGTCCTTCTTATCGATTCCAACGGCCAGGATGTTATTGATGAGCTCACCACAGCCCAAACCTCCGCTATTGAAAAGAACCACTCCGGGGGGAGGTATCCTGACGGAGGCGTTCCATTTTATTCCATGGCTCCTTCGACGCCCGGATATGAGAACGTATATGAGCCCCCTTCCGAACCGGCCGTCTTGACCTCTCCTGCCGTCAACAGCACACTGAACGGCTCTTCGGTGCTCTTTGAATGGAGCAGCGGTTCAGAGGTCAGCCAATATCAGTTGAATATCGGACGCGATTTTAATGTCTATACCATGCGCGAATCGGATGATTTTCTATTCAGCTATTCCGGGGACGAAACTCAGGTAACTGCCGATAATATCCCCCGGGACGGAAATGATATCTATGCCCGTCTCTGGTCCTATATGGACGGGGCCTGGGTCGGCAGTGAGCTGCTGATCTTCCATACCGAGTATAAAGAAGAAGAGATCCTGTCTGCTCAAAATGAAGAACCCGCCTTTGCAGAAATGCATACGTCGGCTTCATCCCTTCAGTCTGTAGATGCCGCGGTCACGCAAACGGAAGCGCCGGAGAATGACGACGACAGCAAACCGGCTCATTCGGAACCGGTCTCTGCAATGACCTCACAGAACGTCAGCAATGAAACACCTGATACCGCGGATCAGGATCTCTCAGCCCTGGATCAGGAGCCGTCTGACGCAGGTGTTGTTCCTGCAGGATCACTGTCCGATGTTTCTGATATCCATGCGGCGGCACAGGCTATGGCTGTCCGCCTGGCCGGTCTTGAAGATCTAGAGGAAGATGAACACCTGCATTCCGCTCAACCAAACCGTTTTTCCTGGAATGAGATCAGCAGCCTGCTCATAGAAGAACAGCCTGGCGCGATTACCCATCCGCAGGAGGATACTGTTATCGCCGGAACAGAAAACCGTGTCGAATGGCACCCGGCCGGCGAAGCACAGGCCTATCAACTGGATATCTCCAGGTCCAGGGATAAATTGGGTGAGCGTGGACGAGGGGAGCTGTATAGTGAACAATTCGATCCCCGAACGACCCGGACGATAATTGATCTCACAACAGCCGATACCAATTCGATATATATCCGATTATGGACTCTTGTCAATAACGAATGGCTTCCGGGCACGATCCGGTCCGTGCATGTCACATCTTCCCCGGATGCTAATTCATCCTGAGTTTAAAACGTTACGGCATGATCAAAGTGTTAATCAATGAGTATTTTTTTGGTTTTTAAAAAATGGAGCTGTTAACATGAAACGCTGGATTCAAAGAGGATTGATCTTTTTTATCATACTGTCTGTCACAGCAGTGGCTCAGGCAACGGTCTATTCCGACAATGATCTTCTGATCGAAAAAATGGTTGATAAGGGTTATCTGACTCCAATGGAGGCACAGATGCTTCAGGAAGAGACCCGTGAGTATGTCGACCAGCATATGGCTCGAGGCCGTATGATGACCCTTCCGGAATGGGTCCAGCTGATAAAATTACAAGGCGATGTCCGCCTGCGGTATCAATATGAAAAACGTCAGGGCAGCGTGGCGAGCAGATCAACGGAAAAACTGCGGGTCCGCCTGGGGCTGATCTCCCAGATCAATGAGAAAGCCACGGCCGCTGTCGGCATCGCAACCGGAGGCGGCAATCCGCGCTCTTCAAATGTTACATTCGACGAGGCATTCACGAAGGGGGATATCCGTCTGGATTATGCCTACGGTGAATTCCGTCCGGCTGACTGGTTTCATATCATAGGCGGTCAATTCCCCAAAGATCATTATCTCTGGACGCCGACCAATCACCTTTGGGACAGCGATATCAACCCGACCGGGGTGAGTGTTCATCTGGAAAAAACATTGTTTTACAAGTATGGTCTTTTTCTTAACGCCGGCCGCTGGGCGTTATACGAATTGGTTAATGACAGCCGGGATCTGGCTCTTTATTACGGACAAGCCGGGGTCTCGTATGAAGGTGAGTATTTTGATGCCAAAGTTGCGGGACAGGTCTATTATTTCGATAATCTCAAGGGATACGGATTCCAGTATTCTTCCTGCAGTAATACCGGATTAAGCGGCGACCCGTTCCAGGGCTGTATCGGTACGATGAAGTACGATTTCCGGCCCCGGGGAGGTTCGGCAGAAGTTGGTTTCCGGATGCCGATCAATGAACAATACAAACGGATCGCTGTGTTCGGCGATGTCATACAGAATAATTTCGGACCGGAGGATAAGGACACTGCTTGGGCCTATGGGTTCAAGCTTGGCGATATCGCGGTAAAGTCCCCCTGGCATTGGCAGTTACTTTATCAATATACCCACCTCGAACAGGACGCTTTTCCGGATGTTTTCACCAACTCTAGCCGCTATGACGGTCAGACCGGAGTTGAGGGACATACGGCGAAACTGAAGTTCGGCCTCGCGGAAAATGTCTATTTTGGATTAAATTATTACCGGGATAAAAAGATCAATTCCAGCAGTGAAAATCCTCAACGTCTTTACCAGGCGGATCTTACATTTAAATTTTGAAAAGGTCTTCACAGACTTCTTACTTGACATCCTCATGATATTCTTTTTGGTGTCCTATGATAACCTAAAGACTATCGAATATTAAATGGTCAGCACTTGTTAATACGATCAGGAGTCGTCCGATATGAAAGCTTCTTCACAGAGTATGATGAAACCATTTTTTTTGTTAAAGATTCTTTTACTTATGTGTTTGCTGATCAGCATATCGGTTTCCGCACAAGCGAAACTTGTGATCAATGAGGTGATGTCTTCCAACAGAAGTACGATCCGCGATCCCCGCGGAGATTATTCCGACTGGATTGAATTATACAACACCGGGCCGTCCAAGGTTTTTTTAGGAGATAAGGCGATCGGGGATTCGAACCATATCTGGCCCTTTCCTTCCATTTATCTTCCTGCCGGACAGTATCTCATTCTCTGGGCAAATGATCAGAACCGGCAGAGCACTTTCGAACTCAATTTCAAGATCAGCGCTGGAGGAGAGGTCATTCGTATAGGCACTCAAAACACGCTCTTGGATGAGGTCGATGTCCCGCAAATGGCGTCTGATGAATCGTTCGGCCGTTATCAGAACGGGATCGGTGAATTTGAACGCATGAATAATCCAACGCCCAATACAGCTAACATCCGTAATACGATTCCCAATAACCCCGACGCCCAATATATTAAGATAAACGAAGCAGTCACCTCGAATGTCACGGGCATTGTAGATGAAGACGGCGAATCAAAGGACTGGATCGAACTGTTTAATACGGGCATTGTCTCTGTAAATATGTCGGGACTGCGCCTTGCTGATTCTTCAAAGCAGTGGATCTTTCCTTCCGTGGACATCTCTCCGGGAGGATATCTGCTGGTCTTTGCTTCTAACAAAAACCGGACAGATCCGGCCGGAGAACTCCACACAAATTTTGCACTTACTTCTGCCGGAGAAGAACTCCATCTCTACAACATTGACGGATCGACCGTTGTGGACAGTGTCAATATCCTGCCGATCGCGCCGGATCACTCCTATTGCCGTATCCCCAATGGAACCGGCGGGTTCAAAGAATCAACGATCCCAACCCCCCTCGCTGAAAATCAGCACTCAAACCAGGAACCAAATCCCGATGCCGGTCTTATCACGATCAATGAGATCGTTTCGAACAATCAAAGCGGACTTCGTGACTATGAGAACGACTTCGAAGACTGGATCGAGTTTTATAATAAAGGAACAAAGGCGGTGAACCTGCAGGGTCTGAAACTCGCTGATTCTGAAAAGGTCTGGAGCTTTCCTTCCCGGGTCCTTGAACCGGGAGAATATCTTGTCGTATTTGCATCCGGGAAAAATGAGATCGGCACAGAACTGCATACCAATTTCAAAATATCCTCAACTACCGGTGAAACGATCAGTTTTCTAAACCGCAATGACAGCTTTATTGAGTCTCCGGTCACAGTCAGCCCTATGGGTCCTGATGTCTCTTACGGACGTGACCCGGACGGAAGCGGCGGTTTTCGGGAATACCCGGTGCCGACACCGCGAGCAGAAAACCGTAATGTGTCGATCACGCCGAACCCTGACGCACAGTATATTTCGATCAATGAGGTCTCGTCCAATAACAGTTCGGGCCTGCAGGATACGTACGGTCAATACCCGGACTGGATCGAACTGTACAATACACACAACACAGCCATCAACCTCGAAGGGCTGAAATTGCAGGACTATTCACTGGATCCTAACCAGCCGGAAACCACGACCTGGGTCTTCCCGGATGTCTCGATCGAACCCGGCCAATACCTGGTGGTCTTTGCTTCAGGAAATAATATTATCGATCCCAGCGAAATGCATACAAATTTTAAACTTAAATCTTCCGGAGAAGGGCTCAGGTTTATCAATAAGGACGGAACTGTGGTCTCTAGCATAGAAATTGACCCCCTCGATGAAAATGTGTCATTCGGACGGGATCCGGACGGGACCGGTGATTTTAAGGTCTTTTCAATACCTACCCCAGGAGACACGAATGAAACACTTATCATAGATCCTAACCCGGACGCAGACCTTATTACCATAAATGAAGTGGTGGCAGATAACCGGACCGGCCTGAAAGACGAAGACGGAGAATATCAGGATTGGATCGAGCTCTATAATAAAGGAAGCAAGACCGTCGACCTGCAGGATCTCAAACTTCAAGATTCCGGTGACGTCTGGTCTTTCCCGAGCCGCACATTGGGTCCGGGCCAATACCTAGTGGTCTTTGCATCAGGAAAGAACCGCTCCGGCAGCGAACTTCATACAAATTTTCATGTTGATTTAGACGGTGAAACGTTACAGCTTCTTAATAAGGATTCTTCCATAGTCGAAACTTTCATTTTGCCCGAACAAGATCCAGATCAGTCCTATGGCAGAAATCCTGATGGGGCAGCTGATCTTAAAATTTTTACCACGCCGACGCCGTGGGCAGCCAACGGACTGCTCGGTGACCTGACCAATGATGGTCTTGTTAATTATTATGACTTTTTGCGATTATTGAGCCAGTGGGGGAATTCAGAACTCCCCCCAGAAGATTTGAATCGAAGCGGAAATGTTGATTATTATGATTTTCTACTCCTATTGGGAAATTGGAGTGAATGATATAAAAAGGAAACATCCATATACCATAAGGTTTACACATTGACACACAAATTCTGATAGTAATATCTATTAAAAGGGAGCTCCTGCAATGTATCGAACGAGATATTTCAAAAAACTAGTATTCATAATCGCTGCAGTTTTTTATACATTGATCGCGTATGCCGAAGGAGCATTTGCTGCGACTTTAACTCTTGCTCCGGCAAACGGAACGTATAACATCGGCACATCATTTGATGTCGACGTCATCTTGAATACTGAAGGTGAGAGTGTGCAGGGTGTTAAGGCGCACATCACTTTTGATGATTCAATCCTTCAAGCCAATTCCATAGAAAAAGATGATTCCTGGGGGTTTAGTACACCTGATATGGGCATTGAGGGAAACCTGATCCGTTTTGAAGTGGGTACTATTTCGCCCCTAAATGGATCCAATATTATGGTTGGAACAATCCAATTTGAAGCTGCTCATGACGGCGTTTCGGTTGTGGAATTCAATTCTGAAACAGAAGTCAACCGTACAGGCAATTTCACAGATATCCTAAGTGAAACAACCGGCGGGAGCTATACCGTTGGGAATCCAGATAATCCTCCGGTTCTCAACCCGATCGGTGATCAAAGTATTGATGAAGGAGGATCACTGAATATTGAAATCGTTGCCCATGATCCAGATGGAGACCCGATCAATATCTCTGCCAGCGGACTACAGCCGTGGATGAATTATGAAAGCAATTTTTTTTCTGCTGCTCCAGGATACGAGCATGCCGGATCTTATGATGTGATATTTACAGCTACTGCAAACGGCAAATCAGTCTCAGAAACGATTACCGTTACGGTAAACAACGTTGATCAGACTCCAGTTTTAGCTGCAATCCATAACCAAAATGTGCTTGAGGGCGAGGATCTTAGTTTTGATGTTACAGCCAGTGACCCGGACGGGGACAGTGTGACCGTTACTGCCGGGGGATTAGAGTCCT
>CAZQQI010000032.1:0-19503 GCA_964595465.1 uncultured Planctomycetales bacterium | reverse complement strand
GATCCCGCTCCTATATTCCCTCCCCTTTGCGGAGGAGGATCCCGCTCCTATATTCCCTCCCCCTTGTGGGGAGGGCCAGGGAGGGGGAAAGACAAGGCGTCTCTGAAATGAGGCGCCTTTTTTCTATGTTGTAGAAAAAAGTCTAAAAAGGGCAGAAATAAGCCGTATATTTTAAGCTTGACAGCAATAAAATGAATATACCAAATTAACAGTTAGTGCTCCAGGGGTAATGCTCTGATAAAGGAGAAAATTATGGATGTCATGATCAATCCGGTCAAACGATTTAAGACGCTGGTGTTCAATAGCCCTCCAAAATCATCTTCTGAAAAAAAACTTCTGAACATGGTTTTTCAGTATCATCCGCGGAAAGATTTCAACATCCGCACATCAGCAGGAGAGACGATCCGCTGGAGTGATAATCCGAAGTTCACTCTGGTTGTTAATGACCCCCGGGCGCTGAAACGGATTATTCTGTGCCGCGATGACCTGGAGGCCGGTAAGGCGTTCATCGAGAAAGGCATCGATATCGAAGGGGATCTGTTTGAAGCTATGACCCTGGCGGATTATTTTAGCGAACTCAAAAAACGCCCCGGTGTTTTATGGGACATCATGAAGGCATGGTGTGCCGTTTAGCAAGATTGACTGTCGAGTCTGTCCCGGAGCGCATATTCCGTTCCGGGACAGGCGATAGGCGGGCCGGGCAACGTTTTTTATGCGCAACAAGGAGGGATGATGAAACATACACTGAATAATGATCAACAGGCTATTCAGCATCATTATGATGTCAGCAATGATTTTTACCGCCTGTTCCTGGGAAAGTATATGGTCTATTCCTGTGCGTATTTTCAGCACAAGGACGACGATATTGATCAGGCCCAGTTCAATAAGCTGGATTATATCTGCCGTAAACTGCGGCTGAAGCCCGGAGAACGGTTTTTGGATATCGGCTCCGGCTGGGGCAGTCTTGTGGTCCACGCGGCAAAACATTACGGCGTTCATGCCTATGGTGTGACCCTCAGTAAACAGCAGTACCAGTGGGCTCAGGACTGGATAAGGCGGGAAGGCCTGCAGAATATGTGCCGTGTCGAGATCAAAGATTACCGCGAATTAACCGGACATAAAAATTTCGATAAAATCACCTCGATCGGCATGTTTGAACATGTGGGCATCGACCAGTTCCGCACCTATTTTCAGGTCGCCAAACGTCTGCTGAAAGAGGACGGGCTATTTCTGAATCACGGCATTACTACCGAACGGACTCGTGTCCAGCGTTCGACCGGATCACGCTTTATGGATACATTCATTTTTCCCAACGCAGAGCTGATCAATATCAGTTATATTCTTCAGCATATGGAGGAGCTGGAATTTGAGATCATTGATGTGGAATCCCTGCGCCGTCATTATGCCCGGACACTGGCGCTCTGGTGCAGAAAACTGCGCGATCGCAACGCAGAGGCCCTCCAGCTTGCCGGAGAACGGACCTACCGCACCTGGCTCTTGTATATGGCCGGCTGCGCGCATCGCTTCAGGGAGGCTAACGTGAACATTTACCAGGTTTTGCTTTCCAAACGGGGCAAGGGGAGTGAAACACTGCCTATGACCCGCGCGGACGTGTACAGGTAAAGACAATCCGTTAAAAAAAGGAGGTGCATTATGGTTTGGAATTTGAGCAGAAAAACTCAACCGTCTTTATTGCCGTCTCTGTATGATGAATTGAATGAGTTTTTTAATTTACCGGCCGAGACGGCTCGCAGCCGGGGTATGTTCATGCCGTCGGTTGATGTGTGGGAAGACGAGCAGAATGTCTATGTGGAAACAGATATGCCCGGAATGGAGGCGAAAGATATTGATGCCTCCGTGCAGGACGGGTCTCTTGTGATTTCGGCCAACAAAGAACAGCAAGAGGAAGATAAAAAGAAAAATTACTGGCGTACGGAACGCTATAAAGGACGTTTTTATCGGGAGATCGGACTCCCCACGCCGGTGGATAACACCGGGATCAAGGCGAAGTATAAAAATGGTGTGCTGCAGATAACGGCTCCCAAGAAACAGGAAGAACGGGCTGAGGCGCAGAAAATAAAGATAGAATAATGATGACGGATCATAGCCGTCTAAATTAGGATTCCCTCCCCCTTGTGGGGAGGGTTAGGGAGGGGGATCTCGTCAAGCAAAACCCCCACCCAGCCTCCCCCATAAAGGGGGAGGAGCGATATCTTATTTCATGTCCCTGACAACTTTGCTCGAAGGATAATGCTGTCTAATTAGGACACAAGTGATGAGGGATGTGAATGCGCAGGAATTATGCCGCTGAATGGAGAGCGCATGACCGAGCCCAGCGAATACTACGCCGATCATAATATCCGTCAGCGGATGACGGAATTTCTGGGCGGCCGGTCGTTGGAAACCGCCACGGCGGTTTATGTGGCGCCCTGTTATCCGGCCTTTTATTATGACCGGGATCAGCGGAACCCTGTTGATATGCCCGAATTCTGGCAGGCTGGGTTGGATACCGCCCGTTCTTTGTGGGATCATAACAGTCTGATCGTCCACCTTGATATTGAATATGTGAATTTTGATTATCCGGCCGAGCCCTATCTGGATCCCGGACGTTCTTTGTCGCTGCAGAAATCTGTGGTCTCCGCCTGCCGGAAATATTTTCGCGACCTCGGGATAACAGATATGCATGTTCTCAGCGGCAGAGGCCATCACTTCATCTGGCGTATTCCCCTTGATTCCAATCCTTGTCTGCGTCTATCAGAGATCGGACATGTTCCGGAACATGTTCTGTCCTATTATGAGCACGCTGTCAGTCCGGGCGGGTATACCGTTTCCGCAGAATTGGCACGGTCTTTCGCCGGTCTGGGATTGATCATGGAATTTTTAGGAGCGCGTATTCAGTCGCGGGCGGCTCTGTCCACTCCGGTGCCGGTTACACTGTCGGCGGTACGTGTGGGGCCGCAGCAGAGAGGGCGGGAGGTCGTGGCGGTTGATATCAGTGAATACGGAGATCCGCTTAACACCCGGATCATCCGTATCCCGTTCAGTGCGTATTCCAAACACAAAAGGAATTCATCTATACGGGGAGTTATGGAAGAAAAAGGGTGTCCGGATATTTTCTCTATTCCTTTACAGAACATCACTGAAGAGGAAGGGATGTGTGTCATGCGTGATGATCAGCAGGTGCGCGGTCTGGCTGCAGCGTCGTCGCTGTTTATCCCGGAATCTCTTGAGGGGACATCAGCATTGATCGACGAGTATGAGCGTTCGGATCGGGCGGGGGTTCATCAATGGTTCTACGGCTGCGAACCCGAGCCGCCGGAAAAATGGCCTGAGACCTATGACCTTCAGCCGTTGGATATCGTGCCGGAATGTATACGTTATATTATGGAACACCCCAACGATTGTTTGCTGAAGCCTGAAAAGATTCGCCAGGTCGTGCTGGCATTTCTGGCTCTGGGTTGGCATCCCCGTCATATCGCCGGTCTGATCCGATCGAAATATGAGCGCGATCATGATTGGGGCCGGCAATGGTATCTCTACGATGCGGCGACCCGTGCGGATTTTTATGTGCGCCTGTTCACCGCGCAAATTGCTGTCGGCGAAGATGACGCGCCGGATTTCAACTGCCTTTCGGCAAAAGAAAAGCAATGCTGTTTTTGCCAGCCGGGCAGCTGCCGTTTAGACCGTTTCCGCGATTCTTTATTGAAAAGGAGGGATCATGAGCGACTGGCCTGTCGGCCTTTCAACCGGCTGTTTTTATAACCGCAGCATCTTTGAGTGTCTGGAGCCGATCCGTCAGGGCGGGTTTTCCATGATCGAGGTCTGCTCGGCGCCGGATCATCTGGATTATCATGATCAAAAGCAGGTGCGCCGAGCGGCGGAAATGATCAAAGGATTGGGAATTGAAGCCTATTCGTTCCACGCTCCGTTCCGGCATGAGATCGACATCACGGCATTGGATAAGTTTCAGCGCGAACGCTCCTTACACGAGCTGCTGACGGCGGCGGAAACCGCCGGGATTCTGAATGTGCGGTATTTTGTGGTGCATCCCGGGCCGGAAAAATCCCCCAATATTTCCGATCAGGAACGCTCCCAGCGTATTCTCAATGCGTCGGGAGTACTGAATGAGGTGTGCCGGCGCTGCCGTGAATTAGAGATCGGATTTGTGCTGGAAAACATGCTGCCTCATTTACTGTTCGGTAACACCAGCGATATGCTCAAGATCATGGGGAGCATTCAGGAGATTAATGTCGGGACCTGCCTGGATACCGGTCATGCTCATTTATCCGGAGATCTTTACAGTGTTATGTATAAGTTGTCCGGGCATCTGCAGATGATCCATGCCGCGGATAATCACGGCGACTGGGATGCGCATCTGGCTCCCGGGCAGGGAGGGGTCGACTGGCCGCGTCTGCTCAGAGAACTGCATGAGACCGGATTTCATGGCGGTCTTATTTTGGAGCTGGCAGGTAATGAGGACGTGTCCATGGAAGAGAAATTAGACCAGGCCCGTCAAGCCCGCTGTTATCTGCGTGATATTTCCCGCCGCATCGACCTTTCCACACCCCCGACAGTGACTTGAACCCATTCATGCTGCTTCTTTACGCGGTAAGAAGTGGAATAATGTTAATTATACCTTGATACAGCCTGTTATAGCAGACACGGCTGGCTGGTACTATGTGAACGGTTGTGGAGATATGGCTGTAAGTGAGATCATATTGTGTTTTTTTATTGATCATTCCGATATTGATTTGAATAATTTGAATAATAAGAAAGGAGCCTTATGGCCGGCAAGAAAACATATGCTGTCCCTCTGGATCAGCTTTCCAAAAAGGATGTTGCCCAGGTCGGCGGAAAGAATGCGTCTCTGGGGGAGATGATCCGCTCCCTGAAGCGGAAAAAGATCCGTGTTCCCGCCGGGTTCGCCACCACCGCACGGGCTTACCGCAGATTTTTGGAAGACAATGATATTTCTGACGAGATCCGATCACATATCCATGATTTTCAAAAAGGGAGCCGCTCTTTGGAAAAGACCGGGTCTGATATCCGCCGGGTTTTCCGCCGCAGTGCTTTTCCGGAAGAGGTCCGTCAGGCTATTGAGGATCAGTATAAAAAATTGAGCAGATCGCATAAAAGCAGGGAGGTCGATGTCGCGGTGCGCAGCAGCGCTACCTCGGAAGATCTGCCCGAAGCCAGTTTCGCCGGCCAGCAGGAGACCTTTCTTAATGTCACTGGCGTGAACGATCTTATCGATGCCTGCCGCAAATGCTATGCGTCACTGTTCACGGACCGGGCGATCAGCTACCGTGAGGAGCAGGGATTTGATCATATGAAGGCGGCCTTGTCGGTTGGTGTTCAGAAAATGGTGCGTTCGGATCAAGCCGGGGCCGGGGTGATGTTCTCGATCGATACCGAGACCGGTTTTCCTCACGTAGTGGTTATCAATGCCGCCTGGGGGCTGGGAGAAAATGTGGTGCAGGGATCGGTCACGCCGGACGAATATGTGGCCTTTAAGCCTCTGCTTAAGGATGAGGAGTTGCGCCCGATCATCGCCAAGACCTGCGGGGATAAAGAGAAGAAAATGGTCTATGCCCGGGGCGGAAGCCACACCACTAAGAACATCAATACCAGCAAAAAGGAACGAACCGGCTTTGTACTAAACGACGATGAGATCCTGACTCTGTCCCGCTGGGCCGCGGTGATCGAAGAACACTACCAGCAGCCCATGGATATGGAGTGGGCCAAAGACGGAAAAACGGGAGATTTGTTTATTGTGCAGGCCCGGCCGGAAACGGTTCAGTCGCGCAAAGAGGCGGGGGTGCTGAAAGCCTATCGTCTGAAAAAGAAAAGCCGCGTGCGGTGTAAAGGACTATCTATCGGTGAGGCGATTGCATCAGGATCAGCCCAGGTGATCAAGAGCGTGGATGAGATCGATAAATTTAAAGACGATGCTGTCCTGATTACCGGCATGACCGACCCCGACTGGGTGCCGATCATGAAAAAGGCGTCCGGGATCGTTACCGAGCAGGGAGGACGCACCTCGCATGCCGCGATCGTCAGCCGCGAGCTGGGTATTCCGGCAGTGGTGGGAACCGGCGATGCCACAGAAAAGATCAGCACCGGTGATGAGATCACCATTTCCTGTGCCGAAGGCGATGAGGGGATGGTATACGAAGGTATTCTGGATTATGAAGAAAAAGAGATCGATGTGACCCGGGTGCCTGAAACAGAGACCCGGATCATGATGAACATTGCTAGTCCTCCGGCAGCTTTCCGCTGGTGGCGTCTGCCGGCTCAGGGTATCGGTTTAGCGCGCATGGAATTCATCATTAACAATATCATCAAGATCCATCCGCTGGCCCTGGTGCATTATGAAGATCTCGAAGACCGCGATGCCAAGCAGGAGATCCGCAATCTGACCAGCCGTTATGAAGATAAAAGCGAGTATTTTGTAGACCAGCTGGCACGGGGTATTGCCCGCATCGCGGCGGCGCAGTACCCTGAGCCGGTTATTGTGCGTATGAGTGACTTTAAGACAAATGAATATGCGAACCTTATCGGGGGAAAAGCGTTCGAGCCTGAAGAGGATAATCCCATGATCGGGTTCCGGGGAGCGTCACGCTATTACAGTAACGAATACCGTGAGGGATTTGACCTGGAATGCCGCGCAGTCAAACGGGTCCGCGAAGAGATCGGTTTATCTAATGTCGTTGTGATGATCCCGTTCTGCCGGACACTTGAAGAAGCTGATCAGGTCCTGGATACTCTTAAGGACAACGGTCTGTCGCGGGACCAGCGCGAGAAGCGGCCTCTGCAGATCTATGTCATGGGAGAGATCCCCTCTAATGTGATCCTTGCCGAGGAGTTTGCCCAGAAATTCGACGGGATTTCTATCGGGACCAATGATCTGACCCAGCTGGTTCTGGGTATCGGCCGGGACTGTGATCGTCTGTCGTATCTTTTTGATGCGCGCAATGAGGCGGTCAAACGCGCGGTCAGCGAATTGATCAAGAGAGCGCATAAGCACCGCTGCAAGGTCGGGATCTGCGGACAGGCTCCCAGCGATCATCCTGATTTTGCGGAATTCCTGGTCCGGGCCGGTATCGATTCGATCTCACTGAATCCGGATTCGATCATTGAGGTAAAAGAACGTGTTGCGAAATTAGAACGGAAAACAAAGTAGGAGGGAAAAATATATGGAGTTATTCGAGCAGCCGAATTTAAAAGACTTATACAATGTTAAGGATGTCCCCTGTGTCTCGATCTATCTGCCTACGGATCCGGCCAGTCAGGGGAATACCGCCGACGAGACCAGACTGCATAATCTGGTCAGTGAAGCCCGCCGAAAGCTGGCTGATCTGGGTGCGCGTTCCACGGATATTGATGCGATATTCGCTCCTGTTAAGCCTCTGTTCGAGGACCGGGAGTTTTGGGAATATCAGAGCCTCGGCTTGGCAGTTTTTTGTTCACCGGAAACGTTCTGTTATTTTCGTGTCCCGGTCGTGTTTCAGGAACTGGTGACCACATCATTCCATTTTCATCTCAAGCCGTTGCTGCCGCTGATCACACGTGATCAGAACTTTTATATCCTGGCTCTCAGCCAGCAGCAGGTCAGGTTTTTTAAAGCGCACCGGCAGGGGATCCAGGAGGTCGGCTTTAAGGGCCCGCATTCCAAAGAAGAGGCTGTGCCTCATGCTGCGGGCAAAAAAAATGAATTTTACCATACCCGCACAGGAAAAGGTGATGGCCAGACCCCGACGTCTTATCTGGGTCATGGGGCGGAAACGGATGACACCAAACAGGGCCTGGATCTGTTCTGCCGGACGGTGGCCGGGAAGGTGGAGGACCGGCTGAAAGATCAGAAAGCCCCGCTGATCCTGGCCGGCGTTGATGAGGTGACAGCTGCTTATAAAAATGAGAACCGGTATCCTTATCTTCAGGATCAGACGATAGAAGGCAATCCCGAGCAATGGCGTCCGGAAGAACTTCAGAAGAAAGCCTGGGAGATCGTTCGTCCGGTTCTTGACCGTGTCCGGGAAGAGGAGGTGGAGCGTTTTCAGCTGACAGCGGCTAAACAACCTGAACGCACGGCGATCGATATTAAAATGATCGTTCCGGCTGCGGCCGATGGACGGGTGCAGACCTTGTTTGTCGAAGAGAAACAGCAGGTCTGGGCCGAATACCAGCCGGATACGAAACAGTTTGATCTCCATGATCAGCAGGAGCCTGCGGATATTGATTTGCTTGATCTGGCAGCCGGTCAAACCCTGGCTGCTGATGGCGATGTCTTTATTTTAAAGAAGGAGAATATGCCGCAAGGCGCGAGTATTGCGGCGATTTACCGTTATTAATGAAAAAAAGGAGGGTGTTATGACTATGACAAGTCTGCATGTCTTTGACGAAACGATTCAGAAATCCGAAGCGTGGCTGAAAGGGCTGGAACAGGATCTGCATACAGAAGATCCTCAGCACGCCTACAGTGCTCTGCGTTCTGTTCTGCATGCCTTGCGTGACCGGTTGAGCCCGGAAGAGGCCGTAGACCTGGCAGCTCAGCTGCCGCTCTTGATCAAAGGGGTCTTTTTCGACGGCTGGAACCCGGCTAAACAGCCGGTCAAGCTGTCTGATCCGGCTGAATTCACGGAATATATGCAGAATAGCCTGAACGACAATGTCGATGCCCAGATGGCTGTGAAATCCGTGTTCAAGCTGCTTAATGAAAACATAACCTGCGGTGAGATCCGTCATGTGAAGAGCAATTTGCCGGATTCAATCCAGGCCCTTTGGGATCAGGCTGTGCAGTAAAGAGGAGAGATGCCGTGAACAGGACACATCAGCGATCCGCGCGTCCCTGGTGGACGCTTCTGCGCGGTGATGACCCGGTTGTCGTGACTGCTTTGCACTCCGGAGATATCGTGGATCCGGAATTCCGGCGCCATCAGAAACTTACAAAAGAAGAGCGCAAATATGAAGAGGATCTGTACACTGATAAGATCGCGGATATCGGTCCTAATAAACTGATCGTTCACCGGTCACGTTTTGAGGTCGATTTTAACCGTGCGCCTGACGAATGCATTTATTCCGGCCCCGAACAGGCCTGGGGCCTGGAAATCTGGCGTGATCTTTTGCCGGCGGCGGCCGAAGATAAGGCGCGCCATATGTATCACGCATTTTACCGGGAGATGAATGCGGTTATCACAGATCTGATCGAGCGGTTCGGGCATTTTCTGATCCTGGATATTCACAGTTTCAATACCCGGAGCAAGGGCGCTGAAGCTCCGGCCGGCAGAGATAAGGCTCCTGATATTAATGTCGGGACCGGAACGCTGAAAGATCCGCAGCGCTGGCGGCCGCTGATCGACCGGCTGATCAGTGTTCTGCGGCGCAGACAGCTCCCCGGGTGCCGGAACCTGGACGTTCGGGAAAATGTCAATTTTCAAGGCGGATATTTTCCGGAATGGGTGCATGAGCATTTTACCGGAAAAGGCTGTGTGCTGGCCCTGGAGATTAAAAAGATCTATATGGATGAGTGGACACTGGATCCCGACCCGGTAAAGGTGTGCGCTCTGCGCCGCATCCTTTCGGAAATTATCCCCTTATGTCGCCGGGAACTGGAGCGTATATGACCGCGATGACACCGATTAAAATCGAACCCGCTGTATTTCAGCTGGATCGTTATTTGAATGAGATCAGTGAGAGCATGGATTTTTTGCTGGAAGTCACCCCCGTCAATACCCATAAGCAATGGACAGTGTTTTCAAAAAGCCGCTATTCCCGGGAGCCGGTGTTCCAATACCGTCCGCTGCCGTGTCATTTGAGTCATATGATCCGGGAATTGGAACGGTTCCCCGTAGAAAAGATCGTTCATCCGGAATTGCGCGATATCCTGACAGCCAAGAGGGATGAGACCCTGGCCCACCTGCGCATGCTTCAGGTGCGCGGCACACCGGAATTCAAACAGTGCAGTGCCGCGCTTTACGGCAGCATTGATGACACTCTTTTTAACGATGCAGTCAGCGTCCTGGGCATGCTCGAAGAAAAGGGTCCCCCGGACATGAAAACCGGAGACAGCCTTTCGGCTGAAGAGATCAAATCCCGTGCCGGGGAACAGATCCAGGCCTATCAGCAGCAGATGCCCGAATTTCGGGCGCGCGTGGAGGTCCATCCCGACATTCCGGCCGGGCTGATGGTCAGTAACGGGATTTTGCTGATCGCCGAGGATATCATCCTTTCGGCCGGACGGGTGGAAGCCCTTCTCCACCATGAAATTGGGACGCATCTTTTGACTTATTTCAACGGACGTGCCCAGCCATTGAAGACCTTTGCCTCGGGTATGGCCGGGTACGAAGCCACCCAGGAAGGTCTGGCAGTTCTGAGCGAATATCTGGTGGATTCCCTGACGCCTCAGCGCCTTCGTCTGCTGGCGGCTCGCGTTATCGCCTGCCGGGAAATGGAACGGTGCGAGAGGTTCAGTGAGATCGTCGACCATTTGACCGGGGAATACGGGATCTCGCCGTTTCGAGCCTTTATGATCGCGGTACGCGTCTGGCGCGGCGGCGGTTTGCACAAAGACGCTGTCTATTTACGGGGATTAAAGGAGATTCTTTCGGCGATGCCGGTTGTTCCCGATCCGCGGATTCTCTGGGCGGGGAAGATCGCGGCGCGGAAAATGGAGCAGGTGCGGCGGCTTCAGCAAGAAGGGGTTCTGCAGCCTCCGGCGGTCATGCCGCTGTTTTGGCAGCGGGAGGACGTTCAGAAGAAAATCGGTGTGTTAAAAAACGGGATAACGTTCAAATCCTTTCTTGAGGTCTATTTTAAGGAAAGCGGGATCTATGAAAATCGGGTTTCTGGTTAATGACATACTGCTGGAGAAAGAAGGCTACACGACCACTATGTTGGCCTGGAAGGCTTTTCTGCGGGGGCATGATATCCGCTATATCGCGGTGCAGGATTTTACCTGCGGTTCTGCCGGAGATGTCCGGGTCCTTACCCGGTCTTTTGATTATGTCCGGGGCCGCGCTGGATCTCAGCAGGAATTTTTCCAGCATTTTTATTATGGCCGGGCGCACGAAGAGGTCCTAAATATTGATGAACTTGATGCCTTGTTTTTACGTAATGATCCGGCAATTGACGCGCGCAGCCGTCCCTGGGCCCAGTATATCGGGATCAGTTTCGGCCGAGTCGCGGCCAGCCGGGGTGTGCTGGTCATTAATAATCCTGACGGGCTCGCGGCGGCATTAAACAAATTATATTTTTTGTCTTTTCCTGCGGAAATTCAGCCCCGCACAATGGTGTCCTATGCGCATGACGAGATCAAAGCTTTTGTGAAGTCTTTGCGAGGACAGGCAGTGCTCAAGCCGCTTCAGGGTTCGCAGGGAAGCAATGTGTTTCATGTTCATCCGCACAATTTGGATAATCTGAATCAGATCATCAGCGCGATCTCCCGTGACGGCTACATCATGGCGCAGGAATATCTCCCGGAATCTCAGGAAGGGGACACCCGTCTGTTTGTGGTTGAAGGAGAAATTCTGACCTGTGACGGAAAGCGGGCTGCTGTTCACCGCAGAACACCTCGCCAGGATTTCCGCAGCAACCTGTCCATCGGAGCTCATTCGGAAAAGGCCTATGTGACCGACGGGATGCTTCAGGTCGTCGAGCGGATCAGGGAAAAGCTGAGGGCGGACGGCATGTTTTTCGTCTGTGTGGATCTGATCGGAGAGAAATTGATCGAGATTAATATTTTCAGTCCCGGAGGTTTGATGGGTGCTGAAAAACAGGATCAGGCAGATTACGGCGGTGCATTACTGACCGCTCTGGAAAAGAAGATCCAAACTCATCAGGCAAAATGAATGCCTGCGGATACGGAGGTGCAATATGGCAATTATGGAAATAAAGATTCTTCCCTTAGGGACACCGGAGGCGTCTGTTTCCGATGAGGTGGCGGCGGCCGTACAGGTGCTGGTTGATAAGGGCGTACCCTATATCCTGACAGCTATGGGTACGATCCTTGAATCGGATTCGGCCGGACAGCTCTTTGAATTGGCCCGGGAGATGCACGCTAAAGTTCTGCAGAAAAATGCACGTGTGGTGACATTCATCGAATTGGACGAACGGACAGACAAGACGGAAACGGCGGAGCAAAAGGTACGGTCCGCGCAGGAAAAGATCCATTAAAAATAGGAGGAACTTATGAAGCCTGTTGAAATGTCTTTAGAGGATATCTTGGCTCTGGTTGACGAAGCTGTCCGTATTTTTTTTCTGTTGTCCGCCGACGGTGAGATTCATTCTGCGGTTGCCGAGGGACTGACAACCGCGGAAGCAGAGTGTCTTGCGGTCAGCGGGTGGTTTTCTGCCGGAATTACGGAAATGGCGCAGGAAAGCGGGGCCGGGGGCGTCCTGATCGTGGCCGATACGGATGAACAGACTGCCGATGTGTATTTGACAGGGACAGTCCGCGCTGTCCGGCAGGCCGCTGTTCTCGACGGCATAGTGGCCGGGGAAGAGCAGGAACAGGTGCCCCAGGTCAAACAGGAGATCATCATACATCCTGAGAAGATATTCAGGATTTAATGGGTTATATAAAATCAAGGAGGCGATGATGGAACGGCTGCAGCAACTCCGCGCGGACATGGTCACCAACCAGCTCAAGCAAAGAGGGGTTAAGGATGAGCGTTTACTGAATGCTATGGGACAGATCCCCAGGGAAGAATTTGTTCATCCCGATCTGATCGAGTTTGCTTATGAAGATTCCCCTCTTCCCATTGAAGAGGACCAGACCATTTCCCAGCCGTATATTGTCGCGTTAATGGCGGAAGCGCTTGAAATCAAGGAGAAGGATAAAGTGCTTGATGTCGGGACCGGATCAGGCTATGCTGCGGCCATTTTCAGCAAAATGGGCGCGGAGGTCTGGACGATCGAGCGGCACAAACCCTTAGCGGAGACCGCGCGCGGAAGGTTTAAACGGCTGGGCTACGATAATGTCCATGTCCTGCACGGGGACGGGACTCAGGGATGGCCTGAAAAAGCTCCTTTTGATGCGATCAATGTGGCCGCTGGCGGAGAGCGTGTGCCTGATCCTCTTTTGCATCAGCTGAAAATCGGCGGGCGGTTGATCATCCCGGTCATGGAAGACGGTCGCTATCAGAAATTGTTTTTGATTATCCGTCGGGGGGAAGAGGATTATGAACGACAAGATCTGGGTGCTGTGCGTTTTGTTCCGCTGATCAGCGGTCAGCCGTCAAAAGGATCTTCTTCAATAGAGCGGGAGGAAGAGACAGCGTCCGGTCTTCCTCTCCAGGAAAGGATCGTCCGATCATGCGAAGATTTTGATACTGTGGACCAGGCGGATCCCGGTCCCCTGATGGATCGTATCGGTTCATCCCGTATCGTCCTTATGGGCGAGGCGTCTCACGGGACAGCGGAATTTTATGAAATGCGAGCACGCGTGACCCGCCGCCTGGTCCAGGAAAAGGGTTTTAATATTATTGCAGTAGAGGCCGACTGGCCGGATGCTGCCAATGTCAACCGGTATATCCATGGACCCGACATCGAAGAACCGGAAGAAAAGTCTTTTCAGCGTTTTCCAACCTGGATGTGGCGGAATACGTCCTTTCTGGAGTTTGTTGAATGGATGAAGGCCTACAACGAGGATCAGCTGATGACTGCGCCGACTGTGAATTTTTACGGGCTGGACCTTTACAGCCTGTATAGTTCCATTGATGCGGTTTTGCGTTATCTGGACAAGGTCGATCCGGAAACGGCAGGGGTCGCCCGCAGACGGTATGCCTGTCTGATGCCCTGGGAAAGCGATCCGGGGAGTTACGGCGCCATGGTCCTGAGCGGTAAATATAAAAAATGTGAGGATGAGGTGGTCCGCATGCTGAAAGATCTGAAAGAGAAGCAGGCGGAATATGCTTCTCAGGACGGGCAGAGTCTTATGAGCGCCCTGCACAATGCCAAACTGGTCGCTGAAGCAGAAAAATATTATCGTGTTATGTATTACGGCTCACGGGAGTCCTGGAATCTGCGGGATACACATATGTTTCATACTCTGAATGATTTGCTGGATTATCACGGCGCAGACGCCAAGGCAGTCGTCTGGGCGCACAATTCTCATATCGGCAACGCCTCCGCCACTGAGATGGGGGCTCGGAAAGAGATTAATATCGGTCAATTATGCCGGGAAAAATACGGCGATGATGTTTATAGCATCGGTTTCGGGACACATCGCGGGACCGTGGCCGCCGCCTCGAATTGGGACGGTCCGCTGGAGGTCAAAGAGGTCCGTCCGGCACAGAACCGCAGCTATGAAGTCCTTTTTCAGCAAGCCGGTCTGCCGGGATTTTTTCTTCCGCTAAGGCATATGCGGGACCACCGGCTTTATAAAGAGCTCAGCCGGCCCAGGCTGCAGCGGGCTATCGGAGTGATCTATCGTCCGGAGACAGAATTGGCCAGCCACTATTTTGAAGCGGAGCTGCCCCGCCAGTTTGATGAATATATTTGGATAGAAAAGACCCGGGCGGTTCAGCCGGTCGGCCCGCAGGAAGCAGAACGTCTGCCGGAGACCTTTCCCTTTGGGGTGTAGTCCGGAAGGCTTTTTCCGGAAAAGTGTGGGAGGATGTATGTTAAAAATGTCCATCTGGATGGAGGTTCAACCCAAACGCTTATAAGGAGGCTGTTGTGAAACATTTTTTCATTACCATTGTCATCGTATGCGCCGTTCTGGTCAGCGGTTGCCAGTCCATGGGGGAACATACTCAACGGGGGGCTGCAGGCGGAGCGGCTGCCGGCGCTGTTGCCGGCGGGGGTCTCTCAAATATATTCCCTCCCCCTTGTGGGGAGGGTTAGGGAGGGGGATCTCATCAAGCAAAACCCCCACCCAGCCTCCCCCATAAAGGGGGAGGAGCGATATCTTATTTCATGTCTCTGATAATTTTGCTCGAAGGATAATGCTGCCTAATTGGGACACCAGTGGTGTGAGATGTATAAAAAATATTCTGAAAAATAGAACTCGGGATCAGAGAAAGATGCAAATAATAAAATATTTGTGTCTTTTCATTCAGACGGGTAGAATACTTGCAAAACAAAGCAGGCGTCATTTCAGCAAACCCCCGCAGGCTGTCTGAGCATTTATCAGTGCTTTCCGGCCGGACACCGGGGGAGTACGCGCTTGATAGCATCATCCTGAAATTATGAACAGTCCTTTATCACGAAAATTTTCCCGGCATATCACGGACGGCGATGACCGCGCCCCGAACCGGTCTATGCTGCGCGCTGTCGGCTTTAAAGACAGCGATTTCGAAAAACCGCAGATCGGTGTGGCCTCCACCTGGAGTATGCTGACTCCCTGCAATATGCATATCGATAAGCTGGCCCAGAAGGCGGCTCAGGGTGCGGACCGCGCAGGAGGAAAGGGGATCATTTTCGGTACGATCACCATCGCCGACGGTATCGCTATGGGGACCGAAGGGATGAAGTATTCTCTGGTTTCGCGTGAGGTGATCGCCGATTCTATTGAGACAGTATGCGGATGTCAGGGGTTTGACGGTTTGGTCACGATCGGAGGCTGCGATAAAAATATGCCGGGCTGTCTGATCGCTATGGCGCGTCTCAATCGTCCGTCAGTTTTCGTTTACGGCGGCACCATACTGCCGGGGAAATACAAGAAAAAGAAGATCGATATCGTTTCGGTGTTTGAAGCGGTCGGTGCGTACGCCAATAAGAAGATATCCCGGGAAGAGTTTCGGGGCATCGAATCCTGCGCCATCCCCGGGCCGGGCGCCTGCGGAGGAATGTATACCGCCAATACCATGGCCTGCGCGATTGAAACGATGGGTATGAGTCTGCCCAACAGCTCTATGCAGGTCGCGGTCTCTAAAGAAAAGGCCGCAGACTGCAGGAACGCCGGGCGTGCTGTGGCGCATTTGATCGAAAAAGGCATCTGTCCGTCTGATATTATGACGCGCGAGGCCTTTGAAAATGCTGTAACCATTGTGATGGCCCTGGGCGGCTCGACCAATGCTGTTCTGCATCTGTTGGCTATGGCGCATACGGCCGGAGTTCCTCTTTCGCTGGATGATTTCACCGAGATCGGCAAACGGGTTCCGGTTCTGGCCGATCTGAAACCCAGCGGCCGATTTGTGGCGGCAGAGCTGGCGCAGATCGGCGGGATTCTTCCTCTACAGAAGATGCTTTTGGAGGCCGGCCTGCTTCACGGCGATTGTCTGACCGTGACCGGGCGCACTCTGGCAGAGAACCTCGCGGATGTCCGGCCGTATCCACAGGGGCAGGAGATCATCCGTCCGCTGGACGATCCGATTAAGCCGGAAGGGCATCTGATCATACTTTACGGCAATTTGGCCACGACCGGTGCGGTGGCCAAGATCAGCGGAAAAGAAGGCGAGCGCTTCAGCGGACGGGCCAGGGTCTTTGAGTCTGAAGAAGAAGCGCTGAAAGAGATCCTCAATGGGGGTATTGTTAAAGGGGATGTGGTGGTGATCCGTTATGAAGGGCCCAAAGGAGGACCAGGGATGCGCGAGATGCTGGCCCCGACCTCGGCGATCATGGGTAAGGGGCTGGGGAATGACGTGGCCCTGATCACCGACGGGCGGTTTTCCGGAGGGAGCCATGGATTTGTCGTCGGTCATGTGACCCCTGAAGCCTATGACGGAGGGGTGATCGCAGTCGTCCGTGACGGCGATAAGATCACGATAGACGCTGTCCAGCGGAGTATGAATTTAGATATAACCGAAGATGACCTCCAACAGCGCCTGCTCGACTGGCAGAGGCCGGAGACCCGTTACACTAAAGGGGTTCTGGCAAAATATCAGAAAAGTGTCGGTTCCGCGGCGCAAGGCGCAGTCACGGATTAAGGGAATGATTTTTAAAAAGGAGGGGGTATGTGGAAAAACCGTTTATATAATTTTGGGTTATTATGGCTGAGGACTCTGGCCGGCGCCGGCATGGCATATCACGGTTACGGCAAGATTTTCGGCGGAGGGATGTCGGGATTTATCCAGGGGGTAGCCGGATTAGGATTTCCTTTGCCGGAATTTTTTGCCTGGGCCGCGGCTCTCTCGGAATTTGCCGGCGGCCTGTTATTGATTATCGGTTTTATGACCCGGCCGGCCGCTTTTTTTGTTTTTGTGACCATGGCGGTCGCGGCTTTTGTCCGGCATGCAGCTGATCCGTTTTCGGTTAAAGAATTGGCTCTGTGTTACTGGACCATGGCCGGAACCTTGATTTTTACCGGAGGCGGTGCATGGTCTCTGGATGAATTTTTCTGTAAAAAGCTGTTGAAAGTGTGATTTTTTTGGCTGATTTTTGAGAACATCCTGGACATTTCGATGTAATCTGACATAATGCCATTTGTATTGAGGGATGCGCGGTTATTGATATCGGTGGATGCTGAAAGTTCGTTGCAGGCTGCCTATGGCGGCTCGGTAAGTGAATGATTTTTCCTGCCCTTCGCTTCGTCTTTTTCTCCATGATATTTTAATAATTGAATTGATCGTTCTGAATGCGGATATCTTTCCGTGCTGTCAGCGGAAAGACGGATCGATACGTAAGCAAAGGAGGCGGAAATGAAGCGTTTTTTAATGGTATTGAGTATATTGGCCCTTTGCGCCGGTACGGCTCAGGCAGTGAAAAAGGAGGATCCTATGGCTGTTGAAGAAGGAAAAACAGTAGTGATGAATTATACTCTGACAGTTGACAATGAAGTTGTCGATACGTCTGAGGGGAAAGAGCCCTTAAGTTATGTTCAGGGTGAAGGCCAGATCATTCCCGGCCTGGAAAAAGCACTGGAAGGTCTTGCGGAAGGGGATACCAAGCAGGTTTCTGTGGCCGCGGAAGAGGGTTACGGGCCGGTAAACGAAGAGTTGATGCAGGAAGTCTCCAAGGATTTCTTTCCGGAAGATATGGAGGTCAAGCCCGGCATGATGGTCCCGATCAAGACCAAGGACGGAAAGACATTTCCGGCCACGGTGGCTCAGATCAAGGATGAAACTGTTAAACTGAACTTCAATCATCCATTGGCCGGCAAAGATCTGAACTTCGACGTGACCATTGTTGAGGTCAAATAAACGGATTTGCCGCTCATGTTTAAAAGGCCTCTTGCGTTATGCGCAAGAGGCCTTTTATAATATGGGGACTGGATCAATAGATTATGTGCCGAACATCATAGCTGTCTAAATTAGGATTCCCTCCCCCTTGTGGGGAGGGTTAGGGAGGGGGTCTCGTCAAGCAAAGCCCCCACCCAGCCTCCCCCATAAAGGGGGAGGAGCGATATCTTTTTTATCGCTATTCGCTCGCGGACTGTTTGAGCGAAGAACACATAACATAGGATCAGAAGCGACAGAAATTTTGGGCAACTAGGAACGCTTTATCACCCGTTATTTGGTTTCTGCGGTTTATCAACAAGGAGGTTCAGGATGTCATCCGATCAGAATAAAGAAGATTACCAGACGGGATCCTGCTGTTCGTCTGCTCCGTCCAAGACCGGGGTAAGTAAGACGGTGATCGCGGCGGCAGGTTTGGCCCTGCTTACGGGATTATCTTATGTCCTGCCGCTGTTGGAGCCGTTCCGGGAAGTTTTGTTCCGGTATATCCAGGTCATATGGTGGGCGATCCTTTTGGGCCTGGTCCTTGGCGGGGTGATCGACCATTATATCCCCCGATCGTATGTTGCCCATGTCCTGGCCCGCCGTCAAAAACGCACCATTTTTAAAGCCGTTGTGCTGGGTTTTTTCATGAGCGCCTGCAGTCATGGTATTCTGGCCCTGGCTATTCAGCTTTATAAAAAAGGGGCGTCAACCGCCTCGGTGATAGCCTTTCTTTTAGCCAGCCCCTGGGCCAACCTTCCGCTGACCCTGATGCTGATCGGTTTTTTCGGCGTGACATCAGCCTTGTATATCATCCTCTCCGCGGTGGTGATCGCGGTTATTACCGGCATGCTGTATCAGGTCTTTGAACAGCGGGGATGGGTCGAGTGCAATCCGGATAATAGTGAGCATGATCCCGATTTTTCTATTGCCGCTGATATCCGACGGCGCCGTCGGGAATACGTTTTTTCCCGGGAGAATGTCGCACGGGATGTCCGGGGTGTGGTTAAGGGATCTGTCGCGCTGAGTGATATGGTGCTGTGGTGGATCCTGCTGGGCATTGGAATAGCGAGCTTGGCCGGGGCCTATATTCCCACGGAAGTTTTTTATCAATATCTTGGGCCGTCTTTACTGGGAATGGTGCTGACATTGGTTCTGGCCACGGTCCTGGAAGTCTGTTCTGAAGGGACCGCTCCGCTGGCCTTTGAGATCTACCGCCAGACCGGGGCTGTCGGTAACAGCCTGATTTTTCTGACCGCGGGGGTTGCGACGGACTATACCGAGATCGGCCTGATCTGGCACAATATCGGTCGGCGGGCCGCGATCCTTTTGCCGCTGATCACTGTTCCCCAGATCTTTGTTTGGGGGATCGTCGCCAACCATATATTTTAATGTTCAGAGATTA
>CAZQQI010000031.1:0-19649 GCA_964595465.1 uncultured Planctomycetales bacterium | reverse complement strand
ACCCGTTCGCTCAAACACCCTCTTTTTTGTTGCATTCTGCTGAATTTATGATATCTTTATGAGAAATTTGACAATCATTATCCAAAAGGAGTCGATCCATGTCGTACAAGATCACTGACAAATGCACCGCCTGCGGAAATTGCGTTCCGGAATGCCCGGTCGAAGCGATTAAGGAAGGCGACCCGATCTATTCGATCGATGAAGAGACCTGCATTGAATGCGGCGCCTGCGTTTCGGTCTGCCCGAACGGCGCGATCGAAGAACCTGCTTAATCAAACGGGGACAGATCTTGCTTTTCACTAAAAAAAGCAGAGTCTGTCCTCGCTTCTTTTCTTATTTATTTTACGGCCGAATACATGGTCCGGTTGACGTGCCGAAACTGCTTATTAAAGATGACACGTCATCCAGATCCACATCTCCATCGCGGTCCGCGTCAGCATACTCACACCAGGAGTTCTCTTCTCCGCAGGTATCGTCGCCAAAATACGCTATAACAGTACTGGCATCATCACTATCGACATCACCATCAGCATCGCAGTCCGTTACATGGCAGAATGGCAGGTGTTTGGTCTCATAGACATAGTCTCTATATTCCCAACCAGAACGAAGACGGGACCAGAGCCGAACATAGACCATTTCCCCGTTCATCGGTATATTAGACAATGTTGCGGACGTATCGTCTTGCTCCCCGCCCCCTAGATCCTGCGACGCGATGCTGGTACCAACAGAAAGGTAGTAACCTTGCGCACCCACTCCTGAATCCCATTCAAACGTTATCGTCGGCGATTCGAGTATGGCCCCTTCCGCAGGCAAGGTAATTTCTGCCGGCCGGGAGACAGGATAACCGGTTTCAAATGTCTGTTCTTGAAATCTTGAAAACCCGTCATAAAATTTCGATATTAGTAAAACACGAACAGGTTGTCCGTATAGCGGAATGGTCACAGTTCTGGAACTCTCGCTCATTTGATAGCCCTGGTAAATATAAGAATCTATTCTATCGTCCTTAACCAGCCCTGCGATCATATAAATACTTGCCACATTGCTGCCCGAATGCCAGGAAAAGACAGCCTCATTTTCTGAAATAATTGTTCCTTCCGCTGGAGCGACTAATGCCGCTGGGATATTTTCCTGCATGATCGATCCCTGCAATGGCGGTTGAATACTCGTCCAGGAGCCTTCAAATGTCCCGCCTGATACCTCATCAGGCCGCTTGAGCGTATACCGCAATGACCTCTGAGTTGTATCGATAAATGCATACTCGCTGATAACACATTCGAGTTTGTTTTCCTCATAATCAGCTACACAGCCTGACGGCGCACTGATCAGGGCCCAGGTTTCCGGATAAAATTCCTCAATAACAAAGGCACTCACCTCTCCAGGATCCATATTCAAATGCAGTGTCACTTCACACATCGATGCATCATCAAGAGAGTACCGGACATCCCGAACCACCTTGGGCTCTATACTGATATCGACCATACCCAGCATAGCTGATTTAAAAAAAGCATCCGGCATTTTATCTCCATAGCCATACGCGGTCGATTCAATCGTGATTTCATTATAATCTAAGGGGAAATTAGGAGCACTACCCGCAACCACCCCGCTCCCCTGGCCGATATAAGCAGCCACAATGTATGGCACACCGGCATGGACGGTGACCGGTGTGATTTCAGCAGATTGCCATTGTCGATAAGAGGTCACATCTCCTGCGGCCAATTTCTCCCCGGTCTGCGCATTCCATAAACTGACCGTGTGAGCACCGTCAAAATATCCCCACACTTTCGTTACCTGAATATCCTCCTTGGGAATAAAACGGTATCCGGCCGTCATGTCATAGAAAAAATCACTGCCCGGCCCCGGACTCCCGCTCTGCCATGGTGTGAATTCCATTGGCGAAGCTGCCGCTGACCCGGCCCCGGCACACAAGCATCCACAGATAATTGCGACAATCCATATTTTTTGCAGACCCGGCCGCATTATTGATTCTCCCATTCATAGACAGCCTGCCGGCCGTCGACGTCAGGATTACGCTGTTCAGCAGGCAGCGCATCCTCCGTTTCTGCTAAGTGAATATACTCCAAGATCTCGGCCAGAGACACCCTGCCATCCTGATCAGCATCTGCCAAGAACTTCTGACAGCGGCCATTCCGGCAGGCCTCCGGACAGGCAAACTCCCCACTCTTCAAGACCGCGCCCTCCCGCCAGTACTCTACTACTGTATTGCCATCACAATAATCCTCGAAATTCCCGGCATCGGTTTCTGTGATCCCGCGTGTATAAAAATCCTTGCCATCCGGATCCAGCGTGACTGCCGGATCAATACAAGAGGCCTCCCGGCAGGACTGAAGCAATCCGCACTGTTCCCGAACATCATACCGGATTTTATTCTGACAATAAGAATTATACGTTCCGGCATGAACACAGGTCGGCTGGATGACGTCCTGGACCACACTGCTGCCCTCACAATGCCGTGCGCCTTGCTCATAGGGCGCGCCGCAGTCTGCATCATCGGAACAGGCAATATCAGGCTCGACAGTGTCAGCAAATGCTCTACTCACTATGATCAGCTTTCCCGGTTTAGAAACAGCACCTCGAGGTGCGTTTATCGTAATGTTGTCCTGGGCAAATTCTCCTGTCTCCCCTGGAACCAGATCAAATTGATAGACAGCTGTATCCTGGATCTCGATTCCATGATGATCTAAAAGATCATCCTTCAGTTGGTAGAGATACGGGTTGCTGTTGTTGGGCATAGCGAATGGATCATACGCAACGGTCACCGTCAACGGCTCGTTCAAAATGGCAGACGTCTCAACTTTATATATTTGACTTTTCTGGCCGTAATCATTTTGTACAAATACATTAGAAGGAGAAAAAATCTTGGCTGCTGCTTGTCCGTTTTCCGCTTTGGCCCGCCCCTTATTCTTTTGTTTTTTATGCGGACAGCAGGTTTCAGCCCATATTGGAAACCGATCCCAGGCGTACAAGGCACTCTCCGATTCGACCGGCTTGACAGACCGGATTTTTTCAGCAAGATTTTTATTCCAATTCCATTCCTTAACCGGATCATATTTCACCGCCTCATCATTTTCGACCAATGCGTCCATCTCTGAGGCGATTGTTTTGACGTTCTGATTTAATGCTTTTAAAAATCCAACGGCATTCTTGGTGGTCAACGGGGTGGCTTCTCTCTCCCAGCTATATTTTTGTAAATAAAACTGCACCCATCCTTTGGCCCTGACAACATTATCTGTTATGGTAAATTTTGCGTGAAAAACAAACTCGCGCTGATTTAAGAAGTTTTTACGGTAGGCTTCGGCCAATTCATCTTTTAAAGCAACTGTCTTTTTCCCCCGCTCCGTATTGACCTCGATCTTAGTATCTCCGAGAAGAAGATCGATCATCGGCTTAACCATAGGGAAGATCTTTTTAATGCGGAATTTATGGATCCGTGTTTCAAACTCCCATCCCGAAGCAAAATTTTTCTGTTTCCAGGCATCACCGCTCGACTCGCTTGGATCTGCACCAGCAAAACAATGCTGGCCGCCCAAAGTCAGAGTTCCGCACCGATCGGTAAAATCCATGACAAACGGATTTTCATGCCCAAAGGAATCCGGTTTTAATTTTACCTGAACGATCCGCTCCCAAGCTTTTCCTGTTTCAACATCTTCCTCAACGAGTTCCCCGCCCATCTTAATATCTACAGTCTGTTGCAGCACACTCCCGGCTATCAGGTTCATAGACATGGTTTCCGTTTCTCTTTCTCCTATCGGACAAAGCGTAAAATCAAGAGTGCGGTATGTATCTCTCGGACGGCCATCCTCAGGCCAGCTGATTTGACAATTTTTTCCGACGCGGCCGTCATCCTCAACAATAAGCTCCACTCTATAATCGAACGGCAAAATCAATTCCGGAGCGGGGTCCTCCAGACCAGTCGCTTTTTTCAAATCCTTTTTAATAAACAGATCGTTCACCCGTCGCATCATCATGTTATCGCATTTGCGGTTCCCGAAATGCTCCGATGCTATATTAAACTTACGATGCAATTCACCGAAAAAGTGTACATCTAACATGGTGCATTGCAGGTCATCATCCGGAGTGCCTTGAATATGCGGACTTTCCCCCTCTTTCTGATCGGAAAAATGCAGGTCTAATTCAGTAAACACATTTCCGCGCCACGGGTTGGTGTAATATAAAGACCAGCCGTTCTTTTTGAACTCTTTGGGATGATTTTTGAATTCAACGGGAATGTTCTGGCCGTCTTTATCCTTCTCAATAAACGGAGCGCGATTTTCGACACACATAAAGGAGGCGGGATCTTTGGGGTTTTCCAAAGCACAGGACCCGCATCTTCGTAAAAACCCTGATTCACACAGATTCCCTTGGCTGTCAGCCCCGTAGCAGGGATGCCGGCAAGGTTTGCGCTCAAAAAGCTGAGGATATAATATTCCATTCTTTTTGTCGATCTTTACACTTTTACTAAGGACTTCTTTACACCCGGCAGGCTCATCAGTCCGGCCGTCAAACCAAAGACATTCATGACATTTTCCGCCTTCTCCACAAGCATAATATTTACCGCAGGCCTCTTTATTTCTGATATCTTTACACTCTCTCTCGAAGAGTTCCTGTTTGCCCGCAGCACAGACCGCGCATTGCCCCACATCAACAATATCGCCATTGATACTGCAGTGCTCTTCCTCACAATACAGAGTTTGCGCGCATATATCGGGCGAGGGTACAGCCTTGTCATTGACGCAAGAACATTGGGCGTAATAAAGTCTAGGCTGTCCTTCGAGAGCGTCATAACTTTCAGCGCATTTACCTTCCCAATCCACAAAACACTTTGCGTCTGCTGTTGGGAGATAAATAATGCTAAATATAAAAACGCAGAAGAAAGAGACTAGGCGAATAATATTCAGGCGGGATTTTTCTTGTCCATACATAGCCATCCTCCATGTAGATAAGTATGGAACATAACAAAGAAAAAACAAGATCTAGCGCAAATTTTTAGGAAAGCGTTTTCTTGAAACGCACTAAGATGTTGGAAAGTAATGCGTTAGGAAAAAATAAAAATAAAAAAAGGCAGCCCCCTTTATCAATACCCATCAGGTGGCTGCCCTTTTCTAGTAATTAGAGTAATTATTTATCCTTTTAGAATATCCTTGGCCACATCATCCCCCACATCACAGATATAAGGAATGCCGGTGGCCGCTTCGGTCTCCCGGTTGGCTGAATACAGATCGTCACGCGAGATCTCACTCAGAGAGAATTTCCGCGCGCCGGCCATCAGCTGCTGGATCCCGGCATTGAGTTTGTCCGCCAGGGTCCAGGCCGCGATCGCGCCGTAAGGAATATTCTTCATTTCATCCTTGCCGACTTTTTTCTGCACATCATAATACCCGGCAAAGATCTCATCCGGGGCCAGGCCGAATTCTTTAACCGTTTTCGGCAGAGCATCCCAATGGCCGCAGACCTTTTCACGACGGTCTTCATGCAAAGCGCCTTCAATATTCGATCCCAAATAAGCAGGGATCATCAAAGCACGGCCCATGCAGACCAGTTTGGTGAACGGCGCCCCCAGCGCGATGGCCTTGAAGATCTGATCCTCTTTGGCCAGGCCTCCGGCAAAAGCCATATCCACCACATCTTCGCCTTTATCGGCCAGGATCCTGGCATATTCATAGGCCTTGGCATGCAGTTGAATTGACGGCACCCCCCAGGCTTCCATCATGTTCCAGGGACTCATACCGGTCCCGCCGCCGGACCCGTCGATGGTCAAGAGGTCGAGTTTGGCCTCGGTGGCATATTTGATCGCCATGGCCAATGCCTCCATACCGTAAGACCCGGTCTTGAGCGAAATGCGTTTGAACCCGAGACCGCGAAGATACTTGACCGATTCCATAAAGTTCTCGCGGACCTTGTCCCGGTCATCGAGTCCGGTGTAGCCCAGCCGGCTGTGGCGGGCGAATGACTTAATGGCATGATGTTTAAAGGCCTCCTGAACTTCCGGAATGGTCGGGTCAGGGTCCACAACGTATCCGCGTTCTTTCAAAAACAGCGCGTAATCCAGGCTGGTAACCTGGATCTCGCCGCCGATATCCTTGGCGCCCTGGCCCCATTTTAATTCCATGACCACCTTATCACCGTATTTCTCAGCGATGTATTCGGCCACGCCGTTGCGGGTATCTTCCACATTCAGCTGGACAATGATCGCGCCATAGCCGTCATAATATCTGAGGAACGTATCAATGCGCCGATCAAGCTCGGGCGCTTTAACGATCTTGCCGTTCTTGATCTCGGATTGGCGGTCCACACCAACCACATTTTCGCCGACGACAATGGGATATCCGCACAGGGCCGCGCCGACAGCGAAGGATTCCCAGTATTTGGCCGCGATAAACGTCGACCCCAGCGCACCGGTCATCATCGGAGTGCGGAATTTGGTGCGGATCTCTTTCCCGAAGCCGCCTTCCAGACTGACATTGGGAAAAATACAGTCATCTTCGGAGTGCGACAGCCCCTTGGACAGGCCCTTGGAGCCGTAATTGTATCCCTGAATACGGAGAGAATTGTAGGCCACCCCCACGTGACAGGTATTGGCGCTGCCGGCCGTAACAGCACCGAAATCGCGCGGATACAGGGTCTTTCGTCCCTGCAGACTGGACAGCCAGGTCTCGCATTTGCCCTTGCAATCGGACCGGCACAGCGTACACAATGTTGATTCACATGGATTGCCCCGGTTGACCGTCCCCAAGGCGTCATTGACTTTCGGCCACTGATTCATGCCCCACCCCCCATGGTGTTATGTCATTAAACAAAAAAATCCCCCGCACCCTGGGCGAGAGACAAGAACAATGTGTGGAAAAAATGTACTGTTCATATGGTTACATAATATACCGCCTTCTCAATATCCTGTCAACGGGGAAAAGAAATAGAAACAGGAAACGGAACCCTGTTTTAGGAAACAGGGCCCCGTCCCTGATTACGTCTCCTGATTATTAACCGACAGCGTCGTTTCCTTTTTCCCCGGTACGGATGCGGATACATTCGCCAAGATCGAGAACAAAGATCTTTCCATCACCGATTTTTCCGGTCCGGGCGCCTTTGATAATAGCCGCGACCGTGGCGTCAACATACTCTTCATTAACCGCTATTTCAAGCCGTAATTTTTTGAGCAGGTTAACCTCGTGGACAACACCCCGATAGGTCTCACTGTACCCTCTTTGCTGACCGCAGCCCAATACGTTGGTCACGGTCATTTTGTGAATGTCCGCCGCGAAAAGATCTTTTTTCACATCTGGGAGCTTATGCGGCTGGATCATGGCAATTATGAGTTTCATGGTAATTCTCCTTGTTAGAAGTGAAGCGTGAAACGTGAAGAGTGAAACGTAAATCCCGAAAACCTAAATTCATGATCGGTTCTTCCGGTCCACTTTTCACCGCTCTTTCTATTCCGTTGTAAACACCTGAAAGCCCGCGTAAGCTTCCATGCCGTGTTCGTCGATATCCAAACCGCGCAGCTCTTCGTCTTTTGATACCCGCAGTCCGATCGTGTTTTTGATCGTTATGAACAGGACCATTCCTGTGCCGAAGGCCCAGACAAAGGCGACGCTGGCGCCGATGATCTGGCTGATCATCTGGCTAATCCCTCCGCCGTAGAGCAGTCCCGTATTAGCGTCTCCGATACCCAGCACGGCTTCGGCGTTGAACAGCCCGCAGGCCAGGGTGCCGAACAGACCGCAGACACCATGGACCGAGACCGCACCAACCGGATCATCGATCTTAAGCACCTTATCGATAAAGGTCACGCTCAAGACCACCAGAACCCCGGCGATCATACCGATCATCAAGGCGCCCATCGGCGTGACTGTCGCGCACGCCGCTGTAATAGCAACCAACCCGGCTAATCCGCCGTTCAAGGTCATGGATGCATCCGGCTTTTTGAACATGACCCACGCCGTCAGCATGGCCGTGATCGCGCCGGCTGCCGCAGCCAGGTTAGTGGTCACGGCAATACGGCCGATCGACCCGTCACCTGTTGTGGTAGAACCCGGGTTAAACCCGAACCAGCCCATCCAGAGGATAAAAACACCCAGTGCCGCCAGCGGAATGCTGTGCCCGGGGATCGCCCGCGGAGAACCATCTTTACCATACTTGCCCAGACGCGGCCCCAGAACAATAGCTCCGGCCAGTGCCAGCCAGCCGCCGATGGAATGAACTACTGTGGATCCGGCAAAGTCGCAGAACGCGCCCGTCGACAAATTCTCTAACCACCCGGCACCGTCCCCGATGAACAAAGAGCCCCAGGCCCATTTCCCGAATATCGGATAGATCAGCAGGCAAATGACCAAACTGTACGCCAGATAACCGGTAAACTTGGTGCGCTCGGCCATGGCGCCTGAGACGATCGTAGCTGCCGTGGCGGCGAACACGGTCTGAAAGATCAGAAAGGTCCATCCCCACTCAGTCCCCCCGCCGTCGCCGAACATACCGCTCATGGCAAAAAAGCTGCTACCGATGATGCCTCCTTTGGCCGCGCCGAACATCAGTCCGAACCCGACCAGAAAAAAAGCAATTGACCCAATAGAAAAATCCATCAGATTCTTCATCAGAATATTGACCGCATTCTTGGCGCGGGTGAACCCGGCCTCGACCATGGCAAACCCCGCCTGCATAAAAAACACCAGGATCGCGGCCACCAGGGTCCAGACAATATTTAAGTTACTGCTTACCGCTTCCACATCAGCGGCCGTCGCGGCTTCCTGGGCCGCGGCCGGAAGGGTCAGACACAGCAAGGCCAGCATCAGCCCGGCGGCGCCCTTCGGCATAAACTTTAGTATTTTCTTTAACATCGTGTCTTCCTCCTTTTTCTTGCGTCACCCGGTTTAGAACGAGAAGGCCAGGCTGACCCCGTAGTAGAATTCGTTATCGTGATTTCCGTCGTCGTCATCTTCCAAGTCCCCGAACGGAACACTGTAGGCCGCGGTCAGCCCCATATCCAGACCTTCCTTTAAAGGAAGAGACAGGCCGACAGAACTCAGAGAATATCCGCCTTCTCCGGCAATAAAATACCCGTCGTTGTAACCGACTTCTTCAGCCAGGTCCAGGCTGATGCCGTACTCTTCGGACAGCGGCACGCTGTATCCGACAGACCCGATAATGTAGTCCCCGTCAGCGCCTCCGCTGCCTTCGTCGCTGTAATCGTGGTACCAGGTCACCGACGGTGACAAAAACGTGTCAAAGGACAGACCGGCATAATATTCCTGCGCGTTCAGGTCCGCCTCCGGAAAGGTGTACCAGGTATGTCCCACCGACATACTGACCATTTCCAACCCGTTGCCCAGGGCGCCCAGGTCAAATGTGTAGTCAAGATAACCGTCGACCTCGTCCGAATTCAGGCCGTCTTCAGATTCAATATCCCAGCTAGCCCAAAACCCTGCCGTCAATCCACCGACAGAGACCTCCAGACCCGGCTGAAGAACATTGTCGTCATCCAGCAGCATCCCCCTCCAGACGTATTTGCTGTAATAGTCCATGGTTGCCGAGACAGAGACATCGATGTCCTTTTCACTGAGATAATCCCCCAAAAGCGTTTTGGCTTGCGCGCTGTGCAGCCCCGTTACAGTTAAAGCCAACGCGAAACTCAGAGCGGTCATTGTTTTCAGTACTTTTTTCATTTTTTCTCCCTTTCCATTGTGAATGTTAATCCTTACGATTGCCGGTGTGCGTTTTTCCATAAAAACGCTCTTTGCCTTTCTCCACCACACAAAAGCCCCGCCAACCGGATCGAGGTCAAGGACATTCCTTTCATGAGAAATGCCGGACCCTCTACGGCTGACGGGGCTTCGATGCCCGCGCGAAACACACCGCCCGGCGCGTTCCGCACTGTCCTGGAGGAGACTTTATGAAAAATCCCCTTCCCGGGCAGCTGCGCCCAAAAAGGGGACCTCAATGTCCTGTATGACTCCTCTTTCACAAAGACAAAAAAAATACGCCCGGCTCTCTTACGAGTTCCGGACGTCATCGTCCTTGACTGCCTTCAATGGCTGATCAAAGAATAGCCGATAATTTTGCAGATGTCAAGAAAAAATTTCTAGCTCGAACTTTTGCGCGGGTAAAACAAAAGATCATGTGATGGTTCGTATTGAACGAGTTTCTGCTCGAATGGCGGTAAAAAGATTGGCAGGGACGCGCAGAGCGAGTTCCGAACCGAACGATTCATTATAAAAACGTTCGGGAGGTTGTTTGAGCGAACGCGTCCCTGCCAATCTTCATGAGCCATTCAAATGCAAAATTGCACACCAAAGCATTATCGTATCCGTCATACCCCTTTATTTTTTCAAAGAGTCACATTTATCAAGGAAAAAAATTCGGCTCTCAGAAAAACAAAAAAGACCAGGCGGCCAACAAAAACACATCCCGGAGGACACCACACCACCCGTTTTTCAGACAATGTAAAATTCTGATTGCCCCGGTTTTATTCATATGCTACAGTAAATATTGTTAATACAAGCAAAAGGACGTAAGCATGGCTGATTTTGACCATTTAGCGCAGGATATTGCCGTTATTCTGGCCGAATCCCGGCAAAACGCCGCTCTCAAGGTGGTCCATTGTATCATTGCAGGCTATTGGCGAATCGGCAAACGGATCGCGGCAGAACCGCTGTCCCCCTCAGACCTGCCCGAGGCCCTCACGGCCCTGGCGCAGAAAACCGGGATCGACCAGACCAATCTCAGCCGGGCGCGTAAATTTTATTTGGCCTGGCCGGATTCTCCGCCGACCGCGGAATATCCCCGGCTGACCTGGTCGCACTACAAAATCCTGCTCGGGATCCCTGATGAACAAACACGCGGACAATATCTTCGTGCCGCGCATCAGGGCTCCTGGCCGGTCCGGGAATTGTCTCAGAAGATCAAATCCCGGACGCTTGAAATGCTGACCGAAGCGGAAAATCAGACCGGGCCGGGCCGGACAGCGCGGTTAACCCGCCGCCCGGAATCTCTCCACATTTACAAAGCCCGGCTGGAACGGGTGGTGGACGGCGACACCCTGCTCATCCACATTGATCTGGGATTTGATGTATGGGTGGAAAAACGCCTGCGCCTGAGAGGGATCAACGCCCCGGAACTGACCGCGGCGGACAACGGCGAAAAAAAATTGGCACAGGCGGCCAAAAGCTTTGTGGAACGCGCCCTTGCTGAAAATTCAGCCCTGGTCATCCAGACCTTTCAGGTCGACCTGCACGGCCGGTTCGTCGCGGATGTTTTTTATCTGCCCGGAGAAACGGACAAGGAAAAGATCTATCAGAAGGGGATTTTTCTTAACCAGCAGCTGCTGGACCACGGCCTGGCAAAGTTATTTTAACCGGCGCGCCGATCCGCCGGGGCCGGCAGCCGAACGCTGACCGCGGGATGCCGGGGCCCAAGCTGATCTTTCACTTTGCCAGGTCCTCGATCATGATGATCGATTCAGCGATCTGACGCATGGACTTGCAGGTATCCATACTCTTTTTGTGGATCATTTTGTAAGCGGTGTCTTCATCAAGCGTGTGCAGGCGCATGAGAATACCTTTGGCGCGCTCGACGATCTTGCGGGTCTCCAGCGCCTCTTTGGCCTTGACCGCTTCGGAAACCAGATTGGTATTTTCGACAGCCACCGCGGCCTGGTTGGCGACCATCTGCAGAACATTGATCTCTTCAGCCGTGAAATGATGCGGCTCGCGGGTGTAGACATTGATCACGCCGATAGCCTGCCCTTTCACGATCATAGGAACAGCGACCATAGATGTCAGATCTTCTTTCTCGGCCAGATCCCGGTTGGCATACCGCCGGTCCTGACGGACATCATCAACAGCAAGCGGTTTTTTCGAGCGGATCACATCCCCCAGCAGGCTCTCCTTGACCTTTAAATTCGGCTTTTTCTTGTAATCATCGCTCAGGCTCTGCGTGGCGCGGATGGAAAGTTCTTCGCCTTTTTTCCCTTCCCGCAGCATGATCGAACAGATCTTGGAATCCAGCATTTCAGCGGTGACCAGCACGATCAGACTCAATATCTCGTCGAGATAGGCCTCAGAGGTAATGGTCTGGCTGACTTTGACCAGGCTGTCGAACTGATTGGCCTTGTTTTTTGCGTCTTCAAACAGGCGCGCATGTTCGATCACCCCGCCTACCTGCTTGGCGATCATATGGATCAGGTTGACGGTCTCCTCAGCATATTCATGCGGCTTACGGTGCTGAACGTTAATCACCCCGCTGACCCTGCCCCGGAACATGATCGGAACGGAAAGGATCGCTTCATACTTGTCTTCCGGCAGGACCTCAAAATTTTTAAACCGCTTGTCCTGGTACGCGCCTTCACTGATCGCCACCGGTTTGCTTTCCTGCGCCACCCACCCGGTGATGCCTTCTCCGGTCTTGATCTGCACCTCGCCAAGCTCTTTTTTATGCGGAGTCTTGGACGCCATCAGGGTCAGAACCTTTTTAGAACTGTTAAAAAGATAAATGAAGACCGAGTCGGCCTGGGTAAACCCGTTTACCACCTTGACGATCTCGCGCAGATTTTTTGCGAGATCCAGGTCTGAAACGGTTAGGTCCACGATCTTGCGCAGAACTTCAAGCTCCTGCTCCTGGGAAATTTTGAGTTTTCGATTCGGCATGAGGATGTCTTTCTATGGATCACATTTTAATGAACAGCATTTTATCATATTGCGGCAGAATTGCCACCCCTCCCTGACCCTCTTCATTTTTCGCACTCGCCTTTTCCGCAGGTGCAGGTCCGGTCCGGTTCGGACGAACAGCGTTTTTCCAAAGGGCCGCGTTTGAACAGCAGGCCGAGGCCCAAAGCTGCCGCGCAGAGCAGAAACACGATCAATGTCGGAATAAAAATATCCATAAATAGCACCTGGCCTTCAGCCGCCGGCATTTCGCAGCTAGCCGCCGAAATCGTCGAAGGAGATCATGTCATCGGGAACTCCAAGGGAATCCAGCAGACCCTGCACCGCGGCGTTCATCATGGGCGGGCCGCACATGTAATACTCGATCTCCTCAGGCTCATCATGATCTTTCAAATACTGATCATGCAGGACCTCATGAATGAAGCCGGTCGGCCCGTCCCATTTGTCTTCCGGCAGAGGATCGGACAGCGCCACATGAAACGAGAAGTTATCAAATTCCCGCTCGATCTCCCGGAACTCTTCTTCATAAAACATCTCCCTCTTGGACCGCGCGCCGTACCAGAACGAGATCTTGCGGTCAGTGGTCTTTAAAGTATGAAAGAGGTGGAACAAATGACTGCGCAGAGGCGCCATGCCGGCGCCGCCTCCGATGTAGACCATCTCGCGTGCCGTGTCGCGGATAAAAAACTCGCCGAACGGCCCGCTCACCGTCACACGCTCGCCTGGCTTGAGGTTGAAAATGTAGGACGAGGCCACCCCCGGCGGCAGACTCATATCCTGCGGCGGCGGGGTCGCGATGCGCACATTAAGGATCACCAGCCCCTTTTCTGCCGGATGATTAGCCATGGAGTACGCGCGGTACACCGGCTCATCGTTCTTGGCCATGAGGTCCCAGAGCTTGTACTTGTCCCAGTCCGGGCGGTATTTTTCCGGAATATCAAAATCACGGAAGCTCAGCTCGTATTCCGGAATGTCGATCTGAATGTATCCTCCGGGTTTAAAGTCCAGCGGCTCTTCCAATTCTAAAACCAGCTCTTTAATAAAGGTTGCCACATTGCGGTTAGACTTGACCGTGGCCGCATACTTGCGGATCTCCAGGATCTCCGGCGGGATCGCCAGCTTCATATCCTGGCGCACCTTGCACTGGCAGGCCAGACGCAGGCCCTCTTTCTGCTGGCGCCGGGTCAGCAGGCCGATCTCGGTCGGCAGGACATCGCCCCCGCCGTCATTGACCTGACATTTACATTCGCCGCAGGTCCCCTTGCCGCCGCAGGCCGACGGCAAATAGATGTCCTGAGCGGCCAACGTCGCCAGCAGAGGCTTGCCCGAAGCAACCTGCAAGGCCTTGTCCCCGTCGTTGATGTCGAGGGTCACGGTACCCTTGGCCGCGACCTTGGATTCGACAAAGGTCAAAGCAAAGACCAGGACCAGGATGATCCCGGAAAAAACGATCACGCTGAGAAGTATGAATGTGAGTAAAGGCATATGGTTGTTATGTTAGTTGCGTTGTGTGTTTGTCGGGTTTGTCGGGTTTATTGGGTTAAACGGGAAACGTGATACGTGAAGCGTGGAACGATATTTTGAGTTTATTGGGTTTGTTGGGTTAGACGGGAAACGTGATACGGTGAACGTGAAACGGCCACAGTTCGTTAATTTTTGGGTTTTGGTTTTTTAATTTTACGCTTCCCGTTCCCCTTTTCACCTTTCCCGTCTCCCGTTCCCCGTCCCCCGTTTCCCGTATCACGTCCCCCGTTTCCCTTTTCACCTTTCCCGCTTCCCGTTCCCCGCCCCCCGTCCCCCGTTCCCCGTCCCCCGTTTCCCGTATCCCGTTCCCCGTCTCCCGTTCCCCGTCTCCCGTCCCCCGTCCCCCGTTTCACGTTGTTCCCTACAATGATATCCCCGCAAAGCACATGAACCCAAGCGCCATCAATCCGGTCAGCATCATGGTAATACCCAGCCCGCGCAGGGGTCCCGGAACATTGGAATACCAGAGCTTTTTACGGATCGCCGCCATGGCCACGATCGCTAAAGCCCAACCGAGCCCGGCGCTGAAGCCGAAAACCACTGACTCCGGCAGAGTGTATTCGCGTTCGGACATAAACAAAGAACTTCCCAGTATCGCGCAGTTGACCGCGATCAGCGGAAGAAAAATGCCCAGCGAGGCGTAGAGCCGGGCGCTGAAGCGGTCGACCACCATTTCCACGATCTGCACCATGGCCGCGATCACCGCAATAAAGGCGATAAAGGTCAAAAAGCTCAGGTCCGCTTCGGGCATCCCGGCCCAGGACAAGGCGCCTTTTTCCAGCAGAAAATGTTTGACCGCCCAGTTGGCCGGGGTGGTGATCGTCATCACAAAAATGACGGCCATACCCAACCCAAAGGCGGTTTCCATTTTTTTGGAACAAGCCAGAAAAGAGCACATCCCCAGAAACGTGGCCAGCAGAATGTTCTCGACGAAGATGCTTTTAACCGCTAACGATAAATAATGGATCATGGTCTATTCCTTTAATCCTCTATTCCTCCCGGTACCCTGAAAAGTACCGCTGAACCCAGATCGCCGCGCCCAGCAGAAAGAATGCGCCCGGCGCCAAGAGCATCAATCCGTTATCGATGTAACCGTGCTCATAGGCCGCCGCCGGCACCAGCTGATATCCCAGCAGAGACCCGCTGCCGAACAATTCACGTCCCACGGCCACGAACAGCAGGACCGCGCTGTATCCCAGAGAATTACCCAACCCGTCGAGGAACGCCTTGAACGGCGGGTTCTGCATGGCATAGCCTTCGGCCCGGCCCAGAATAATGCAGTTGGTGATGATCAGCCCGACAAAGACGCTCAGCTGTTTGGACACGTCGAACATGTAGGCCTTTAAAAACTGGTCCGCCAGGATCACCAATGATGAGATCACCGACAGCTCGATAATGATGCGGATCTTATTGGGGATCAAATGGCGCATCAGCGAGACGATGACATTGGACATACACAGCACAAAAGTCAGCGCCGCGCACATCACCAGGGCGGTCTTGACCTGCACGGTCACCGCCAGCGCCGAACAGATGCCCAACACCTGGTAGGTGATGGGGTTGCTGTCCCACAGCGCGTCTTTGACGATCCTTTTTTCACTTGAACCGATCATAAGGAAACCCTTTGGCTGAATAGCGAATAGTAACTGGCACATAGCCGGTCCGCATATCCATTTTCTATTGTCTCTTTTCCATTCGCTATTTGCTATTTGCTATTTGCTATTCTCCATTCACTATTGACCATTACGCACCTTTTCAAAATACCTCTCATACACCCTGATCCATTTATCCAGCATCTGTGTGATCCCCTTGCCGGTCAGGGTCGCGCCGCTGATCCCGTCGACGGCATGCTCGGCGGCGTCCGGCTTGAGCTGATCCTCGACCTTGCCTTTGACCACGCGGATAGGCACCAGCTCCTGATCATCCACATCATAGATTTTTTTCCCCTTAAACTGGTCCTGAAACCAGCGCGTCTCGATCTCCCCTCCCAGGCCCGGGGTCTCGCCATGCTTGTAAAATGCCACACCGCGCACCGTAACCGCGTCACTCTCGATCGCCAGATACCCGTAGATCGTCGACCACAGCCCCTTACCCACGATAGGAAAGGCATAGGCCTCGGTCCTGCCGCCGTCCTTGTAGATGTAAAGCGGATACAGCTGATCGCCGTCCCGGACCGCCTCGGGCAGCTGTCCGTCCACAACCTCCCCCCGGTCATTGATCACCTGCTCTTCAATGCGGCGGTCATAGATCTGCAGAATTTCTTCCCCGGATGTCTGCGGCTCAAGGGCCGCCTTGACGCCGACGGCTCGTAAAATATTACGTTTCACATCCAGGGCCTCGTTGATCTCTTTCTGCGGACGCAGACCTTCGGAAACCAGGGCCAGTAAAAAACTGCAGACAATACAGACCCCCAGGGCGAACGTAAATGTGTAGCTGTTTGAGTTTTTATCCATAAGCCCAGACAAATGGTAAATAGCGAATAGAGAACGGCGAATTGCCTATCCATTTCTCCTTTCTCTATTCACTATTTTCTATTCGTTATTCTCTATTTTCCATTCGCCATTTACTATTCTCTCCTCTATCCGCCTTGTCCTTCTCCGCACATGCGCCTCGACCACAAAATGATCGATCAGCGGCGCGAAGACATTCATGAACAGGATCGCCAGCATGACCCCTTCGGGATACGCCGGATTGACCACACGGATCAGCACCACCAATACACCGATCAAAAACCCGTAGATCCATCGGCCGGTATTGGTCGCCGCTGCTGAGACCGGATCGGTAGCCATAAAGATCGCCCCGAAAGCAAACCCGCCCATGACCAGATGCCAGTGCGGCGGCAGAGAAAAAAAGGCCAGTGTCTCCGGTCCTTTCAGCAGATAAAACATGCCGGCAGCCGAAACCAGGCCGAGACCGCAGGCCGTGATGATCCGCCAGCTGGCAATTCCGGTGATCAGCAAAAAGGCTAAGCCCAGCAGGCAGGCCAGGGTCGAGGTCTCTCCGATCACGCCGGGGATAAACCCCAGAAACATATCCTGTAAGGAATATCCCGCTTCCTGCAGAGCGCTGACGGCCGAACTTCCCCTTGCGGCGTCCGCCACCACGGCCAAAGGTGTTGCTTTACTGTATCCGTCCACCGCCACATAGACCATGTCCCCGGAAAATTGTGCCGGATAGGCAAAAAAAGCAAAGGCGCGCCCGACCAGGGCCGGGTTCATAATATTGTAGCCAGTGCCGCCGAAGATCTCTTTGCCGATCACCACGCCGAACGATATCGCCACCGCCGCCTGCCAGAGCGGCAGGGTCGGAGGCATGATCAGGGTAAACAGCATCCCGGTGACAAAAAACCCTTCATTCACCTCATGTCTGCGGACAACAGCAAAAAGAACTTCCCAGAATCCGCCCACCGCGTAGATCACGATCATCAGCGGAATGACCTTGGTCAGCCCCAGCCAAACCGCGCGCGTAAATTCGACCGGTTCCCCTTGTCCGATTAACATCTGAAGCCCGGTATTGTAAATCCCCATGGCCAGACACGGCAGCAGCGCAAAGACCACAAAGACCATAACCCGTTTCAGGTCGGCATGGTCACGCACGAACGGCGCCCGACGGGTCATCCGGCCCGGCGTGTAGGCAAAGGTATCCACCGCCTCATACAGCGGATAGAGTTTCGCCAGCTTCTTCCCCGGCTTAAACCATTCTCCGGCGCTGTCCAAAATATTGCGCACGAACTTCATGCTCATCCTTGTCTTGGTTCGCGGGACATGGCCCCTCGCTCAAACAGGCAATTTCCGTCATTTTTCCCTAAATATATCTATGGTAAAATGACTGGAAATTGAACTCGCTTGTGCCATATCCCGCGGACCTATGGCTTTATCTCCCAATACCCGTTCTCACATTTGCTCAGTTTTACGTTTCACGTCTCCCGCTCCCCGTACTCCGTTTCACCCTTCCCGCTCCATCAGATCAAGCCCGTCCTGAATGATACCGCAGACATCGGTCTTGGACGGGCAGACGAACGCGGCCAGAGCAAAATCTTCCGGCGCGCATTCCAGAATACCCAGGCGCTCCATTTCCTCAATATCCCCGGCCATGACCGCCCGCAGAAGAAAAAAGGTCAGCACATCCAGGGCCACATACTTATCATAAACCGCATTCAGTACGATCGCCCGGGGGGACCCGTGCGTATCGGTGTTGAGCCGGACCGCCGGGGTCTTCTGCAGGGCCGAGGCGAACATGCGGGTCAGACTGAACTGCCCGAACCCCGGCAGGACCCAGCCCAACAGGCGCCTTTCTTCAGCCGCAGGCAGAAGCGTCACCTGCTGAGCATAAAATCCCAGAAATCCGTCGGCACCGGCATCACGGCCGCTTAAAACACTGCCGGAGATCACACGGGTATTGTCAAAATTTTTCTGGCCGATGATGTCCCGCAGATACGCCCCGATGATCGTACGCTTATGCACACGGGTTTCCGCATGCTCGCCGGCTACGGCAATGATCCGGCCCGGCTCAAAAGTTCCGCTGGTAAAACTCCGCGCGATCGCCGCGGCGTCCTGCGCATCAATGTGCCAGACCGCCTCATTCTTTCCCAGTGGATCAATGGTGTGAATATGGGTGCCGACATTGCCGGCCGGATGCGGCCCGTAGAAGGCGTGACACTCAACACCTTCGGCCTCGCGTAGAAGAGGGTGGGTCTCCTTATCGGCAAAACACAGATGCACCGCTCCGCGGGTCAGACGCGAAAGGATCTTAAGACCGGCGCGGAGATCCTCCTGCTGGCCGTCGAGCACCGTGTCTGTGTCCGGAGCCAGCGGATCAGTATTCATCGCGCGGATAAAGATGGCTTTGGGTGTTGTGTCGGGATCAGCAATATGGTTAAAGGGTCGCTGGCGGATCAGGGCCCACATACCCGTGGCCAGGAGGTGCTCAATGATCTGCCCGCGGGACAGACCCGGGATCTGAGCCGAACTGAAGCGCGTCTGCTGTTCAGCCTCCTGCGCACTGCCGGCCTCAACGATCACCGCCAAAAGGGCACGCTTCTCCCCGCGGCGAACCGCCTTGACCCGGCCGGCCAGCGGAGAAACGACTTTTATACGGGGATCATCTTTGTCTTCCAGCAGAGGCGTACCGATCCTGACCGGCACCCCTTCTTTCGCCAGAACACGAAAGCGCAGGCCGTGAAAATCCGGCGGCTGAACTGCAGCCAAAGAAGGAGCAGGACCATCCACGATCCTGTTTTCAGCCGGCCCGGCCAAAGGGATATCCCGGCCTTGACGAATATGGTGGGTCTGCATAGACATGAACAACAGTTTAATATGAATATTAGAAGAACTTCTTCAGGAAGATATCATATCACGGTGGGAAACCCGGCGCAATCCAAATCAGTACGCCCTTCACAAAAGGGTGGATTGTAACTCATAGTGCGACAAGATCAAGCCTTTGATCACTGCTATTTTG
>CAZQQI010000030.1:0-19912 GCA_964595465.1 uncultured Planctomycetales bacterium | reverse complement strand
TTCTCGACTGCAGCCTCCCGTAGGAGTCTGGGCAGTGTCTCAGTCCCAGTGTGGCCGTTCACCCTCTCAGGCCGGCTACCCGTCAAACGCCTTGGTGAGCCGTTACCTCACCAACAAGCTGATAGGACGCGAGCCCATCCCAGAGCGGCAGGTCCGAAGATCCCCACCTTTAATGAACGTACCATGCGGTCCGTTCATACCATCAGGTATTACCTCCGTTTTCACGAAGCTATTCCTGACTCTGGGGCAAGTTGCTCACGCGATACTCACCCGTTTGCCGCTATCCCGCGCCCAGCTTTTACCTTTGTGCAAGCACGCCAGTAAAAGCCGAGCAAGGATCGCTCGACTTGCATGCCTAATCCACGCCGCCAGCGTTCACTCTGAGCCAGGATCAAACTCTCCGAAAAAATCAAATTGACTTTTTCGAAGAGCCACGCCATTGCTGGCTGACTCTCCGAAACAACTTGGCTTTTAAAATTCTAAATTGGGGCGCCTTAATTTTTTTAGGCAATCAGTTGTCAAAGATCAGTGTTTTCTGGACACATCTCGTCCAGGTGTTTGAAAAGAATAACAGAGCACTCTGCTATTGTCAAGAAATATTTTGCGGTAATATGAGAAAAAATTCGCCAGGGAGATTAAAGACAGATCTACAGGCCGAAAGAGCCGGGTTTTCGGCTGAACGAGACGGATCATGACCGCACCAAAGAACGCATCAAAGCATGTTGTTGGTCTTCAGTTCCTGCTCAACCTCGTCGAGAGATTTCCTCAATTTGTCCAACAGGGCGATATTGATCGATACGCCTTTAGCAGTCGGGACCATTTCTTCCGACCCCTGGGTCATCGTCCAGGTGCGGATGTCGATCAGGTCATTTCCTTTGTATTCCCGGATACCGATACGGACTTCCTGGAATTTATTTTTTTGAAAGACGGCTACGGTTTTATCCATTCTCTTCTCACCCCCTTTAAGGCCTGCCCGTCCATCGGACTGAGACCAGTTTCTGCTCTATGCGCCTTCTCCGCAAGCAAACAGCCTGCCGTACGCTTCGGTCCGAAGTGCGCTCTCCAAGGTCTGAATTCTGACAAAGCACGCGAAAAGATCCCGGTCAAAAGTGATCACGCCGTGATTGCGGAGGACCACCAGCGGATTGGCGGACAAGGCCTCCACAACAGGCCCCGGGTCCTCAACGTTCAGCGTGACCTGCTCAACCACCGGAATATCGCTTAATATATGCCGCGCTTCAATAATCCGCGGTGTAAACCGGTCATTGTCCAGAAAATAGCCGTTGGCACAAACCGGATGAACGTGCAGTATGACCTGAGCAGTCGGAAAACGGTCATAAACCGCGGCATGCAGGGGCCATTCCGAAGAAGGCGCGCCTCCATCGACCGGCACTCCTTTTTTATCAATGACCAGAATATCATCTTCCCGCAGTAACCCCAGACAGGTCTGCGTCGCCGTGACCAAATAATCATCTTTTAACCGGACACTGATATTTCCGCTTAGAGCCGGAGTAAGGTTCTTCTCCCAAAGTAATCGTCCGATGGCGATAATATTTTTTTTGGCTTGGTCAATATCTGTTGGCATCTGTTAGGCCTCTTGTCCGGGCCGGTCGAAGACCTTGCCGAGCTCCTGAAAAATATGTTTTGCGGCGGTTGACTGCGCCCGTGAACTTAAGGAAACGACATCGACCCTTACCCTATCTCCGGCCAGGGGTTCAAAAAAAACCGCAACTTCGGTGGTGTTAACGCTCTGTGGAATACCCATAACCACAAGATGGTTCCGGCCGGGATCGTTGAGAAAAAGAACATATTCCTGACCCGACTTCTCCGGATCGAACGGCACAGTCATATCAACAACCGCGTTAAAACAGGACTGAAAGGAACACTCAAAGACACGGCTGTTCGCCTGGTCCCTACGGTCCGCTAGAGTTTGAGTCGATGATCCCCACATAGTGCGCCCCATCTCAACCGGAGAACAGGCGGCCACATATATAGAAAGTATTATTAATAGTAATATATTCTTCATATTGAATATAATTATACCAAATTTCTTTTTATATGCAATGGCTTACGGAAAACCACCCGGGGACTACTTCTCGAGCAGGGGCAGTAATTGATCCTCTTCAATCGCCATGCGTTCAGATATGCGACGGGAAAATTCAAGAAAAACACGGGGGAATTTCCGTACTTTGCTGTTTTGATATGCGGCGGGGACTTCTTCCAAAAGCTGCATGATCCGGTTCTGCATAGCTTTGCGGTCAGTCTGCAGAAATTCAATCATGGCCGAAGCCTCAGGATGACGGCCAAGCAGCTCATCGTAACACTGGTCGTTCTGAGCCCGGAGCCATGTCCCGAGATCCTGCTCAAGGGGCGCCATTCGTCTTTCAATAAGCTGAGGATCTCTCAGGACCTGCAGGACATCATTCAGGTCCTGCCGAAGAAGGGCATGAATATTCAGGATCGTCTTACTGCGGGACACATCACCCTTCCAGCTCATCATCAAATTCCTCACAGATCTTTTCCAGTCCCAGCGCCTGGGCCTGGCTTTTGTGCAATTCTTCTCTCAGCAAATCTTCCTTATCTCTCAGAAAATGATTGGTTTCGCGAAGCTCGGCGATCTCATGTTCTAGTTCAATGCGCTGGGATTCCCATTCCTCGGACAGTCCTTCCTGCTCCCCTGCTGTTGCAGCTGCGTAAGAACGCTGACGGGCCTCCTCCAGCTCTGTCTCCAGACCAAGACGCTTTTGGCGATTGATGTCAATCTCCTCTTTCATCTGCAGCATCTCCTGCTGAAGATGGGTCATATGTTCATGCGCCTCCTGCAAACGCCCGGCACTCTCGGACTGGATACGCTTGACTTCCTCTTCAAGCGCGGCAACCTGCCGGGGGTCCCCGCCTCTTTCCTCACTGATACGGGCGCGTTCCTCGCGTAACTCTTCGATCACCCTACGGGCCTCGGCAAGCTGTTGATCTTTTTCATGCTGCGCGCGGGCAACGCGGCCTTCCACCTCTGATATCTTTCCGGTTATCCGGGCGATCCCCTGCTGAAACATTTCATTCTGGGCCTGCAGCCGGTGGCACATCTCATCAGCCGCGCTGAGCTTGCCCTGAGATTCAACCTGAACAGAATGCAGTTCCTGCTCAAGAGTCTGAATACGGCTGTTATTTTGAGATAATTGATTATCCAGAACCTGCTTTTCCTGTTCTAATTTGGCCAGCAGTTCCGGATCAGGGGATTCCGTCTGGGATTCCAGCTCCCGTTCCTGTTCACGCAGACGCTCGATCGACTCCAGGGCTTTCTGCGCCTGCTCGTCGGCGCGTTTCTGAAGAAATTCCAGATTCTGACGCATATTCTGTATCGTTTCCTGATTCTCCTGATCCCGGCCGCGCAAATTGTCGACATATTTTTCCAGTTCTTTCATCTGGTCGACACTGGACCGGGAAGATTCCAATTCCACTGTCAGGGTATCGAGCTGCTGTTTAAGGACCGCTTCCGCTTCGCGGGCCTGAGTGAGCTCCTGCTCCATTTTGTCTGCCTCTTCCCGGGACACAACTGTCTCAGGGGCAGGCGCGGCAGCATACCAGCTCAGGACGATCGACATGCCGGCCACAAAAAATAAGATCCCCAGAACACTCAAGGCAATGATCATAACAGTCCCCGAAATTAAAAATAAGAATGATTTTTTAAATATCCGACGTAATCCGCAACCGCATCGTCCAGAGATGTCAGCGGCGCAGTATATCCCGCCGAACGGATCTTGTCCATGGCGGCCTGGGTGAAATACTGATACCGCGGACGCAGGTGTTCCGGCATATCGATATATTCAATCTGCGGCTGCCGGTCCACGGCCTTAAACAAAGCGCGCGCGAGATCATTCCAGCTGCGGGCCCGTCCTGTCCCGATATTGTAAATCCCGCCGATATCGGGATGATCATAAAAATACATCACCATATCCACAGCATCTTTCACATACACAAAATCCCTTTTCTGTTCTCCGTCGGCAAAATCAGGATGATACGATTTGAAAAGTCCGATGCGCCCTTCTTTGGCAACGCGGGGATAGGCCTTATTGACAACACTGCGCATATCACCTTTGTGATATTCATTAGGACCGAAGACATTGAAAAACTTTAACCCGACAATGCGGTCCAGAACACCCTGATCCCGGGCCCAAAGATCAAATTTGTGTTTAGACTTTCCGTAAAGATTAAGCGGCTGAAGGGCATCCAGCCGGGATTCATCGTCATCATAACCCTGGGAACCGTCGCCGTAGGTCGCAGCGGAACTCGCGTAAATGAAACGGACGTCATGTTTCAGACACCATTCGGCCAAACGGCGTGTATACAGAAAATTGTTTTCATCATAATACTGCGCGTCGGTTCCCGTCGTTGAACTGCAGGCCCCCATATGAATGATACATTCGACAGGCTCGTCAAGATCATCCGCGATAATCTTTTCCAGAAAATCGATCTTGTCATAATAGGCAGCACGGTTTTTATGGTCCAGATTACGCAATTTTGGGTCGCCGTCCGGCGCCAAACGGTCGACCACAATCAGGTCGTCGCGCCCCCTCTGGTTCAACGCGGCTGCAATACAGCTGCCGATAAATCCTGCTCCACCGGTCACTACGATCACACTGGACTCCTTCGATAAAAATGTTATACCCTGCCGGTCTATTTTCCGGAAAGAACTGTTCAGGTGTTACAAGCCGAAAAGAAAACGCGCGCTTACCGTACCTGCATCAGCGGCCAACTGCTCCCACCCCCGGCCGTTATAGGGCTCCTTCACGGCGTATGCAAAAACAGCCGCAGGGCCGTCTGACCTGCTGAGCAAAGCGCGCCCCTCCACAGCAAAATGGCGGGAATACGGAATCCCAAAATATCGCTTCCAGCGGCCCGGAGCCGCCTTACGGATAATGCGCCCGGTAATGATCAGATCAGCACGGCCGGCATCTTTCTCACCGAGGATATCCATATCTGTATTCTGCTGGACCACGCGCCCCATGCCCTGTGCGACTTTCAGGGCCAAACGTTCATTAGCTGAATCCGCCGCAACACCCGGCCCCGCGGCGAAGGGAACGATCAGCACGGTCTCAGCCGTCTTCACCGCCTCCGGCTTCAGCACGGCACCTTCGATATCTGCTCCTGCTGCCCGGGAAAGATTTTGAGGCCCTCCCAAAACCGGCTTCTGAGCAGAACCATCACTGCCGAATACAGCACACCCGGAGAGGAACAGCACCCCGATAACAACGGACCATACCTTCATGGATAAATTCTAGCATAGCGGGAAAAGGGGCACAAGTAGAGAGACGAAAAAGCGCAAAGCCGTTATAATCTGAATACCATATAAATTAAAGACGCCCAGTGTCCCGGGCCAGATCGTGCAGGCGGGAAAGTCCCGGGGCAAGAGATTGACCCGTCTTCAATTGCCAAGACCAGTTCTGATCATGGGTCGCCGGGGTGTTCATGCGGGCCTCACTCCCCAAATTGAGGACATCCTGCAGCGGCGTGACGGCCAAACATCCGATCGAGCTCAGAGAAACAGTGATCAAATCCCAGGCAACCTGATCAGGATCCGGGTCATGCCCCAGGTAGCGGACCAGATTCTTTTTTTCTTCCTTAGTGGCGTTGTCAGCATACCAGCCCCGGGTCGTATTGTTGTCGTGCGTGCCGGTATAGACTACACAGGATTCTTCAAAATTTTCCGGGATATAAGGATGTTCGGCGGGGTCCCCGTTAAAGGCAAACTGCAGCACCTTCATTCCGGGGATATGAAAACGGTTCATGAGGTCGGTGACCTCGTCTGTGATCGTCCCCAGGTCCTCAGCAATGATGGGCAGTCCAGGAAAGGCCTGCTCCACCGCATGAAAAAAATCATCACGCGGCCCCGGCACCCAGGTACCGTTGACCGCGGTTTTTTCATCAGCAGGGATCTCCCAAAAAGCCTCAAACCCGCGAAAATGATCCACACGGATGATATCGAAAAGATCGAACTGCCTTCTCAAGCGGCGCATCCACCAGGAAAACCCGTCCTCCTTGAGCACATCCCAGTCATAAACCGGATTTCCCCAGCGCTGGCCGGTTTCACTAAAATAATCCGGCGGGACCCCGGCAACATACTCCGGACGAAGATTTTTATTCAGTTTGAAATATTTCGGGTTTGCCCAGACATCCGCGCTGTCATCATTCACATAGATCGGGATATCCCCGATCAGACGGAGGCCTTGCTGACGGCAATGATCATGAAAGGCCTGCCACTGCTGAGAGAAAACATACTGCTGAAAACAGATCTTACTGATCATTTCTGCCTGGTCCCGTCGGATACGTTCCAGAGCCGCGGGGTCCCGTCCTTTGATCTCACCGGGCCACTGGTCCCAGCGTTTGCCCGGATAGAGCTGCTTCACAGTCATAAAAAGGGCGTAGTTTTCAAGCCATTGTTTTTCCGCGTCATAAAATTCCTGATAAGACGGATCTTCTTCAGGGCTGAAACGGCAGAAGGCCTTTTCCAACAAACGGCCCTTCAGCTCAGAAGCACGTTGATAATCCACTCTCCCTTCCGGCCATGGACCCAACTGATCAAGGTCGGTTTTTTCCAGCCACCCGCGTTCATACATGCCCTGCGGGCTGATCAGCAAAGCATTGCCGGCGAATGCCGAGGGACTGCTGTAGGGGGAGTGGCCGTAAACCGCATCCGTGGGGTTCAACGGCAGCATCTGCCAATAGGCCTGACCGTGTTCAGAAAACTGATCCGCGATACGATAGAGTTCGGGACCGATATCTCCGATCCCGAAGCCGGACGGGGCTGAACTGACATGAAAAAGGATTCCGCTTCCGCGTTCAAGTTCCACTATGCCCCCTCCCCTTGCGGATCCTTCGGATTGCGGGGACTGCGCACTTTTAAATAAGCGCCGAGCCGCTCAAAAGCTTCACACCAGGATCGGGACTCCTCGTCGGAAGAACTATGCTCAAGCATCCGCGGATAGATCCGCTGGGTCATGGAAAAATAAATATTCTGGGCCCGCCATAACTCCAGCTCGAGAGGAAGAGATTGAAGGATCCTCAGCAACTCGCTGATAATTTTTAAAAGCTCAATATCCCGGGGCCGGTGCGTCAACTCCTGCATTAAAGCATCCAGCCTCTGGCTGGCCGCGAAATTCAGTGTTTCTTTGTTGCGGGTAAAATTCCAGCGTTTAACCTCTTTGACCAGGCGTTCCAAACGTTCAAAATCAACCTCATCATTCTCCAGTTCGGCGATCAGATCTCTGTTCAGAATAAACTCCACGCTCATCGCCAGGGCCTTGGGCAAGGGGATGCGAAAGTCCGGCTTGACCTGCATCAAAGGATAATAATGTTCATAGATCTGACGGAAATGATTTTCGATCGATTCCAGGCTTGTGTCAAAAATATCGTCAAGTACCCTGCCCTGTTCGTTGCGGAACAGATCCCAGAGGGAATAAAGATTTTCCCCGAACAGACTGTTCATCTGCTGGATGACATCAGGGATATCGTTTCCGAGAAAAGCGGACTTCAGACGTTCGGCCATGTCATGGTAGTCGTCAGCGTTATGAAACGGCCGGACCCCGGCGCTGATATTGTAATCTCCAAAATGGATGACCGCGAAATCGGCCTTAAGCGATTCCCAGGTGATCCGGGAGCGTATGCAGGCGATACCGGTAAACATCTTCTGTTTGCCCACCTCAATGAGATTCTTTTCTTCCAGAGACACATCGTAGGAGTAGACCGCCGTCTGATCCGGGTATTCCTCGAAGAGAGAGGAAATAGCGAAATGCGCGCCGACGTTCAAAAGATCGACGACCGCCGGACGGACGAACCGGTCGTAAACACCCCGGCCGTTCTTAAAATCCGGAATATTACTTTCCGCTTTTTCCAGACGCTGTAAAAAGTGATCTTCCAGATTCTTACCGGCCACATCGCGGGCCATCTGGATCGCTCGTGCGGCATACTGCAGGATCTGCACGGTCTCAATACCCGAGATCTCGTCAAAGAACCACCCACAGCTGGTATACATCAGCATAGCGTGACGCTGCATTTCCAGCAATTTAAGCGCGCGGATCTTCTGCTGATCATCGAGGTCCTTCTGGAAATACTGCTGGAAAAAAGCGTTAACATTTTCCGGGCTTCTGTCGCGAATCACAGCGACATAGGCATTCCGGGCGGTCCACGGCTCGCGGCAGATCTTGGACATTTCTTCTTCAAAAAGCGGGGCCAATTCGTCGCGCAGCCAATCCAGCGACTCTCTGAGGGGACGCCGCCAGCGCTGATGCCAATCATTACCGCCGACGCTGCAGCCGCAATCACTGTTCCAACGCTCAACACCGTGTGCGCAGCTCCAGGCAGAACGGTCATGGATCTCGACCTCATATTCCGGCGGGTGCTGTTCCAAATATTCCCCGTAGATCGTCAACGACGGCATGTCTTTGCCTGATCCCAGCCGGTAAAAACAATAGGATAAACCCATATTACCGAAATGATGATGGTGGCCGAATGTCTCCCCGTCCGTGGCGGCATTGGTCAAAACAGGGTTCTTAACGTCTTTGGGAAAAGATTCCACCAGTCTCTGCGCGAAGGCCTCCCCGTTATTGAGAAGTCCGGCAAAAGCGATATCATGTGAGATCGGCCCATCATAAAAAAACAGACTGATCTCCGCGCCGCTGGGCAGACGGCAGAGATACGAACGCTGAGGATTAATGTGCCCGTCTTTGACCTCCTCCCAGGACTTGGACCCGATCTTACGGAACCGTTTAGCCTGATTCGGTGCCAGAATGGTAAACGCGATCTGATGTTTCGCCAGCACCTCCAGCGTGGGGATATCAACCGCGGTCTCCGGCAGCCACATCCCTTCAGGTTTTCGTTTAAAGCGGATCTCAAAATCCGACAGCCCCCACAGCACCTGGGTTTCCTTATCCCGGGCGTTGGCCAGCGGCATGATCATATGATTATAAGCCTGAGCAATGGCCGAACCGTGTCCGGAAAAAAACTGCTGGCTGGACTTGTCCGCCTTGAGAATGGCCAGATAAATATCCGGCTCTGTTCTCTCCAGCCATGAAAGCAGCGTCGGACCGAAGTTAAAACTCAATTTGGCATAATTGTTCATGATGTCAACAATATCCCCATCAGCATCAAGTATGCGCGAGGCGACATTCGGCGCGTAACATTCCGCGGTAATACGCTGGTTCCAGTTCTTATAAGGGTACGCCGAGTCCTGCAATTCGATCTCTTCCAGCCAGGGATTTTCCCGTGGAGGCTGATAAAAATGACCGTGCAGACAAATATATTTGTTCATGATAAAGCCGATCTGTTATTGCTGATTGAACAGTTCAGGCTCACGTGAACTGTTTTTTCTAAATGCATGCCTCGTCTTTCACTTCTCACTCTGAAAAATTTTATTCCAAAAAGTCCGCGCCTTTTTCGCAGACGGCTCGCCGTAAAACCCCTGAAAAACCTGTCGCTCAGAATCGGCCAGCGAAAACACCGGCTTACCGCGTCTGCCTTCAGCCAAGACCTTGTCTTCCCGCGCAAGCCAGCCGAGGGCCATATTAACCGTCTGTTCATCCGCGTTCATAGCTCTGGCCAGATCACGCGATGTCGCCTTTCCGGAAAAGCCTAATTCGTGCCAGACTTGACCGGCCGTATCAATAATCGTGTCTTTCATGTCTTTCCCCTTTTTATACTCGGTTAACATCTTCTTTTTGAAACATAACTGCGCCTAAAGGCGGGATCGTGATCTCCATAGACTGAGGACGATAATGATACGACACAGCCTCTGCAGGCAGCCTTTCCGGATTGGCAACCCCGCTTCCGCCGTATTGCGGCGCATCGGAATTGAAGATCTCCCGCCAGGTTCCATTTCCCGGCAGGCCGATCCGGTAATGATGCCGGGGGACCGGTGTAAAATTACACGCGATCACGATATCCTCCGCGGCCTGTCCGCTTTTACGGACGAAGCACAGAATACTCTGCTGCCAATCGTCACACTGTATCCATTCAAATCCGTCCGGAGAAAAGTCGTTCCGGTACAAAGCCGGTTCCGACCGATAAAGAAAATTCAGGTCCGCGACCAGACGCTGAACCCCCTGATGCGGTCCATACTGCAGAAGATGCCAATCCAGACTCTGCTGATAATTCCACTCGTCTCGTTGGGCGAAATCCTGGCCCATGAAAAGCAGTTTTTTCCCGGGGTGGGAATACAGATAGGCATACAAAAGACGGAGATTAGCGAACTTCTGCCATTCGTCGCCGGGCATCCGCTCAAGCAGAGACCGTTTCCCGTGGACGACCTCATCATGCGAGAGCGCTAAAATAAAATTTTCGGTATAGGCATAAATCATACTGAAGGTCAGGTCTTGATGATGATGTGCCCGATGAGCGCTGTCCCGGCTGAAATACTCCAAAGTATCATGCATCCATCCCATATTCCATTTCATACCGAAGCCCAGTCCTCCGCCGGATGTCGGACGGGAGACGCCCGGCCAATCTGTAGACTCTTCAGCAAACATCTGCACATCGGGGAAATCCCGGTAAGCGGTCTCATTAAGCTGTTTAAGCAAATGGATGGCTTCAAGGTTTTCCCGCCCCCCGTTTACATTCGGGACCCATTGTCCGTCTTCGCGGGAATAATCCAGGTAGAGCATGGAGGCCACTCCGTCGACCCGTAAACCATCAATATGATATTTATCCAGCCAGAACATGGCCGAAGAGATCAGAAACGAACGGACCTCATGACGTCCGTAATTAAAGATCCAGCTCTTCCAGTCCGGGTGAAAACCTTTCCGCGGATCTTCATGCTCATAGAGATGTGTGCCGTCGAAGGTCAGCAGGCCGTGCTCATCGCCGGGAAAATGAGACGGCACCCAGTCCATGATAACCCCGATGCCGTTCTGATGAAGGCGGTCAATCAGATACATCAGATCCCGCGGTGAACCGTAGCGGGATGTCGGGGCAAAATACCCCAGGACCTGATACCCCCAGGAACCACAATAGGGATGAGCCTTGACCGGCATAAATTCGACATGGGTAAAACCCATTTCATGAATATAATCAACCAGCTGATCGGCCAATTCCCGGTAACCCAGCCAACTGTTATCCTCGGCATGACGCCGCCAGGAACCCAAATGAAGTTCATACACAGCCATCGGAGCATCCAGCGCATTATGCTCTGCGCGGTCTGTCATCCAGTCCTGATCACGCCAATCATAGGACGAAATATCAGCCACCACAGACGCTGTTCGGGGAGGAACTTCACTGCCAAAGGCGTAAGGGTCTTTCTTCTGGACAACGCCGTGATCATGCCGGATATGATATTTATAGAGGTGTCCGTCGCCGATCCCCGCGACAAACCCTTCCCAGACACCGGAACTGTCCCAACGCGGGGCCAGAGCATGCTCACCCGGACGCCAGGCGTTAAAATTTCCGACCACTGAAACCTCACGGGCATTAGGGGCCCAAACTGCGAAGTAGACACCGCAATTCCCGCGGCTCTCCATGACATGCGATCCCAAATGCTCGTAGGCGCGGTACAGGGTCCCCTCCTTAAACAGATGGGCCGCTTCTTCAGTAAACCGGGTCGTGTTGTGACAAACGGACTGTTCCATAACGCGCTGCTTTCTATTCCTGCTGAACGTCTTTATCGTCGAGCTGAATTTCTTCCGGATTATTGGGATGATCGATGTTCAGATCAAAGGTCTCATCTTCCAAGCGCTGTTCTTCCTGGGCGTTGATCTGCCAGGCGATCGCGCTCTTGGGCTGCACATCCTTTTCGTCATAAATTTCTCCGAAAAGTTCTTCCAGAACATCTTCCATCGTCACCAGACCAACATCCTTGCCGTGGGTATCCTGCACAATAAACAGGTGCTGATGATAAGCCTGAAATTTCTGCAAAAGTTCATCGGCCTTAGTAAACCAGTTCACAAAGATCGGAACGGTCATAAATTCCCGCACGGTGGCGTTATAATTATCCTTGGCGATCTCCCGCAGGAGGACGCGATGCTGAACCATGCCCACGAAATCTTTGGGGTCTTTATCATACACCGCCAGCCGGCTGAAACGCGCCGAAATCAAAGTCTCACGCAGTTCCCCCAGCGTTTTATCCGCGGGCAGGGCCAGGATGTCTTCGATCGGCTTCATGATCTGAAAAGCGCGGCGGTCATTCAGGCGGAAGACACGGTTGCACAGCAGTTCTTCGTCCATCTCAACGGTCCCCGCATCGCGGCCAAGGCGCAGCATCAGGCGGATCTCCTCTTCGGTCACCTTGGGAAGATTATAGTTGAGTGTGAACGGCCGGGAAAGATACGCGAGGAATTCTACGACCGGGCGCAGGATCCAGACCAGCCAGCGCAAGGGCTTGGCCGAGGCCAGGGAGACCTTAATTTTGTAGCGCTCTCCGATAGTCTTGGGAATAACCTCTGAAGCAACAATAATAGCAAAGGTCAGTGTCGCCGAGGCTAAGCCCAGCCACTGATTGCCGAAACGCAAAGCGACCTGCTGACCAATGAAGATCGAACCGATAATATTGATGGCATTATTCACGATCACGATCGAAGCGATCGCCATGCTCATGTTTTCTTTGAGGAACAGCAGATCGGCCGAACCGACATGCTTCTGTTCATTCAGTATACGGGCCCGTATCATCGGCAGACTGAGCAGAGCGGCTTCGGACATGGAACATAAGCCCGAAGAAATAATCACAGTTATGAACAATACAAATAATGTCAGCATAATCCTCTAATCCCTTAAATTCTAAAGAATTATATCAGGTAACACCGGCTTTGCAAATCAAATCCCATTGTCTGTATAGGGTTTACAGCATGATCAAAAGGAAAAGAGATTTTTCTGAAGGAAGGTTAAAAATGAGAAGGGCAGCTGTTGCGGAAAGATTCCATGTCGATATGCGCTGTGGGCTTATAAAGAAAATAGCCCTGGCCGCAGTCGACGCCGAGTTCCATAACCGTATCCAGATCTTCACGGGTCTCGATGCCTTCGGCAATCGCGGTGATGTGGTTTTCACGGCAAAACGAAACAATAAATTTCACGATGCTGATCTTAAACGGGTCCTGAGCGATATTGGTCACGATATGGCGGTCGATCTTAACCAAATCGGGCTTGGTTTCCACGATCGATTCCAAACTCGCGTAGCCTCCCCCTACATCATCGACCGCGAAATGAAATCCATAGTTGCGGTAATTCGTCAGCTGATCAAAAAATGTGCGGAAATCTGTAATGGCTGATCTTTCGGTGATCTCAAGGACGACATTATTGGTCGAGATCTCGTTGCGTTCGAAGATCTGCTTGACCCGCTGAAACTTGGCAGACTCAATAAAATAGGGATTACAGTTGAGAAATATTTTTTCGTTGCCCAGCACGTGAGACAATTTTTCCATGGCCGCGGACCAGGACATGATTTCCAGTTCAGTATACAGGCCGTAACGCAAGGCGGCTTTAAAAAACATTTCGGGTGTTACTAAAGAACCGGCCGTGTTCGGCCGGCTTAAGACTTCCAATCCGTATAATTCAAACGGCTGCAGTTTATAGATAGGCTGAAAATGCGGGATCACCAGTGCGTCATCAAGGGCCCGCCGTAATTCACAAATGGTCATCTCTTCATGATAATTGCTGCGGCTGGACTTTCCGCGGCGCATCACAGCCTCCATACGAGCGAAGAGTTCTTCGTGTTCGCACGGCTTGATCAAAAAATCATCCGCCCCCAAATAAAGCCCTTCCACTTTATCTTCATACAAAGAATGCGCGCTTAGCATGATGATAGGAATATGACAGGTATCGTTTTGACCTTTGAGGGAACGGCACACATCCAGGCCGTTGTTGTCAGGCAAGACCAGATCCAGTAAAATCAGGTCATGGTCACCACTGACTTTTCTTAAAGCATCAGCAGCAGTATTGGCCACGTCCACTTCATAACCTCTGGTCTCAAGAAGCATAGACATCGTATCTGTCAATGTCTTCTCGTCATCCACCAGAAGAATATGCTTTTTCTGTGTAACAGAATTCTCCATGAGCGCACGGGTCCTCTCCAATATCAAGTATAATATATATTTCAACAAAAGTAAAATTTATGTTTAAAAAATACGACATTTAAACATAAAACATTGCAAAATAATAAGTTGCATTCGTAAAAATTATCGATTAAAAATGTGAAATGAGATGGTTGTGCCGCTTTCAGAAATCTCTGCGGGGGAATCTGTCAACTGGAAAGAAGACGGGATCGGGGGGAAATAGGTATCACAATCAAAGGTATCGTGCACACGGGTCAAATAAATCCTGCGGCACTGCGGAAGAGTAATGGCCTGGTCATAGACCCGGGAACCGCCGATCACAAAAACACGGTCAACCCCCTCTTGCCGGCTTAGGCAAGAAAGGGCTTTCCTCAGACCATCACATTGCAGAACATTAGCCGGCAGATCATAATCATTTCGGCGGGTCAGGACCACATTTAATCGATCAGGCAGCGGACGAAAGCGCTCGGGAATGGATTCCCAGGTCTTTCGCCCCATGATCACCGCGTTCTGCTGATCCGGCGCGCTGGCGGTCGTAATTGTCCTGAAATGCCGGAGATCGGCCGGGAGCTGCCAGGGAAGACCGCCGTCACGCCCTATCCCTCCCTGTTCATCCGCGGCAACAATAATAGAAAACTGTTTCATATTCATACCCTGATGACGTCACACGCGGCACGTCATCAATATCCTTGAGGCCCCGCAACGTGTTGCAACTTTGTGTCCTGGCGTTCTGGCTACACCGCGATCGGGAATTTAATAAAGGCATCGTGTTCATAACCGATCAGCTCAATGTCTTCGAACTGAACGTCAAGAACCGGCTTAGCGGCAACCTTGACGCGCGGAAGAGGTTTAGGTGTACGTGTCAGCTGCTCTTTCAATCCATCCACATGATTCAGATAAATATGCGCGTCTCCTAAAGTATGGACAAAGACGCCCGGCTCAAGGCCGCATTCCTGGGCCACCATTATCAACAGCAGACTGTAGCTGGCAATGTTAAACGGCACCCCCAGGGCAATATCAGCCGAGCGCTGATAAAGCTGACAGTCCAGACGGCCGTTGACCACATAGAACTGGAAAAAGGCATGGCAGGGCGGAAGGGCCATTCTATCGATATCCGCGGCATTCCAGGCCGAGACAATGATCCGGCGAGAATCCGGATGAGTTTTAATCATATCAATAGCCTGTGATATCTGATCAACATGCTCTTTACGGCAGCGCCCCTCCCCCTCTTCAATGAAACGCTCCCATTTGCGCCACTGATAGCCATAGATTGGTCCTAATTCCCCCCGCTCATCGGCCCAGGCATTCCAGATCGGTGTATATTCTTTCAACCCGTCGTTGATATTGGTCGAGCCTTTCAAAAACCAGAGCAGTTCGCGGACAACCGCGGAAAATAAGACTTTTTTTGTGGTCAATAAGGGAAACCCTTCACGCAGATCATACTTTTTCTGCGCGCCAAAGATCGAGATCGTACCGGTGCCTGTGCGGTCATCCTTACGCTCCCCGTGGTCCAGGACCTCCCGCACTAACTCTAAATACTGTTTCATAACCCTCCCTAACCAAGCTTCCACATTTTCTGCTGGTACTCCTGCGCCATACGCTGTGTATTGAAAAACGCACTGCAGGCAATACAGTTGATCATTTTATCTATCCAGGGGGATGACAGATCGATATCCCCCTGCCGGTTCATGGCGAAATACATCTGCAGGATCTGTTCCATGGTTTGATACAACGCGTCACTGTCTTCGGACATGCGGGCGTTACCTTCTGTCCCCAGTTCTTTTCCGCTGTGACGGTAGCCGAAGATCCAGCCGATGTCATCCTGCTCCGCCTCCACCACCCAGCCGTCGAGGGTGCTGCACTGCAGAACACCGTTAATAATCGCCTTCATCCCGCTGGTGCCGGAGGCCTCGAACGGCGGCAGGGGATTATTCAGCCAGACATCGACAGAGTTGGTCAGCAATTTTCCGAAATAGGTGTCGTAATTTTCCAGGATCAGGACACGAAGCAGGTCTTTGTGTTTATTGAGTTCATTGACATGGTCCAGGATACGGTCGATATGCGCCCCGCCGATATTGTCATTGGGATGCGCCTTACCGGCGAACAAGATCTGGATCCGGCCGTAACGCCGGGCCAGTTCCACCAGACGGTCAATGTCATAAAAGATCAATGCGGGACGTTTGTACGAAGCGATCCTGCGCGCCCAGCTGACCGTCAAGGCATTTTCATCAAGGCCCCAGTGTTTCATGACGCCGATCATATTGCGCTTGTTCTGCTGATGCGCCTCGATCACGGCCCGGCGGAAATCCATATCCCCTTTCAATTCATTAACCCGGCTCAAGCAGGCAGGGTCTGCCCGCCAGTCTCCGATGCGGTCTTTATAAGAATCGAAGACACGGGACATGGCCTCTGATACCCAGGTGTGGGAATGGATGCCGTTGGTAATAGCCTGTATCTTATCAGCAAAGGCCGGGAATTGGATCCGCATCACGTCGCCGTGCTTCTGCGCGACCGCGTTCATGCGGCTGGCGTTATTCAGACACATATAGGTCAAATTGATCTGGTCGGAATCCGGCTTTTCTTTTCCGAAATCCTCGGCGGCTTCAATATATGCGTCAGGCAGAATTTTAGCTACATCATGCATCATAAAGCGGTCATGGCCGGCTTCCACAGGGGTGTGGCAGGTAAACAAAAACCGTTCCCGCTCCTGGTCCATAAGGGATTTATCTTCCAACTGGACATATTTTTCCAGCAGAGCAAAGGCGGCATGGCCTTCGTTAAGATGATAGCGGTCGACCTGATACCCTAATTCTGTAAGAGCCTTCATCCCGCCGATGCCCAGGATCGCCCGCTGAAAGATCTTCCACCAAACATCGTCACTGCGGTAAAGCTGATCGGTCAGGCGGCGGAAATGTTCCGGGTTTTCCTCAACATTAGAATCCAGCAGAACCAGCGGACAGACCTGTTTCCGGTCATGGCTGTAGACATAATATTTCCAAAGGCGCAGATGCAGGGGGCCGTCTTTGGTCTGCAGCGTCACGGTCTTATTCAGCGGGACCAGGCCGGGATAGGTATGCGGGTCCCACTCAAGTTCTTCAGGGACCTGGCCGTGCTTGTACCAAAAATTCTGTTTAAAATACCCCTTGTTCCAGAGTATGCCTAAAGCGACAAACGAAACACCGACATCTGCCGCGCTTTTTACAGTATCGCCGGCCAATACGCCCAGTCCGCCGCTATAGATGGGAATATCCAACAGCTTATCGATCTGGATCTGGAACATATAATCCACGAGCCAGTAATTGGAGAAGACTTCGTGACGGAAAAACTGGTTCTTTTTGCTGATAGGACGGCTTAATGAGAAGGAATTATAAATACTGGGAGCCAGCCCGTACTCCATGGAAAAATACGCGACGGATTGCGTGGCAGGATCAAGCAGGCGGTTCTCATCCTTAAGGATGGACGCCATGGGAAATCCGAAATACATTTTTTTCGAGATATCGTCCGCGTATTTTTGCCGGTAATCCGCGATCTGCGCGGTTAATGTTTCGAAACCAAATGCCTTTTTTACTGAAGCAGACGTGGGCACAGCTGACCTCCTCTGATGATCAAAATTTGAGCAGGGGGTATTATAACAAAAATTTTCTTTCTGCCCACCTTTTTTCAAATCCTTCGTTACTCAAGCAATCCGCGTTTAAAAAGCGGAAAAATGGCGTCGGATCTCATAAACTGAAATCCTTCAGCAGTTTACAATTAATTCGAGTTTCATCGTTTTTTTACAAAAGATAAGCGGTATTAATGCTCAATAATTATGTCGTTAAAAAGGAACTATGTTTTGCGTTCCCGAGGAGTTGCGCAGACGAATGGCTCATGAAAATCGCGAGGGACGGGTTCGCTCAAACAGCCTCCCGCGAACGCTTTTATAATGAATCGTTCGGTTCGGAACTTGCTCTGCGCTCCCCTCCCGATCTTTTTTATCGCCATTCGGGCACAGAAGTCCCCCCGCATCCTTCACGCCCGATCATTTTTCCATCGTGCCGAATTTTCTCTTAAAACGTTTTTTCATTTCTTTTTCAGACTTCAGCGGACCACTTAAAGGCCGCCGCTTTCCCGCAGGCGCACACCGGAATCGGTTTCAATCACCAGCAGGCCCTGATGGGCGAAACCTCTGTCTTCGAGAAAAGACAAGCCCTGTTCAGCCGGCCACACGGTCAGGGCTGTTGCCAGAGCGTCGGCTTCCATAGCCGTAGGGGCAACCGCGGTCGCGCTGATCACAGTACCTTCTACGCGCTCAACAGGAAACCCGGAACGCGGATCGATCACATGCGACCAGACCCGTCCGCCGATCTCATAAAATTGTTCATAATCACCGGATGTGGCGACCGCCTGATCGGAAACTTCCAGAACAGCGATCAGTTTATCGGCGCGGCGGGGATGACGCACGCCGATGCGCCAGGGCTTTAACCGGCAATTCGTCCCGGCCGCGTAAATATCACCGCCGGCATCAATAAAAAAATTGCTGAACCCTTCGCCCCGGATGATCTGCGCGGCCTGATCAACCGCGTACCCTTTGGCAACACCTCCTAAATCAAAGGAAGCTCCGGGGTTCACTATCCTTACACGGGAATCAGGCCCCATCTCAAGAACACGGCCTGTCCCGGTCAATGCCAAAGCCTTCTGAATTTCTTTTTCACGGGGCATTTTTCCTTTTTCCGCTGCCGCACGCCATAGCTGAATTAAAGGACGTACGGTGATATCAAAGGCGCCGCCGGTCTCATCTGTCATCCGGAAGGAAAACCGCAAAATATCATAAAGGTCTGGCGGAACCGCTGTCCACTCTCCTCCGGCGCGGTTCAGCCGGGACAAGGCGCCGGTGTTATCATACACGTTCAAATCCGCATTAAACCGGTCCATCTTCTGCCACACCTGTTTTAACACGGCACGGGCTGTGGACGCGTTTTCAGAAGATGCGCAGACATCGATCTGCACAAAGGTGCCCAGGGTGGTCCTTTCATCATGGACCTTCTGAAGTCCGGGCTTTTGAACACAGCCGCAGATCAGCATAGTTATACCGATCATGAGTACTCTATGCATCACGCCTCCGGTTTCTGGACCAGAATATCGAACCGCCAGGGAATCGTTCGCGGCTCTCCGGGCCGGTAGAAAGGATTGAAGGCCTCAACAAACTGAGCGCGGACAGAATGGCGTTTGAACAGGTCATACCAGTACCCGCGGTCATAAAGGCGTACCGGGACGTAATGCTCATCACGGGTATCGCGGCCGGCTGGAAATTCCTGCCGGCAGTACTGCAGATAAGCGGCCTTGGCCTGATCGTATTGCGCCGACTGCGCCCGGTCGGGCAGCTGTCCCAACAAGGCCAGCCCCCCGGGTCGCAGGATGCGTAAGATCTCGGAAAGGACCTGTTCAACAGCGGCGTCATCCTGAAAGTTGATCAGAACGAAATAACACAGAACACGGTCCAGGCTATGATCAGCCAGAGGCAGGCGTGCGGCATCGCCGACAAAAACACGCTGAGGACAAGGCGATCGGCGCAGCATGTGCCACGAAATATCACAGCCGAAGACCTGCGCGCAGACAGGTTCAATTTCCGGCATCATCCATCCCCCCCCGCAGCCCAGATCCAATACCGTATCATTATTTTCGGCACGCAGATGATGCTGGATATGCTGAACAAGGAGCCTGCGTTTTTCGTCAGACCAGCGCACACCTTCAAGATTATCCCATTTGCTCAGCAACCACTGCCGGTGCTGGTATTTTTCTCCTTTTTCCCGGGCCCAATTGTCGAAGAGGTTTTTGAGGTTCATAGGCTCTGTGGGTTATTTGGGTTATTTGGGTTATTTGGGTTATTTGGGTTATTTGGGTTATTT
>CAZQQI010000029.1:0-20214 GCA_964595465.1 uncultured Planctomycetales bacterium | reverse complement strand
AATAGAGAATAGAGAATAGAGAATAGAGAATAGAGAATAGAGAATAGAGAATAGAAGACGGCAGATAACAAGCGTTTAGCGACGTTATGAATGTGGCAATTCGATTCGCCAGAATATAAATGTTTTAAAAAATATTTCAGCGCTGACATGGATAAAACCTTAATTAGAAATTTTTCAATCATTGCTCATATTGATCACGGCAAGTCTACCCTGGCCGACAGGATGCTTCTGCAGACCGGCGCTATTGATGAGCGGAAATTTCAGAATCAGCATTTGGACGCTATGGACCTGGAACGCGAACGCGGGATCACCATTAAGGCGTCCGCTGTCCGTCTGATGTATCAGGCCCGTGACGGAAAAGAGTATATGTTTAATCTGATCGACACACCGGGTCATGTGGATTTTTGCTATGAGGTGGAGAAATCCCTGCGGGCCTGCGAGGGCGCGCTTCTGCTGGCTGATGCCTCTCAGGGCGTGGAGTCCCAGACTGTGGCCAATTATTATCTTGCTCTGGACAGTGATCTCAAAATGCTGCCGGTCCTCAACAAGATCGACATTGCCAATATTGATCTGGACCGCGCAAAACTTGAGCTTATGGACGTTTTGGGATTTGACGAACATGACATTCAGCTGGTCTCCGCCAAGGAAGGGACCGGCGTCGCGGATCTTTTCGAAAAGATCGTGGAAGGTTTTCCTCCGCCGCAGGCGGATGATCATAAACCTCTTAAGGCGCTGGTCTTTGATATGGAATATAACATCTATAAAGGTGTGATCATCTATGTCCGTATATTCGACGGGGTGCTGGAGCCGGGTACTCCTATCCGCATGATGAACACAGGCAAGGAATTTCCCGTGGAGGAAGTCGGTATGTTCAATCCGGAAATGGAGACGGTCAAGCAGCTTTCCGCCGGAGAAGTCGGATATATGACCTGTAATATTCATGATCCTCAGCTCGTACGCGTTGGAGATACGGTTACGGATAAAGCCTGTCCCACCGCGGAACCGCTTCCGGGATACCGTCAACTGAATCCTCTGGTTTTTTGCGGGGTATATCCGGTCAATGCCAAGGACTTTATGGCTCTGCGGGAAGCGATCGATAAGCTGCGTCTGAGTGATCCCAGTTTTAGTTTTGAACCGGAATCATCCCAGTCATTCGGGCACGGGTTCCGCTGCGGATTTTTGGGTCTTCTGCATATGGAGATCATTCAGGAGCGTCTGCAGCGTGAATATGATCTGAACCTGATCCTGACCACCCCTAATGTCAAATACCGTCTGGTCACAAAGCAAGGCGAAGAATATTTTCTGGAAAATCCCTGCGACCTTCCGGACAGCGGAAAGATCGACCGGATCGAAGAGCCTCTGCTGGAGGTGGCGGTTATGTGTCCGGTCGAGAGCATGGATAAGGTCATGGACCTGGCCAAGCAAAAACGCGGGAATTATGTCCACAGTGAATATGTTTCAGACCGGATGAGGATCATTTATGATATTCCTCTGTCCGAAGTGATCGTGGATTTCAATGACATGATCAAGTCCGTGACCCGGGGGTACGGGTCCATTGATTACCGGTTTAAAGGCTATCAGCCTGGAGAGGTTTCCCGTCTGGATATTCTGATCAACGGTAAGCCGTGTGATGCCTTTTCGTTTCTGGTTAACAAAGAACGCGCATACGATAAGGGTTTGGCCCTGGTCACCAAGCTTAAAGAGATGATCCCTCAGCAGCTTTATGAAGTCAAAGTTCAGGCAGCGTGTGACGGGCGGATTATTTCCAGCGCCAAGGTTCGTGCGGCGGGTAAAAATGTTACGGCGAAATGCTACGGCGGAGATATTTCGCGCAAGCGTAAACTTTGGGAAAAACAAAAAGAAGGGAAGAAGCGCCTTAAGCAGGTCGGATCGGTGGAAATTCCACAAGAAGCTTTTTTAGCGGCGCTGAAAATTTAAAATGGATGATCCTACAGCAGCATTACAAAAAGCAAAAGATTACCGTATGGCGGTTCTGCGCGAGTGGGTCGAATCCCTGATCATTGCCTTTTTTCTGGCAATGGTTATCCGCGCGTTCGTCCTGCAGGCCTTCCGTATACCCAGCGGCTCCATGATCCCGACTCTGCAGATCGGTGACCGGCTTCTGGTCGACAAATGGACGTACGGACCAAAACTTCCCTTTACTCATGATGTCCGTTTGCCCGGTATCGGAGAGATGAAGAGGGGGGATGTGGCCGTGTTTATTTTTCCCGGTGATGACAAACGGGATTTCATTAAACGTCTGATCGCCTTCGGCGGAGAGACGGTCGAGATCCGTAATGGGGATATTTATATTGATGGAGAACGGGTTGCTGTTCCGGAGATCGCCAAAAATTACTATTATAATCGCGGGGATTACGGTAAGGCGGGAGAACCGGTTATGGTTCCGGAAGGTCATTTTTTCATGCTGGGCGACAACAGTGCCTCCAGTCATGACAGCCGCTACTGGGGATTTGTTCCTGATGAAAACGTGGTCGGCAGGGCTGATATGATTTATTGGCCGATCTCCCGTATCGGAAAGATTGAATAGGATACAGCATGTTATGATTTTTGGTATCTTTGCATTAATCTTGAGTTATCTCCTCGGCAGTGTTCCGACTGCTTTTCTCGCTGGAAAGATTCTGCACGGGATCGATATCCGCCGGCACGGCTCCGGGAACGTCGGGACGACTAATGCTTTTCGTGTCCTGGGAAAAGGCCCGGGCGCGGTTGTTTTTCTTATTGATGTCCTTAAGGGGATGCTGCCGTTGACGCTGATCGCGGCTCTGTTCGGTGTTGAACAGCCGTTTGTCCGGGTTCTCCTGGGAGCTTCTGCAGTCGCCGGTCATAATTGGACGGTTTTTTTGAATTTTAAAGGGGGGAAAGGGATCGCCACCAGTCTCGGCGTGATCCTGGGGATGGCCGTGGTCTTTCCTCTCATGTGGGTTCCTCTGATGCTGTGTGTTGTGATCTGGGCTGCGTGTTTTTATCTTTTCGGTTATGTGTCGCTGGCTTCTATGGCTGCGGCAGTCATGCTGCCCGTGACGATGGCGGTCGTTGCCCAGCCTCCAGAACTGGTTCTGATGGGCGCGGTCTTTGCGGTCTTTGCCGTGGTCCGCCACCGCAGTAATATTTCCCGCCTTATAGCCGGGGTCGAACCGCGCGTGTTCTGGATGGGGCGCCGCGTGGGAAAGGAATAATTTCTTGTCCTGATGATATTTTAGGAGTAAGAAGCGGACATGGATGGTAATCAAGGCCAATCTTCTCGTAATACGCATGTCATTTTTTTCAGCATTATCGCTGCTGCACTTGTGATTTTATTAGCGGCGTTATGGAAGTTTTCCCCGCTTTCCCGATATGCCGATCCGGCGTATTTGCAGGAAATCGGGATTCATATAACCGGTCGGTGGTGGGCGGGTTTTTTGGTCATCTCTGTTTATATCCTTGCCAATTCTTTGCTGTTTCCTAATATGGTGCTGAATATTGCTGTTATCCTCGGTTTCGGAGGCTTTTCAGGCTGGGTTTATGCTATCGCAGGCAGTTTGTCTGCGGCCTCGATCGCCTTCTTTATGGGGAGGCATCACGGCTCTGAAAGATTGGCTCATTATCAGGGGCACAGGATGGGCCGAATAAAACAGTTTCTGCATCGTGGAGGAATATATTCCGTTATTGCGGTGCGGGTTTTGCCGTCGGTTCCTTATACTGTTTTGAACGCTGCCATGGGCAGTTTCGGTATCCGTTACCGGAATTTCCTGATCGGTACCTTTATCGCTCATCTGCCGGGAACCCTGACCCTCGCGATACTCGGCAAACAGCTGCAGGAGCTGATCTCAGCTCCGACGCGGGAAAACATGCTCTTTTTTGCCGGGATCCTTTTAGCCGGAGGGGTTTTGATCTTCGGGTTCAAGCGGGTTATGAGGCATCTCATGCAAAAACGGCGTTGTTAGACAGCTTCGATTTGAATGTCTTTTCTACTGGTCCGTGGTCATTTATTTTTATTTGTGTGACTTTTTTTATCATAGCTGTAAGTAATTCTCCCGCATAAAATTAGCAGTGTCCTGCCGAAACCCCTTCTCTTCCTTTATGCTGTAATTTAATATATAATAATACGACTAATATAAGAATAAAAGAAGGAACCCGTATGCGTAAAATCATCTTTTTTCCGGTTTTATTTTTTCTTCTGCTGATTTCTGTCCGCTCCGAGGCGACTATGCCTTTGGTCAAAGTTGAGGACCAGCGCTTGATGACGGATTTCGATCAGGACGGCGTCTACTCACCTTATTTCATCAAGGGGGTGGGCTACAGTCCGGTGCCGGTGGGCCGTCCCGGGATGCAATGGGGCGGTTCTAATATTTTTGATGACGAGCGCATTCTGCGCCGCGATTTTCAGTTCCTTCATGACATGAATGCCAATACCATCCGTATCTGGAAGGCGGATAATACCAACAATTTCCAAAATGAGTTTCCGACATACATAACGGACCGAACTTTGAATCTGGCTGTTAATTACGGTTTGCGGGTTATTCCCGGGTTCTGGATAGAGTTCGGCGGGTACTGGCAGTGCGGGCAGAATGGTCGAGAGTTTATCTGGGATCAAAGTTTTTTTGATCTTGAAAATCGTCGTATACACCCTGCTGTGAGGGAAGATATCCTTGCCCGCTGGCGTGATTTTGTTAATGAATTCCAGGATCATCCCGGCATTTTGTTTTGGTCGATCGGAAATGAGAACAATTATCAACTGGGGGATGATGAGGACCTGGTCCGGGCGTTTTACGAATTGATCGAAGAAATGGCTCTCTATGCCCATGATCAGGATGCCCTTGCGCGTCCTGTCGCTTTTGTCAACGGAGATCTTACTGTTAATGTCGACCGTTCTGGTCAAAGCGTGGACATTTTTCCCGAAATTGTGACCAACATCACTTCCTCGATCGATGTCTGGGGTGTCAACGCTTATCGCGGCGAATCGTTTGAAGATCTTTTCGAACGTTTCAACAGCATGATCGGGGATCGGGAGAAAGCCCTCTGGGTCGCCGAGTTCGGTCTTGATGCCTGGCACAGTGACCCGCTGGATCCTGACGGAGGTTATGAAGACCAGGAGACACAGGCGGCCTGGACCGCCGGTCTTTGGGATGAGATCGTTGCGGTGAAAGATCAGGCTGTATGCGGCGGAACGGTGATGGCCTATGTGGATGAGTGGTGGAAGCCGGATCAATGGCTGTGCCGTAAGGACGGCTGGGAGCAATGGTGGGAGCCGTTTTGGCGTCTGTTGGGAGGCGGACCGGATGACGCCTGCGGTTCGTTTAATTCGACTCATGACCTTTATGGGTTTGGGCCGACGGATGAAAATTGCGACGGGCAGATCGTGGCAGAAGAAGACTGGATCCCGCCGGCACCGGATCAGTTTTTCAATGAAGAGTGGTGGGGCATCATGCGTGTTATCCCCGCTCTGTCCGAAGATGAGATCGATACCCTTGAGCCCCGCAAAGTTTATCAGGTCCTGGCCGAACGTTTTGACCGGCCGGTCTACAATGCTCCGCCGCAATGGGAGATCGAGGTCGCTGATCAGCAGATTACCGCCGGAGAGGTCTTGACTTTCACACTTTCGGCAGCAGATCCGGATGGTGATGAGCTGTCATATTCCGCGCGTCTTGCCGGAGGAGGACCGCTGTCTGAAATAGGCGCCTCCTTGACGGATCAGGGTGACGGCGAGGCAGAATTCCGCTGGCCGGCGAATGCGCAATGGATAGATAAGACAGTAAATGTGGTTTTTACCGTTCAGGATCCTGCGGACGGGACAGCTGAACAGACAGTGCGGATCAGCGTTAACCGTCCGGATCCGGTCATCACGGCTCTTTCAGCTGATGAGGCATTTCCGGGAGAGCAGATCATTATTTCCGGCAGATATTTTGGGACATATCAGGCGGATCAGCGTTATGATGCTGCCGCGGATTTTAACGCCGACGGCGTTGTGGATAATATCGATCGGATATTCTTTAATCAACACATTGTCCCGGGATTCAATGGCAGAGATTATGATCCCCGCGTCGATCTTAACTATAACGGGGAAGCGGATCTGCCGGATATTTATGCTTTTATCGGTACGTACCGGCGGGGCAGAGGTCCAAACAGTGTTGAATTTTTGCCGGGAATTCAGGCCCGTATCCTTTCCTGGACCGATACACAAATTGTCTGTGTTGTTCCCTACGGAGTGGAAACCGGTGAGGTCCGCGTTAAAACTTCGGCCGGAATGAGTGGCGGGATCGCGTTCCGCCTAGCGAAAGAAGATGATCCCATAGACGGTATTCCTGTTATTGAGCAGGTTTCTCCGTCAGCGGTTGGCGTCGGTGAGATCGTTACGATCACGGGAGAGAACTTTGCTGAATTCGACGGGGACAGCCGTTATGATATGAGCGCAGATTTTAATCGGGATGGTATCGTGGACTCCAAAGATTCCCGTATTCTGATGGCATCATGGAGAGAGACAGTCGACCGCCCGGATTATGATATTCGTGCTGATGCAAACCGCGACGGGGTTGTAGGGATGGCGGATCTTTATGTCCTTATCCGGCATTTTCATAGCAGAGTGGGTGACGATCATGTTGTTATCGGCGCTGATGTATGGCCGCGTATCATCAGCTGGTCTCCCACAGAGATCCGCTGTATAATCCCCGCGCAGGCCGTTTCTGGTCCGATCCGTGTGGTTTCGGCTGAAAAGGTCAGCAATTCCGTCCCGATCACCATCCAGCCGTAATCCGGTTTTCCTTTTTAGATTTTTTCCTTGTGAAAACTCTCCTACGTCTTTAGAATGAAAGAAACCGTTAAAGTGTAAGGGGGAAATGATATGAAAAATCAATGGCCTTTCTGGGTGTTTATTTTAGTTATTATCGCGGCTGTGATCTTCGCGTTGAATTATCAGAAACAGACCGAGGTGGTTCCGCTGAATGAGATCTTTTCCGAAGAATATGCCGGGGAGGAAGTGGAATACGAATTCTACCGCAATGGCGAAGAAGAAGTAAAGCCTCTGGAAAAGCCTGCTGCAAGGACTGAAGAGCAGGAATCGGGAAAAAAAGAAAAAGAGGGGATCGAGCAGATCCAGCCGGTTAAAGAGATACTGGACCCCGAAATTCCGCCGGAAGTAACGGATTCGGCCAAGGAAAAAAGCACTGTCTCGACGGCAAAAGGTCCTTACGCGATTCAGATCCTCTCTTCCAAGGATCGCGAAAAGGCCAACGCGGCCCTCGAACGGGTCAAGAAAAAAGGTTTTGGCCAGGCTTATCTGGCATCAGTCGATCTGGAAGATAAAGGTACGTGGTACCGGATCTATGCCGGAGCCTATTCCACCAAGGATAAGGCTCAGCAGGCATTGCCGGAGGTTCAGAAGACCTATTCCGGAGCCTTTATTATTAAAACACAGTAACGGGCGGAGCTGACATGAATCGAATCTTCGTTTGCATTTTCATTGCGGCCATGACAGCTGTTTCTCTGACGGGATGTTCATCTGTACAGGTTGACCGTGTTGATGTGGAGGAGACCGTTGATCTAAGCGGTCATTGGAATGACACAGATTCCCGTCTGGTCGCCCAGGCAGTGATCTCAGACGCCCTGCGTGGATTATGGCTGAATCAATTTCAAAGTCAGCACGACCGCCGGCCGGTGATTATTGTCGGAGAAATTCTGAACCGCAGTCAGGAGCATATTAATGCCCAGGTCTTTATCAAGGATCTGGAACGGGCCTTGCTGAATTCCGGGGAAGTCCGCTTTGTCGTTTCTGCCGACGAGCGTGCTCAACCAAGAGATGAACGCGCCCAGCAGCATGCCGGACAGACACGGCCTTCTACGATCAAAGAGCTGGGGGATGAATTAGGGGCGGATTTTATCCTGACCGGTACGATCAACACGATCAAGGATCAGCATGAACGCCGTTATGTGATCCTGTATCAGGTTAATCTTGAACTGATCGATATTCAGACCAACGAAAAGATCTGGATCGGTCAGCATGCCATTAAAAAGGTCGTCGACCGCAAGCCCTACAGTTTATAATGCGTCATCCTTTCCGGTTTTTCCATCCTCTCATCTTTATTGCTGTCGCTTTCTGCACTGCCGGATGTGCTTCGGTTATTCCCGCTGTTCAATCGCGTGTCCGGCGCCTGGCCGCTGAGGGGGACTATTCCCGCGCTCTGAAATTGATGAACACAGAAGGCGTGGATTACGGGCCGCGCAACCATCTTTTGTATCTGTTGGACCTGGGCGTGCTCTCCCATTACGGCGGCTCTTACCGGCGGAGTATCGCTGTTTTTGAAGAGGCCAAACGCCGTTATGACGAACTCTATACCCGATCCATCAGCCGGGGGGTTTCGACCTGGTTGTGGAATGATTATAACGAGCCGTATCGCCCGGAAGATTTTGAGCGGGCCTGGATCAATATTTTTCAGGCTTTGAATTTTACGGCCCTCGGGGAATTCAATGAGGCCCTGGTTGAGGCCAGGGATGTGCAGGATATTCTGAACCGCATCAATGCGCGTTATCCGGCGGATCAGCAAAATCACTACCGCGATGATGCTTTTGTCCGCTTGTTGATGGGGATGCTGTATGAACAGACCGGGAGCCATTGGGATAGGAATGATGCGTATGTTTCTTACCGTTTGGCGTGGAATATTTATCAGGACCTTTTCGGTCCTCTGTATGAAGTTGATGCCCCGGATGTTGTTAAAGAAAATTTACTGATCACGGTCCGCCGCATAGATCCTGCAGAATACCGCCGTCTGCGGACGCTTTTTGTTGATACCGCGCAAAAAATCCCTGCTCATCCTCGTCAATATGCGCGGGTGTATTTAATCCATATGTCCGGACAATTGGTCAATAAAGTCCAGGGGTCTTTATTTCTTCCCGGTACGGATGATTATTTGGTGCGTATTGCTTTTCCCAAATACCGCCGGTCATTCCGTCCCGATCATGAGGTCACGTTTCGTGCTGTCAGTCAGTCCGGCACGACCTATGAGAACCAAAGCGAACTCGCGGTCGACCTGGACGCCATTGCCCGGCAGAATCTGGAAAACCGGCGTCTGAGAATAGTATCAGCTGCTGTCGCCCGGCCTCTGGCTAAACAATTGGTATTTGAAGCGGTCGGGGACCGGGTCAATGACTCCTGGGGGGACGGGGCGGGAGATGCCGTGCGCTATGCCGGCAGTGCCTATATCGCTTATTCGGAGAGAGCGGATACCCGTTCCTGGGAGACTCTTCCGGCGAGGGTTTCTGTTGCGCGCTTATGGCTGCCCCCGGGAAAATATATTCTGAAGTCCGGAGATGATGTGCTGACCACGGAGCCAGTCGTTCTGAATGCCGGAAATATCCGTATTTTTTGGGATTGGAGCGCAATGTGAATGGTATAATTATATGTTCTATGAACTTTTCGCGGTTAAAACACAGGATAATGAGCTGTTTCGTATTGTAAGAGTTTCTGATTGAATGGCGGTAAAAAAGATTGGGAGAGACGCTCAGAGCGAGTTCCGAACCGAACGATTCATTATAAAAACGTTCGGGAGGTTGTTTGAGCGAACGGGTGCCTTCCGAGCTTCATGAGCTATTCGGCTGTAAAATGGCACACGAAAGCATTATCGTATCCGTCATACTATTTATTTTGTCAAAGAGTCTAATGATATAGGGATGGTGACTATGAGCGAAAATCGTACGTGTTCTGTTTATGAACTTATTAGCGGAGGAGATCGGGCATGAAGCATGGAATTGCTATTTTAATGATAATGTTCATGTTAATCGCAGCCGGATGTACGACAACCCAAAAAAGTACGGGTGTCGGAGCAGCGGCCGGGGCCGGATTGGGAGCGATCATCGGTCATCAAAGCGGGGAACGGGATAAAGGCGCTTTGATCGGCGGCGCGGCAGGTGCCCTGGGAGGGTATGCGGCTGGTAAACATATGGAAGAGAAGAAGTTTTGTCCGGAATGTGGAAAAGTATATAAACCGGATCAGGTGTATTGTCCGTATGACGGCACAGCTTTAAAATATCAGAAAAAATAACATAATCGTTTAGCAGAGAATGCGGCTTACGGGTGCATATAAATGTGAGAATATGCCATAAGCTGTGGGAAACATTTTTCTGAAAGCCGGAATCTGATAATTCCGGCTTTTTTTGCGCTTTTTTGTTGGAAAGCTTTATTTTATTAATTTTTTCTTGCCAGGGACGGGGATTGCGGGTAATATAGCGCAGCATCAGTGAGGGGCCAACGAAGCTTATGACAAGAGAGGCTATTATGAACAAAACCATTCAGGACTTAAAACTCACCCAATACGGCATTAATAAGGCGGCAGAGATTTTTTATAATCTGTCTTATGAGGAGTTGTATCAGCATGAAACAGACCCTTCTTTGGAGGGTTTTGAAAAGGGTGTGGAGACGGAATTCGGTGCTGTCTCTGTAGATACCGGACGGTTTACCGGCCGTTCCGCCAAAGATAAATATTTTGTGCGTGATGACAAGACGGAAAATGAAATCTGGTGGGGTGAGTCCGGACAGAATGCCGCCGCCTCTGATAACAAGCCGCTGTCCCCTGAAGCATGGGACCATCTTAAAGAGCTGGCTGTTAAGCAATTGGACGGCAAAAAGTTGTATGTGATGGATGGGTATTGCGGAGCGAATCCGGATACCCGTATGAAGGTCCGCCTGGTGACAGAGGTGGCCTGGATGGCGCATTTCTTCAAGAATATGTTCATCCGTCCTGATGCGAACGAACTCGAAAATTTTGAACCGGATTGGGTCATTCTTAACGCCTGCAAGACATCCTGCCCTGATTATGAAAAATATGATATGCGTAGTGAGGTGTTCGCCGCGAATAATCTGAAAGAACGAATGGCTGTTATCGGAGGTTCCTGGTACGGGGGCGAGATCAAAAAAGGCGTTTTCACGATCATGAATTATTTTCTGCCTAAGCAGGGAATCGGCGCTTTTCATTGTTCTGCTAATATGGGAGCCGATGGAGACACCGCCTTGTTTTTTGGCCTTTCCGGAACCGGAAAGACCACCCTTTCTGCTGATCCTAAACGCGCCCTAATCGGTGATGATGAACACGGCTGGGACGATGACGGGGTGTTTAATTTTGAAGGCGGCTGTTATGCCAAGACGATCGATCTGTCAGAAGAAACCGAACCGGACATTTTTCATGCCATCAAGAGGGACGCCCTGCTCGAGAACCTAGTGGTTAACAATGGAAAAGTGGATTTCGCGGATTCTTCCAAGACTCTGAATACGCGGGTCAGTTATCCGATCTACCATATTGAGAATATCGTTAAGCCCGTGTCCAGGGGAGGCCATCCTTCCAAAATCATTTTTCTGGCCTGTGACGCTTTCGGCGTTCTTCCTCCGGTATCCAAACTGACCAAAGAACAGGCGATGTATCATTATCTGAGCGGATATACCGCTAAGGTTGCCGGCACCGAACTCGGTATTACGGAGCCGAAGGCGACTTTTTCGTCTTGTTTCGGGCAAGCTTTTTTGCCTTTGCATCCGACAGTTTATGCCGGCATTCTGGGGAAAAAGATGGCCGAGCACGGGTCGCAAGCGTATCTGGTCAATACCGGATGGAGCGGTGGGAAATACGGCGTGGGTTCCCGTATGTCGCTTAAGATCACCCGCAAGATCATCGACGATATTCTGGGCGGGAAGATCAATCAGACTGATTTTGAGGTCATGCCGGTCTTTAACCTCAATATCCCCAAATCTCTGGACGGTATTCCTGAAGGGATTCTGAATCCTGTTGAAGCCTGGGAGGATAAGACGGATTACGAAGCCACTCTTAAGAAACTGGCGGATATGTTTGTCAAAAATTTTCAGACCTTTACGGATACGGATGAAGGGAAGGCCCTGGTCGCGGCCGGTCCTCAGCTTTGATCCGGTATTGGAAAAGCAGCCTTTGCGGTGGATTTCTTGAGATTTTTCCGTACTGACGGTATAATAGAATCACTCTTTTGAGTGCGGGCCGTAACGGAAAGAACAGGCACATCATCGCAGAGGCTCTTTTTCTGCAGAAAGGATCAGATATGGCTTACCGCAAACCACAGTATATCGTCCTTCGTATGGGATTGATCTTTGTCCTCATTGCATTATTTGTCTGGAGTTATTGGCAATTTATTCAGAATTACCGCAAGGTGGAATTGTCCCAGAAGATGGTTGAGGCGCTTCTTGAAAATAAGACGGAAGTGGCGCGGGGGTATGCTCAGGAGCTTGGTCTGGTCCGTGAGAACCTTGAACAGACACAGGCTTTTGTGAATGATCTGCAGACAGAAAACATACAGCTTAAAGAGAAGGTTAAGCTGCTCGACGAGCTGAAGGACTTGGAGGTGACCATTGCCCGTCTCCGACAAGAAAACACTCAGATCCTTGATGAAATGCAGAGGGTGAAGGACCAGCAGACACAGCAGGCCAAGCTGGTCATCCTTCGGAAAGAAGGGATGCAGTTCACTACGCCGGAAGAAGGCCGGTCGGTTTTAAAAAATTTAAAGAATCGTATGCATAAGGTGAAGCGGCGTATTCACACATTGCGGCGTCAGGAATACCGGCGGCTGGAACAGGTGCAGGATGAGATCGACCGTATGGAAAGCATGGCCGGGAATAATGGTTATGTGATCCGCCGGGGCCGGCCGACCCGTATGGATATGCCCGATGTGACCTCTCAGCAGAATATTACGATTGATGTTAAAATTGTACCCTGACGAAGGGTCATTGCTTATTGCCGCTCATGTCCGAAAAAGTGAAGAGCCGTTATTGTGAATTGACCGCGCGCACGCCCCGCGGAGACGTGACGTATCTTTTGCGGCGGTCATCCCGTCGGAGAACGATCGAGATCAGCATCTCTGCGGAAGCGGATCTCCGTGTTGCGGCTCCGTCCTGGACGCCGGAAAAGGAGATCTGCAGATTTATCGTGTCGCGGTTTGACTGGATTTCGGCACGACTTAAAGAAGCTTCGGCGGCTCGAAGATATGTCCAGCAGCGGGATTATGCGCACGGCCAGGAATTTCTATTTTTAGGCCGCCGTTATCCGCTGATGACCGAAAGAGTTCCGTCTGTAAAACGGGCCCGGATCCGTTTTGATGAAGACGGCTGGCTGGTCACGCTTCCGGGATCTGCGGACCGGCGCACGGTCCGGGCGATGATCCAAAAGCGGCTGATCGGCTGGTACCGTCAGCAGGCACAGGAGGTATTCGGCGGCAGGGTTTTTCATTTTGTCCGGAAAATGAAACTGGAGCCGATGACGATCGCTGTTAAGACCCAAAAACGGATCTGGGGAAGCTGCCATTACCGGGACAAGACGATCGCTTTGAATTGGCTGCTCGTCCTGGCGCCGCGGGATGTAATTGATTATGTGATCATCCATGAACTCGCGCATCTTAGACATCCCGATCATTCGTCACGTTTTTGGGCATTCGTAGAGAAGGTCATGCCGGATTATCGTCTCTGTAATCATTGGCTTAAAGAACATCGTTTAGACATGCAGCTTCCGGCCTAGAGCCGGGACGCAGCGGTTAGAATGACACATCGCTTTGGGAATGCACGTTTTGAGTGCCGTACGGCATATCATTGATATGAATTATAAATCGAGGTCGCTATGAATCATCTTGTTATTTACAGTCATCCGTATCAAGAAAGTTTCAATTATGGAATAAAGGAGACGTACGTTGCCGAATTGGAGCGCGCCGGACATGATGTCCGTATTCGGGATCTGTACGCTGAAGGATTTGATCCCGTCTTGAGCGCCCGGGATCTGGAAATGGCCCAGCATGGGGAATACGCGGATGATGTGAAAGCCGAGCAGGATCATGTGCGCTGGGCGGATGTCCTGACCATGATCTGTCCGATTTGGTGGGGCGGTCTGACCTCGAATTTGCGCGGATATATTGACCGCGTATTCAATTCCGGTTTCGCCTATGCGTATACCGCGGGCGGTCTGCAGAAGCTTTTGACCGGCAAACAGTGCGTTTTGATTAATACAATGGGCGCGCCCTATGAGGTGTACGAGAAAATGGGCATGATCAAAAGTATGACCCAGACCATTGATGAATGTATGAGTGATTTCTGCGGCATTGAAGTGGTCGAACATTTTTATTTCGGAAATGTCGGCGGATGCACTCAGGAAGACCGTGAACAGATGCTGGAGAAGGTCCGGTCGCTGGCAAAAGGGTTCGGGATAGAAAACGAGTAGGCGGAATCTTTTAAAAAGGAGTCCGAGGTGGTTAAAAAAATCCTGATCGCAGATGATGAACAGGAAGTCGTGGATATTCTAACCGAACGTCTGCAGAGGGAGGGGTTTGAGGTGCTGGTTTCCCGTACCGGGCACGAGGCCCTGATCCAGACCCGCGCGCATATGCCGGATCTGATCCTGATGGATATTGTTCTGCCCGACATGGATGGTTCAGAGGCGGTGCGTGATCTGCACGATCATCCCGCGACGACAGGGATCCCGGTCATTTTTCTGTCCGGGATCATTGCCGGTCAGGATGATTTTGGTAGTTCCGGGATCACGGTCGGCGGACGGCACTATGAGGCTATTGGAAAACCGTTTACCTACAGCGATCTGCGTTCCCGTATCGGCGAGATGCTGCAGCTGACAGAATAGGATCATGGAGCGTAAGCATAAAGGCAGGCAGGAGAGTCTGTCTTTTGTTTTATTAGAAGCGGGATGATAACGCGTTGTGAATGAAGTAGCAGATTTTTTTCGGGCATGATACTCTTTCAGAGTTTAGCGGACGACGGGTTTTATGAAGAAGACCATCGAAGTTAAAGTGATCCCGGGGGCGAAACAGGATGCCTGGAAAGAAGGAGAGTCCGGCCCCAGGGTTTATCTTAAGGCTCCGGCTGTGGATGGCAAAGCCAATAAGGCGCTGATTGTGTTTTTGGCGGACCGTTTCGGTGTCCGCAAAAGACAGGTGGCGATTATAAGGGGATTGAAAAGCAGAATAAAAAGCTTAACGATATCGGATGATAATCATGATGAATGACGGTTGTTGTGTGATCTTACTAAGCAGAAAGAGGGCAAAATGTTAGCAAAAAAGATTACTCAGGATTATATTCAGGCCATGAAAAACAAAGAAAGTCAGCGCGCGGCAACGCTGAATTTTCTACGGGCTCAGATTAAGAATGTTATGATCGATCAGCGTGTTGAAGAATTGCCGGATACAGAGGTGATTTCGATCATAAAAAAACAAGTCAAGCAGCGTCAGGATTCTATCCGTCAATATCAGGACGGCGGGCGGGAAGAGCTGGCAGATAAAGAAAAGGCTGAACTGGAAATTCTTCGGGAATACCTTCCCGAGGAAATGCCGGATGATCAGCTGGACACTATAATCGGCGAGGCCCTAAAAGAGACCGGCGCCCAGGGAATGAAAGATATGGGGGCGGTCATGAAATCTGCGCTCGCTAAGACTGGCGGACGGGCAGATAATAAGCGGGTCAGCGATCTGGTCAGACAAAAACTTTCTCAAATATAAACGCATGTCATGATATATTCGAAAGGGCGGGTATGAAGCGTAACGTATTAGATACGACAGTACACTATACACTGGACCGTGACGGGAATTTTACTCTGTATAATTATCAGCAGGCGATCCCTTTCAGCAATTTTTTTCCGGGGGTGGCGGGTCTGTGGGGTATTCCCATGTGGGTGTTTTACGTCAACCGCGGCCAGGCGGTAAGCAGTTTCGGGATTGAGAGCAAAGACAAGGCGATGCTTGAGTTCCTTCCGGCTAACAAGGCCTACCGCATGACCGGCCAGCAGGGTTTCCGGACCTTTGTTAAGCTGGCAGACGGCAAGAAAACGGTAGAATGGGAACCGTTCAGCGACCCCGCTTCCCAGGCTGCGCATGTTGAGCAGAATATGACGATCACCGCCCATGATCTCAGCATAGAAGAGGTCAATCATACTCTGAAAATGGTCTGCCGGGTGAATTATTTTACGCTTCCTGAAGAGCCGTTTCCGGCCCTGATCCGCAGGGTGACCTTTGAGAATATCGGTAAAAAAGACCGTTCGCTGGAAGTTGCTGACGGGCTCCCGGTTTACTTGCCCTACGGCATGAACGACTGGGTCGTTAAGAACATGTCCCGGACGGTAGAAGCCTGGGTTAAGGTCAGGGATCTGGAAAAACGGACGCCGTACTACCAGTTAAACGTAGAGGTTGCCGATACGCCTGATGTCCGTCATATTAAGCGGGGTAATTTTTATTTTTCCTTTTTGCAGGGCGGTTCTAAACTCTTACCGGTCTCGGCGCAGCCGGAATGCGTTTTCGGTGCGTCCACGGGTCTGGCATATCCGCAGGGCTTTTATGGTAAGTCGCCTTTCCGCCTTCCAGCTGATCAGCAGACCAGCAACCGGACCCCGTCGGCGATGACGGTCACCCGGCTCTCTCTTTCTTCGGGGAAGAGCAAGACCCTGGTCTCGGTTATGGGGCATGCTGATTCCCGGGAAGAAGCGGCTGAGATTGCTGAAAAGGTAACCCACAGGGGGCTGATCGAACGCAAGGCGGACCAGAACCGCGATATTGTCAGCGGGATTAAAAACTGCGCTTTGACCTGCAGTTCCTCTCCGGTCTTTGATCAGTATACGATGCAGACCTTTCTCGATAATGTTCTGCGCGGCGGACTTCCTATTTCGTTGGAGACCGGAGAAGGGCCGGTCGCTTTCAATGTTTTCAGCCGAAAGCATGGGGATCCGGAACGGGACTATAATTTTTTCTTATTGGCCCCGACCTATTATTCTCAGGGCAATGGGAATTACCGGGATGTTAACCAGAACCGGCGCAACGATATCTGGTTTAATACCGATGTCGCCCGCAGCAGTATTGAGACGTTTTTCAATTTGTCTCAGGCCGACGGTTATAATCCTCTGGTCGTGAAAGGCATGTCGTTTTTCGCCGAAGACACAGCCAAAGCCAAAGCTGTTCTGAAAAAAACGGTCCGTCAGAATAAGACCGACGATTTGCTTGCCCTTTTAGAAAAAGGGTTTCAGCCGGGAGAACTTTTAGCAGCGGTTGATGATCAGGGGTTTACTCTGACCGTGTCTCCCCAGGAATTTTTAGGGAAGGTGATCGGTGTCTGCCGCAAACAGACTCTGGCTGACCACGGAGAAGGGTTTTGGGTGGATCACTGGACATATAATATTGACCTGATTGAGAGCTATCTTTCGATCTTTCCCGAACGGCTGCGACCGCTGCTGATCGAAGATCAGGTCTTTTCTTTCTTCCATAATGATCATTATGTCCTGCCCCGTTCTCAGCGTTATATCCTGACGGAACATGGTGTGCGGCAGTATCATTCCGTCTATAACGGGGAAAAATCCATTCCGGCCGCCCGGGGAAATTATCTTCTCCGCTGTGAAGACGGGCTGGGTAAGGTCTATCACACAAATCTGCTGGTTAAACTGCTCTGTTTGATCACCAATAAGGCGGCCACATTTGATCCGGCGGGTATGGGGATAGAAATGGAAGCAGATAAGCCGGGCTGGTATGACGCCTTGAACGGTCTGCCGGGCCTGCTCGGTTCTTCGCTGTGTGAAACCTTTGAACTGCGGCGTTATGCCCGGTTTGTGCTTGAGGCTCTGGACCAGCTGGGGGTGGACGACCATTATGAACTCTGCGTTTATGATGAGCTGGGGGAATTTATTAAGGATTTGAGTGAGCTTCTGGAAACTGAAAATGATGCTCTGGCTTATTGGAATCAGGCCAATGAGATCAAAGAGAATTATCGTCTCAGCATACGCAAAGGCATCCGTGGAGATGAGGAGGGGGTGTCGATTGCTGACATCCGGGCGTTCCTGAAGCGCGTTGTTGAACGGACTGAAAAAGCGGAGAAGCGGGCGCAGAATAAGCAGGGTCTGATCCCCACGTATTTTGCCTATGATGTCAAGGAATATGATACTCTGCAGGATAGCTATGAAGGACAGCCTTATGTTATGCCGCGGGCCTTCCGCCGGCATGCTCTGCCGCTGTTTTTGGAAGGCTTTGTTCATGCCTTAAGGGTGGAGCAGGACCCTGAACAGGCCCGCAAACGGTATCAGGCCGTCCGCCGCAGTGCCTTGTATGATAAGAAATTGAAGATGTACAAGGTCAACGCCGATCTTTCCGATGAGAGTGAGGACATCGGACGCGCACGCGTCTTTCCCCGCGGTTGGCTGGAAAATGAATCGGTCTGGCTGCATATGGAGTATAAATATCTTTTGGAGATCCTGCGTTCCGGTTTATACCGGGAATTTTATGAGACCATGCATCATGTTCTGATCCCGTTTCTCAAGCCGGAAGATTACGGACGGAGTCCTCTGGAAAATTCTTCTTTTCTGGTCAGCAGTGCTCATGAAGATCCGTCTCTGCATGGGCGGGGATTTGTGGCGAGGCTGTCCGGGAGCACCGCGGAATTTATGCATATGTGGCTCTGGATGAGTATCGGCCGCAATCCGTTTGTCCTGAACGCGCAGAAAGAACTGTGTCTGCACTTTGATCCTGTTTTGTCCGGCGACATATTTACCGCAAAAAAGACATCGCGCGGACGTCTGGACCGTAAAGGCGCCTGGCAGACGGTAGATCTGCCCAAAGGCAGTTATGCGTTTCATTTTCTTTCGTCAACGCTGGTCGTCTATCATAATCCGCAACGCCGCGATATCTTTCCGGATACGGATTACCGTATCGAGCGGATCACTCTAGAATATGCCGGGAACAAGAAGCCGGTCGTCCTGACCGATGGGTTTATCCCTGCACCGTATGCAGAGGACGTCCGTTGCGGAAAAGTGGAACGCATTGATGTTGACATTGTTTGACCCGGCATTGATATTGCCGGTGCGTTCATTTATTTGACCTGGAGCGCGGCTGCAGTATTTCCTCTTATTCTGGACAAAGGCCTGCCTGAAAAACTGTCTGTGTTTCTCTTTTTTGATTATTACTCGTCGGATCGCATATCTTGACAGTGCGGTTTATCTGTTCTAAAATATTTTTACACTTAAGACTTTAACCATGTTATTTTTCAATGACTTATGTTCTTTTTGAAACAAAGAGGAGGAGGGCAGTATGACAGATGCCGGGATCACTGCGATCAACGATAAGGTCCGTAAGGCCAGCGGGTTTACTGAAGCGGTCTTAATGGAGGCGCGCAAGGTTATGGTCGGCCAGCAGTATATGATGGAGCGTCTGCTGGTCGGCATGCTTGCTAACGGGCACATTCTGCTGGAAGGTGTGCCGGGTTTGGCCAAGACGACCGCGGTCAAGACCCTGAGCGATACGATCCAAACGGATTTTCAGAGGGTTCAGTTTACTCCGGATATGCTGCCCGCTGACCTGACAGGGACCCTGATCTATGACCAGAAGAGTGCGACCTTTTTGATCAAAAAGGGACCGGTCTTCGCGAATATTATTTTGGCTGACGAGATCAACCGTGCTCCGGCAAAGGTGCAGAGCGCTTTGCTGGAAGCCATGCAGGAGCGGCAGATCACCATTGGAGAAGAGACCATGCCTCTGCCGGAACCATTTTTGGTTCTGGCGACGCAGAATCCGATCGAACAGGAAGGAACTTACCCCTTGCCTGAGGCTCAGGTCGACCGGTTTATGCTTAAGCTGAAGATTGAATACCCTAATAAAGATGAGGAACTGCAGATCCTGAAACGCATGGCCTTTACCCGGACGGCGATCGAGATCAACCCGGTTGTCAGTCCGGAGGACATCTTGAACGCCCGGGCTGTAGTGGATGAGATCTACATGGATGAAAAGGTTCAGCGCTATATCGTGGATCTGGTTGAAGCGAGCCGAAATCCCTCGTCTTACGGTTTGGAAGAACTGGACGGGCTTATTCAGTACGGTGGATCACCGCGCGCCTCGATTAATCTGGCGCTGGCCTCCAAGGCCTATGCCTTTCTGCAGGGCCGCGGATATGTGACCCCGCAGGATATCAAATCTATCGGTTTGGATGTTCTGCGTCACCGCGTGATCCCCAGCTATGAAGCTGAAGCCGAACAGATGACCTCTGAAGATCTGGTAAAGAAGATCTTCGATGGGGTCGAGGTGCCGTAATAGCAGGGAACGGGAAACGTAAAGGGTTTATTGGGTTGAGGGTTTATGGGGGTTAATTGTGTTGAGGCACGCACCCAAAGAACCCAATAAACCCAACAAACCCAATAAACCCAACAAACCCAATAAACCCAACAAACCCAATAAACCCAATAAACCCAATAAACCCAA
>CAZQQI010000028.1:20605-22846 GCA_964595465.1 uncultured Planctomycetales bacterium | reverse complement strand
GCCAACGACCCCTGCACCCTGGAATTGGGCGACGGCTGGCGCCTGCCGACCGAGACGGAATGGGATAACGCCGGTGGCGCTGAGGGGGGTAATTGGGGCGATTATAATGACACCTACGCCTCGGTCTTAAAGCTTCATGCCGCCGGCTACCTCGACTACAGTGATAGCTCGCTGTACAACCGGGGCAGCGTCGGCAGCTACTGGAGCAGTACCCAGAGCAATACTACCTTCGGGTACAACCTGTACTTCGGCAGTGGCTTCAGCTACGTGAACATCCTCGATAAGGCCTATGGGTTCTCCGGCCGTTGCCTTAAAGATTGATGATAAAGGTCTGATAAAGGTGACAGCGACCTTTTTCGAATCATTTGACAAAAGACGTTTTTTAAAATACACTACATTCGTGATAGCAGTTTTCTGAAAGGCTCGAGCGCCGGAAAAGGTCGCTGTTACCATTTTCATCCCCTTCCCGAGAGTATTCCCCGCAAAAGATCGTTGATCATCACCGATGCCAAGACTTCCAAGACTGGTTCTGCCCGGATATTTGCATCATATCACGCAACGCGGAAATAACCGGAAAGTCGTTTTTCTCGACGATCAGGACCGTATTACTTATCTCAAATATTTCAATAAATACTGTCAGCAATACGGCGTGCTTATATACGCGTTCTGTTTGATGGATAATCACGTTCATTTTATTTTAAAACCTCTGGAAAGAGATGCTCTGGCTCGTGCGCTGAATGTGGCGCATCAGCGGTATTCCTTTTATTTTAATAAAAGAAATCGCCGTTGCGGGCATCTCTGGCAGGAAAGATTTTTTTCATGTCCGCTGCATCACCATCATATCGAACGGGCGATCAAATATGTCGAAATGAATCCGGTCCGTGCCGGCATGGTGCAGTATGCGTGGCATCATGCCTGGTCTTCCGCAAAAGCGCATATGGGCAAAAAGTATCAAATTATTAAGCTGGCGGATATTAAGGAGTATGTTCCGGTTGGATCCTGGAAAAATTTTTTGATGACAGGCGAACATCCGGAGGATATTAAGCACATGCGGGAATGTACAAAATATGGTAAAATGGCCGGACCTGTTGAGCTTGTAAGGAAATTAGAGGAGAAACTGAATGTTAAATTATTGCGGAATTCACACGGACGGCCGAGAGGAAAAAGGTGACGAAAAAGGTGACAGCGACCTTTTTTAGGGTCCGTCCCTATTTTCAAAATAAACGTTTTCGTCCGCTTTATATCGTGTTAAATTATCGGTATGTCTGAGCACACGTCAACACTAACACTATCGATCGTTTCACCCGTTTATAACGAAGAAGCCGTGGCCGGAGAATTTATCCGCCGCGCGCTGGAGGCCGGAGCCCGCTGCGGCGTACCATTCGAACTAATCCTGGTCAACGACGGCAGTACGGACACAACCGCTCAGATCCTGGATTCTGCCCAGCACGATTACCCGGAATCCATCCGCGTCATCCACCTGGCCCGCAACTTCGGTCATCAGCTGGCGATCACCGCCGGCATTGATCATGCCCGCGGAGAGGCGGTCATGGTCCTGGATTGCGACCTGCAGGACCCCCCCGAACTCATTCCGAATTTCCTGGCCAAATGGCGTGAAGGATCTCAGATCGTCTACGGTCAGCGCACCGAGCGCAGGGGAGAGACCTGGTTCAAACGCGTCACCGCCGACCTCTTCTACCGCCTGATGCGCCGCATCACCAATATCGATATGCCCCATAATGCCGGGGATTTTTATCTGCTGGACCGTACCGTGGTCGATGTGCTCAAACAATCACGCGAACGGCACCGCTTTATCCGCGGCCTGATCAGCTGGACAGGATTCCGCAAGACCGCGGTTCCCTATAAACGCGAAGCCCGTTACGCCGGCAAGACCAAATACAGTCTCTGGCGCATGATCATCTTTTCCCTTGACGCCATGACCTCGTTTTCATCGGCTCCGCTCAGGCTCATCTCGCTGCTGGGCTTTATCATTTCCGGGGCGGCCTTTCTGGGAATTTTATGGACGCTGTATCTCAGGCTCTTTACCGATGCCACGATCCACGGCTGGTCATCCCTGATGGTGGCGGTCTTGTTCATCGGTGGAATACAGCTTCTGGCTATCGGCGTCATCGGAGAGTACGTCGCCCGTATCGGCGATGATGTCAAAGGCAGACCGCTGTATACAATAATGCAGCAAATGGAAAATGGCGAATAGCGAATAGCGAATAGAAAAAGGTCGCT
>CAZQQI010000028.1:18198-20505 GCA_964595465.1 uncultured Planctomycetales bacterium | reverse complement strand
TTTTTATACACAAACATGCTTTTCATAATCTCAAAATTCGAAAATGCTCTCCGCGGCTTTCTCAATCGCCACGCGCATGCCATTCTTATGATCCTGGGCGTGATCCTGGCGGTCATGGCGCGCTGGGCGCTGTTTCCCTTTGAATCCACGGATTACCGGGTCCATTTCGGCCCCTGGTACGATTATATTGCCAATCACGGATTTTTTCAGGCCTTCGGTGACCGGTTTCACAATTACCCTCCGCTGTATGTTCACATGATCGGGGTGTGCGTCATTATCCCGGGTGTCAAGATCATCAAGATGAAGGCCCTGCTGGTGCTGTTTGATCTGATCGGAGCCGCCGCCGGGTATTTTATGATCCGCAAACGTTATCCCAAAGGATTGGCTGCGGCGGCCGGGTTCTGGGCCATTCTGTTTGCCCCGACAGTGATCATGAACGGGGCGCTGTGGACCGAATGCGATATGGTCTTTACCGCGCCGCTGCTGATCAGCCTTTACGGTATCATGACCGGACGCAAATGGCTGTTCACGGTCATGTTCGCGCTGGCCTCAGCAGTCAAACCGCAGACGATCTTTATGGCACCGGTTTTAGCGGCCCTGTGGATGCGGGGGACCATCCGCTGGAAACATATCCTGGTCATGGCCGCGATCTTTCTGGCAACGTTTATCCCATCCTGGATCGCAGGACGCAGTCTAACCAGCCTGGTCAATATCTTTACCGCCCAGCCGGCGAAATACCTCAACTGGGGCGCGGCCAATCCCTACGCCTGGCTCCCTGGAGACCGCAAGTATTTCGCCATGCTCAATCAGGCGGGAATGGTCTTTGCCGCATCTGTGATGTTTATCCTGACCTTTATCTACAGCCGTTTGCCTCTGGAACGCCCCAAGATCCTGATCTCTGCCGCATTCCTGGCCTCGGTCCTGCTTCCGTATGTCTTTCCTCAAATGCACGAGCGCTATTTCTACATCGCCGATGTGCTGGGCATCATTTACGCCTTTTACGTGCCGCGGCACTTCTGGATGCCGGTGGTCATGATCCTGACCTCGATGCTGACCTACATGCCGTTTCTGTTCAAAATGACCGTGTTTCCGATCCCGATCCTGGCTATCGCGCCCGGTGTGATCATTGTGGTCTTACTGCGGGAAATGCTGAATGGCAATGGAGAATAGCAAATCGATGATCAGCTATTCACGATAAACAGGTGCGCTTAGCATGAAAAATTATATATCACAATTTGAAGATCTTCTGCGCCGGTTTATTCGCCGGCATGCCGGGATCATCCTGCTGGTCATCGGCGCGGTCCTGGGCTATTTCATCCGTTTTCCGTTCCTAGCGAACATATCCCGCGACTACCATTTCCATATCAAACCCTGGTATGATTTCATCGCCGCACACGGAGCATGGGGGAGTTTTGCCCATGATTTCTCCAATTACCCGCCGCTGTACCTGCACCTTTTAAGCGCGGTCGTCTTTCTGCCGGGAGAAGCGATCATCAAGATCAAACTCCTCAGCATCGTGTTTGATTATCTCGCCGCCTTTACTGTCTACCGTCTGCTGAAAAAGGATTTCCCCTCCGGCCTGAAACCGGCCGCCGGATTCTGGGCCGTGTTATTTCTACCGACGGTGATCCTGAACAGCGCGATGTGGGGTCAATGCGATATGATCCATACCTGGCTGATCATCCTCAGCGTGTTTCTTCTCCTCACCGAAAAGAAGGGAGGGGCGCTGATGTCCTACGGTCTCGCCCTGGCACTCAAGCCGCACGCGATGTTTCTCGCTCCGCTGTTTGCCGCCCTGTGGCTGAGGGGCCGTCTTAGCCTGAAACATTTTTTGATCATGGCAGGCGTCTTTGTCCTGACCTTTGTCCCGTCCTGGATCGCGGGACGGCCGTTATCAGAACTCATCGGCATCTTTTCTGCCCAGCCGGAAAAACACCTGACCTGGAACGCCCATTCGATCTGGGCCTGGTTTCCCCGCGGGGAACAGCACTTTGATATCCTCAATCAGGCCGGGATGTGGGTGTCCGCCGCTGTCATGTTCTCATTAACATTCGGATTGAGCCGGATCCGGCTGAACACCAGCCTGCACCTGATCCGCGCCGCCCTGTTCTGCGCATTATTTCTGCCGTTCATCTTTCCCCAGATGCACGAACGGTATTTCTTTCTGGCCGATGTCCTGAGTATCATTTATGCCGTTTACCGGCCGAAACATTTCTGGATGCCGGCCGTGATCGTATCCGCCTCGTTTTTATCCTACATTCCGTTCCTTTTTGGAAAAACCATGCCCATCGTGATCCTGCCGTTTTT
>CAZQQI010000028.1:14188-18098 GCA_964595465.1 uncultured Planctomycetales bacterium | reverse complement strand
TTTTTTTACAAAAATTCTGCAATATTTGCTTATCCTTGCCATGTGTTTATGTTACAATGCGCGCGATATAAGGATATAACATCCTGACCACACAATCCCTAACCACTAAAAACACATTCAATATGACGACCTACAACTACGGCATCATCGGCAACTGCACATCCGCGGCACTGGTTTCAGAGGACGCCAGCATCGACTGGCTCTGTATTCCCTTTTTCGATTCTCCGTCGCTCTTCGCCAAACTCCTGGACGAAAAGAAAGGCGGCTTTCTGAAAATCGAGGGCGTCAATACCGAAAAGATCCAGCAGAACTATATTCAGCACACCGGCATACTGAAAACGATCGTCTTTACGCAGGACGGGATCTTTGAGATCAATGACTACATGCCGCGTTTTCTCACTGGACGGCGGGATTACTACTGCCCGTCGGAAATCCACCGCAATATCCGCCTGATATCGGGGCGGCCCCGCATCCGCGTCCGTTTGGACGCCCGCCCGAACTACGCTCTGGAAAAGGCGAACTACGAGATCCGCAAAAATTATATCAAGATCACATCGCAGCAAGGGCATTACAACAGTTCCTACCTTTACAGCGACCTAAGCCATGCGGACATCCTTGACCAAAAGGAGATCGAACTTCCCCGGCACGCTTTTATTCTGCTCAGCTATCATGAAAAACTTGAACCCATTGATAATGACAAGATCTACATTGAATACGAAAAGACCAAATCCTACTGGCTGGAATGGTACCAGAAACTCAGGTATCCCAAAGACAAACGCTATCGGGAAGACGTCGTCCGCTCGGCGATCACTTTGAAGATGCTGATGTACCAGCGGACCGGGGCGGTCGTGGCCGCGGCCACGACGTCTTTGCCGGAGATCATCGGCGAGGGCCGCAACTGGGACTACCGCTACTGCTGGACGCGCGATGCCTCGATGATCATTGACCTCTACATACGCATAGGGGATATGGCCTCCGCCAACCGGTTTATCAGCTTTATCCTTCAGCGCATGCTGCTGAAACACGAAGATATCGGGGTGATGTACGGCATCAACGGGGAGGAGCGCCTGGAAGAGATCGAACTTGACCACCTCGCCGGCTACGAAAATTCCCGCCCGGTACGCATCGGCAACGACGCCTACCGCCAAAAGCAGAACGATCTTTACGGCGAACTGATCGAAACGATCTACACCTATTTTGTGATCAACCGCCGCTCCCCTGATCAGATCGACGAAGAGATCTGGACCGTGGCCCGTTCCCTGGTCAACCGGGTCATTGAGATCTGGCGTGAGCCTGACAGCGGTATCTGGGAACGGCGGGAACACCTGGGGCATTATGTGCATTCCAAATTTATGAACTGGGTAGCCATGGACCGGGCCGTTAAGATCGCCAAATATGTCAACAAACCTGAATACATCGCGAAGTGGGCGGGGATCGCCGAGGACATCCGCAATGATATTCTTCAGCACGGCTGGAACGAAGGCCTGCAGTCATTTACGATGTGCTATGATTCCGACACTCTGGACGCGGCGAACCTGCTTATGCTGCACTACGGATTTCTGCCGAATGACGATCCGCGCATGATCAGCATGGTCCGCCAGTCCTATAAATATCTGGTGCGTGACGGCCTGACCTACCGTTATACCGAAACTGATGAGTTCGGCGAACCCAAGAACGCGTTTGTGGTCTGCACATTCTGGATGATCAACGCGCTTTACCTCATCGGAGAAGAAAAACGCGCGCGCCAAATGTTCGAAAATCTGCTACAATACAGCAATCACCTGAAGCTCTTTTCAGAAGACGTAGAGATCGCCACCAAACGCCTGATCGGGAATTTCCCTCAAGGGTATTCCCATCTGGCCCTCATCCAGACAGCCTTTCTGCTGGAGACAGAATACAATTGGAGCGATGTCTATTCGGAAGTCAACGGAGGAACAAACGGCAATAAAAACAGGACGAAATAATAGACACTATCTGCAAAAAGGGGGGAGAGAATGAAACGTTTACTGATGCTGATCGCAATAACCGGACTCTTAACAGGCTGTGCCACAACCGGGCGCAATAATTCCATGATGACCCAGCTGCAGACGCGGGTCGCTGAACTGGAACGCCAGATCGAATCCAAGGACACCAATATTGAAGATCTCAAATATAAGGTTAAAGACCTGAGTTATAATGTCCAGCAGCTGGAGGATAAAGTCCAAACAGTAAAACGCCGCCGTGCCGTAACGCCATCGTCCGCGTCGGCTGCCGCGTCCGACGATGACCGCATCATCCGCGTCCCGGTCGATAAGACCACTGTTCAGCGCGCCCTCAAAGCGGCTGGATTTTACTCCGGCGCGATCGACGGAAAGATCGGATCGGGAACAAAAGCCGCGATCTCCCAGTTCCAGAAAGACAAGGGACTTAAAGTCGACGGTCTCGTCGGACAACAGACCTGGAACGCCTTGAAGACGTACGTCCAGTAATTCGTAACATGGCGAGCAGAAAACACATAAATCATCACTGAAAAAAGGCAAACAGTACTCAGTCAATCTTTATTAACAATTCTCTATTCGCCTTGACTTCATGAAGACACCAAGATCCCGTCCGGCACGTCCGGGCGGGATTTTTGCCAGGGCTGGGCGCCTTCGGGAAAGACATGCGTTTTGCTCAGGTTGAAATGTTTCGACAGGTGACGGATCAAGCGGCCGGCCGAGCGAAAGACCGTCTTTTGGAACCGGGTATTATTGAACCAGACATAGCGGTCGCCGTCACGAATGATACAGACGGCATGGCCTTGTTTGCCTTCCCAGAAAATCACCACAACAGCCTCATATCCTAAAACCCCGGCAGCTGAGGCATTGAGGAAGGCCAGGTCTTCACAATCGCCGCCGCCCTCTTTAATCGTTTCTAAGGGAGCGGACCAGCGGTCCCGGCCCGGATCACTGCGGTAACGGACATGAAACCGTAACCATCGGGCATATTCTTCCAGGGAATGGATCGAGCGGTGAGCCAGAAAACGCGCAACACGGTGCTGGGTTTGATCTGGAATGCTGGTCATCACGCCGCCTCGGTTCCGGCGGATCTGGCGGATATTGCGCCTATCGCGGGCCTGGGCCGGAACGGATGCCGCCAATATGACGCTCATACCTATTATAAAAATAATTTTGCGCACGATTTATAGACATCCGGATTTTTTGGGTTAAAATAGCTTTCATAATTGTTTTTTAGTCGATCAAGAAAGCGCTTTCTTACATAAGGAGTTTTGACATGAATGAACGCCTGATGGAACAATCCGAACGGGGCTCGTTAAACGCCGCGACCGCGGATCAGATCCGCGAACAGATCACGGAATACTGCAAAGAATTCAAGACATCCTGGGTCAAACTGGGACAGACTCTTTACCCGGTATGGAAAGACAAGCTGTTTTACGCCTGGGGATTTGATAAATTCGAATATTACACCAAAGAGGAACTGGGCCTCAAAAAGTCCACCGCTCTTAAACTGCTCAAGACCTATTTTTTTATCGAACAGAATGAGCCGAACTATCTGCATAAGGAATTTTCTCAGGAGAGGGAAGCCGCCAAGGTCCCGGGCTGTGAAGAAGTCAATGTCCTGCGCCTGGCCCGCGGAAAAAAAGAGCTCAATAAAGATGATTACCGCCAACTAAGAGAAGCCGCTTTTCAAAAAGGGACAGACGCATCAGGACTGCGCAAGGATCTCACCGCAATGATGAAAGAGCGGGAAGAGATCGATCCTGACGAAGAACGGGAGAGGCGCAATCAGCAGGCGATCCGCCGTCTGGCCAATGCTCTGCTCACTTTTTCCAAAGATATGGAAACACTGAAACTGGCTGACCCGGAATTGGTTGCCGAGGCCAAAGACCTGCTGGGAAAACTGCAGGGACAGGTGGATTGAAGACAGAGCG
>CAZQQI010000028.1:0-14088 GCA_964595465.1 uncultured Planctomycetales bacterium | reverse complement strand
GAGGCCAAAGACCTGCTGGGAAAACTGCAGGGACAGGTGGATTGAAGACAGAGCGGATAGAGAATGGAGAATAGAGAATAGAGAATGGAGAATAGAGAATGGAGAATAGAGAATGGAGAATAGAGAATAGAAGCTATTCATCTATTTGCTATTCGCTATTTGCCATTAACCATTCGCCATTCACCATTCGCCATTCACCATTCGCCATTTATTCTTCTATTTTTCTTGACACCCGCACACCTGGGTGGTACCATATTTTCATGAATAAAAACCTCACCGACAAACAAAAATCCGTCCTCAAATTCATTTACAACCAGGTGCGGGAGACCAACCTGCCGCCGACCATTCGTGAGATCGCTCAGCACTTTGGCTATTCCTCAACAGGAACTGTCCGGGATTACCTCAAGGCCCTGGCCCAAAAAGGATATATCCGCCTGGCTGCCAATAAGTCCCGCGCCATTGAACTCATCCGCAGTGCGTTGTTTTCGATCCCGATCCTGGGACGTGTCCAGGCCGGCCTGCCGACCCTGGCCGTGGAAGAGATCGAAGGCTACCTGGATCTGGACAGCCTGGTCTTTTCGGATAATGACACCTTTGCCCTGACGGTCCGAGGGGACAGCATGATCGAGGCCGGCATTATGCCGGATGATCTGGTTCTGGTCCGCAAGCAGAATATCGCCCAGACCGGAGAAACCGTGGTAGCCCTGGTCGGCAGTGAAGACGCCACGGTCAAACGTCTCAACAAGCGCGGCGGCATGTATTATCTCGATCCGGCCAATCCGGCCTATGACCCCATTCCGGTTAACGAAGATGTGGCCATCGTGGGGAAAGTGATCAGCGTCGTACGCAAACTTTGATCGCACCTTGCAGCCAGCATTCAGCCCTTCGTATCTTACGGATAAATGCTAAGGGCTATTTGCTAGAGGCTAGCTGAGGTTTATGCTATAATGCCCGCCTATGTCACCCTCTATCGAATATAAAACCGCTTTAAACAAACAGCAGCAGGAAGCTGTGCTGTCCACCGAAGGGCCGCACCTGGTTATCGCCGGCGCCGGCAGCGGCAAAACCCGGGTGCTGATCTTCCGCACCGCTTATCTGGTCGAAAAAGGTATTGATCCGGAAAACATTCTTCTGCTGACCTTTACCCGCCGGGCCGCCAATGAAATGCTGAACCGGGCCTGCGCGATCCTGGATGACCGCTGCCGGAATGTCTCCGGCGGAACCTTTCATTCTTTTGCTAACAGTATTCTGCGGGAATATGCCGAACGCATCGACCTTCCGCGCAACTTTACCATCCTTGATCAGGCCGATTCCGAGGCCCTGATCAGCCGGATCCGCAAGGAAAAAAAGCTCACTCAGATCGATAAACGCTTTCCCCGCAAATCCGCCTTAATGGATGTCATTTCTAAAACCGTCAATAAAGACAGCGACACCCAGACTGTCCTGGCCGAAGAATATCCTCATTTCTGTCAGTGGTCGGATGTGATCGAGGATGTCCGCCTGCAATACCGGAAAATGAAAGCCGCCATGGCGGCCTTGGACTTTGATGATCTGCTGGTCCGCCTGGAAAACCTTCTGACAACCAAAAGTGATATCCGGGAAACGTTAAGCCGGCAGTACCGCTACATCATGGTCGATGAGTATCAGGATACCAATTCCCTGCAGGCCCGGATCATCCGTCTGCTGTGTTCAGCGCATAACAACATCATGGCCGTCGGGGATGATTCCCAAAGCATATATTCTTTCCGCGGAGCTCAGTTTAAAAACATTATCGATTTTCCTAAAACCTTTACCGGAGCTAAGGTCATCACCCTGGAAGAAAATTACCGTTCATCCCAGCCGATCCTGGACCTGACCAATGAAGTGATCCTCTCCGCGCGGGAAGGCTTTAATAAAGAACTGTTCACACGGCAGACCGGGGAAGTGCGCCCGCTTTACCGCGACACCTATAATGAAAACGCGCAATCCTATTTTATCCTGCGTAAGATCACCGCTTTACAAAAAGAAGGGGTCGACCCGTCCCAGATCGCGGTGCTGTTCCGCTCGGGGTGGCATTCCAACGACCTGGAGGTCACGCTGGCATCACACCGCGTTCCTTTTATCAAATACGGCGGCCAGCGCTTTGTGGAAGCGGCGCATATCAAAGACGTGATCTGTTTCCTGCGCCTGCTGGATAATATCCGGGAAGAGGTCAGCTGGAGCCGCGTTCTTCTGCTCATGCCGGGTATCGGGCCCCAGACAGCCGCGCGTATTATGACCGAGATCAAAACGCGATCCCGCGCGACACTGGACGGCTTATCTTATTATGCCAAAAACGAACATGTCCGCCGCCTGTGCGATTATCTGATGCGCGCAGACATGGACGTGCTGACGCCTTCGGCTTTGCTGGAAACCGCGCTGGAATGGTATCATCCCTATCTGATCGAAACATATGATGATTATGACAAGCGCATCAATGATCTGGAGTCCCTGCAGAATATTACCGAGCGCTATCAGGACCTGCCCAATCTGCTGGCTGACCTGGCCCTGGACCCGCCGGAAAGCAGTTTGGTCAACGCCCGGCGCGCCCGTCAGGACCATGACGCTCTGACCCTGTCCACGATCCATTCCGCCAAAGGTCTGGAATGGCATACGGTCTTTATGATCCATGTGTCCGAAGGGTTCCTGCCGAGTTACCGTTCACTGAACAACCCGGACGCGATCGAAGAGGAGAGACGGCTGTTTTATGTCGCAGCCACCCGCGCCAAAAAAAATCTTTTTATCCTGCGGCCGTTGATGAACAGTTCGGTCCGCGCTCATCAGACCGGCGCGGATTCGCGCTATACCCGCGCGTCCCGGTTTTTGGGAGAAGGCAGGGTCCTGGATCTCGTCGACATTGAATCGGATCAGCGGGGCGGATATTCCTCCCGTCCGCAGCAGCAGAACGCCTATGAGGAATATGTCGATCAGCTCCCGGACGACGATCCGTTTCTGCTGGATACGTGGTGAGGAGAGATGAGAGATGATAGCGAATAGAGAATAGAGAATAGAGAATAGCGAATAGAGAATAGAAAATAGCGAATGGTGAATAGAGAAATAGCCGGCTTACGGCTTTCGTGATCAGATTTCAGGAAAGAGGTCTTTTCCCCCGGTGTTCTGCCGGGGATTTTTTTCAGTCTCCGTTTCTTCATTCTGTTCTGCCGGCTGGTAGACCGGAAATTTACCGTCCAGCGCACCCGCGCAGAGGTCTTTAACCGCCTGAGAGAAGTTCGCGGACATGATCCATTCCAGGTAGCGGGGGTCTTCACAGGCGATCTGTTTCAGGGTCTTTTTGCGGGCGTATTTTCCGAACATCATGTACAGTTCGCCGTTCCACCAGCGGAACCGCCGGTCAGCGTCGTAGTAGTCTGATGTCACGTTATACTCAAATTTCCCCAGAACATCCACCGTGTCATCGCCTTCACCGTATTTTGCGACCTGGGACTCCAGGATCTCCAGAGTGGCCTGACTGTCGGCCAGCGCGGAATGAGCATCTTCCAGCGGTTTTCCGCAGTAAAAAGCATAGGCCGCGGTAAGGTCCCGTTTTTCGTTAAGGTGATAAACTTTTTGCGCGTCATAGACTGCCCGTTCTTTCCAACGGAAGTCTATGCCGATCTCGGAAAATTCTCGGGCCAAAACGGGAAGGTCGAAGCGTTCCAGGTTAAACCCTGCCAGATCTGCGCCGGCCAGAAAATCCAGCACGGACTGGGCGATCTCTTTAAATTTTGGCGAATCCTTGACATCATCGTTGGAAATGCCGGTCAGTTCAGAAACCACAGCCGGTATGGGCATGCCGGGATTAACGCGCTGGTTAAAGATCTTTTGATCGCCGTCCGGCTCAAGCCGGATCATGCCGATCTCAATGATGCGGTCTTTCTCGATCCAGGTTCCGGTTGTTTCCAGGTCCAGGGTAACCAGCGGACGTGTCAATTTCATAAAGTCTCCAGTCTATTGCACAAAAATATTTTACTTACGGAGATTGTAGCGGGTAACGGCAGGCATGACAAGCGTCAATTTATATTAATGGTGAAAGGGGCGACAATGCAGTGATCATATTATGTTTTTTCGGAGCGTTCGTTCTGCCCCGGCGAGGCAGAACCTCACTCAACGAAAATCCTGCGCTCTCATCACGTTGACACGTGATGACCCATGCCCGCTTCGGATTTTCGAAGTCCTTCAAAACACAATATGATCTCTGATGATTGTCCCCAGTACTCACGCACACTATTACCTATTTACTATTCTCTCTATTCTCTCCCAGCCATTCCATGATCTTATCCGATTCATAAAGCGGATCGCCGTCACGGACCAGGCAGGGAACCTGGGCCTTACCGCCGACATTGATCAATTCCTGCTCATATTCGGGATGCGCGGTCTTGTCTTTCAGTTCCACACCGGAAATCTCATTTTCATCCATGAAAGACAAAACCTTGCGGCAAAACAGACAGGTCGGTTGATAGTATAATTCCAGTTTCATCATCGCTCCTAACGCAGTTAATGGTTCGTTCGGTTGAGACCTTCTGCAAATTTCAGCACATCATGCTCAAGGTTCTTATCGTATAACCGGTTGATCTCCTGCAGGCAGGTGGGGGACGTGACATTGACCTCGATCAAACGGTCTCCCAGAATATCGATCCCCACAAAATATAGTCCCATCCGGCGCAGTTCGGATCGGATCGCGGAAATGATCTCCTGATCCCGGTCCGTGATCTGTGCTGTCACGGGTTTTCCGCCGGCAAAAAAATTATTCCGGTGGTCATCAGCCGGATGCAGACGCAGAACAGCACCTAACGGTTCGCCGTTCAGCAGTAAAATCCGCTTATCGCCGTCAGCTGCCTGGGGCAGATAAGACTGAACAATGATCGGTTTGATGAAATTCTCGGTCAAGGTCTCCGCGATAACATTGCGGTTGAAATCATCGTGATGGACTTTGAAGATTCCCTGTCCGCCGAAGCCGCCGGTGGGCTTCAGCACAACAACACCATGTTCTTTTATGAAATCACGGATCTGCAGACGGTCGGAACTGACCAGGGTCGGCGGAATATATCCGCTGAACTGCAGTGTCCAGAGTTTCTCGTTAGCAGAACGGATACCGGCAGGGCGGTTCACCACTGTCACGCGTTCCGGCAGGCGGTCCAGCAGCCAGGTGTTGAGCAGATACTGAGCATCAAAAGGGGGGTCTGTGCGGATAAACACCAGATCAACCTCATCAGCATTTAACACGAGCGGATTTTTACGCTCGAAGATATTTTCCGGATCTCTGCGCGGAACGACCTCCAATGCCTGAAAACGGACCTGGCCGTCGGACCAGGACAGGCCGGTGTTGGGAACATAGAAGACACGATGCCCGCGCTCCTGGGCCGCCCACATTAAAGCCAGGCTGGTATCTTTTTCATAGTTCATCCCTTCCAGGGGATGCATAATAAAAACAGCATTCATAGAGCCTCCTCAAGCTGGCGGATCTCCCGATGGGCCGCGATCGCCGCGACGCGGGCCAGAATACGGTAGACGTCGAACATCTCAGGCTCATGGGTCCCGTTATGCGCTTCCATCTCTTTAAATTCCTCCCGGTGAGGACAGATCTTTTTAAAGAGCATCCCCCGGGCGTTAAGATTATCCCGGCTGCCTTTGGTGGAATGCGAACGGAAAAACCCGCCGATCAAATGATTCTCAACCTGGTACATACATACTTCACTGACCTTTTCATCCACTTCATGGATCGTCGGCACGCCTTCCTGCAGGAGGTAGCGGGTAATGGGAACAGAACCTTTTCCGCTGCTGAGTTTATTGCGGCCTTTGCGGTTAAGCGCCGTCAACTCAGAAGGATCCTCGATCGCCAAAACCCCCATGCCATACGTCCCGGCATCGGCTTTGACCACCAAATACGGCTGTTCCTCAATATCATGCCTGCGGTATTGCCCGCGGATCTCCTGCAGAAGTTCCGATGCCGTATCCTGCAATCGCACCCGGTGATCCTCATTGCCGACATCAATATCTTCAACGGCGCGGAACGCCGTGGAGAATATCCAGGGATCAATATCCAGCAGGGAGGAGAAGTCTTTCAGCAGATCGTTCATATGATTGAAATGAAGGGACTTCAGCCGGGAATGCCAGCCGGCCTGCAAAGACGGATAAACCGGGACCGGTGACTGTTTTAAAATATCCGGTATCCCCTCGATCAGATCATTATTCAGAATGACCAGATCGAATTCCCGCTTTCCTGCGCGGTATTCCTCCAGCAGATTCTTGAGACAATAAACCCGCAAAGGTTTATCCGCTGCCGTGGCGACCTCAACAAAGTTGGTCCGCTCGCAGAACTCGGGCTGGACCCGCAGAAAGGTCGCCACGGTCGCTTCAAAACCGGCCCGCTGAATAATATCCTGCAGAATGCGGACATTTTCCAGATACCAGGTGTTACGGGTGTGCTCTTCCGCTATCAATAAAAGACGTTTGGCACCGGGAACTCGGCGGCGGATCGCCAGACGGAACAGCAGGGCCGCGTCATCCAGCCCGTGCGGGCAGAGATTATTAAATCCGGCAGGAAAAATATTGGTGTCGACCACCGCGATCTTAAAGCCGGCATCCCGCACATCGACCGAAGAATAGAAGGGCAGTTCCTGACTGCACTCATGCTGTTTCAGCCAACTGAGTATGACGCCATGACGCTGGCTGAAAAGTTCCAGCATGTCCCGGTTGAACTGTTTGCGGCGGTTGTCCGTGGTCATATCTTTTCCATCTGTTGATTTTTCCGTTCTTCGTAAAACATCCGGAAGCGCTGTTCTATGGCATCTAAGTCGTTCAGGGTCATCAATTCATTACGGAAGCGCGCGACTCCGGGGATCCCTTTGATATATCCGCTGTAAAACTTGCGGAACGCGTACAAACCCCTAGAGATATCGTTATGCCGTGCGAACAAGCGCAAATGCTCTAAGCAGGTGCCGACCCGTTCCTTCAAATCCGGCGGAGGAAGGTGGCGGCCGGTTTCCAGATAATGCCTGGTCTGACGAAAGATCCAGGGATTAGCAACAGCACCGCGGCCGATCATCACCCCGTCACAGCCCAGGTCAAATAACTGACGGGCGTGGTCCGGCTCGGTCACATCCCCATTGCCGATCAAAGGGATGGAGATCAGTCGCCGCACCTTTTCCAGCCAGGACCAGTCCGCCTTACCTTTATAGGCCTGCTTTTTTGTCCGGCAATGCAGGGTCAGACAGCGGGCTCCGGCGGCTTCGACCATACGGGCAACATCCTCGATAATGATCGAGTCATGATCCCATCCCAGACGGGTCTTGACCGTGACCGGCGTTTTAACGGCCTTAACCGCGGCACGTACGATCCGCTCAAAACGGGGGAGGTCCCGCAAAAGACCGGCCCCTTCACCGCGTCCGGCGTGCTTGCCGGCTGAACATCCGGCATTGATATCAATAAAGTCCGGCTGAAACTGTTCGGCCACGCGGGCAGCCTCCGCGACGGCTTCTTCCCGGGCTCCGAAGATCTGAATGCCGGCCGGACGCTCTTCCGGCAGGAGACGGATCTTGTCTTTGGCCTTTTCGACATCGCGGATCAGAGCTTCGGCACTGGTAAATTCGGTCACCACCACATCCGCACCCAAACGCCGGCAGATCAAACGGAATGGACGGTCGGTATAATCTTCCATCGGGGCGAGGAAGAGGGGGCGGTTTTTAAGTTGTAAACTGGCGATAATCACGGATTTCCTCTGTTATTCTGAGTTCATTTGAGTCCCTATTTGTTCCTGATTATACTTTATCTCTTGTTATTTGCAAATTGTGCTCATTTCTTTATAATTGGACATTACGGAACAAAGACAAAAATTATCCTCCCGAAGGATGAGATCTCCGGGTCGCAAGAGACATATGAAAACTGAAGGAGGATAGGTGGGGGATAAACCTAAGAACCTTTCACATTTCACATTTCACGTTTCCCGGTTAACCCAATAAACCCAACAAACCCTCAACCCAACAAACCCAACAAACCCTCAACCCAACAAACCCATATGCCTGATAAAACCATTTCTCTCCATACCATCGGCTGCCGCACCAACCAGGCGGAAAGCGCGGCCCTGCGGACCGGCTTTGAACGGGCCGGACACCTTATCACGGATACAGAACCCGGGGATATCGCGGTGATCAATACCTGCACGGTCACGCATAAAAGCGAGGCCGACTGCCGCCGTCTGATCAACCGTCTGCGCCGTCAGAATCCGGATATCCGCATCGCTTTGACCGGCTGTCAGGCCCAACTGCATGCTGAAGAACTGAAAGACATACCGAATGTCTGCTGGATCGTGAGCAATCCGGATAAATTTGCATTGGTGGACATCATCACGCGCTGTGAAGAATCCGCGATCCCCGCCAGGAAAAACGAATATACTCCGCATTTCACCCATCCGTATCCGGCGATCGACCCGGCCCATACCCGCGCCAACCTCAAGATCCAGGACGGCTGTGACGAATTCTGCGCTTACTGCGAGGTCCCGTTCGCCCGCGGCCGGGTCCGCAGCCGGGAATTTAATGACATCCTGCGGGAGGCAGACGAGTTAGCAGGCGCCGGCTATAAAGAGATCATCCTGACCGGGATCCATGTCGGCAAATACCGCCACAACGGCAACACCCTGATCGATGTGATCAAGGCCCTTGAAGATATGGAAAATATCCAGCGGATCCGGCTGTCATCCATTGAACCGACAGAAATTCTTGAGGAACTGATCCGCCATATGGCCGGGCAGAGCAAACTCTGCCGCTATCTGCATATTCCTCTTCAGCATGGATCCGACGATATCCTCAAGGCTATGGGACGGAAATATACGGCGGCCGAATTCAGCCGTACCGTCCGCCGTGCTGCCGAAACCGTCACGGATATCTGCATCGGCACCGATGTGATCGTCGGCTTTCCCGGGGAAAGGGATCAGCACTTTAAGAGCATGTATGACCTGCTCTCCGAACTCCCTGTCCATTATTTCCATGTCTTCAGCTATTCCGACCGGCCGAACGCACGCGCCCGGAACCTGTCCAACAGGGTCAATGATTTCGTGAAATTTACCCGCAGCCGTAAATTACGGGCTTTGAGCCGAAATAAACGGACCGCCTTTTACCGGAACTTTATTGGAAGAACGGTGGACGTCCTTTTTGAACAGCAAAAAGACGGCCAATGGAAGGGCCTGACCGATAATTTTTTGTCCATTGCAGTCCATTCTGAGCAAGACCTGTCAAATACTGTTCAGGCCGTCCGAATAAATAGGCTAAGGGATGATTCCATTCTTCAGGGCGATATTGTATACTCTAAGTAAGAGGCAGGCACGAAAATGAAAAAGCATATGTATAAACAAAACGCGTTTACGCTTATCGAGATCATGGTTACGGTCGTTATTGTCGGCGCTCTGGCGGGATTGGCTTTGACTGGTTATTCCAATATCATGAAACGCGAAGAAGCCCGTGTGATCCGGCAAAACGTCCGGGCCATTGCGGTCGCGATCAACATGGCAAACGCACGGAAAAAAGGTCCCACCGCAGACATCACAGGGTCCATTCAAGATTTTAATACCGTACTCGGCACCACTTTAAACGACTCCAATCCTGATCATAGTTATGAGTACACCGATGCGACGAGTATCTTGTTTGCATATCCTGAAGATAGTACAACTGCCGATTATTATTATAAGGTGACCCTGCCGGATCCTGCTGTTGAGTGTTCCAGTAACTTTGGAGGTGGAGATTGTCCTCTCTGAAAAATGAAGATAATGATCATCACAATTGTCCGAAAGAAGATCTGACACCGGACAGCCCTTCTAATGCTGACCACTCTGTAAAATCTCAACCCCAACCCGCCCAACCTGACCAAGACAAAGCCGAAACCGAACAGCAGACCATGGCCCGGCAGGCAGCAGAACGTTTTGGGCAAGCCCCGTCCAACAAGATCTTTGTGGTTTTGTGCGAGCGCGAAGAGATCAACAAAGACTGCCTCTCCGTAATCCAACAGGCCGGCCTGCAGCCGGTCATCCTATACCCCGACCATTCTGATCAGACCATCGAACAAAAATTCATGACCCACCCGCGGGTTCACTTTGCCTTTGTGATCCTCAGCGGAGATGATTTTGTCTATGACCGCGTTGAGGGAAAGCCGGCTGAGGCGGTACTATGCGCCAAACAACCGGCAGTTTTTCATCTTGGATATCTGCTGGGAAAATTCGGCCGGCTCAATACCTTCATTGTCTACCGCGAACAGCGTGCCTACGCGTTACCCACTGTTCAGCATAATGCCATTTTCATCCCTTACGAAAAAAACGGCCGCTGGGTCGAACTTTTCCAGGACCGTCTGAACAAAGCCCGTATGCCGAATGGCTCTTGAAGATCGGGATGTGCTCATCCGCTCAAACAGCCTCCCCGAAAGTTATTATAATGGATTGTTCAGCTCGGAACTCGCTCTACGACCACATCCCGGTCTTTTTATCACCATTCGATAAAATATAAAAGTAGAACAATATCCATAATTCCTGACTGTTTGTCCAGACATGATCAGGCACAACCAGTAAAATGAAATGTAAATATCACGTGTGTCCGAATTAAACTGCGTTATCCGTCTGACAACGTTTTTGAAACATAAACTAGCGTATTGCCCCCTTAAGGGGGAGGTCGAGTGAGGTGCTGCCCAAGAGATCCCCCTCCCTAACCCTCCCCGCAAGGGGGAGGGAATCCAAATTTAGACAGATATGAATATCGATATGTGTTAATGTCAAATCGCAGTCCACCTCGCGTGAAGGACGATCAGGGGCAATTCGGGATCAGAATTGGAGGGAGTTGAATGGAGAAACCAACCGAAGCGGATCAGCCAAAACATAAACACCACGGCCATAAGCACGAAGACCATACCAGCCACCACGCGCATATGGTCGCGGATTTCCGCAAACGGTTCTGGATCTCTCTGGCACTCAGCCTGCCGATCCTGGTTCTTTCTCCGTTGATCCAGTCTTTTTTCCATTACACCCTCACGTTTGCCGGCAGGTCCTATGTACTGCTGGTCCTATCCTCGATCGTTTATTTTTACGGCGGCTGGCCGTTTTTGACCGGACTCTTCAAAGAACTTCGAAAAAAACAGCCCGGCATGATGACCCTGATCGCTCTGGCGATCTCGGTGGCCTATTTCTACAGTGCGGCAGTGGTGCTGGGCGTACCGGGGAAGATCTTTTTCTGGGAACTGGTCACGCTGATCGATGTGATGCTGCTCGGTCACTGGATCGAAATGCGCTCGGTCATGGGAGCGTCCCGGGCACTGGAAGAACTGGCGCAATTGATGCCGTCGGAGGCTCATCGTCTGGACGAACAGGGAAATATTGAGGATGTCGCCATTGAAGATCTCAAAAAAGGAGACCGCGTCCTGATTAAACCCTCGGAAAAAGTGCCCGTAGACGGAGAGATAACCGAAGGCGAATCTGATCTGAATGAAGCCATGATCACCGGCGAATCCAAACCGGTCCCCAAAAAGCAGGGGGACGAGGTCATCGGCGGGTCGGTCAACGGAGAAGGGGCCATTACGGTCACAGTCACCAAAGCCGGAAAAGATTCCTACTTATCCCAGGTGATCGATATGGTCAAAAAAGCCGGTGAGAGCAAATCCCAGGCACAGAATTTTGCCGACCGCGCCGCTTTCTGGCTGACCATGATCGCGATCACTGTCGGACTGGGAACATTTGCGGTTTGGTTCGCAGTCAAAGCGGATTTTGTCTACGCACTGGAGCGCATGGTCACGGTCATGGTCATTACCTGCCCGCACGCTTTGGGTCTGGCCATTCCACTGGTCATCGCCGTCATCACGTCGCTCTCAGCGAAAAACGGCTTATTGATCCGTAACCGGACCGCTTTTGAAGAGGCCAGAGATCTGGACACAATTGTTTTTGATAAAACCGGCACCCTGACACAAGGAAAATTCGGAATTTCGGTGGTTAGATCTCTCGGTGAATGGTCGGAAGATGACTTGATCGCCCGCGCGGCCGCTGTCGAGCGCAACTCAGAACATACCATCGCCCGCGGCATTGTCCGTTCCGCTGAAGAACGTTCTCTAGATATTCCCAAAGCTGACAGCTTTAAAGCACTGCCCGGAAAAGGCGCACAGGCTAAAATTAACAATCAGGATATTTATATCGGCAATACCAGTATATTGGATGTCACGGATGCCCAGGGCACGGAAGACGCAAAAAAAGCAGGCAAGGAAACCGCATCTGACGGGAAAACCGTTGTTTTTGTTATTGCCGATGGAACAGTTCAGGGCATTATCGGTTTAGCTGATATCATCCGGGAAGAATCAAAAGAGGCCATACGTATGCTTAAAGAGATGGGGATCGGGGTCAGCATGATCACAGGTGATAATGAAGAAACGGCAAGAAGTGTTTCTGAAGATCTGGAATTGACAGATTATTTCGCTGAGATCATGCCGGAGAAAAAATCAGAAAAGATCAAAGACCTGCAGCAGAAAGGCAGGAAAGTCGCCATGGTCGGGGACGGCATTAATGACGCCCCGGCACTGGCTCAGGCGGATGTCGGCATTGCCATCGGGGCCGGAACCGATGTCGCGGCCGAGACCGCGGATGTGGTCCTGGTCAAAAGTGACCCCCGTCATGTCGCTGACGTGATCAAATTATCCCGTATTACCCGCCGAAAGACCTGGCAGAATCTTGCCTGGGCAACAGGATATAATGTCTTTGCTATTCCGCTGGCGGCGGGCGTTCTTTATGTTTACGGGATCATTTTAGCGCCCGCTGTCGGAGCTCTGATCATGTCGTTGAGCACTGTGATCGTTGCGGTTAATGCCCGTTTAATTACCTACACGCCCTCAACAGAGTCTTAAAACTCTTCGGGGATGAATGGTATTCAAAGAAAAGGTTTTTTATGCCAAAGAACAGCAAAACACACGTCTGCATTATCGGCTGCGGATTCGCCGGTCTGCGCTGCGCGGAAAAGCTTGGTAAACACCATGCTCATTTGGATATTACGGTGATCGACCGCAAGGCGACCTCGGATTTCCTGCCCCTGATCCCGGATATCGTCGGCAGAAATTTTCCGCCACCGACCCTCAGCGTGCCGATCGTTCTTTTAGCCCGTCAGCATCATTTTCATTTCATCCGTGCTGAAGTCTCGGGCATTGATCGGGAACAAAAACAGGTCGTAACAGACAAGCAGCGCGTTGCCTATGATTATCTGGTCCTGGCGACAGGAGTCCGCACAAATTTTTACGGGAATAATGAACTCGAAAAGTCCTCCTTAACCCTCCGCAGCAGCGAAGACGCCCGCCGCATAAGCCGCATGCTCGAACGACGTGCCTGGAAAAATATTTTTGTCTGCGGAGGAGGCTATACCGGCATTGAGATCGCCACCCACGCCCGCCGCCGCTTAAAACGCCTGAAACGGCAGGATCCGATCACTGTCATTGAAAAGGCTGATACCATCCTCGGCAAACTCCCAATCTGGATGAGGGATTATACTGAGGAGAATCTCCGGCGGCTGAAAATTCCTGTCACGACCGGTCATACCGTGAGCGAGTACCGCAAGCAAGCAGTCACGCTGGATAACGGCTCTCAATTTTCCGACAGCCTGCTGATCTGGGTGGCCGGGGTGCGCACACCGGATTTTATACAAGATATGGACGTCGATAAAGAAAAAGGGCGTATCGTGGTGGGCGCTGATCTGCGCATGAATGATCATATTTTCGCGATAGGGGACTGCGCCGCCTTTAAACCCCATAACCAGCCTCTGCGTATGCTGGCACTTTTTGCCGTTGAACAGGGTTTATGCACAGCAGCGAATATTATCCGTATGATCAAGGGAAAGCCAACCAAGCCGTATAACCCCTGGGACCCCGGCTTTGTCGTTCCCATGGCCAACAACCGCTCCTGCGGCACAATATACGGCCGGGGTTTCCGCGGACCGCTGGTGACCTTATCCCATTATTTAATGAGTGCTGCGCTGTCTCACGGATTCAGCCGGAAAGCCGGCGTGATGAAGCACGCGTTGAAACAATGGCGTATGCCGAAATAGCCCGGAAAAAGAACTGATATTGCCG
>CAZQQI010000027.1:0-24021 GCA_964595465.1 uncultured Planctomycetales bacterium | reverse complement strand
CGTCATCCCAAGCAATTACCATTTGGTTTTATTCAGAAAGATTGCGCCGGGATGGCGAAACTGGTAGACGCGCACGTTTCAGGGGCGTGTGACCTTTCGGTCATGTGGGTTCGACTCCCACTCCCGGCACTATTTATATAAATTAACATTTCAGGCATATCAGCACTTTCTCCCCCCTTTAAAAAAGCTGATGTGACTAACGTGAAGTTTTTGTTATTTTTTCAGCTTGCCAGCGACTAAAACCAAAAAGGGGGATGCATGTCCGAACAAGACCGCCCGCACAATATATCTGCCCATGATATTGAGATCCGTGAGTGGCTGGCCTCTCTTGATTATGTGATCCGGCATGAATCGCGCAACCTGGCCGAAAACATTCTTGAACAGGTCCAAATTCACGGCAAACAAGCGGGTTTGTCCCTTCCATTCAGCACCAGCACACCGTACATTAACACGATCCCGTTAGAACAACAGCCGCCCTTCCCGGGTAACCGCGAGATCGAACGCCGCATCAAAAGTATTATTCGCTGGAACGCCATGGCCATGGTCGTCAAGGCCAATAAAGAAGAAAGCGGCATCGGCGGGCATATCTCGTCCTACGCCTCCTGCGCAACCCTGCTGGAGGTCGGATTCAACCATTTCTTCCGCGCGCCGAAAGATGACTTCCCAGGCGACGCAGTCTTTTTTCAAGGGCACAGCTCCCCCGGTATTTATTCCCGGGCTTACCTTGAAGGCCGTTTAAATGAAACCCATTTGCACAATTTCCGCCGTGAACTAAAAAAAGAAGGCGGTCTTTCGTCCTATCCTCACCCGTGGCTGATGCCGGATTTCTGGCAATTCCCGACGGTATCAATGGGCCTGGGACCGATCATGAGCATTTATCTGGCACGCTTTCACCGTTACCTGGAAGACCGCGAACTCAAACCCAAAGACGACGCCAAGGTCTGGACCTTTCTCGGCGACGGCGAGACCGACGAACCGGAATCGCTCGGCGCGATCACCGTGGCCTCCCGTGAACAGCTGGATAACCTGATCTTTGTGATCAACTGCAACCTCCAGCGGCTGGACGGGCCTGTCCGCGGCAACGGTAAGATCGTGCAGGAACTGGAGGCGATCTTCCGCGGCGCCGGATGGAATGTGATCAAGGTCCTGTGGGGCAGCGACTGGGACCCTCTGCTGGAAAAGGACACCGACGGACTGCTGGCCAAGCGCATGGGCGAGATCGTCGACGGACAGCTGCAGAAATATTCGGTGGAAAGCGGCGATTACATCCGGGAAGATTTTTTCGGTCACGATCCCCGTCTGCTCAAAATGGTCGAACACCTTTCTGACGAACGCCTGCAGAAAATGCGCCGCGGCGGACATGACCCGGAAAAGGTCTACGCCGCGTACAAGGCCGCGATGGAACACAAAGGATCTCCCACGGTCATCCTGGCGCAGACGATCAAGGGCTACGGCCTGGGAGAAAGCGGTGAGGGCAAAAACATCACCCACCAGCAGAAAAAACTTAATGAAGAAGAGATGCGCGAATTCCGATCACGCTTCAACATCCCTCTTTCTGACGAGGATGTTCATGAGACGCCATTTTTCCGTCCTCCGGAAGATTCCGAAGAAATGACTTATCTCCAAGACCAGCGTAAAAAGCTTAACGGGTTCCTTCCTCAGCGCCGGGCAGAAAGCCCAAAGATCTCCGTACCGGACGAATCGTTTTTCAAAGAATTTTACCAAGGAAGCCCCGAACACGCGGTCTCTTCGACCATGGCCTACGGCCGCATCCTCTCAAAACTACTCAAACATGAAGATATCGGAAAGCTGATTGTCCCGATCATCCCTGACGAAGCGCGCACCTTCGGCATGGAAGCTCTGTTCCGTCAGTGCGGGATCTACTCTCATCCCGGACAGCGTTACGAGCCGGTGGACAAGTCTTCTCTCCTCTATTACAAAGAAGCCACCGACGGACAGATCCTGGAAGAAGGTATCAGCGAAGCCGGCTCGATGAGTTCGTTCATCGCGGCGGGCACGGCCTATTCCCGTCACGGCATCGCGATGATCCCCTTCTACACCTATTATTCCATGTTCGGACCGCAGCGCGTCGGGGATCTGATGTGGGCGGCCGCGGACATACGCTGCCGGGGGTTTCTCGTCGGCGGAACAGCCGGACGCACCACCCTCAACGGGGAAGGCCTTCAGCATCAGGACGGACACAGCCATCTGCTGTTCGCCAACATCCCGACCTGCCGGGCGTACGATCCGGCCTTTGCCTACGAGATCGCGGTCATTATCCGCGAAGGGATGCGCCGGATGTTCCAGGACCAGGAAGACATGTTTTATTATCTCAGCGTCTACAACGAAAGCTATCCCATGCCGGTCATGCCGGGAGATGTGCGTGAAGGCATCATTAACGGAATGTACAAATTCCGTCAGGCGTCGGTCGACCAGACCGACGTCAAGGCGCATCTTTTCGGCTCGGGCGCGATCATGATCGAGGTGTTAAAAGCACAGGAAATTTTGGAAAAAGAGCTTCAGATCCCGGCGGATGTCTGGAGCGTCACGTCTTACACCGAACTGCGGCGTGACGCCATGGCTGCCGAACGGCACAATGTTCTGCGTCCGCTCGACGATATCCAGGTCCCTTACGTGACACAGGTCCTGGAAAAGGAACAGGGCGTGTTTGTGGCCGCCTCGGATAACGTCAAGGCTCTGCCCGACGGGATCGGCAAATGGGTTCCGGGTCATTTTCACACTCTGGGAACAGACGGTTTCGGCCGCAGTGATTCGCGCGCCGCTTTACGGGATTTCTTTGAGGTCGACGCGCGGCACATCGCCTTTGCCGCGGTCGCCGCGCTGTACCACGACAAAAAGATCGATGCCGACACCGTAAAAAAGGCCGCTGCCCAGCTGAACATCGACCCCGAAAAACGAAATCCGATGACGACGTAACGTAAGGATTAAGCATGGAATTTAAGCTCCCCGAAGTCGGTGAAAATATTACTCAAGGCCAGGTGGTCAAGGTCACGGTCAATGACGGCGATCAGGTCAAAAAAGACCAGACCCTTTTTGAATTAGAGACCGAAAAAGCCACCCTCGAGGTCCCCTCTCCGGCTGCCGGGACCGTTAAAGATATTCAGATCAAACAAGGCGACACGGTTGAGATCGGTCAGACCATGATGACCATCGCAGAATCCGCGGAGCCTGAAAAAAAGAGCGGCGAAGAACAAGCTGAACAGGAGAAGCAGACGAAGGATCAGGAGAACGAGGAAAAAGCGGAAGAATCGCAGGAAGAAGGCAAAGAAGCAAACGAGCAGGAGCCTGAAGAAAAAGAGCGTCCCGAGCCGGAAGAAAAAGAGGAAACGCAAAAAGAAGAAAAAAATATTCAAAAAAGCACAAAAAATAAGCAAAAACAGCCTTCGAAACCCGAACTGCAGGAACCGGAATCCTCAGAAATGATCGAATCTCTGGCTGATGTTCATGCCGCCCCGTCTGTCCGCCGCCTGGCCCGCGAACTAGGGGTAGACATACGCAGCATCACCGGCAGCGGACCCAACGGCCTGATCGTTCAGGCCGACGTAAAAAAACACACCAAACAGATCGTCAGCCAGGCATCAGGCGGAACAACGACAACCGCGCAGAAAGACCTGCCCGATTTCAGCCGCTGGGGCGAAGTCGAGCGGCAGGACATGAACAATATCCGTAAAGCCACTTCCCAACATTTGTCACATGCCTGGACCACGATCCCGCACGTTACCCAATACGGCAAGGCTGACATCACGCAGCTGGAAGAATTGCGCAAAAAATCTTCCACGGCTGACAACAAACTCACCATTACCCCATTCATCATGAAGGTCATTTCCGCCGCGCTGAAACATTTTCCCCGGTTCAATGCCAGTCTGGACATGACCTCCCGGGAAATCATTTTTAAAAAATATATTCATCTCGGTGTGGCCGTGGACACAGACAACGGCCTGCTGGTTCCGGTCATCCGTGACGTGGACCAGAAAAATATCATGCAGCTGTCGCAAGAACTGCACGAAATTGCTGCCAGGGCGCGCGGCAAAAAACTGGGACTCGACGACATGAAAGGCGGCTGTTTCACCATTACCAATCTCGGCGGGCTGGGAGCCGGATATTTCGCCCCCATTGTCAACTGGCCTGAAGTTGCGATCCTGGGTGTGTCCCGTGCCGAAAAAGAACCCTGCTTTCACGAAGAAACCTGTTCCCCGCGGCTGAAGCTTCCTCTTTCCCTGGCTTACGACCACCGTGTCATCGACGGGGCAGACGGCGCGCGGTTTATAAAATGGGTTTGTGACGCGATCGAAAATCCGTTTATGCTGGAACTGAATTGACACGAAACGCGGGACGTGAAACGGGAAAAGTGAAACGCAGAAGGGTTTATTGAGTTATGAGTTTGTTGTGTTGATTGAGTTGCGAGTTGATTGAGTTGCGAGTTGATTGAGTTGTGTGTTGATTGAGTTGCGAGTTGATTGAGTTGTGAGTTGATTGAGTTGTGTGTTGATTGAGTTGCGAGTTCATTGAGTTTTTTTGTGTTAACCCAACAAACTCAACAAACTCTATTAACTCAACAAACTCTACTAACCCAACAAACTCACCCGTATCACGTTTTCCGTATCCCAATAAATAAAGGACCTATTCATGAGCGATAAAAAACAACTTGTCATCATCGGCGCCGGACCGGGCGGCTACACTGCGGCCTTTGCCGCAGCCGACCTGGGACTCGAGGTCACCCTCATCGATAAAGACCCCACTCTCGGCGGGGTCTGCCTCAACCGCGGCTGCATCCCGACCAAGGCTCTCCTGCACGTGGCCCAGATCATTCGCGAAAGCCGCGGCGCCGACGCGCTGGGTGTTTCATTTAAAGAACCGGAGATCAAGGCCGGCAAGATCGCGGAGTTTAAAGATCAGGTCGTCAAAAAACTCACCGGCGGACTGGCCCAGCTGGCCAAACAGCGTAAGGTCGAGGTCATCCGTGCCCGTGCGGTCTTTAAAGACAGCAATACTCTCGAATTAACGCATCCCGACGGAAAGACCAGCAAACTCATCTTTGAACAGGCGATCCTGGCGACCGGATCGGTCCCGGCACGCCTGCCGTTTCTGCCGGAATCTGACCAGGTCTGGGATTCCCGGCGGGCACTTAAACTCGATCCGCTCCCGGAGAATCTCCTCATCATCGGCGGGGGATACATCGGGATGGAATTCGCCACGATCTACCAGGCTCTGGGAAGCCGGGTTACCGTCGTGGAAATGACTTCTTCCATCCTGCCCGGCGCGGACCGCGATCTGGTCCTGCCCCTGCAGAAATGGGCGAAATCTGAACTGGCCGGACTGAAACTCAGCACCAAAGTCACGGCAGCCGAAGAAAAGAAAGACAAGATCAACGTTACTTTCGAGGACAAGAACGCCTCGTCCGAAGAACAATTCGACGCGGTCCTGGTCGCTGTCGGACGAACCAACCCTCTCGACGGCCTGGGCCTGGAGGCGGCCGGCATTGAACTCAGCGAAGACAAAAAATTTATTCAGGTCAATGCCCAGCGCCGGACATCCGCTGAAAATATTTATGCTATTGGCGACATCACCGGCCAGCCCATGCTGGCGCACAAGGCCTCGGCCGAAGGACGAGTCGCTGCCGAAGCCGCCGCCGGACACAAGACCGGCTTCGACGTCAAGGCCATCCCGGCGGTCGTCTTCACCCTGCCCGAGATCGCCTGGTGCGGGATCACCGAAGCCGAAGCCAAAGACCAGGACCGTGAAATCACGGTGTCAAAATTTCCCTGGGCCGCCTCAGGCCGCGCGATCACCCTGAATAATACCAACGGCGTCACCAAGGTGATCGCGGATGCCAAGACCAAACGCATCTTAGGTGTGGCGATCGCCGGCCCTGGCGCTGGTGAAATGATCTCAGAAGGCGTTCTGGCTGTTGAGATGGGAGCGCTTGCCGAGGATATGGCCCTTTCCATCCATCCCCATCCGACATTGTCAGAAACTCTGATGGAGGCAGCGGAAGGCATCTTCGGGCAATCGACACATATATACAGAAAACAACAATCTACCGGATAAAACCATGAACTGGAAACTTGTCCATCTTTTGGATAGGATTTCGCGCTATATGACACCGGCCTTTCTTTTAAAAGAACTCAGGCACGCGGCTGGAAAAAATACCGGATTAAGCACCCTCAACTTTTCTTTCACCAGCCGGTGCAGCGCCGACTGCATCTTCTGTCCCTCCTGTCGAGGAAACTCCTCCCATACTTCCTTTATGCCAAAAAAACTGCTGAAGAAGATACTAGATGAAATCGTCTCCGCATCTTTTCGACACTGCCACAATCTCCGAATCATCTCTGTAGGAGAGAACGGCGACCTGTTCACCCACCCGGACTACCTGAGTTTTTTACGATTAATCCGTCAGACATTACCCGGAATCAAAATTGTCTGCTATACGAACTTCCTGCAGCTAACACCGGATCGAATTGACACAATCCTCAAAGAAAAGCTTCTAGACTTTATCGGATGCAATATTGATGCCATCAATCCTGACCGCTACAGAACAATCAAGCGGGGCGATTATTACTCAGCGAGGAACAACCTGGATTACTTTTTATTCAAGCGACGAAAACTTTGGTGTAATGTGCCTATCCACGTTTCGGCCCTGACCCTCTACGATTATATTACCGCCATTCAGTCTTCATTCGGCCGCCTGCCTTCGAAACTGCCGCACGGGGAATTCCTCAATGAACCCATCGAAGATGATTTTGAAGATATTTATCAGGAACTGCGCCCGCAGCTCGACCACCCAAAAGATAAAATCCTTCGAACCCCTCCGATCGCTTGGGCGGAACGAGGATCAGCCGGGGACGTAAAATTGCCCGACAACCGATACACCTGCCCTCAGATCGGCAGAATTGAAAAAGAAGCCTTTATTGCTCCCGATGGCACCTGGTATGCCTGCTGTTGGGATTCAAAATATGAACTCGCCTTAGGAAACCTTTACGTACAAAGTTTACAGGAAATCCATGCCAGTGAAATCAGGCAGGACCTTATTTTAAAACTCAAGCAGCGCCGCTTCAGTTCGATCGGCAGCCCTTGCCGGACTGTCAATTGTTGCCAACCGTTAATACCCGGAATCCAGGCTAGGCATGATTAATCAGCTTGCAAATAAACATCCCGGTCTTTCCGCCGCAATCGTCGCCTCAGGCCCCTCCGCGCTTTCATTCAGACCTGGTGATTGCCATATATCCATTGCTGTAAACGGAGCCGCCTTCTTATCCGGACAGCCCCCTCAGGAACATCGCTCCTGGCTCTCATGGATCAGACCCGCTTTATCCATTGGCAAACAATATCCTGCCCCATCTGTGATTACCACAACAAATTCTTTTTTATTTGATTATTTCCTGTGCGGAGACCTAAGCTCACCCATGCGGGAATGGTTTCGTATCCCCTGCAGCCGCTCGCGGCTCATCTTCAAACGCATCGCTCCCATGGATTATTTTTTATATCCGCAGCGCACGCCTATTCCCCGAAAAATACTCAGCTACCGAAAACTTAAAAAAAGGCCCCTGCCGCCGCCGGTCTCACCCCATCTGACGTACGACTATTCATTCGATGATTCAACATATTTTGAGGGAGCAAAAGACTTTAATAAACTGACCGCTGGAGGAACGATCGCGGCCATGGCGGTCCAGGTGGCTTTTTTAATGGGGTGCACCCTTATCAGATTATACGGATGCTCCTTTTCTCTTTCAACATCCCGGCGCAGCGGTCATTATTTTTATACTGCAGGTTCATCCCACATCGGCTGGATCGAGGCATCGATGAAAGATCAGATGGAGCGGGTCTTGAAAATCGCCCGCCGTCACGGAGTAAAGATAGAAATCGTCGGAGAAACAAACCTCACCGAATACGATGCCCTCATAAATATAGATAAGCTTTCCGGCGACCCCCTTAATGACTAAAGATTAATCCCTTTCACACGCAATCGGTCGCCTGCACGCAGACCCATCTCTCTTACGGATCCAGCATGGAGTTCCAGAACGTACCAGGCTTGTTGCGATGGAATGTACGATGGACATCGGAACTGAGAACACGGCGGGACGTTCAATGCGGTATCGACCACACGCCAATCTCGATCCAGCCAGATGATGTCCAGAGGGATCAGCATGTCTTTCATCCAGAATGAATAATATCCATCCTCTTCAAAAATGAACAACATGCCCTCGTCCTCGGCTAAGTGCTTACGGCCCATCAGGCCCTGCTGACGCTCATGCGCTTCATCGGCGATCTCAATGGCAAAACAACGGTTTTCAAAACACACTTGCTGTGCTTGCTGCGCGGTCGCAGTAAGATGCAAGCAACCCGACACCAGGCACAAGAATACAAAAAACAACACAAACCGTTGTATATATTTAGGATCTAATGTCATGGATTCAATATCCTGCCGCTTTAATATAAATCTTTTTCCTGCCCCGTTAAATCAAGATAACTTTCAAAATCCAATTCTCCGGTGATCTCACGCCTGGAAACAGCCATGCGCTCTTCAGCATGCGGATGAGTTCGGAAATAACTGAGCCGTGACGGCGCCCGGCGCCGGGACTCCTCCTGCAGAACCTTGAGCACTTCAACCACCGCCATAGGATCATACCCGGCCCGCTCAAGGTATTTGACCGAAAGCTTGTCCGACTGAAATTCATCCTGACGGGAATACGCCAGAAACGCGGTCTGATACGCGGCACCCACCCCCTGGGCCAGAGCCGGCTCTTCCGCGGCAATGGTTAAAACCTGAAGCAGCGACATCCCGTAAGACGCCTGCAGACGCTTCATGGCATGCCGCGCGGTCACATGACCGACCTCATGGGCGATCACCGCCGCCAGCTGGTCATCAGTCTCCAGCCGGTCGACCAGGCCCTGAAACATATAAATATACCCGCCGGGCAGACTGACCGCGTTGACTTCATCCTCGTCGATAACCTTAATAGTATAAACCAGCTCCTTGCGGTCACAGACCGCCACGATCCGATCCAGGATACGGTTAAGCCGTTCATTGACGGCCATATCATCTGAAATGGGAAATCTGGATTCCAGCTGGCGGGCCACACTGGCGCCGATGCGCTCCTCTTTTTCCGTGCTGTGCAGGTAGGTTTCCTGCTGTCCGGTAGCCAGGTTAAATTCAGAATGCGTACAGCCGGAGAGCACAGCACCGAGGACAAGCAGAACAAAAGCCCGAAAACAGAAAATAATTTTAAAATCAAACAATGTTATGGGACGCATTGGGTTTATTGGGTTTATTGGGTTTGTTGGGTTAACGTTCAACGGTGAACGTGAAACGTAAAGCGGATTATGGTATAAATTTTTAGTTTGGATTTTGCGTTTCACTTTTCCCGTTTCACGTTTCCCTTGCAACAGGTGACCTTGTGTCAAAATTCCACGCCGAATTCCTTAAGCATATCCCGCAGACAGGCCATGGGCAGGCCCACCACATTGGTGTAGCAGCCCTCGATGCGTCGGATAAAAGTCCCGCCGCGGCCTTCAATATCAAATCCGCCGGCCTTATCTAACGGCGACATATGCTCATGATACTGGTCCATTTCCCGCCGGGAAAGCCGGTTCATAAAAACCCGGGTCTTCTCATAATCCACACGGGTCTTGCCGGTCGCGGCATCGATGATTGCCACCCCGGTGTAGACCCAATGCGGCCTCTTGCCCAGCCGCCGCAGGATCCTGCGGGCATCGGCCAGATCTCTGGGCTTTCCGATCAAATGCCCGTCGCCGTAAACAACGGTATCCGCGCCGATCACAATACCATCTTTCACACGGCCCGCCACATCCCGGGCCTTAAGCAAAGCATTATCCTTCACCAGCGCGGCACAATTCGTGCGGATGCGCTGGATCTCATCGACCCTGCTGCGTTTGACCCGGAACTCCAGTCCGGCCATCTTGAGTAAATTTTTGCGCTGGGCAGAACCCGACGCGAGAATGATCTTTTTCATAATAATATATTCCAAACTCACCCGGTCACACGTCACATAGAATAAGTCTGCGACCAGGCAACGTGTGCCGTCCTTTAAGAATTTAAAAAATCTTCCGCTGTGAAAATGCTCACCAATTTCCCGCCGCGGTCTTCAACAGCCTTTGCCGCGCCTTCTCCGCGGTCAACAATGCACAGACAGCAGGCCGTCTCGATCCCGGCCTCTTCCAGCACATCCAGAGAATGGATAAACGCCTTACCGGTCGTGGCAACGTCATCGATCAAGACAACCCGGGCGCCCTCGTTCAGCTCCGGCCCCTCGATCATCTGCCCGCGCCCGTGCCCTTTGGGCTGCTTACGGATAATAAACATCCTCACCGGAGAACCTTCAGCCACCGAGACCGCGCCCAGCGCCCCGATCATGGGGTCCGCCCCCAGCGTCGGCCCGCCGATAGCGTCAAACGTTTCATCCTTGACCATCTCCAAAAAGATCCGCGCCGTGTAATACGCGCCTTCCCCGGTCAGGGTCGCCCGCCGGCAGTCCAGGTAATAATTGCTCTTCTTTCCCGACGACAGGGTAAATTCCCCGCGAAAAAACGCATCGCGTTTAATGATATCGAATAACCGCTGCTGATCATGACTCCAGTCCTCACGCATACCGTGCCTTTCTGTTATTTGATCTGCGGGATCTCGATCTCCCGCTCCTGCATTTCCAGCAGAAGATCGGTACGGAAACGCAGATGTTTTTTTAACTTTTCATACTCTTTAGGATTCAGTCCGGCCACCGAATAAAAGGTCTGGGCCGCCTCGATCTCGATCATCACATCGATATATTGATCAAGCAGCTTTTCATCGCTGAGCTTGCTGATCGCTTCACGATCCATAACCGGTATGCTGAACAAAAACGCCCAGGCCGCTGTCGTGACCAGTAAAACACAGCAAATAACAGAAACAACCCGTATTGCTTTTCGAAACGCGTGCATGCCGTCCCCCTTTTTGCCTCATTATAAGAGAACAGACGAAAGAACACAAGCACGCAGACGGAAACGGAAACGGGATACGGGGAACGGGAAATGGGATACGAAAAACCCAACAAACCCCATCAACTCAAACACGCTTCACGTATCCCTTATCCCGTATCCCGTTCCCCGTATCACGTTCCACGTATCCCTTATCCCGTATCCCGTTCCTCGTATCACGTTCCCCGTTTAACCCAACCAACCCATTTGACACCATCCCCCCTCCGCATTAAAATAAAGTGTGTTTGTTCCCGACCCGCGCCCCCTCCTTCGCGGGCTCATGGATCTGGTTTACCCCCCGCACTGCCTGCTCTGCCGCGTCCCCCTCTTTCCTTCAGAGCCGACCGAATGGCTGTGTCCGGCCTGCCGCGATCTGATCCGCCCCAACCATCCGCCCTACTGCCTGTACTGTTCCATGCCCCTGTCTTCCCAACAGCATCACATCTGCGCCCGATGCCGAAATAACCCGCCCGTGTTCGACCAGGTCTGGAGCGCCCTGCAGTACAATGATCCTCTCCGTCATCTCCTGCACGCCTACAAATACGGCCGCAATCTCGCTGTAGGACGCTTTCTGCGCACTGAACTCACGGAATTCATCCACACCAGCCGCCTGCCCCTTAAGACCTTCGACGTCATCATTCCCGTACCTCTTCATCCGGCCAGAATGCGCGAACGGGGGTTCAATCAAAGCCTCATCCTGGCTGAGCACATCAGCCGTACATCCCGTATCCCCGTCAGGACCGACCTGGTCAAACGCGTCATTCACACCCCAAATCAGGCCCGCCTCACCCCAAAACAACGCTGGACAAACCTCAGGGATGCCTTTAGAATAATTCATAAATATATTTTTATTAATAGGAATATATTAATCGTCGACGATGTGATCACCACCGGCGCGACCATGTCCGCGCTGGCCGCCCTGCTCCACCAGCAAGGAGCCCGGCGGATCTGCGGATTAACCGCCGCCGTCGCCGTAAAACCATAATCGGGACAATAACCGCAGATAAAACAGCTGATTTTTACTCTTCACGTTTCATCATTCACGATTTTTATGAGAATCATTCGCAATTACATCCTGAGAGAATGCCTGCTCCCGTTTCTTATGTCTGTGGGCGTCCTTTCCTGCGTCTTTCTGCTGGGCTACACGGTCAAACTGGCGCACATGGTTATCAACAAAGGCGTCCCGCTAATCTCAGTGGCCAAAGTCTTTCTCCTGCTGATCCCGGTCCTGCTGGCCTACACCATCCCTTTGGCCTGTCTGGTGGGCGTCATGCTGGCCTTCAGCCGCCTGACCGCAGACAATGAAATCATCGCGATCCGGGCCAGCGGCATCCGCCTCAACCGGCTGGTCCGCCCCCTGTTTGCCGCCGGGCTTCTGCTGAGCCTGTTCACCTTCTGGCTCAACGACCGGGTCATCCCCCAGGCCTATCATCAGCAAAAACTTCTGCAGAAAAACCTGGGCGCGGAAAACCCGGCCGCCCTGCTGGAGCCCGGGGTCTTTATCGATGATTTCGAAGGCCAGACCGTCTTCATTCACCGCGTCGAAGGCAATAAATTTTACAATATTACCATCTGGCAGCCCCAGCCCGAAGGACGACCGCCGCGCACCATCATCGCCAAACGCGGAGAATTCACCAAAACCCCCGACGGAAAAAAGATCGTACTAAAATTGATCGAAGGCACCACCGATGAAAGCGACCCGTCTGACCCGTCCAATTACTACAAACTGAATTTCAAAACCCTGTTCATCACTCTTGATCTTACTAGCGCCAAAAGCAAGATCCAGAAAAAACCAAAAGGCATGACCATCCACGAACTGACCGCTAAGATCCACGACCTGGAACAGCGCCTGATCGAGACCGAACCCCTGCGCACCGAACTCTACCGCCGCGTCACCTGGTCCTTTGCCCCGCTGATCTTTATTCTGCTGGGTTTTCCCCTCGCGGTCATGAGCAACCGGAGAGAACGCTCAGCCAATGTTCTGATCGCGATCATGGCGGCCGCCATATATTATTTATTATCCCTGGGCGCTCAAGCCCTGAGCATTGAAGGAGTTGCCCCGCCGGAGCTGATTATGTGGGTGCCGAACCTGGCGGCTATCCTCGCCCTGCTTTACTACAACGCACGCTTATGCGCATCATAGACCGCTACATCACAAAAACCGTGATCTGGAGTTTTCTGGCGACGATCCTGATCTTCGCCCTGCTCTACATATTGATCGACTCCGCGTCCAACCTCGATGAATTTATTGACCGCAGCGTCGCCATGGATATCATCATCCAGTATTACCTGTCCTATCTGCCGGTGATCATCGACCAGACCATGTCGATCGCCTTCCTGATCGCCGCCCTGCTGACCTATGCCAACCTGAGCACACATAATGAACTGATCGCCCTGCGCTCCAGCGGACTGGGGTTCTGGCGTTTAGCCCGCCCGGCTTTGATCCTGGCGCTGATCATCTCAGCGGGATCGTTTTATATTAACGAAAAATATATTCCTCTGGCCGAACAGCGTGCCCAGGCCCTGGAAGAACAGCATCTCACCCTGGAAGTTGACCGCAGAAAAAGAAAAGACATCATTAAAAACCTGACCTTCTACGGATTGAACAACCGCTTGTACTTTATCGATTCATTCGACACCGAAAAAGAAGAACTTTACGGCATTACCATTATCGGCTTCGATGAAGACCAGACCATACAGGAAAAGATCGTCGCGCCTCAGGGGATCTGGACCGGCATCGCCTGGAAATTTTTACAGACACGCATCACCACCTTCCCGGGCACGCCCGATGCCCCGACACGGGTCAAGATCTACGAAGAAAAACTCATGAACATCAAAGAAACCCCTAAAGACTTCCGCAAACAGCGCCTGAATATCCGCTACATGAACCTCCGTCAGCTGAGGGAATACATCACCCGCTTCGCCAAAAGCGACGCCCACCGCGCGGTCAACAACCTCAAAGTCGACTTTCATGAAAAGATCGCCTTTCCGTTCACCCCGTTCATTATCATCATGGTCGGCCTGCCCCTGGTCATGATCACCGGGCGCCGCCGGGCGCAGACCTTCTCGGCATTGGGCGTGGGGATATTGATCGGTTTTCTCTATTATGTGCTCAACGCGGTAGGATTGGCATTAGGCAAAGGCGGCGTCCTTCCTCCGATGGCCTCCGCCTGGTTGGCCCCGGGCACCTTCACCCTGGCCGCGGCGTATATTATCAAAACCCGCTTTTAAAAGGATCCGCCGATGCAGAAATTCTTTCATACCGTTTCCCGCCGCCTGCCCAAGGATAAAACGGTATGGGCATTCACCGCCCTGACAGCCGTGAGCATTATCGTCACCGCCCTTTTTGTCAACCTCGTTCCACAGGTTGACGATGAATTTTTCTTTTCCAGCAATGCCCCGCAATTCAAAGACGAAGAACGCATTTCCGATCTTTTTCTCCGGCGGGATACCCAATTAATCATCAGCGCGACCGGCGACATTCACAGTCAGGCCTATTTTGAACGCGTTGACCGTCTAACCCAAAAACTTGTATCTCTGCCTGCCGTCACCCAAGTCAAGAGCATTACCAACGGACCCCGCGGACTGAACGATGCCGTAAAAAGCCCCTTATGGAACCGTCTGCTGATCTCCGACAGCCGCAACTCGACCAACCTGATCGTCGTCCTCCACGAACAGCAATCCCATAAAGTCGTGTCTTCAATCGAAAACATTGTCCAGGAGTCCCACTCTTCTGAATTCCAATTGCGCATATCCGGCCTGCCCTATGTCGTGGAACTGATCAGCCGTTATCTTTCGCGGGATCTGAAAATCTTCAGCCTGTTGACCTTTCTCATTTTCGGCTGTGCGATCTTCTTCATCTTCCGTTCTTACAACATTCTCGCCGGGACCATGATCGCCTGTCTGAACGCCTGTATGTGGACCTTAATGATCACCGATATTATAAATATCCCTATCGGACTATTGACCGCCAATCTGGCCACTATCATTGTCGTGCTGACCCTGTCGCATATGGTCTTCATGACCTATAACTGGAAGCAGTGCCGCACAGAAAGCGCGGAACAACGCGTCCCCGCGGCGGTCAAAATGACCTTCCCGGCCTCCTTTTGGAGCATGATCACTACCTTATTAGGCTTTGTCAGCCTGCTCTTTGTCCCGGCCAAACCATTGCGTGAACTCGGTATAGCCGGAGCCATCGGTTCCGCCATGGCCCTGATCGTGGCCTACAGCATCTACCCGGCGTTCTTAAGGATCTCCCCTAAAGGGCCGGGCTCCGCCGACCCGGCAGAAATCCCCGAAAAGCGTCTGCATTCCTTTTTACAAAAAAAACGGAAGACGATCCGCTTCGCGATCCTGTTTTTCTGTTTGCTGGCCATCCCCGGGATCCCCCAAATAAATACGGATCCGAGCCTGCTGGCCTTCTTTTCGCCGCAAAGCAAAATTTACAAAGGATTAGAATACATCGACCGCAACGGCGGCAGCAGCCCGCTGATCGTTGTGGTGAAATCCGAAGACGGTTCTCTGCTGAATTCTGAACAGGCCTACCGCAATCTGTGGGACCTTCAGCGCTCGTTCGAGCGGCACAACAGCGTCGGTTCGGTGATCTCCCTGCCTGTTCTCATGGCCGAAGCCAAGCAGGAACCCTTTGCCTTTCTTCTGTTTTGGGACTGGCTGCTGGATATTCTCGAACAGCCTAAATACGGAGAGATCGCCAAAAGTTTTGTCAGCAAAGACCGCCAATACGGACTTTTTCTCCTGCGCATGAATGAACTCAACCGGCGCCAAGGCCGGCTGGAGATCATCGACCAGCTTAAAACCATCACCGCGGCGCACGGCTTCGTGCCCGAGATCACCGGCGGTGTTTTTAAACTGCAGGGTCACCTCGCCAAACTGGTCGCCCACAGCCTGATCACCGGACTTTTAAAACTATTTGCCTTGTTTATCATCATCGCCTGGATCGCCTCAGCCGCCTTCGGCATATCCCTGGCCATGATCGCGAGCCTGGTCCTGATCCCGGTCGGCATACTCGGAGCGGTCGGCCTTTACGGAATCCCGCTGGATGTGATCTCCTCTCCGGCGTCTAACGTAGCCATCGCCATGGGCATCGACTATATGATCCATTTGATCAAATCCTACCGGCGGCACAAACAGCGCGGATTATCAGACGACGACGCCTGGCAGGAAGCGCATAACCACCTCTGGCAGCCCATCCTCACCTCCATGATCATCGTGGGACTGGGCTTTGCGATCTTTCTCTTTTCCAGCTTCCCGCCGTCCCAGCGCTTCGGAGGATCCATCGTATTCGGCACCCTGCTGGCCGGCCTGACCGCCCTCTACATCATGCCGCCTTTGGCGCAGACCCTCCAGCGGCTCATAAAAAAACCCGGCGCTAAAACATAGCGCCGGTCAAGGGTAATTAAATAAAGGTGACAGCGACCTTTTTGAAAAGGTCGCTGTCACCTTTATGTCTTTTGGTGCCTGCTCGCCACGATCTATTGGCGGGGTACGTTTTTTATTTGATAATAGATTCAAAAGCCTCAACAAATTGGATTATAAAATTTACATCTACATTGATATCTTTATGGGTGATCTGACGAAGTTTCATCTTTCGATGTCTAATTCGTCTTATCAAATCCGCCTCATGAACAATCTGATTTCTCCGTTTACAAATACGAGTTAAATGAGACCGGATCTCCTCCGCCGTCCTTCTTGGTTTTAAATACTTCTCCAACCTCTTCCACACTTTTTTGACACCAAGAACATTGGCACAAAATTCAACCCCTTTTGGATCATGTAACGGTCGCTGATGTAATTGTTCTTGGAGTTTCTGTTTGAGGATATTGCTTGGCCGGGAACTTTGTTGCTTTCTTATCCTTTCTATTGCACTTTTCGTGCTCTGAAGCGGGAGCTTCATTTCTTTTAATTTTGATGGGCAATCTTTTGAATTTAATTTTTTCCAAAAATTTTCCAGTATTAAATCATGGATATACTTATCAAGTGAGGAAACAGCTGCTACCAAAGAATACCTTAAAAGTTCAGATAAATAATCATGGGAAAATTGATCGCGATCCAGCTCTGCTTTTTCTCTGAAAACTAAAACACCTGCGCGACTGTCAATGCGCACCACATTTTCTTTTTTCGGCCAATGCATTAAATTTTTAAATTTATGCAGCCAATCATCACGCCCGGCTCGCTTTCTTTTATCCAGTAATAATTCATAAAGTTTCAATAAATGCTGTGCTCGCTCTATGGTTAAAGAAAAATCTAAATACGAAGAGGAATGCACCATCAATTAAATCCTTTTCTTTTTAATATGCAGGGATAGATTGAACGTGGTGAAAAAAATTTTGGCGTGAAAAAATCTTGAAAAAATTGCGACAGCATTAAAAATTAAACTATCGGAATTGTTAGATTATTAATTTCTATTCATCTACCTCATATATTTCACATTGAACATAAAAATCTACATTCTTTTTATCGGTCTCATATGCGGAACAATCACCTTCTTTTATTGAATCAATCATATCTTGCATTCCTGAAATCAACTCATCTCTTGTTTTTCCAAAAGCAATTAAATCTAATCTCAATCTTTTCATATTCCCCTCCTTTTCACAACAAAATTAAAATAACGATAACAAAAATACATAAAAAGATTTTATCGCTACAAATAAAAGAAAAAAGGTACCTGGTGTTGTGCGACAATAATTAGGAAACTTTCTTGAGTTCGGTTAAGATAAACTAGAAAAGAAAGGAGCCTGATTATGTGTCCGTACGCTAAAAAATTATTTACTCATAAATGGCAAACGATATTACTTGAATATGAGAAGGTTAAAGCCAAAAAGAGTAAACATTTCAAAAAAGTAAAAGACCTGATGGATGCCTATGGTATCCATAAACGTGATTTATATAAATATTACCACCGATGGGTGGACGGTAACAGAGAAACAGAATCGCTCTTTCCCAGAAAGCGTGGGCCAAGATATAAGACGCGCCGGACACTTAAGCCGATTGAACGAAACATCATGAAAGCCTACCGGCAATTAGGATCACCAAGTTATAAAATTGTAGAGCTCTTCAAGCCATACTATGGGGACTTAACGCCATCAGTTCGAACGGTAGACCGAATTAAAGCCAGATATCCGCTTAATGAGAAACAGAAGAGACAGATAAAGCGCTATGAAAAACGATATCCCGGCGAACTAGGCCATATGGATTCATACTATCTGCCATTAGAAATAAGTATGAAACGAAAATACATCATGGCCTTGGCTGATGATTGCACTCGATTATGCTATGCAGAAGTTGTTGATAACTTGCAATCACTGACAGCCGGCCGATTCTTGTTCCGAGCGATGCATTGGTTCAAAAACGCTTATGGTTTTCATTATGACAAAATCATGAGCGATAATGGGCCAGAATTTAAAGGAGCTGAAGATCACCCTGTTGAACTGATGCTAAAAGATATAGGTGTAGAGCATATGTATACACCGCCGTACTATCCTCAGCCTAATGGAAAAATTGAAGCCTTTTTTAAGATCGTTCAAACAGAGTTGATCAAAGCCCATAGATTTAAAAATTTAGATGAATTCAAAGAACAATTAGGCTTTTACATTCAGTACTATAATCATGAACGAAGTCATGGGGGTATTGAATATCAAACACCTTTTAAAAAACTCGAAAAAGTTAGTAAATTATTGACATAGAACACCAGGTACTTTTCACTGACTCCCTTTGTCCAATTTTACATTTTTGTGATGATCGTCTTAAGGCTGTTGTTCCGGTCGTGATTACCCTTGATAAAGATGAATTTACCGTTAAGTTTTCTCTCAAACTCACGATAACGTTCTTCTCCGCCCTCTTTCCCGCCTTTAAAGATAAAGTCACCGAGAAAGAATACGGTATCTTCGGGCTTTACCCGCTCGTTATGTTTGCGGATAATCACCTCATGCATCTCTTCAACCGTCTCAAACGGCCGGTTGCAATATCTGATAATATTGGCATGCCCAAAGTGATAATCCGATGTCCACCAGTAGTTCATTATTTTATCCTGTTAATTTCTTTTTCAACCTTCTTTAATTTTTCCAAAATGCTGTCAAACAACGGCGGATCTTCAAAAAACATCTCCTGCATTTGACGGTAATCTGTTTTTAATTGGCCTTTTTGATCTTCCCGCGGCGACAATTTCAACCCGCCGGGCTTGGCTTCTTCATAATGCGCCCAGTTTGCCTTAAAAAATAATGCCTTATGCTCAGATACATCTTTGAGCAAGGCTATTTTTTTCAAAGATTTCTTGTATATTGGCGTATCCAGCATAGTAAATAAGTCATAATAATGCCGCGACATTCGAGGCGGAACATTCTTGCCTTCCGGATAATTATGAATCATATGTAAGATTGTCGCTTTTTCCCAAAAGGTCCGCTCCGCGGCTAAGACGCGCACCGGCGCACCCTCAATGCTAACGTCACCGGAAACCTTAGCCACATATGGAACAACAGTCATATTTTCAACCGGCCAATGGTCAGCTCTTGATCCGAATTCTATTTTGACGGCGGATTTAACATAACTTTCCACGCTACTGGTTAAAGAATGCGGGAAGGTGAATAAAACCGTTTGCCCTAAAGTGTCTTTGGGGTCTAGTTCAAGTCCCCATGATTTTTTATCTGTAAGAACCTTCGCCATGCTCTTTTGTAATTCAGGAATAAGCGTGCTGGCAATTTTTTCTTTACATGCAAGCTGAAGCCGTTCAAGCCTTCGCTGATTTTCTTTATTGCTTTCATCCTTGTCAGGTTCAATAGATACGTCACGCGATAAAAACGTCCTCTCTATTGAAACATCGACATCTTCAGAAAAACGTCTGATGACGTCGTAGCACTTTGAAAGTGATGTCCCGCCTTTAAATGTTAGATGATCGCCTGATTCCGGCAATGAAAAAAGAACTTTGAGTATCCAGCATACCCAGAAATCCTTCTCAATTAACTGCGGCATTACGTTCAAGTCTGCCGCGGCTACCTCAAAGTAAGCGCGTTTATCTTTATCACTCAGCTGTAGAAATTTATCCATAACCCTCTCATTTTTGTAATTGTCTGAATATGTTCCCTATCCACACCGGTGCAAAACGCAAATCTTTCATGAGCTGTTGTTTATCCTCAGAAGATAACCTGTTACCCAGCGCCTCAATAATATGGTCATCCACATGATCCTGTCCCAGATGACGCAAAGCTTGAATAACCAAACCACTAATGCGACCGGCCGTTGCCATATTTTTGGGAGTTGTTCTTTTTAGCACGATCTGCTGTTTATTGATCTGAACTGTACGGTTAGGACCATCAGTCAAAAAAACGATCTTTGCCGGAACCTGCTCTGTTAATCCCAAGAGGTTTGCGGCATACGCGCCGGAAGGTTGAATCTTTAAGCTATCCCTTCCAGCCAGAGCTTGAGCTATTCTCTCATAGTTCGGCGGGAGATCACCCAGTGTCGGGTGTTTCTCCGGGTAATCGTATAATCCACGAGCTAAACGGCGAATAGTTCCGGATTTAGCCAATCGCCCCAATGCTTGATCTATTGCTGTGCGGTTACCAAGGTCAAGAAAGTGGTTTGGCGTAAATACACTCCCAAATCCTTTAGTTCTTATTCGAATAAGTACTTTGTTTTCAATGCTTTGTGGCATATATCTCTCCTATTCTTGTCAGAAAAAGTATATAGTTTTTCTGACAAAATGTCAAGCAGTTTTTCCCTTCGCAAGGTTTCAAGTGCATAATACCCTTATTTGCGTTAGTAACTGTCTATCTAATGTTCACTAATTAGTGAACATTAGGGGTTGAGTGAGCATTACAAGCCCGGCAAGGCTAAATGTCCACTCGCCAGTGGACATTTTGAAGCAGTGGACATTTAGGTGTTCTATGGGATAGAACAAGCGTACTATGTTATAGAACAAGCGTACTATGTTATAGAACAGTCCTACTTCTCCGCCACAACGAGCATTTCGAAGTCGTCGGTGGTGAGTTCATGGCTCCTGGAAAACTCTCCAAGTTTTGCGCCGAAGATATCGATGCTTTTAAACCCAAGCGACTTTAAAAGCCATGTGATCTCGCTGGGCACATAATAACGCTCGTTACACTTAAGCTCCCTTTTATTGCCGGAGTCGTCCTCAAAAACAGCAGTGTTATGGTCACGGAAGGTCATCAGGTCAAAGGAACAGTCCTTGCACTGAGACTGGCCTTCTTTTTGCTGTGACTCATAGAATTCCTTAACCGAATGAAAAAGCGGGAACAATCCGTTTAATGTGGTGAAAATGAGCTTGCCTTTACTCTTGAGCGCTTTTGTGGCATTCTTGAGGATCTCAAAATTCATCTCATCTGTTTCCATAAGAGAGAATCCGCCTTCACAAAGCATGATAGCCAGATCAAATTCACCGTCAAACGGCAGATTGCGTGCGTCTTGTGTTTGGAAATCGATCGCCAACCCGGCTTCTTGTGCTTTTTCTTTTGCCCATTTGATCTGATCTTCGGAGAGATCAACGCCGGTGACATTGTACCCCCTTTTCGTCAGCTCTATCGCGTGACGGCCGGTGCCGCAACCGATATCCAGTATCTTCAGGGATTTATTCTGCTTTATTTCCTGTTCGATGAAATCGCATTCGCCCACAGTGCCCTGGACAAAACATTCTTTATCGTATTTGTGCGCGTAGTTTTCAAATAATTTTTCGTACCATTGTTTCATAATGACCTCATTTTTCTAATGTTTTTCGCATGACAATATTGTCATGACAATCGTAAATATCTACCCCAAATTCTTTCTTCGCCGCGTTTCGTGACATCTTTATAGGCTTAAAACCAGATTTTCGGTAAGCCGCTATGGCGCGTTTATTCCTAGACGATGGCAAAATATAAAAATTCTTTATTCCATATCTTTTATTCAGGAACCCGCAAATCGTTGTCAAAGCATCCGTGCCGTAACCTTTGCCGCAATATTTCTCCGCTCTCATCCAGATATCCAGAACAAGCCTGAGCTTTCGATCATCAAATAAATCATATCCTATTGTTCCAACCCGAATGTTATTAGCAATGATAATGAAATTTCTTCCGCTCCGATTACCCGCGGGCATGAAAAAACTCTCTTTGTAATCCTGACAGAATTCTTTAAACGTAGGGATGTAAGAATCAGGATAATCGGGCGGCCCCATAAACGAAGGCGTTAAATCTGATTTTGCCAGCCAGGCATAGATCAATCTGCGTTCAGGAAGAACCGCGGGCCGTAATTTAATTTTTGAACCCTTTATGGCCATTTTCTTTAAATTCCTTATTTTGTCACTCCACCAGCGCCGCGGCGAGCGACATCATTAGCCCTGAGCAAGCATCGTCGTATACGGCGATGCGCGTCGAATGGGTCGACTTACTATAAATCGGCCATCGGCCAACCGTAGGTTTGGAGGAAAATTTTCTTCATTTTTTACCTGTATCGAAATGAGAGCGCGTAGCCCCTTTTAACCCCTCCCCCCTTTATGGGGGAGGCCGGGTGGAAAAAGTGGAAAAAGGTACCAGGTACTTTTCAGGGGACAGGTAGAAAGCCCGCATACTTTCATAGTTCAGTCGAGTGCCTGCCGTCGGTCAGGGTCTAAGCCCTTTTTAAAAACCAGGTACCGGAAAAGGTCGCCGTCATTTTTCACCTTTCACCTTTTTTTCTGTTATCTACTCACCCCCAAAAACACCCGTTCGGGTCAGTGCGAACTTCTTCGAGCAAGTCGTCCAGATGGTCGTATTGTTCATAAAGATGCCACTTCAAATCAGCGCGTTTCCAAAAGAGTTTCCAGTAATTCCTGCTTTTGACATAGGTGATCTTGCAGGCTTCGGAAAGAAAATCTTCTTCCGTGCGCCAGCGTTTGCGCCGATGGCCGACGATGTAGCTTTGTTTGTCCTTGACGATTTCAAGCGGCAGCTTTTCATGACCAAAGCGGCCGAGCTTTGAGAGGATGTAAAAGATCAGCTTGTCGTTTATTTTTTGATTTTCCATATTTTTATTCCTCAACAACTGTTTCACCTTTATCACAGAATTGCCCTGAATTGGCACAGAATATTTATGTAATAAATTTCAGATAACTCCCCGAATCCACCCGCTTAAAATTGGCATCAGGATACGCTTTGACAAAATCCTTCGGCGCGGCGGCCTTGGCGGAGGGACTCCATTTGAATTCGTAGGCAAACAGACGGCCTTCACGTTCTTCGATCCAGTCGATTTCTTTCTTGTCGTACGTGCGCCAGAAATAATTGGTAATAAAGGTGACAGCGACCTTTTTAAAAAGGTCGCTGTCACCTTTATGTCGTCACCTTTATGTCCCGTTACGAATGTTCTCACCCAGCAGTTCATCCGCGACATCCTTGCGCAGACCCTGCTCCCGCAGAAAAGCCAGGCGGTCTTTATACGGCATCTGCTGCCGACGCATGTGTTCCACTTGGACCAGCAATTCCTGCCGGCGTGCGCCCTCCGGACGGTTCTCAGCGTCACGGGCCAACTTGATCCAGGCAAAGACCAGGCCGATGATCACCGCGATAACAACAGGAAGAAAAAACAGCGCGATCCCGCCCAGCATTTCCATCTCAGGACTCCTCGCGCTCGATATGCCCGACATGCTTGACAACAAACCCCTCAATATAATTCAACCCATCGATCGCCGCCGGGATCTTAACCTTGCCGCCGTCCTGCGTGATCAAAATGATCAGAGGGTCCATGCCGAAACGTATGGAATTGATCCTGGCCTTGCTGATCTGACTCCAGGGATACGCCTTGCCATTCACATCGATCTGCTGATCATCAACACAAATGCGGTAGGTAAAGTGGCCGTACGTCCGCCAGATCTCATAACCCAGCCAGCCCAGCAGACCGACAATAATCAGCGGTCCGGCCTCAGTCAGGCGCATGTCCACCAGCACCATCAGCGCGATGATCCCGCCCAACGCCACCAGCGGATACCCGATCTGAACAGACCGGCTGACCAGCATCCCCTTCTTCAGCTTGAACTCGTCCATGTACCCTCCT
>CAZQQI010000026.1:12807-24317 GCA_964595465.1 uncultured Planctomycetales bacterium | reverse complement strand
CGCAGGAATGACAAAGCGCGCAAGAATGACAAAGCGCGCAGGAATGACAAGTGTGCGAAGGAATGACAGAGAGATGAATATTAGGAGATCAAGCCGGCTTTAAACACAGCGGCCATGGCATCGACCACAACCGGGTGAAACTGGGTTCCGCGGTTGGCCAGAATTTCCTGGATCGCTTCATCAACAGTAGAAGGCTCGCGGTAAGGCCGGCGGGTGATCATGGCGTCAAAACAGTCCGCCACGGCAATGATCGAGGCGATCAGCGGTATGTCTTCCCCCTTAAGCCCATCAGGATATCCGGTCCCATCGTAACGCTCATGATGATAACGGATACCGGACATGCTTTCTTTAAGTTCAGACAGCGGTGACAAAATCTCCACCCCGTCAACAGGATGGCGCTTGATCAAGGCAAACTCCTCAGGGGTCAAGCGTCCGGGCTTGTTCAGGATCGATTCAGGCACCCCGATCTTGCCGATGTCGTGCAAGGTGGAGGCGATAAAGATATCTTCCATAAACTTTTCGGAAAAGTCATACTCCATTTCATCACGCATATATTCCGCAAGCGCCACTGCATAACGGGTCACCCCCTCGCTATGACCCTTGGTATACTCGTCCTTAGCTTCAATAGCGGCCCCCAGAGCATGGGTCATGCGCAGAAAGAGATCATGGTTTCGTTCAGCATGATCGCGTAATTTTTCAAACAGCTGAGCGTTGCGTATCGCCATGGCCGAATCCGAGGCCAGAGCAGAAAAAAAGTCCAGTTCCTCCTGATTGAATTTTTCTCCGTCACGCTTTTCTCCCAGCAGAAGGACCGCCAAAAGGTCATGATGATACGTTGCCGGGATGCAGGCCACAACATTGAATAACTGCATCTGCTCACTGACATGGTGCAGGATCTGCTGGACCTCAGGATCGGCCCGCTTTCCGTTAAGGACCCCTTCCTGCCAGATCAGGCGGTGGATATCATAAGACAAAACGCCGTGCGACCGCTCGATCAAAGGCGCAAAGCGCTTGTCGGTGAATATTTTGATCAGAGGGCTGGACGATTCAAAACGGGCAAAGCCGGGCGGGATACGGTGGCCGGTCTCCCCTTTTGAGATCCGCAAAACATAGCGGTCATTGCCGGGCTCATGGATGATAACACCAGCATGCTTCAGCTTGACCTTCCCCACGATCATACGGATGATCAGCTTGATCAGAACCTCGGGATCATGGATCATGATCATGCCGCGGCTGGCCGATTCCAGAGCTTTTTTGTAATCAATTGATTGTGTATCCGTTTTTAAGCTCACGTTTCCAGTTCCTTCATGACGATCTTCTGCAGTTCATCCAAAACCAGCGGCTTATGAATAAAGCCGATAATGCCCATCTCCTCGGCCTCATTGATGATGGTTTCATCTTCGACCCCGCTGACCATGATGACGCTGGTCTGGTCACCCGCGTCCCGGATCATCTGCAAAAATTCGACACCGGTCATTTCTTCCATGCGCACGTCCAGCAAAATCAGGTCGGGCCGTTCTTCATCTAAAATTTCTTTGGCCTCCCCGCCGCCGCTGGCCGTAAAGACCTCAACGCCCCGCTTCTTGAAAAAATTCTTGGCAAATTCTCTGATATCGATCTCGTCATCAACGATCAATAACTTCGGCATAATCTATCCTTTCACGTTCCTTTATATATTCACAACATGTTATCAAACACGATGGAAACCTTTTCCTTTTACACCCGCCTTCACCCTCCCCTAGCCCCTCCCATCAAGGGAGGGGAAACCTTTTTTGATCACCCTTCCCTGGCCCCGCCCATCAAGAGATGGGAATATCTTATGCGAATCTCCCATCAAGGGAGGGGAATGCCGCAGGAAATCACAGCAACTCTGTCCCTCCCCCTCGTGGGGAGGGTCCGGGAGGGGGGCCCTCCCGCAATTGTCACCCCTCGCTATTTACTTGCGCTTCCACCGCCGGGAGGGTCACATAGACCTGCGTCCCTTTCATATACTGGGAGCGGTAAATAACCTTACCTTTATGATTTTCTTCAATCAATTTTTTGATAACGTATAAACCAAGCCCGGTCCCCTTCTTGCTGGAAAGCTTGGTCGTAAAAAATGGCGTAAAAACCTTCTGTTTGTCCTCCTCCTTGATCCCGATCCCGTTATCCTCCAGCTTGATACTGATACGTTTTGTGCCGCGGGCCTCGGCGCGAATTTTGATCGTGGGCTTATAGCCCTCTTCTTTAAATTCCGCGCGCCTCTGCATCATTGCGTCATAGGCATTATCAATCAGATTGAAAAACACCTCCTGCAGCTGAGTGAAGTTTCCTTTAATCTGCGGAAGCCCGGGCGGAAAATCCCGGATCAATTCCATCTCGCCGGACTTAATTTTAAACTGGGCCATTTTCAAAGATTCATCAACAAGTGTATCCAATTCGACTTCGCTGTAGCCCTCTTCACTTTTGCGTGTGTATTTTAACAAACCGCGGACGATCTCGCCACCCTGAGTGACGTTTTCCTGGATCCGGTGCAGGGCATGCTCAATATCAACAAAAACCTCTTTCACCTCGTCGCCCATGCTGAGATCTTTTTTGAGATTTAGGGTGTCCAGCACATCCCCGGCGATAAAGCCCAGCGCGTGCAGGCGGTTGTTGATCTGATGAGACAGACCGTCGGCCATGATCCCGATGGTGGCCATCTTTTCCGCCTGAAAAAGCTGTTCGTGAGTCGCGCGCATATCCCGATAAAACTGACAATTTTCGATCGCCAGAGCCGCCTGACTTGCCAGAATACTGAATACCGAAAGATCGTCATCTGAATAGAGCTCGCCGGAATTTTTTTTACCCATAACAATAAAAGCGATCAATCGCTCATCCACAAAGCTGGGAACCACAAGCTCCGCGTCCAATTCTTCCAACTGCTGGACCAGCGCCTTCAGCTTGTGGTCCGGCATGTCCTGCGACATCTGCTTTAATTCTGAATAGACCAGCGGCCCCCGCTCGGTATTCAGGCGGCGGATGAGCGGCCCGCGCTGAGACACGGCCTTAACCAAGGGTACTTGACGGGGGCGGCGAGACCGCACCCCCTCAAGTTTATACTCCCCCTCATGGCCGGACTGCAGATAGACCTTGCTATGTTCAATACGCACCGCCCGGGTCACAATATGAACGATCAGGCCGACCAGCTTGTTCATATCCTTAATCCGGCCCATGCCGGTGGCAGCCTGGCGCAATGTCGCCTGGTATCGCCGCTGGTCCTGGAAAAGTTTATCTTCGGCGCGCTTTTGAATGGCAAGATAAATGAACGGACCCACAGTGGCCAGCACTGTCATCAATATGAGCGGTGCCATCCACCATTGCTCGCCCATGAAGAATCTGATCTGCTCCTGAAAACCGAATGCGAGGATGAAAGGAATGCCGAGAACGAGGGAATAGACAGAAACAAAAATTGACGTGCGCGTAATAACGAGAGAAATGTCAAGTAAACGATATTTTAATATTGAATATGTAACGATTCCACAATATATCGGTATTAATATGTTTCCGAAAGGATAAACACTTAATTTGAATACAGGGGCAAAGTTTGTGACACCACCAGTAAAACCTAAACATAATCCCAAAAACAAATATTTAATTTGATTTTTGATTATCCCATCTTTAGAGAGATAGGACTTAAATAATATATAAACTCCATAAACAACTATAGTAATCCAAATTACAAAAAGGGTGAAATAGTATCTTCCAGCTTCCGCATAATAAAAATTCTGATATGAGTAAACATCTTGAATTAAATACTGAGTTGGTAACAAACAAATATATATACCGCCTTGAATATAAGTTAAAAAAAGTAACCGCTTATTAAAATAACCAGTAACAAGCATAATATTATGCAACAAAAAAATCGGGATAAATATAATAAAAAGATGAGCAACCGCCCATAAAATACGAGCACTTTCAGGGTTATGAGTAATGCTAATAAAAAAAGCGGAACAACCCCACGCACCAACAACAATGTTAAATAAAAGCCAAGTAAAAATCTTGGGCCTTTTCCATTCTTTTGATGATATCAAAACTAATGCAAAGCAACTGATAAAAAGAATTAAGCTAGCGAATCCAAAAAAATTCATCTTTTTGTATACCTTTCAGAAGCCAATAAGAGCGCTGAATAATTTCCAGCAAAAGCACAAGTAGTCTTTAATACAAAATCAATATCTGCTTTTTGGTGTGATTGCAAAAATCTCCAATCTACAAGTTTCTCTTCTACGTTTGGCGTAGCCAACACTTGTTTTTTATTTAGCATCATAAGAATTGCCGCGACTTCTAATAAAACATTTCCTCCTAAATTATGACCAAAATAAGGCTTTAATGCACAAAAATACGGGCCACCTTTGTCAAAAATCGGAGAAATATTCTTTATTTCATAGCTATCATTTATTTTCGTTGCGACACCATGTGGTACAACTAAATCAATATCTATTGGAGAAATTTTAGTGATTTCGAATAAATCTTTAATTGTTGAGTAATATAAATTGCTCGTAATATTGGGAAATGCAACCTTCCATCCCTCCGAAGAAAAAGCGCCTCCTAAATATTCACCATATATATTAGCACCCCTTTTTTTAGCATGTTCATAATTTTCTAAAATTAAAGCCGTAGCGCCTTCGCCCATTACAAAACCATTAGAATTATTTGAAAAAGGCCTCATTACGCCATCCGGAGAACTCATATTCAACTTAGAAAACCACAAATCTTTGTAAACACCGGGGACATCCCCTGCCACAATCAAAACAACATCGGTTTTGCGTGAGGCAATAAGCTGCGCGGCACGATCAATCAAATAAGCACCCGAAGCACAAGCACTGTTTAAGAAAAAAGACTGTCCATGAAGCCCTAAAATCTTTCCTAAATGGAATGTTGGCATAAAAGTTTGCAGTTCATATGAACACTTCATCAATCTATCCGTTAAAAAATTATAATATTCAATTTTTGGGCAATCGCCATTTTTTTTGAAAAAATTATATGAAATATCAGAGAATCTTTCGAAGTATGTTTCCAATCCAGGATTTTCATGAGACAGCATAAAACTAATATTATTTGAGTTTGGATTAAAACTGAGACCACTATCCTCCAATGCTAATTTCCCAGCAGAAACTAAAAAATCTAAATCAACATCAGGCACTCCCTCCTTCCATGCTCTCACCTCATCAAGAATGGATTGATTTAAGAAAAATTGACTGACATCAAAGCCAGACACGGTATATTTATAAAACTTATGCCAAATCTTCTTTTCTAATTTTTGCTCGATAAGTGCTAGATTATATTTACTTTTATACAGACCCTCCCACATAGATTCTCTACCTATCCCTGATGAACAAATAGGTCCAATCCCAGTAAATACAACATTAGGTTTAACAACGGTTTTATTCATATCAATATTTATGCCTTTTAAAGATCAACGACGAATTGCTTCCACCAAACGCAAGGGAATTATTTAATACCACTTTGACCTCATAACTGCGGGAGACGTTGGGCACACAATCAATCTCACATTCCGGATCAGGTTTTTGATAATTTATCGTTGGAGGGATTTTTTGATCATGTAAGGAAAGACAGCAGGCGATTGACTCCAACGCGGACGCGGCCCCCATGGTATGCCCCAGCATGGATTTAATGGAACTAACCGGAATATTTTTAATTCTTCTGCCGAAAATCTCATGAAAAGCCCGGCATTCAGCTCGATCATTCTCAGGAGTGGCTGTGCCATGCGCGCTGATATAATCAATATCGTCCGGGAAAATATCAAAAAACCTCAGTGCCTTCGAGATAGCACTTTTGGTGCCGTGATAATCAGGCTGGGTCATATGATGAGCATCAGCGCTGCATCCATAACCTAAAACTTCTGCATAGATCGTAGCACCACGGGCGACAGCGTGATCTTTCTCCTCTAAAATTAGCACCCCCGCACCTTCCCCAGGGATCATGCCACTTCGATTTTGGTCAAAAGGCCGGCATACAGGCTCTTCGGAGATAGATATCAAACGGTGAAAGCCAGTGAAAGCAATACGTGATAACGGGTCACTCCCGCCTACAATCATCATGTCAACATTGCCGGTTGTTATTAAATCTGAGCCCCTCCCTAATGCAAAACTCCCGGCAGCACAAGCATTGCCGAATATATGTGCCGGACCTTTGATATTAAACTCTTTGGCAATATTAAAGACAACAGAATTTGCGGGATAAAGGAGCGATCTGCTTCGCTCAATATTCGTGCGGCCTTTGAGCACATCATCCTGAACACAACTTTCAATAACCTGCCCCTCCCCCATCGTTGTGCCGACACAGACGCCGGAACGCTCAGGCACAATATCGGTTTTCTTCAGGCCCGCATCCTCCACGGCCATGCGTGCGGCGGCCAAGGCCATCTGCGACGCGCGTCCCATATATTTGATCTTGTGAGGAGAAATAAAATCCTGCGGACGAAAATTCTTCACCTGACCGGCATATTTCCGGTCATATTTTGAGGTATCGAAATAATCCACCTCGCTGATCCCGCTCTTGCCGGCCAGAAGATTCTGCCAGAACTCCTGCCAGCCGATACCTATGGAGGAGACGACACCCAGGCCTGTCACCACAACACGGCGATTGTTGATTTTTTCACTCATAAAAACCTAACTGTCGAAAAATATACAAACAGAAGGCGAAAAACAACCCTTTCTGCGGAAGGAGTGCGGAAATGTCAGGGGATTGTAAATTATTCATATTAAATGATATATGGTTATTAATATGAATATTATAGGGTGCGGTTTCTGGGGGGTCAAGGGGAATTAAGGAAAGTCAGCAGTGAAGGATGGAGTTGCCCCTCTCTGGCCTTCCCCGTCGAGGAGAGGGAATTAAAGAATAGCCATCACCCCTCCCCTGGCCCTAAAAAACGTACAACGGAAACGGGATGCGAGGAACGTAAAATCACCACCCTCCCCTAACCCCTCCCATCAAGGGAGGGGAATAAATGAAATTGGCCGCTCCCATCAAGGGAGGGGGATTCAGTACACCACTCTCTGCGCGTGGCCGGCGTCCAGCAGGACCTGATTCAGAAACTGTCCGTTCCGGGCAACTGCGGCTGGGTCTTCCTCCCCAGCCTCAAAAAAGACATCAGCCACGTAACGGCCGTACATATCGGTGCTGTCGGTGCGGGTGGTCTTTAACACGATAAAACCGCAATCTTTCAGCAAACCCTGAACGAAACGTTTCGCGCGCCGGCCTTCGATCGTATTCAGTTCCAGGGTGTTGATCCCCTTCAATCGCAGGCGCTCCCTCGCCCAGGTATGAAACCCGCAGTCAATATTGACCAGCAGCGTGTCTCCGTCGACCACCCGTTCAACCAGCGCTTTGTATGTGTAAAGCTGATGATATGTGACCGGGACGCGTTTTAAATGGTACCCATCATCATCCGGACGGGATGCGAACACCTTGCCGGTATCCAGCCGGGCACGGGATAAAGCCGGTATTTCACGGCGCATGGAAAAGCCGAGATCCAGCACAGTACAGCCCGGCGACCACGGCACCTGGCTGGAGGGGACAACACGGTAAGTATAGAGCCGTCCCCGCCGGCAAGGCAGACGCCGGGATCTGCGCGCAGGGGCTGGATTCTCTGCCTGCGTGTCGGCCTTGGATAATTCATAAAAAACATCACTGGGCAGATGTTCGCGAACGATGCGCCGTTCCCAGGCACGGCGCTGACGTTTACTCGGAATGGTGATCAATGTCCGGTAATGGCTCCAGCTGAGCTGACGGCCGTTTTCGAAAAGATCGGGATACAGCTTATAAAACGTAAAGAGCTGTTTGATGAAATTCGGCTTATGATGAAAATCGCGCCCGACCAGCCGGAAAACTGACTGCTGATCTTTGACGGCGGTGACCCCCTGAGAGGAAAAACAGGCGGCCAAAATCCCGCCGACTTTCCAGTAGGTCCGCAGACGCTGGCGTTCGAGCTGTTTGCGGGCCTCAAAAAGGCCGTGCTGGAATTCATTTTGTATGGATCGAACAAGGCGACGGTAAACGTTGGCGGTGAGTTTGGGCATGATGTTATTATAGAAAATTTTAACGGACGGGAAAAGGGAAATTCACCGAAAGTGAACGTAGCGGCTCAACCACCCAACCTTCCCCTAGCACCTTCCATCAAGGAAAACGATGAGATTCCTGCATTCGCAGGAATGACAAAGTGCGAAGGAATGACAGAGGAGATTCCTGCATTCGCAGGAATGACAATGGACGCGGGAATGACAAGTGTGGGAAGCGCTTGATTTGCTTGAATTCGGATTCCCTCCCCCTTGTGGGGAGGGTTAGGGAGGGGGTCACCTCTAAGAAAGAATTAGGCGGGTTCCGCGGAAAGCTGATCCAGGTCATCCGCCTTTTCCACGTTGACCACGGTCAGCCCGCGGTCGATGCGGCGCAGAAGCCCTTTGAGCACTTTGCCCGGGCCGATCTCAATAAAGGTGTCCACACCCTCACCGGCCATATAAGCAATCGTCTTGACCCACTGCACCGACGAGGTGATCTGTCCTACCAATTCCGCGCGGATCTCATCCGAGCTGATACAGACCTGCGCGTCAGCATTGCCGATCAGCGGAACCTCCGCCTGGGCAAATTCGGTGCGGTCAAGCACTTCGCGGAATTTATCTGCTGCGGACTGCATCAGGGAAGAATGAAACGCTCCGGAAACGGATAAAGGAATCACCCGTTTCGCGCCGGCTTCGGTCAGTTTTCCGCAGGCAGCCTCAACGGCTGCGGCCTCACCGGTGATCACGGTCTGATCCGGGGCGTTGAAATTGGCAACCTCTGCCCCGCTCTGGTCACAGATCTTGCGGATAGCCTCAGGGTCCAGCCCGATCACCGCTGCCATGGCGCCTTTTTTCTGATCGGCCGCCTCCTGCATAAAGGCACCACGGCGCTCGATCAGCCGCACCGTATCTTCAACAGACAAGGCTCCGCTGGCCGCCAGGGCGGAATATTCTCCCAGGCTCAGCCCCGCGGTAAATGCCGGTTTAACATCGGGACATTTTTCCTGCATGGCCCGCATCGCCGCCATACTCGCGGCAAAGATCGCCGGCTGGGCATAATCCGTTTTCTTCAGAGTATCTTCCGGGCCTTCAAACATGACCGCTTTAAGATCTTTATCTAAAATAGAATCCACCGTGTCAATCACGCCGCGGGCGGCATCCGACGTTTCATAAAGGTCCTTGCCCATCCCAACGTACTGCGCGCCCTGTCCGGGAAAAAGAAATGCGTATTTTGCCATAGTCATACCTTTCTGTTACCACTTTACCAAATTCGCCGCAGTGACCAGGCCCGCGCCGAAGGTCACCAGTGAAACATAATCACCTTTTTTGATAAATCCGCTTTCAGCCGCCTCGCTCAAGGCAATGGCGATCGCCGCCGCCGAGGTGTTGCCGTATTTCTGAATATTGATGAAAAACTTTTCTTTGGGAATGCCGGCCTTACGGGCGACAGCGGCAATAATACGGTCATTGGCCTGATGAGGAACAACGCAATGAATATCCTCAACAGCTATGCCGGCCTTTTTTGCGGTGGTGGCCACTGCCTCCGCCATGGAATTGACCGCGACCTTAAAGATCTCCTGGCCCTGCATCACGATATACGGTTTGGCCACAGTATCGGTCTCCTGACACAGCGGCTCGCGTTCAGGTGAGATGACCGACATCAGCTCATGATACTGCCCCTTGGCATGCAGATAATCGGACAGGATCCCGTGATCACCATCTGACTCGGTCAGAACACAGGCCCCGGCCCCGTCGCCGAAAAGCACACAGGTGGTGCGGTCGTTCCAATCGATCAGGTTAGAAAATTTATCCGCAGCTACGACCAGTGCATTTTTAAACATCCCGCCCATCAAATACTGTTTAGCGGTGGTCATGGCATAGAGATAGCCGGAACAGACCGCGTTCAGGTCAAAAGCGGCCGCTTTTTTTGCGCCGATAGCCTTCTGGATCTTGCAGGCGATGGCCGGAAAATTGGAATCCGGGCTGGAGGTCGCTACCACGATCAGTTCGATCTCTTCCCCGGTCATTCCGGCGTTGTGCAGGGCGTTTCGCGCGGCATTGATGCCCAGATCACTGCAGCGCTGGTCTTTCTCGGCGATGCGCCGTTCTTTGATACCGGTGCGGGTGGTGATCCAGTCGTCCGAAGTCTCGACCATTTTTTCCAAATCATGATTTGTCAGCACCCGTTCAGGGACATAATGCCCGACGGATTTTATAGCGATCTGCTTCATGTTGTGGCTCCAACCTCTTTGCGCATGGTTTCCAGGATATTATGTTCGATCTCGCGGCAGGCCGCACGGATAGCGTTCTTGACAGCCTTAGCGGATGACCGGCCGTGGCCGATCATAACAATACCGTTGACCCCCAGCAGCGGCGCCCCGCCGTACTCGGAATAATCCGAGACCTGGCGGACCTTCCGCAGACGCGGCTTCATCATCAGTGCGCCCAGCATGGCCAGCGGACTTTGCTTGACCTCACGCTTGATCAATTTAGTGGCGGATTCCGCCAGACTTTCAGAGACCTTAAGGACCACATTGCCGACAAATCCGTCGCAGATGATGCAGTCGCAGTCCCCGCGGTAGATCCCGCTGCCTTCCATGTTGCCGACAAAATTTTCCGGCATGAGTTCGGTCAGCATGCGGTGAATATCCTTCATGAATTCGGTCCCCTTGGTCTCTTCTTCCCCGACGTTGAGCAGACCGATACGGGGATTTTCAATGCCCATAACATCGCGCATATAGATGCGCGCCATCAGAGCGGACTGAACCAGGTGAATAGGTTTAGGATCGGTGTTGGCTCCAGCGTCGATCAGAAAGGTGAAGCCTTTCAAAGTCGGCAGGACAGTGCCGATCGCCGGACGGGCCACGCCTTCAAGCATGCCCAGGAAAATGGTGGACGCGGCGACGACCGCGCCGGTATTGCCCGCGCTGATAAAGGCGTGATGTGAGGGATCTTTCAGTAAATTAACGCCGAGAGAGATGGAAGAATTGCGCTTGCGCCGCAGAGGGGCAGTGGCCGGGTCATGCATCTCAACGACTTCCGGGGCGTGAACCACCTCGATACGGTCACGGGGATACTGCAAGGCCTGAAGGTGTGACTCGATCTGTTCTTCCTGGCCGACTAATGCGACATAAACATCACGCTCTTTGACTGCCTCAACAGCCCCTTTAATGATCTCGCCCGGGGCATTATCCCCGCCCATAGCATCCACAACAATTTTCAAAATGGTCTCCTGTGGTTCATGTGCCCCCTCCCTAACCCTCCCCACAAGGGGGAGGGAACTTTCAGTGCGGATCCTCCCAACAAGGAGGAGGAAATCCCCGGCTTGCTTACTCGTCCCCCGGGAGGGAACTTTCAGTGCGGATCCTCCCCCGCAAAAGAAAAAACTTTAAGTGCGAATCCTCCCAACAAGGAGAAGGAAATCCCCGGCTTGCTTACTCGTCCCCCGGGAGGGAACTTTCAGTGCGGATC
>CAZQQI010000026.1:0-12707 GCA_964595465.1 uncultured Planctomycetales bacterium | reverse complement strand
GCTTGCTTACTCGTCCCCCGGGAGGGAACTTTCAGTGCGGATCCTCCCCCGCAAAGGAAAAAACTTTAAGTGCGAATCCTCCCCCGCAAAGGAAAAAACTTTAAGCGCGCCTCCCACAAGGGGGAAAAAAATAAAGCCTTCTCATTCCCCTCCCTTGATGGGAGGGGTCAGGGGAGGGTGAAAACCCCCGCCTCCTACGCCTTAGCTTCTTCCGGCTTGACAGAAACGATCACCGGGCTGCCTTTATAATACCCGCAGTACGGGCAGACACGGTGAGAGATCACCGGCTTTTGACAATGTCCGCACGGGTTGAGATTGACCGCGGTCAAATTGTCATGTGTGCGCCGCTTACGCGAGCGCTGTTTAGAATGTTGTCTCTTTGGATGTGCCATTGGTTTGACTCCTTTATTGAACGTGAGACGTATTACGTTATACGTGAAACGCTTCTTTTGACTGCGCCTCAAACCCTACGATTCACGTTCCCCGTTTCTCGTTTTACGTTTTACGTTTCCCGTCTCACATGTGCATTTTTCACTATTCAGATCCGCGCCGCAGCCCGGACACAGCCCGCGGCAGTCCTCCCGGCAGAGGGCGAAAGCACTGTTAGCCACGATCAGCTCCTCGCGGATATCACTGCCGAATTCAATATAATCCTGATGCTTTTCTACATCAAAAGCGCATTCAAAGCTGTTCTCTTTTTCCGCCTCATAATCTTTGAGACAGCGGGAACAGGTCAAGCCATAGCGTCCACTGGCAGAAAACTTTCCGACGACCTCATCTCCGAGATGATAAAATGTCGCCTCGATCCGTACCGGCCCCAAGCAACGCAGGGCGTCCCGCGGGATCTCCAGCTGTTGGGGAGAGACGGTCTCTTCGTATCCGGTCCCCTCGTCGGCAATATTACGGATCTGTATTTTCATTTCTGCAATCGTTGTTTTAAATGCTTTTCAACGCAGGGCGGAACGAAGCCGGATATGTCCGCTCCTAAAGCGGCGGACTCTTTGATCAGACTGGACGATAAAAAGGTGAAATTTTCCGACGGCATTAAAAAAACAGTTTCCACATCCTGAGCCAGACGGCGGTTGGTCAGAGCCAGCTGAAATTCATACTCAAAATCAGAAACCATACGCAGACCCCGGATCAAAACCCGAATATCTCTCTGCCGGGCATATTCCACCACCAGGCCTTCAAACCCGAACACCTCAACGCGGTCAATGCCCTTAACCGCCTCACGCGCCATGTCCAGCCGTTCTTCCTTGTCGAAGGTCGGCTTTTTATGCAGATTGCGGGCCACCGCCACCACAACGCGGTCAAAAACCAGCGTGGCGCGCTTGATCAGGTCAATATGTCCGTTGCTGATCGGATCGAAAGATCCCGGATAGATCGCCGCTTTACCCATCTGCCTGCTCCGTGTGTTGAAACGCGTCGTCTGCCTTGCGGCGCTGATACATTTTTAAATAGGACTTGCCGTACTTGCGTTCGGTCAGCACGTCAAAATCATGCTCGCAATACGGAAGCCCCTCACGTTTTCCATGCTCTATTATTATATAAGAAAGAGGCTGTAATATATCATAGGCACCCAGGGTTTTCAAGGCTTTTCTGGCCTTGCCCACGTCGTAAGGCGGGTCCACAAAGACCACATCAAAACGCCGTTTTTGCCCGGCAAACAGCTTGATCGCGGAAAACACGTCATTCTGCAGAACCTCACATTTGCGTCCGTCTTCCCGCGGCTGATCCAGGCCGAACATCTCCATGTTTCTGCGGATAATGTCGTAATTCCTGGAATCCCGCTCCACCATGGTGACAGACTGAGCACCGCAGGAAAATGCTTCCAGGCCCATCCCTCCACTTCCGGCAAAAAGGTCTAAAAAGTGCAGACCGGTTAGGTCCTGGCCCAGCAGATCGATCACCGCCTTGCGGGTCATGTTCTGCGTCGGACGGATACCGGCCGGCATAAAGAAGTTTCGGCCCTTAAATTCACCGCTGAGGATTTTCATGATTGCAATCTATTATTAATTAGGTTTATTGGGTTTGTTGGGTTTGTTGGGTTTGTTGAGTTCGTTGGGTTTGTAGAGCTTGTTGGGTTTTTAACCCAATAAACACACAACCCGATAAACACTCAACCCAATTAACACTCAACCTGATAAACTATCAAAACTTACCCCGCTTCGACATTCTCCAGATACCCCGGATAACGGCGGCAGACCGCATCCAGCAGGTCCCGGTGGTGCTCATCCCGCAGGACCGGATCGGCATGCAGCAATTCTTCGGCCTCGGCACGCGCCAGCTCCAGCAGTTCGGTCTGGCGCAGAGGATTGACAAAACGAAAATCCGGCAGGCCGTGCTGGTGCCGCCCGAAATACTGCCCCGGACCGCGGATCTCCAGATCGCGCTCGGCGATCTCAAAACCGTCTCCGGTCGCGACCGCGGCTTCCAGCCGGGCCAGGCCGTCTTCGGTCGTGGGATCCGCTAAAAGATAACACTCGGCGCGCGCCTTTCCCCGTCCGACCCGGCCGCGCAGCTGATGGATCTGAGACAAGCCGAATCGTTCAGCATGCTCGATCACCATGACATTGGCATTGGGCACATCGACCCCGACTTCAAGCACCGTGGTCGCTACCAGGACATCGATCTCGTGCCGGGCAAACTTCGTCATAATAACATCAGATTCGCGTTTGGGCAACCGGCCGTGGATCAGTCCCACCCGAAAACCTTTAAATTCTTTTTTTGACAGACGCCGGTACATCTTTTCGGCATCTTTAAGATCGACGTGTTCCGATTCTTCGATCAAGGGATAGACAATATAAGCCTGCTGACCCTGCACGAGACGATCCCGTACCCGGGCATAGACCTCGTCTTCCCGTTCAAACGGATACAGCCGTGTTGTAATGCCTCCGCGCCCCGGGGGAAGCTCGTCGATGACCGAACACTCCAGATCCCCGTATAAGGTCAGGCTTAAAGTACGCGGGATCGGCGTCGCGGTCATGACCAGGACGTCGGGATTACGGCCCTTTTCTGACAGCAGGGCGCGCTGGCGCACACCGAACTTGTGCTGTTCGTCGATAACCGCATAGCTCAGATCCCGGAAGGCCACATCTTCCTGCAGGAGAGCGTGGGTCCCGATCACCAGATCGGCTTCTCCGCTGGTGATCTTGTTCAGGGCGGATTCGCGTTCGGCTTTGGTCATACTGCCGGTGAGCAGGATTGGGTTTATTGAGTTTATTGGGTTTGTTGGGTTCGTTGAGTTTTTTGAGTTTGTTGAGTTTTTTGAGTTTGTAAAATTCTTTGCTGACAGATGACTGCCCACCTGGTGATTGGGCGCCGTTTCTTCCTGTCCCTCCCCCTCGTGGGGAGGGTTCGGGAAGGGCGGCTGACTATGCCCCGAAGACACAAATAACCTTTGGATATTCTGATAATGCTGACGGGCGAGGATCTCGGTCGGCGCCAGGATCGCGGCCTGATGCCCGTTACGGGCCGCGGCCACGCATCCGAACAGCGCCACCAGGGTCTTACCCGAACCGACATCCCCCTGCAGAAGCCTCAGCATGGGCTCTTTCCTCTGCATATCTCCGGCGATCTCACCGATAACCCGTTTTTGCGCGGCAGTCAGCGGAAAGGGAAACATCCGGGCGAATTCTGCGATCAGATCAATCCCCGCCTTATGTTCCACACCCGGACGGGTCACGATACTCATTCGGCGCAGATTGGCCGAGATCTGAAACAGAAAAAATTCTTCAAAAGAAATTCGGCGGAAGGCCTCCGCCTGTTCCTCCATTCCCGTCGGAAAATGCATCTCGCTGACGCAGTGACGGATATTGTAAAGACGGAGCTTGTTGCGCAAAGACACGGGCAAAACATCCTTTAAACTGCCCTGATATTTTTCCAGGGCCAGAGCCATGATTTTGCGCAGGTAGCGCTGGCTCATGCCGCGCGTCAGAGGATAGATCGGGACAATACGCCCCATGTTAAGATGCGCGTCGGCCTCGCCTTCAATGACCTCGTATTCCGGGGCGATCATCTGCAGGCGGCCGTTATACAGATCGACCTTGCCGAACATGATCACGCGTTTTCCCGCGCGGAAATATTTGGCCAGATACGGCTGATTAAACCAGACACAGGTCAGCTGTCCGCTATCATCACGGATCACGACTTCCTGAACATGCTTGCGGGTGTACCAGCTGCGCCGGCCGCCCTGTGCCACGACCTCGCCGCAAACGGTCTGCTGTTCGCCGACTTTGACGTCCTTGAGTGGTGTCAGATCGCGGCGGTCTTCGTACCGCCGGGGAAGCAGATAAAACAGATCCTCGACCGTCTCCACGCCAAGGTTGGCAAAGAGCTTTTTTCGAGCCGGTCCGACGCCCTTGAGGTATTGGATGGAAAACTGATCTAACGGAGGCATGAATATATTATAAGGAGTCAACTGAAAAAGTGAAGAGGAAAAGATGCCAGGTGTTAATGCTCAGCAATTATGTCACTGGAAAGAGACGGTGTTAGGATGATGGGTATCAGAAGACGCCGACATGTTGACGATGAACGATAAATAAGAAATAATGGTGTAAGCAAGGGCGGGGATTAATTTTATAACTGATTTATAACCAATACCTTGTCGTCTTCTGACACTAATTATTCTCAATCATTCAAACAATTCCTTCATTCCACCCAATATTGCATTAAACGGAACGACATTAACTTTTTTGTGAACCGAATAACGTCGTTTGCCGGGATAAACAACGGCAATCCGTTCGAGTTTTAAATCCTCTAAAGCATTTTTAATTGACGGTGTCATCCGTGGCGCATCTTGTCGTTTAATTTCAACGCCGTACATCTGCCCGCCTTTATTAAATACCAGATCAATCTCAGCACCCTGATGCGTCGCCCAGAAATATATCTCATGCGGTTCAATTGAACGAATAACCTCATCAATAACGAACCCTTCCCATGAAGCGCCGTATTTGGGATGAGCCAACAAATCATCCATAGTCTGAATACCTAAAAGAGAATGCAGTATTCCTGTATCATAAAAATAAATCTTCGGAGATTTAACATGACGCTTTTTTAAGTTGCCAAACCACGGCTGGACTTGCCTGATCATAAAAACACCTGTTAATACATCCACATATCGTTTGACTGTCATCACACTGATCCCCAAAGACCGTGCGATTTCACTGGCATTAAAAACCTGCCCGTGATAGTGGGCAAGCATAGTCCAAAACCTTAATAATGTCATTGGAGGAAGCGATACACCGTGTAACGGAAGGTCTCTCTCAACGAAACTCTGGGTATATTCCCTAAGCCAAGTAAAACTTTCCTTATCGCCATTAGCAAGAAATGCTCGAGGCAAACCTCCCCTCAACCACAGGCGGTCAGAATTTTCCCTTCCGACTTCATCTAAAGAAAATCCTCCTATTGTTATCCGCTCAACCCTTCCGGCCAATGACTCAGAAGCATGCTTGATCAGATTAGGTGATGCGCTGCCAAGAATAAGAAATTTAGATGGCAACGGAACTCTATCCGCTAAAACACGCAAAAGGGGAAACAGACTCGGCTGCCTTTGGACTTCATCAATAACAACCGTTCCTTTGAGGTTCTCAAGAATATTTTTTGGCTCACCCATTTTGGCACTATCAACAGGGTCTTCAAGGTCAAAATACAAAGATGACCCCGGCTTAGCAAAATGACGGGCTAATGTTGTTTTTCCGCATTGACGAGGACCTAATAATGAAACAATTCGGCCTCTTTCTAGCGCCTGCGTAATATTTCCTGTAATATGGTTGCGTTCAATCATGTTTTTAGCATACCATGAAATTCATATATTACAAGTTAATTTTTCATGGTTAGACAAACAACCGCTCTTCATGACCTTCCCTCTCCTACGTTCCGCGCAATCCCTTAAAATTGACCTAAAAAAGATCATACAATTCCTTTAAACCAGTTTCACTTCCGGCGCATTATTATTTCCACTATGCGCCGGCCCCGTACTACGATTCCCCGGCTTTGAAAAGAAATTCCGAACATTCCGCCATACCGTCCCCTCCGGATCCACCCGGTTGAACGGGTTGTTGCCGGTGTACAGATACATGTTCATCCCGTCAGCGTAACCCGTGGGGTCCGTCTGCAGAAACCGCCCCAGTTCGGGATCGTAATACCTGGCTCTATAATAATACAGTCCGGTCTCTTTATCCAGCCTTCTGCCGGTAAACATGTAGGGGTTGTTGATCGAGGATTCCGGGGTCAGATTGCCGGTAGAGTCGAATATTCTGGTCCTGCCGTAGGGGTCGTACTGGTAGGCCTCTACCACCGCCCCGGCGCCGTTGGTCACCGCCGTCACACTGCCCAGCCGGTCGTGGTGGTAGAAGTAGCGGTCTCCATCAGGCCTCTGCATAACTAAAATATTGTCTGTGCCGGGGCCGTAGATATACTTCACCGCCTGGGTGGTGACCTCGCTTTTAACTGTAATGCTGTCCAGATCAACATAACGGCCTGAGCCTCCGCCGACCCATACCCCGACCATAAAGGCATGTTGGCCGCTCCAGCCCATAAGCGAACGCAGGTCGACCTGATAGACGCCAGGGGCTGTCTGATTGACCGCGGCGGGAAAATTAACAGATCGGCCATTATCATGCCAGTACGCCTGGATCTCCAGGGTCACGTTGGCGCCGGGAGATATTTCTCCGACATCCACCGTAACAATAGGATTTTCGTCAACATCAACATCAATGATCGGGCTGTAGACATGCCCCCAGGATTCCGGTGTGCTGGAGACCACACTGACCCGGCCGTCACTGTCGATAGTGCAGTTCCAGGTGCCGGTGGCGCCTCCCCAGCCGGACCGGATCGGATCAAAATCCTCTTCCCAGACCACGGAGGACCCCAGAGCGGTCTCATAAATGACCTGTCCGGATTTGTCGTGAAAAAATCTGGTATTGGCCGCGTCGGTGATGGCGATGGTGTTGGCGTTGCCGTCGTAATGATAGGTATAAACCTCATTGTCCGGCGTGACCATGGCCAGCAATCCTAAGCCGTGAATATAATAGCGGCTGATCGTGCCGGTGTCGTCCGCCTCGGCCAGCAGATTGCCGGACAGATCATAGATATACTGCGTTTCCTCCCCGTTGCGCACGGCCTTGAGGCGGTTACCCCCGGCGTCGTAAAAAAAGTTCTTGATGATCAAATGGAACTGATAAATGTCTAAACTAGATTTGCGTATTTTGTAAAAAAATCGGGCAGCTATTTTCGCACTTTCTTCTTTTTTCCTAATTTTATTCTGGTAAAGCCGGCAACATATAATGCAAGCTGATAATGATGGCGATAATCACAAAAGAAATCAATGCGCCCCATCGTAGTGAATTTGGCTTATTTTTTCTTACAATTAAAAATTTAAAAAAATATATTCCAGATAAAATTCCAACAATAGGGAGCTCAACAATAAAGACGTTCATGGCCGACTTCCCGCCCATTAAACAAACAAGAATAAACCAAACTACGGCAGGAAAAAATATTAAATAATGATCATGTTTCCTCGCGCTATCTTCGAATCTGTAAAACATATATATATAAATGGGAAAAATGAATAATCCCAACTTTGCAAAAATCATCCAATTAAAAATTGAAAAAAATTCATTTATCCCAACTGCCAAGAAAAAATAAAAACAATACAATATATACAAAACGCTGAGAATAAATTTCATAGTCCTACTCCAGTCTATTTATATCCAGATGATGTATTTGTATGATTTACAATGCTTTGTACTGATGGACTATTATAACTGCTTGATGTTTGACTTTTGGCATCCTGAATTAAACTGTATGCTTCATGCTTGCAATTATTTATAATACTCCATCCATGATTACGACTTGGATGACTTGCATCGGAAATTCTCTGTAAATATGTAGCCTCCACACTGGCATCTAATGACTCCCCTCCAATTAACCACGCATCTCCATTTTCCAAGGATTCTTTAGCGGCATCAACATCATTAGAATGATTTCTATGCCAAACCCCATTCCCATTTTGATACGAATTTCCCCAGCTATACGTATTATCAACAGAATTATTCTCCGTTGTAAAAATAAATGTATGCGTCAAGGGATTAACTTTTGATCGAGAATTATTCCCTCCAATCTGCCTATTTGCTCCATAAGTTTTTAACCCGCTCGGATCCACAAACATCAACGGACTGGCGCCGACATAACCATACAGGCTAACATCTCCTCCCGCAAATCCTATCGGATCCTCTGAAATAAACCGCCCCGCCGCCGGGTCATAGTAGCGCGCCCGCATGTAATACAGCCCGCCGTTGGCCGGGTCGCCCTCCCCCATGATCCCCACCATCCCGGCGAAGGTGAATGGCTGCTCGATCGTCTCCTCCTGCGCGGCGATCAGGCCGTAGGGCGTGTAGGCGTAGGTGTTGACCGGCTGTTTGGCCGCGTCGGTGATGGCGATGGTGTTGGCATTGCCGTCGTAATGATAGGTATAAACCTCATTGTCCGGCGTGACCATGGCCAGCAATCCTAAGCCGTGAATATAATAGCGGCTGATCGTGCCGGTGTCGTCCGCCTCGGCCAGCAGATTGCCGAGAAATCCAAAATTACTTAAACAGTTTTTTTACACATGGACGGCTTAAATACAAAATATACAATATCGGTATTCCTATTTGAAAAATATTAATAGTGCCATAAGATGTAGAACCTCGAGAAAGAATGATTGTGGCAACCATATAGAAACTATCTATCAATATGTAAATGCTAACAAATAGAATGAATAATCTTCTTGCTATTTCTTTCAAATAAATAATACCTAATCCCATAATAAAAATGCATGTCATCCATGCTAGATTAAGGCCCGACAACATCAAAATTATCATAAAGATGCTATCAAAATATGAACATGTCGGCGAAATTGCTACAATACTCACATAATCAAAAATAAAATTAGGTACAAGATAAAAATCAAAAATTTCCGCGGATACACAAACAGCGCCCCCAACCATAAGCAATGAACCAATTAGCCAGCAGCCATGTTCATATTTATTCATTCCCGCTCCTAATAGTCTTATTGATATTTCATACCGGCCACATAACATATATAATTAACATGGTGATTACTTGTTAGAAGTGTTATTTGCAGACGTAGTATGCAGCGCTCCAACATAACTTGTATTTGCTGCATCAATTAGTTTCAAAGCTTGATGCTTACAATTGTTAGAAATGAAGTTATACTTAGCAGGGTTCGCTTTATTTGACTCGAATGCTTTTGTAACATGCTGATCTAAAGAGTCATTGCCCAATTTTAAAACACCTACCCCTGTATTAATTGCCTTCTGAGCACCGGAACGATTTTGAGCATTTTGGGGATCCTCCCACGCACCCCCATTTGTTGCTACAAAACTGTAGGTGGTCGACACATACTCGTTACCTTCATTATCATAGTCCGTTATCGCGGTATAACTATGTGAAAATAAGTTGTTTGTCGGTATTGAAGTTCCAATTATGTTATTTATATAATACGTATCTAAACCATCGGCATCAAAAAAATTGACAGGGTTACCTACGACATATCCATACAAATTAACCCCAGAAGAAAACCCGCTGGGATCCTCACTGATAAACCTCCCAACCGCCGGGTCATAATAGCGGACACGCATGTAATACAGCCCGCCGTCGGACGGATCACCCTCTTCCATGATCCCCACCATTCCGGCGAAGGTGAACAACTGTTCGATCGTCTCCTCCTGCGCGGCGATCAGGCCGTAGGGCGTGTAGGCGTAGGTGTTGACCGGCTGTTTGGCCGCGTCGGCAGAAAATAAAAACCTGAAGCCATGTGGTAAGGGTCAGATGATTTCAAATAGCCACTACTTATCCCATAACAATTTATAGTCAAAAGGGCTTCGCTTTCCCTCAACGATGGGTATCCCGCTTTCCTGAAGCAAACGGGACAGTTCAGCATTGTTATCTTTGTTCTTGCTCCACGCAAAACGCTGACGATCCTGGGTATAAAATATGAAATATTGCGGGTCGTCGATAATGCCTTTGATATCAGAAAATTTATATAATCTAGCCCCATTGTTTACAATAAAAAGTATTAGCAGATTTTCTTTAATATCAATATTTATTTTGTATGGAATTCTCTTTTGCTTATGCTTAATAACCACTTGTAACGGCTCAGTCAAAAGAAAAAATATAAGTATTATTTTCCAAATATTAGAGTAAAAATAATCTGAAATACCATGTTCATAGATTATAATAAATATCAGAGCAAGCATGCAAAAATACATACCCCCCCTGTGAATAATTCCAAGATAGCGAACAAAAAAATAATCCCCCCTCGATAGTGAAAATTTTTCGTTTAACTCTTTATTTCCCACTATACCCTCCAGACATTGACGATCTATGCTGATTGTAAATTGCATTTACACCAATTTCATACGGCGCAAGGAAGACTTGTGAACCTATTGCAGCTTCGCCGACAGTAGAACCGGTAGCCATCGCCACATGAGAAAAAGCAGCCCCGGCTCCACCGATTACAGCTCCTGATACAGCACTATAAGCCGCATTCTCTGAAAGCTCTTTCCCATCGATAGCATTCGCTGTCATATTTCCAACCAAGCCGCCTACTGAACCTCCTACAGTACCGCCGGCCGCAGCACCTGCTAAAGTTCCATTAAAATCATCAAGAACCCATCCCACAGCTGCCCCCGTGACGCCACCTGCAATACCGCCAAGAATACCCGCACGTAAGCTTCCCCCGTTCGCCAAAGCGGTCATCGCCCCAGAGTAGGCACCGCCGATAGCGCCTGTTATTGCGCTGATAGCCCACCGCCCATTGGCATCATAATAATTAACCGGATTCCCACCGGCATACGCATACAGATTCGGCCCGTCAGCGAACCCGCTGGGATCCTCGGAAATAAACCTCCCCACCGCCGGGTCATAATAGCGCGCGCGCATGTAATACAGCCCGCCGTCGGACGGATCACCCTCTTCCATGATCCCCACCATCCCGGCGAAGGTGAAGGGCTGTTCGATCTCCTCATCCTGTGCCGCGATCAGCCCGTAAGGGGTGTAAGCGTAGGTGTTGACCGGCTGCTTGGCCGCGTCGGTAAGGGCGATGGTGTTGGCGTTGCCGTCGTAATGATAGGTATAAACCTCATTGTCCGGCGTGACCATGGCCAGCAATCCTAAGCCGTGAATATAATAGCGGCTGATCGTGCCGGTGTCGTCCGCCTCGGCCAGCAGATTGCCGGACAGATCATAGATATACTGCGTTTCCTCCCCGTTGCGCACGGCCTTGAGGCGGTTACCCCCGGCGTCGTAATAGAATTGCGCCGTATCCGCCCCGCTGATCGTCACCAGCCGGTGGTCATAATCGAAATCATAGGCCCGCCCGCCTCTGGTGCTTAGCTGTCCTTCATCATCATAGCCGAACGCTATGCTCCCCGCGCTCAACAACCGGTTGCGCACGGCATTATAGCCGAAGGATATATCAATATTGGTCAATACCGGAGCCAGCGGCTCAAGCTGGGTGACCTGCTCCCTGTTGCCGTTGCCGTCCAGGATATACGCATAGCGGGATACGGTCTGTCCGCCGGTGAGCGCAGTTTTATTTTCCAAAAAGGTCAGACGGTTGGCGTCGTCATAATCATAATCCGTGACGGTCCCGTTAAAATTCTCCATCCAGTCCAGTCGTCCGGCACTATCATAATGATAGGAGGCTGTCTGCCCCTGCCAATTGGTGACTGTTTCCAGGCGATTGAGTTCGTCGTAGGCATAGGTCACGGTATACCCGCCGGGATAGGTGATCCCCGTGACATTGCCGGCCGCGTCATAGTCATAACCGATGTCATACCCCAGGGCATCATTGACTGAAGTGACCTGGTAAAGGCCGTTATGCCCGTAGGTCGTCGTCCCCAGCGTATTGGCTGCTGTTTTAAGGATGTCGTGCTGATCATAGGTATAGCTGACCGTGGATGTATCCGGATAGGTCACGGTCTCAAGCTTGCCTGAATCTGTATAATCATAACTGATCGTGTCATTATTGCGGTCGATGTAGGTCTCAAGCCGGCCGGCATCATCATAAAAATACTGTTCTTGTTTGGTCAAAGGATCAATGCGCTTTTTAACCTTGCCGCTGTTGGTATATTCGAAGGTGGTGGTGGCGCCTTCCTGATCGGTTAATGTTTCCATCCGTCCGATCTGATCATAATCATAGACCAGTGACGGGTGGCTGCCGGTGGTCGAGGTCTCAGGATTGCCCCACGCGTCATAGGTCATGGTTGATAGTGTCGAACGGGCGTCGGTGGTGGTTTGGAGTTGGCCGTTGGGATAGTAAGTCTTTTCGACTGTATTACCTTCGGGATCGGTGACCTTCTGTAATAAATGATCCGTATAATAGTCATACTGAGTGATATGATTCAACGGGTCTTCGACCTCGTCCAGCCTCAGGTGAGCGTCGTAGCGGTACCGGGTCACTTGTGCCAGCGCGTTGGTGACAGCTTCCAGGTTCTGGTCACCATTATAATCAAACAGCGTGGTGTAGCCCCGCGGCCCGGTGACCTCGATCTCATGGTTCTGCCCGTCAAATTTTTTGACGGTTTTATGGCCCTGTTCATTTTCCACGGCATAGGTGCGGCCTTTATGATCGATGTAATAGATCTTCTTTCTGCCGAAAGGGTCCTCTTCCAGATTGCGGTAACCGGAAAAATAAAAGT
>CAZQQI010000025.1:0-27127 GCA_964595465.1 uncultured Planctomycetales bacterium | reverse complement strand
GTTTTAAAAGATCTATGGAGCTTTTTTTGTCGCACTTCTAATTACAATTCACTACGCCCTTCACAAAAGAAAAGAAGAATACGTTGAAAAACGCCGACAGATGTCCGGCGCAAAACAATGGGAACAGGATTTAATTAGACGAAAGAGGGTGCGGTAAACAAGTGGAGCCCGGCGGTTATTAAGACGTGTGACTCCACTCTTTTTTTACTGACATGTAAAACCAAATGTGGAATCATTACGGTACCCTTTATAACTCGTACAACTGAACTCCGCTGTAGATTTACTTACCTTTTTAAATATAACATATCCTTTTTCACATGAAGAACTATCTCGATATATTGTTTTATTGTTCTTACACGTAACGCGCAACCCCCCATCGGGATGAGACCTCCCTCTCGAAACACTGAACACGCTGGCTGTCCAATACTTAGTCTTCCAGCGCGCGCCACGTGCGCTATAGACCCAGTACTTGTACCCGATAACGGTACAATCCTCTTTACATATTTGACGCGATTGATATACACCTCTATAAAGCCTACCTGGACCATACGGCTCTTCGTCTCCCCAGGAAGATACAACTCCATTATCACATATCTCATCATCATCTATAATACCGTTCCCACAAAAACCGGGCATACATTCCCCTTCCGCTGCATCCCAATACGGCTTATCCTCATCGGGATCGCAGATACAGGAGAAGCCACTATCATCAGCCACCAACCCTTTGTCCGCTAAACACTCTGCCGCGCAGCGGAGATCTTCCGGACAAACATCATAATAAGATACTGTTTCATCATGCTCTGCTGTCAAACCGACATCATAATCCTTCGAACACCATTGCGCCTTATCCTCATTGATTGATCCACACTGGATCACACAATTGGCATTATGCGGAGGGTCTGAATTGCACCGGTCTTCGATCCAATCTGCTTTGATCTTATCCCCGGCATCATTTTCACCCCAACAGGTCCGCTGCTGCGTCATGGTGCCGCTGGGACAATATCCGCCTGTTTCCGGACGCTCCTCAGCGCACCCCACATTTGTCCATGATCCGCATTTCTTGGTCCAGCAGGCACTGAAATCAAGCGTACAGTCAGAAGCACATCCCAGAGTTCCGCCGTCATACCTCCAATCACTGCAGCGATTCTTATCTTCTATAAAATCATTGCGGTCGCAGGACTCGCCGGTTTCCTGAACCCCGTTACCGCAGACCGCCGGGCACATGGTATCAGGACAACTTACTGAAAACTGTCCCGCTGCCGGATCACAGGGCTGACCCCCATTTTGGGCTTCCTGCAATATCGGATACCGGCAGATCTTTTCTCGTCCTGTCCCGCATTCCGGGTCGCAGGGACCGCAATTTGAAGTCGATGTGTCATACAGACAATTCACCGGACAAAGTTTGGAGCACGTTGTGCCGGTCCCCGGCTGATTGCCGGGATCACAGAAGGAATTATCAGGAGCCGGGACACCGTCACTGCGCATACAGACGACCTGACAGGTTGTCGTACCGGAAACCTCTGCCGTCCCGCTGTTTGGATCAGGACAGGCCGCACTGCACGGCTGACAATTGCTGAGCTCCCAGCTGTAGGCCTGGATATCGTCTTCCACAATGGTGTTCAGGGCATCATTGATGATCGCGTCGGTATTCCTCCGGATCGGGCCGTCGGGCGAAGTCAAAACCAGCATGGTCACAATGATCCCGGACACCAGCAGGAGATACTCGATGAACTGCTGGCCGTCCCGGTCTCGAAAAAGGCTTTTAAATGTCTTTATGAATTTGCTCATCTTAATAAAAGTATATCATACTCATAAAATTAGCGGCCACTGCAATGTGTGAATATCCTGTCGTGAACTCTGCTGGTTTTTCAGTAAACGGTCAACTCAAATCACCCTTATTTATGAGCTATGGGCATATTATCTATGGAAGACTGCACAACGCAATCCAAATCAGTACGCCCTTCTTAAAAGAAGAGCAGAATACATTAAAAAATACCGGGGGATGTCCGGCGCGCAATGATAGGAAAAGGATTTAATTAGAATCTATTCTAAAACAATAATTTATGAGATCCGTCACTATTTTTTTTCAAAACTGATTCAATTTAATTGCCCTCGTAATAAGTCCACAGACTATCGTTAATATAAATTTCATAGATCCTCAACGCCACTTCACTCGTATGACCTCCGATCGATCCTTTGAGTTCGACACGTATACCCTTCACATCATTCCAAGATCCATTTACGGTAATCGTTTTTGTCAAGGGTGGTGTATATCCCCACCATTTATATTTTATCTGCTGCCATGTCCCTGACGATGTCAATATTTTAATCCTAATAAATCCTCCAATACGATGCGATGATCCTCCCCATCGTAATCTGACCCTAGCACTCACATTATTGATCTTCTGTGGGGGAAAATACACTGAGCCTGAAAGAGTTGTCCTGCATCCATCACCACGACAAGAGCTTCTTATGTTAGAAGCAAGATTACAATCACGAAGTTTGGCATTACTTGCAGTCCACTGCAGGCCCTTACATCCCCGACATCGGTCTCCGACCCAGTCTGGCCAATTACTTTTCGGATCACACTGACATGTCGCATGGTCAGCTGTCGCCACCAGATTTTTCCCAGGGACACAGTATGCTGAGCACTGAGTTTCATCCGGACAGGAATCATAATAGACGATTGTGTTTTTATGCTCGCTCGTCAAATTATCTTTATATCCCTCGCACCACAGGGCTTTTGTATCAGAAATCTTATTTCCACACTGGATCACACAATTGGCATTATGCGGAGGATCTGAATTGCACCGGTCTTCGATCCAATCTGCTTTGATCTTATCCCCGGCATCATTTTCACCCCAACAGGTCCGCTGCTGCGTCATGGTGCCGCTGGGACAATATCCGCCTGTTTCCGGACGCTCCTCAGCGCACCCCACATTTGTCCATGATCCGCATTTCTTGGTCCAGCAGGCACTGAAATCAAGCGTACAGTCAGAAGCACATCCCAGAGTTCCGCCGTCATACCTCCAATCACTGCAGCGATTCTTATCTTCTATAAAATCATTGCGGTCGCAGGACTCGCCGGTTTCCTGAACCCCGTTACCGCAGACCGCCGGGCACATGGTATCAGGACAACTTACTGAAAACTGTCCCGCTGCCGGATCACAGGGCTGACCCCCATTTTGGGCTTCCTGCAATATCGGATACCGGCAGATCTTTTCTCGTCCTGTCCCGCATTCCGGGTCGCAGGGACCGCAATTTGAAGTCGATGTGTCATACAGACAATTCACCGGACAAAGTTTGGAGCACGTTGTGCCGGTCCCCGGCTGATTGCCGGGATCACAGAAGGAATTATCAGGAGCCGGGACACCGTCACTGCGCATACAGACGACCTGACAGGTTGTCGTACCGGAAACCTCTGCCGTCCCGCTGTTTGGATCAGGACAGGCCGCACTGCACGGCTGACAATTGCTGAGCTCCCAGCTGTAGGCCTGGATATCGTCTTCCACAATGGTGTTCAGGGCATCATTGATGATCGCGTCGGTATTCCTCCGGATCGGGCCGTCGGGCGAAGTCAAAACCAGCATGGTCACAATGATCCCGGACACCAGCAGGAGATACTCGATGAACTGCTGGCCGTCCCGGTCTCGAAAAAGGCTTTTAAATGTCTTGAGAAATTTGCTCATCTTAATAAAAGTATATCATATTAATAATCAAAATGAACACAGAAATATGTAGAAACGGACAGCAAACGTGTCGCTAATCAAGGCGCTCCAGCACCGCTGCCAGAGATCCTCCCCCTCCAAAACAGACGCAGGCCAGCCCCCTGCGGACCTGTTCCTGCCCCAAAGCATGGGTCAGGGTGGTCAAGATCCGCGCGCCGGCCGCTCCTAAAGGATGGCCGATAGCTGCGTCGCCCCCGTAGATATTCAGCCTGCGGGGATCTATGCCGAGTTCACGCGCTGTGTAGATCACCTGCGCGCTGAAGGCCTCGCTGAGTTCGATCAGACCAATATCGTCCAGATTGAAATTATGTTCCTGAATGGCTTTCTTGACGGCCGGCACAGCCAGGGCGAATGTCTCCCGCGGATCACCGGCCACCTGAGAAACCGAACAGATCCGGGCCAAAGGCTGCCAACCCTGTCTTTTCACTGCCTCCGCCCCTGCCAGAACCAGCAGGGCCGCCCCGTCACACGGAGCTGAAGAATTGGCCGCAGTGATCGTGCCGTTTTTACGGAAGACCGGGCGGAATTGATCAAAACCGGCCCGGGTTAAATTTTTACGCAGGGTCTCATCACGCGTTAAGGTCTGGCCTGATTGGAGACGGATAGGCATGATCTCTTTCCTGATCTTCCCTGCTTCCCGGGCGGCGAGCGCTTTATTGTAACTGGCAAACGCGGCGTCATCCTGCTGAGCGCGGCTGATCCCTTCCCGCCCGGCCAGGTCTTCACACAAGATACCCATATGCTGACCGGTCACAGAACAGAGCAGTCCGTCCTGCACCAGGCTTTCATTTTCATCCTTAACCCCGCCGGATTTGTGCCCGGCTTTAAATACCAATCCCGGCATATGACTGACACTCTCGGTGCCTCCGGCGATCACGACCCCGGCGTCACCACTGCGGATCATCCGGGAGGCGGTCAGCACGGCCTGCATCCCGGAACCGCAGACGCTGTCAACGCAAAACCCCGGAACGGTCAGCGCGAATCCGGCGTCCAGCAACGCGCGCCGGACAAAATTCTGTCCGGTCCCGGCGGTTACCGTACTGCCCAGGATTACCGCGTCCGGATGACAGCTGCCGGAAAAATGACGCTCACGGAATTCATCCAGCAAAAGCGCAGCCAGGCCCGCGCTATCAAATTCCTGCAGGCGGCTGAATGGACGCGCGAACGGTGTGCGCAGGGCGTCAATAATGTAGACTTCGGAATGCGGCATGGGGTTTTGAGTTTGTTGGGTTTGTTGGGTTTGTTGGGTTTGTTGGGTTTATTGAGTTTGTTGGGTTAGACGGGAAACGTGGTGCGTGAAACGTGGAACGGGATTTTGAGTTTATCGGGTTCCTTGTTGTTTGGGTTAAAGGGTTTTTCCCGTTTCCCGTATCGCGTTTCCCTCTTCACGTCCCCCGTTTCACGTTCCCCGTCTCCCGTCTCCCGTTTCCCGTTTCACAGTTTCTGCAGGATTGCGTCAACATCCACATACCGGGCGACCAGCTGGCGGGCTTCATTGATCTTTTCTTTATCATTGGTCTGGATCTTGCAGACTAAATGGTCGATCTTTCCGGCGAGATGATAGGTCTCCTGGTCGGTGATCATGACCGGGATCCCGCTGCGTTTCAGCAAACGCATGATCTTCTCATCGGGCATAAGACCGCCGGTCAGGATCATTCCGACGACCTGGCGCCGCCTGCTCTGCACGATCAGATGAGAGCTGACCGCTACCATAATATTGTCGATGCGGTCGCCGGAGGTCAAAACCAGGGTCCCCGACGAAATATGCTCGATCATATTGGCCGGCTCCATGGCCGCCACAATGGTGTTGCGCACCCGTTTATGCAGATTTTCTTTTCCGCACAGCAGTTCCAGGTCCAGCCTCTGCTGAAGGTGCTCGACGGTGGGATCACGCAGAAGAGGATTCATAGGGATAACGCCCAAAAGAGGAATATCTTTATGGGCAAGACCTTTGGACAAGACCTGTTTGATCCGTTCATACTTTTCCGGCAGGACTTTATTGATAATGACTCCCAGCACCTCAACGCCCTTGTTGTCGAACAGAGCCTTGTTAAGCATGATCTCGTCGATACTGCGTCCGATGCCGCCTTCCGAAACAATGATCACCTTGGACCCCAGCATTCGGGCCACATCGGCGTTAGAGACATCAATGACCGATCCCACCCCGGCATGCCCGGTGCCCTCGACAATGATCGAGCGGCGGTTCTTGGTCAGACGCTGATAGGCCAGGCGGATCTTTTTGCGCAGATTCTCCTGCTGAGGATTGGCGATATATTTCTCAGTAAACCCGTGACCGATCGCGACAGGGCTCATAGACCGGAGATAGCTTTTACAGCGGTACACAGATCCGATCAGATAAGAATCTTTATCGATCTCATGCCCCTGCACACTCACGGTCTGCTGGCCGACGGGTTTCAGAAAAGCGGGGCGCAAGCGGCGCTCACGAAAGATCTTGAACAGTCCGAGCGAGATAGTGGTCTTGCCGGCGTCCTGATAGATCGAAGAAATATAAACATTCTTCAGCGGCGTGCGGTGCGGCATAAGAGAATCCTTTTAGAGGTCGATCTTGACGTACTTCCCCGGTGAAAGCTGATGTTTTTTTCCTTTGATCTGGATCGGAATTTTGCCGGACTGCTGAAGCGAAACATCCGAGATCGGCTTAGCACAGACCGAGACCTTGTCCTGGGTTAAAACAAGACTGAACCAGATGTTTTTATACCGGACGCGGAATTTGAGTTTGCGCCATTTCGCGGGAAGCTCAGGGTTCAGACAGATCTGATCCTCCAGGATGGCCAGGCCGGCAAAGCTTCTCAGCATCACATCCACTGTCCCGGCCATAACCCCGACATGGATCCCTTCCTGGGTCGTTCCGCCCTGGGTGTCGTTAATATCACTCTCAGCCGCCAGATAAAAATAGCGCTCGGCCTCCTCATAATATCCCAGCCGCTGGGCGATGTAGGCGTGGACCACACGGGACAGTGTCGAGCCGTGAGACGTCCGCTGAATATAATAATCATAGTTCTTCTTCAGCACCTCACGGTCAAAATCATATCCCAGCTGGGTGAAAACCTTTTTCAATTCTTTATAATTCAGAACATAAAACAGCATCAGGGTGTCTGCCTGTTTGGATGCCTTGTAGCTGTCCGGCGACTCCCCTTCGGCCTTGAGGATGCGGTCGATACGGTGAATGTTGTCGTATTTTTTGCGGTACTCGTCCCAGTCCAGCTCTTTCAGATCCATATATCCCTGGTACTGATGGATCAGCCCGGATTCATCCATGGGAACCGTCATCTTATGGGTGATGTCCTGCCAGCGGGCGATCTCATCCTCGCTGATCTGGCTTTTGTACAGGATCGCAGTGCGGTCTTCATCGGAGATCTGATCCAGAAAATGCAGGGCCTTCTCGATCACCCAGACGGCCATGACATTGGTGTAGGCGTTGTTGTCCAGGCCGCCTTTTTTCGCGCCGGGATATTTTTCATGAAATTCATCCGGGCCCATCACACCCTTGATCTCATAGCGGCCGGTTTCCGTGTTGAAGGTCGTCGCGCTGGACCAGAAATGCGCGATCTCCAGAAACATTTCAATGCCGTGGCGTTCCAGAAAATCACGGTCTCCCGAAGTATAATAATAGGTCCAGACGTTGTAAGCGATCGCGATCGAAACGTGTCTCTGCAGGGCACTGTAATCCGGACCCCACGTCCCTGACATCGGGTTAAGATGTATGACCTGGCTGGTCTCTTCGCCGGTGGAAGCGCTCTGCCAGGGGAACATGGCGCCGCGATACCCGGAATTGCGGGCATTCTCTTTGGCCGCGTCCAGCCTGCGGTAACGGTACATCAGCAGGGCCCGGGTCACTTCCGGCGCGTGAAGATTATAAAACGGATAGGCGTACATCTCATCCCAGAAAATATGACCGCGGTAGGCTTCGCCGTGCAGTCCCCGGGCCGGCAGGCCTGCGTCAATATCTTCATTGTAGGTCGAGGCCGACTGCAGAAGATGGAAGGCATGCAGACGAAGGATCTGCTGAAGAGAATGGTCCCCGTCGACCTGAATATCAAAGACACGCCACAGGGCCTTCCAGCGGGCCTGATGCGGCTTGAACGCGGCGTCAAAACTCTCAATGCTGGCAGCCTTTTCCTGAGCCAGGGCGCAGGGATCAGCTACACCATGATCACGGGACGTATAGATCCCGACCAATTTCTCGACGGAATAGCGCTCGCCTTCTTTGATGTCCAGAGAGAACTGCTGCATGATGCGTTCGCGTCCATGCAGAAGAACGTTCATTTCCGGGCGGATCACATTATGCCCATTCAGGACACGTGTCCGCTGGGCCTCGGTGATACGGATACGGGACTGATTGGTCTCCATGGTCAAGAAAACCCCGTCTTCTTCGAACGACCCGTGGGCGTACGGCTGAAGATGTTTATGATTAAGCTGCTTGTAGCGTTCAACACCGGCATTGACCACCAGACCGTCGATACCGCTGCGCAGGGTGATCCTGCCATTGTAATTTTCCGGCGTGATCGAAAAACGCATGGCGCAGACGTGAGGGTCAGCCATGCTGACGATGCGATGGCTCTCGACAAGGGTAATGCGGCCCTGATCATCTTTCCAGCGGATCCGGCGGGAAAGGATACCTTTACGCATATTCAGTTCCATTTTCCAGGAAAGGATCTTGACCCGCAGGCGGTTAAACCAGGGACCGCCGTCAATGCGGTAATTGAACATCAGCCAATTCGGACAATTGACAAAATCTTCATTAATGATCTCCCGCCCGGCAATAGGTGTCATCAAGGCGTTGTAAACCCCGGCGATATACGTGCCCGGATAATGCACCCGGTCGGCATTAGTCTCCGGCACCGCGCCGCGTGTCCCTAAATAACCGTTTCCCAGAGTGCAGAGAGCCTCTCTAAGATTTTCCTTTTCCGGATCAAAATAGTTGTAACTCAATTTCCAAGGGCTGACCTTGCTCACGTTCTGTCCTTTCCTCTTACATCGTCTTTTTCATGCCGATCAAGGCATGCAGGACCTGCTCAACAGCGTCGACATCCTTCACATAATACGCCGCCTCGGTCTCCCGCGGCTCTTCGGCCACGAGAATGCCAAAACCCTTGCCTTGATTAAGCGCGCGAAAGGCATCCTCGTCCGTCGTGTCATCGCCGATGTACAGGGCGATCTGCTTCTCTGGATCGAAGGAGAGAACATTGAGGATCCAGTTCACGGCCTTGCCTTTATGCCAGTCAATTCTGGGGCGCAATTCAAACACCTTCTTCCCGCTGGTCTTGCGCAGTTCAGGATATTCCGCGACCGTATCTGTGACGATTTTTTCAAATTCCGGAAAAGCACTGTCCGGTACAAGACGATAATGACAGGAAACAGTGTACTTGACATGCTCGATCAGGGCACCTTTAATGTGCGCGGTCTTTTCTTTTAACCGCCGATAAATATCATCGATTTTGGGGCGGATCGCTTCGACCTCTTCGTTGACTGTGACCTCCCCCTGGGGATCATTGATCTCGAACCCGTGGCTCCCGGCATAAAAGATCCCTTCGATCTTAACTTTATTGCGGACATCGTCTGTGGCCCTGCCGGACACGATCGAGACCGTATAGTTCTCAGTCAGGCGCTGAACCGTAGCGCGCATCTCATCTGAGATCACGGCCAGATCCGGTTTATCCACGATCGGGGTCAGGGTTCCATCGTAATCAAGAAAAACAATGATCTCTTTGCCGGCCAGCCTCTGCTGAACATGGTCATCTTGATCAAAAAAAGGCACGGGTATCATATAAATCTCCTCACTGCTCTCTCTATTATTTGCTGTTCTGCGCGAACCACTCGCTGATCTGCTGCGCGTCAATCCCGGCGAAATCCTCGATCACTACATCGCCGCCGTTCTCTTTCAGCTCTTTTTCATTTCCTTCCCGGGCGACTCCGATCACCAGACCGAAATTCCCGTTGCGGCCGGCCTGAACACCGGATACCGCGTCCTCGACCACGATCGCCTCAGCAGGCTCAGCGCCCAGGTTTTTGGCCGCGACCACAAAGATATCCGCTTCCGGTTTTCCCTGCAGGCCCATTTCATCAGAAACAACCCCGTCGACCCGGGTATCAAAAAGCTCTTCAATACCGGCCTGCTGCAGGACAGGCTTGCAGTTTTTACTGGATGATGCTACGCCGATCCCGACACCGTTCTGCCGTAATTCCTTGATCACGGTTATGGTTGAGTCATAAAGCTCAACCCCGTCCCTGTCCAAAACCTCCAGCAGTTTCTGGTTTTTCCGGTTGCCCAGACCGCAAATGGTTTCTTTGCCCGGATCGTCTTCCGGTTCTCCGAACGGAATATCGATCCCGCGGGACTCCAGAAAACTCTGGACACCTTTGTAACGGGGCTTCCCGTCAACATACGGCAGATAATCCCCTTCATGGGTGAATTCTTTAAACGGCTCACCGTCCCGCTCTTCCCGTTTCCTCAAATACTCATCGAACATGACTTTCCATGCCGCGGCATGGACCAGCGCGGTCTTGGTGATCACCCCGTCCATATCAAAGACAACCGCTTTAAAAGGACTATCTGCCATAAAAACCCCCTTAATATATACATTTATTCCTAATAATAGAAATTTTATTATAATGGAAAACTGCCTCTACTGCAAGAAAGGGACAAATCCGCGCATCAAGAATTCTGCCGGTTTTGAAAAAAGGCGCAGCCTTAATCCAAAACCCGTCTTCAAAAAACAGGGTTGTCACGAATACGGCCGGCTCACGGCACAGATTTTTCCAACGGCATCAAATAGCCGGAAAGGGCCGTGAGGGTGCGGAAACCGACGCGCCCATCCGGCTCAAGATCATGGGCTTTTTGAAAAGCTAACAGCTGTTTGGTACTGCGCGGCCCCAGTTTTCCGTCGACCTTGCCGACATCAAAGCCGGCCGCGTTCAGCGCGATCTGCACCGCGTAGGGGTTGACCTCATTCTCCGCGATCAGGCCGTAACGGTCAAAATACATCAGCTTGTCCCATGTCGCGTTATCAATGAACCGCGTGACATGGAGGTCATGATCTTCCTGAAATTCCGCGATCGCGTTACGGGTGTTGGTGCCTAAAATGCCGTCCGCTGTTCCGATGCCGTACCCGAAAAGCTTCAGCCGGTATTGCACGCGGCGGACCTCTTCATCCGGCTCAAAGGCCGTGACCTCTCCGATGAGATCGCGCTCTTCAGCCCCCGCCCTCTGCAGAATACGGTACACCGCGTCACAGCCGGCAGTGCATAAACACAGAATTATGATCAGGAAAATAGAATAGCGCTGGTTCAGTCGAATCATCATTCCCTCATTATACAATATCCAATCGGCAGGTCTTGAAATATCCGCATATTCTTTATAGACCCTTTGAAAAAATAAATGGGTATAACAGATACAATAATGCTTTCGTGTCCAATTTTGCAGCCGAATGGCTCACGAAGATTGGGAGGGGCGCGCAGAGCGAGTTCCGAACCGAACGATTCATTATAAAAACGTTCGGGAGGTTGTTTGAGCGAACGAGTTCCTCCCGATCTTTTTTATCGCCATTCGAGCAAAAACTCTCTCAATACGAACCGTCACATTGTCCTGTGTTTTACCCACGCAAACGTTCATAGAGCCTCTTTTTATATCATGAAAACCGGCATTATACAAAAATGGTGTTGGGCTCGAGCGTCTTGCCCTGATCAGCCGCGCGTAACGGCTTTCAGGCTGTGGCCCGGCCCGCCGGCAATGGTCCGGCCGAGTGATTGGACCATCGCTGAAATGCAGGTCCGGCAGTCTCCGGGCTGATCGTTCACACAGATCTTGTTCGGATAGATCTCATAAAAAGCACGGTACTTCTGCGGCGTGACATTGGGCATCAGAACATTGGCCCCGGCCTTGAGAGCCTTCTGCCGGCCCAAAGGGTCAAGCGATCCCATGGCGGTAGTCGCCGGCATATGGGTGTTCCGTGTCACAATACGGGTCAGGGCCAGTACCCGCAGGCTAAGTTCCAGTAGACCATTGGGTGCGCCGGCCAGAGGTGTCTGCGGGTGAGAAAGAAACGGCCCGAGACCGATCATATCAAGATCGAGATCTCTCATCAGCAAAATATCCCGGGCCAGCGACTCCGCGGTCTGGCCGGGCAGGCCGACCATGATCCCGGAACCAGTCTGAACGCCTAATGACTTCAGGTCTCGCAGACAGCGCAGACGGTTCTCATAGGACGAATCCGGTTTGATCTGCGCGAATAAATCCGGATCCGAGGTCTCAAAGCGCAGAAGATAACGGTCCATGCCCGCGCCGCGCAGGGCCTGATACTCTTCCCGGGTCTTTTCCCCGATGCATAGCGTTACAGCACATCCCGTCTGCTGTTTGATCCTGTTCAGCAGATCACAATAGGCAGAAATAGAATAATCCTTATCCTCCCCGGATTGCAGAACCACTGTCCCGTATCCCAGGGTATCCGCCCGCTGGACTGCTGCAAAGATCTCAGCCAGGCTCATGCGGTAGCGTTCAAGCTTGCTGTTGGCCTGGCGCAATCCGCAGTACCCGCAGGCACGAGAGCAGTGATTGGAAAATTCGATCAGGCCGCGCAGATGCACATCCTCTCCGCAAAATTCCCGGCGGACGCGGTCGGCCCATACCGTGAGGTGATCAAAATCCCCGTCAGTCAACCAAAATAAAATTTCGTCATACGTCATAATCAGCACCCCGCAGGCAGCATACAGCATTTGGCACCTGGCATCATAGCTGTCCAGAGCAGAACGTCCTCCCCCGAAACACACGTATCAAAATATATAACATTGTACGGTGTGTTGACACTGCCTTGAGATCATATTGCTCCGGAACAATACACTATGACCGCAGACGCTGACTGCTGGCTGCCAACCGCTGTCTGCTATAAATACAGATCCCTCTCCCCGTTTCTGATCCGCTCATAATATTCCCGAAACTTAGGGTAAACACCGGGCATCTTTTGCCGCACCTCTTCGATCTCGCGGTTTAAGACCGGCTCGGCCACACGCCGGGTTTCCTCAGAGGCAAAATCATCCAGCCATTCCCGGAAGGTCAGCACAGCGTTCAATTTGCAGAACCGTCCTTCCTGCCCGCTGCGCAGCAGTTCCATAATACATTTTCCCGTCCTCCCGCAGCGGTATCCGGCAGTACAGAACGATGTGATGTAGCCCATCTCCGCGTATTCCCGGATCACCTCATCCAGACTGCGGGTATCCCCGAGCATAAATTGCTGGCGTTCGGCATTCTGATCTTCGGCCGTCTCACTATAACTGCCCACACCGATCCTGGTCGAGGCATCGGTCTGCGTGATGCCGAGTTCGATCGCTTCCCGGCGGATCCGGGCGGTCTCCCGCGCGGTGATGATCATTCCGGTATAGGGGATTGCCAAACGCAGAACCAGCATGACCTTCTTAAAATCTTCGTCCGAAACGCGGTGCGCGTTTAGCTGATCCTCGGCGACATTCAAGGCAGGCTCGAAGCGCGGAAAAGACACCGTATGCGGTCCGATTCCGATCTGTTCTTCCAGATCCAGAGCGTGATGAAGCAGACCCAGCACTTCAAAGCGCCAGTCATACAGACCGAACAGCGCCCCGATCCCAAAATCATCAATGCCCGCTTCATAAGCACGATGCATGCAGTACAGGCGCCACTGATAATGGGACTTGATCGTGCCGGACGGATGAACCCGGGCATAGGTCTCATGATGATAGGTTTCCTGAAAGACCTGATAGGTGCCGATACCAACCTCATGCAGCCGTTTCAGGTCAGCAACGCTCATCGGCGGGGCGTTGACGTTGACCCGGCGGATATTCCCCACACCGTGCTGGGTCTGCTCTTCAACAGAATAAATGTCCCGGATGCTGTCGACGATATAATCCGTATCATTACGGGGATGCTCCCCGTAAACCACGATCAGCCGCTTATGGCCGATCTTTCCGGCGAGGGCGGCCACTTCTTTTTTGATCTCCTCTGACGACAAAACCCGGCGCTGGGCGGTCGTATTATCTGTTTTAAACCCGCAGTAGGCGCAGTTGTTCACACAGAAATTCCCCAGATACAAAGGCGCGAAGGTCACGATACGGTTATCATAGACCTTTTTCTTGACGGCCAGCGCGGTCTCGCGCATCCGCGCTAGATGATCAGGGTTTTCGACGTGTATTAATGCAGCGGTCTCCTCCGGCGTCAGCGTTTCCACGGCCATAGACCGGGCCAGAATGTCTTCCAGCTGTTGTGTGTCCGGGGCCGGCTGTGTTCTCAGCAGCGCTTCAATGCGCGCGTCGTCGATAAAATCCCGTCCGTCTTTCAAATACGGGGCGATCTCGTCCTCACGGATACGCTCCTTCATCCAGCCCTGTATATTCTCTTGTGTCTTTGTCATGATCATCTCCTCATTTTAAGCAGCCCTGTGACCGTGTGCCTTTTGACGTGTACCGTTGTGACCTGGCACCCTCTATCCGAGCAGGTCCAACGCCGCCGGGAACGGTGACAAGGCCCGCTTTAAAACACCCTGAAGCAGAGAAATGCACACCCCGTAATTTGTTATCGGCACCCCGGCGTCCCGGGCCTTCTGAATGCGCAAAAGCATTTCTTTCCGTGTCAGCATGCAGGATCCGCAATGGATAATCAGCTGATATTTTTTTAAATCCTGCGGATAATCCCGTCCGGCACACGTATCGATCTGCACACCCGTGCCGGTATATTGTTTCAGCCAGCGGGGGATCTTTACCCGGCCGATATCATCTTCAATGGCATGATGGCTGCAGGCCTCGGCGATCAAAACCCGGTCGCCCGGTTTAAGCCGGTCGATCACCGCCGCACCGCGGACCATTTCCAGCAGGTCCCCTTTGTAGCGCGAAAACAGGATCGAAAACGTAGTGCACGGGATCTCCGGGGGTGTATCGGCGGCCATCTTCATCACCGCTTGAGAATCACACACGACCAAATCCGGCGCCTCGTTTAATCTCTGCAGGAGTCCGGCATATTCACGTTCCTTAACCACCAGACACGCCGCATCGTTATCCAAAGCATCCCGCAGGGTCTGCACCTGGGGAAGGATCAGGCGCCCTTTTGGTGCCTGCAGATCGATCGGCACGATCAGAACCGCCAGGCCTCCCGGAGGCAACAGGTCGCCGATCAATGCCGGAGGTTTTAGGAAATCACCCGGGCAGACTGCGATCAAGGCCTGTTTTAACCTATTGACATACTCGTCCCGTCGAAGGGGATCAACGCTTGAGCACAGCACCACCTGTTCAGCATGGCATTTCAGATCGGCAACACTGTCCCGGTCCGGCTCCTGCAGGTCGATCTTGTTGATCACCGCCACCACGGGTGTCTCGCGCAGATGCGCTTCGGCAATGACCCTGTCTTCAAAATCACCCCACACTCCGGGTTCCGCGATCAGCAGGACCACATCAGCCCGGTCAAAAATCTTTTTAGCTTTCTGGACACGCAGATGTCCGATATCCGAAGCATCGTCCAGACCTCCGGTGTCCAGAAAGACCACCGGACCGATGGGCAGCAGTTCCATGGTCTTTTCCACTACGTCGGTCGTCGTGCCGGGTTTTTCCGAAGTGATCGAGACATCCTGTCCGGCGATCATATTCAGAAAGCTGGATTTGCCGACATTGGTCCGGCCGAAAAGGCCGATCTGCAGACGCAGGGCTTTAGGTGTGCTTTTCATGGCGGTACCCCAGAGACATCAGCTGCTCCGGAGACAGAACCTTCTCGACAAGGTCCTGTCCCAAACGCTGAATGAGAAAATCTTTAAAATTGACGCCGGATTCTTTCTTGAATTCCGCCAGCAGCTCCTCCGCTCCCGGATAGCCGATATGCGGAAGAAAGGCGGTCACGATCGAACGGCTGCGTTCAAGATATCCTGCGCACCGCTCTGGACAAGCCTCGATCCCCTCGATATGACGGCTGTACATCCGATTGGCAGCGGTCAGCAGGTCCAGGGATTTCAGCAAGGCGTCCGCCAGCAGGGGCAGAAACTCATTGATCTGCAGGGTCGCACGAGAAGCCGATTCTGTGATCAAAGAATCATTGGCCATGACCTTGAACCCGGCCTGGATCACGGCCTCCAGAATAACCGGATTCACTTTTCCCGGCATAACCGACGAACCGGCCTGGACTGCAGGAAGGCGGAGTTCCCCAAGCAATGACAGAAGGCGAAGGTCCTCGGCGGTCTTAATAAGATTGGCGGCATGGGCCTTCAGGATGCCGGAAACCTCCACAAAGACATCGCTGTTGGCGGTCTCCCCGGGCACATTCTCCCCCCGGCATATCCCCAGCCCGGTCAAGGCGCGCAATTTTTCAATCACTAAAAAAATGTACTCGCGGGGGGCGGTCAACCCTGTGCCCACAGCTGTTCCGCCGATATTCACGACCCGCAGACGCTCTTCACATTTAAAGGTCCGCCACCGGTCACGCGATACCGCCTCGGCAAAAGCACCGAACTCGGCGCCCAGCGTCATCGGGACAGCCTCCTGCATTTCCGTACGGCCGACCTTGATCGTATCGGCAAAGGCCTTTTCTTTCCTCTGAAAGGCGCCCTGCAGCGTCTCGATCTCGGCGCTGAGTTCGCGGAGCTTTAAGATCGCGGCTGCTTTCAGCGCCGTCGGATAAACATCATTGGTCGACTGGTGAAGATTAACATGCTCGAGGGGATGGATCGGGACGCAGCCGCCCTTGACGTTCTCTAAACGCTTATTGGCCAGATTCGCCACGACCTCGTTGACATTCATATTGGTGGATGTTCCGGCGCCGCCCTGCAGGGCATCGACCGGAAACTGATCGGCATACTTCCCGTCGATAATATCCTGACAGGCCTCCTGGATCACCCGGCCCTGTTCGTCATTCAGAAACCCCAATTCCTGATTAGCCTGCGCAGCGGCCTTTTTAACAGCCGCGATCGCGCGGACCAGAGCCCGGGAAACAGGCTGTCCGCTCAGGATAAAGTTTTCCCTAGCGCGGACAGTGTGGATGCCCCAGTAGACCCCCTCCGGGATCTCCCGCTCCCCCAGTAAATCTTTTTCTTTTCTCTGCGTCATTTCGCTATGCCTGTGTTTTCGCTAATGCTGATTTGACCGAGACGCCGGGAAGATTGCCCAGCTTCCCGGTTAATGTTCCCAGCTCGTCTGTGGTCGTATCCACGATCAACGTGATCACGGAACATTGCCGTTCCTTGTAAGGAAGTCCGACCCGCGCCGCGATCACCCCGCCGTATTCCGTAAGGATATGATTCACCTGGTCCGCCACGCTCTCCCGATCCTCAATAATGATACCGACAAATCCCAACCGCTTATTCATAATGTTCTTCCTTGGTTCAGCATTTGGCAGTTCGCATCCAGCAATTCGCAAAAACATGAATAGATATCAACGGAAAAATCATCACACAATCCGAAATGCCGGCTTTCATTCCACGGGGCTGCTGGCTGCGAAATACTAAAAGCATTCTTCGCGCAGCGAAAAAAAACGCCCGGTCTCCGCAAAGGGAAACCGGGCGCATATCGTCTTACCCGCTCCCCTCCGCCTCAGGATGAAATCCCTCGCCGTCAGGAAACCATATTCATGCAAACGTCAGCTGTTTGTATGCATTTATCACCTGTTTTCTATTCGCTGTTTTCTATTCGCTATTTTCTATTCGCTATTTTCTATTCGCTATTATCCATCCTACCATCATATCTCTATTATTTCGAATACTCCGGGCGCGGTTTGTATTTCGTGTGCAGCAGATGGTGCGCCTTTTCGCTCAAGGGCTTTTCTAAAAACTCAGAATATAACTGCTGAACGAACGGGTTCTCGTGGCTGCTGCGCACAGCACAGCCCTCATCATCATCGTATAATCCTTTGGCCCGGGCAGTCCGTACATCATCGTTAATCCCGTACGGCTGACCTCCTCCTCCGACACATCCTCCGGGACAAGCCATAACCTCAATGAAATGATAGGGCAAGGGCTCATTATTTTGCTGGGCCTTGCGCACCTTGTTCAGGACATATTCCACATTGCCCAGTCCATGGGCCACCGCGATGCGGACCTCATTGCCTTTGATGTCGATGCTGGTTTCTTTGACCCCGTCAAGACCCCGGACATTATGGAACTCGACCTTGGGCAGCTTTTCTTTGGTAACAAAATGATACGCCGACCGCAGTGCCGCCTCCATAACACCGCCGGTCGCCCCGAAAATAACGCCCCCGCCGGTATAGTCCCCCATAATATGATCAGCCTCTTCATCCGGAAGGTTCATAAAATCCACCCCCGACTGTTTGATCATGCGGATAAATTCCCGGGTGGTAATAGCCACATCTGTGCCCTGATACCCCGAGGCATACATGTCTTCACTGCGCGACACCTCATACTTTTTCGCTGTACACGGCATGACCGACACCATAAAGATCTTGGACGGATCAATGCCCTGCTTCTCGGCATAATAGGTCTTAGAAAGCGTGCTCATCATCTCCTGCGGAGATTTGGCCGAAGAAAAGTTCTCGATCATATCGGTCTGAAACTTCTCCATAAAGTCCACCCAGGCCGGACAGCAGGTCGTGATCAGCGGCAGAGGGCCCTTTTTATGAACGAAGCGTTCCACGAATTCGGAGGCCTCTTCCATGATCGTAACGTCAGCGCTGAAGTTGGTGTCGAAAACCGCTTTAAAACCAAGACGGCGCATCATAGCATAGATCTTCTTGGTCAGGTTCGCCCCCGGTTCCAGGCCGAAACCCTCTCCGACAGCGACCCGCACGGACGGGGCGATCTGCACGACACAATATTTCTCTTCATCCTGCAGGGCGTTCCAGACCTTGACCGTCTGGTCGTTTTCAAAGATCGCGCCTGTCGGGCAATGCGCGGAGCATTGGCCGCAGCGGATACACGGGGAATCCGCCAGCTCAATATCCCCGGCCGGAGCCATGCGTGTCTCCACGCCCCGGTTCAGAAAAGACAGCGCCCAGACATTCTGCATGTCCTGACAGACCTCGATACAGCGTCCGCATTTAATACATTTGGACGGCTCCAAAACAATGGTGCCGGTGGTATGGTCTTCCGGGAGATCCCTGACGACCTTGCCGAACCGTTCATCACGGATGGCAAAATCAGCGGCCAGTGTCTGCAGTTCACAATTATTGTTGCGGCCGCACTGCAGGCAATCATTAGGATGATCAGACAAAACCAATTCCAGCACCGTCCGGCGGATATCCACCAGTTCCGGATCCTGAGTGATAATGTCCATCCCTTCTTCGATCGGCGTACAGCAGGCACGCAGCATTTTGCGCGACCCCTTAACTTTAACCACACATATGCCGCAGGCGGCAGATGCCGACAAACTGCGGTGCTTGCATAATGTCGGGATCTGGACCTGCACAGTCCGGGCAGCGTCCAGGATCGTCGTGCCGGTCTCGACCTCGACGGGTATACTATCAATAACAGCTTTGATCATTTTTCCAACTCCTTATTTTCTTTACGGCCCTTACCGCGCGACCGCGCCGAATTTGCAGACTTCAAAACAGCGTCCGCATCGTGTACATTTATCCTGGTCGATCACATACCCGCGTTCGCGGTCGCCCGATATCGCGTCAACCGGACAGTTTCGCGCACACAGGCCGCAGCGTTTACAGGCATCATCGACAATAGTATACTGAAAGAGATCGCTGCATTTTCCTGCCGCGCATTTCTTTTTTTCGATATGATCGGTGTATTCTTCCCGGAAATACTGCAGGGTTGAGACCACCGGGTTCGGCGCGGTCTGACCCAGTCCGCAAAGAGATGCTTTCTGCATCGCCCGGGAGATACTCTCAAGATTCTCAATATCTTTCTTGTCTCCGTTTCCGCTGGTGATCTTGCGCAGGATATTGAGCATCTGTGTTCCTCCGATACGGCAGGGCGCACACTTTCCGCAGGATTCATCCACACAAAATCCCAGATAAAATTTGGCGATATCAACAATACAATCATCCTCATCCATCACGATCATCCCGCCGGAACCCATGATCGAACCGAGTTTCTGCAGGTTGTCGTAATCGACCGGCGTATCAAAGTGCTGCGGAGGGATCACTCCGCCCGAGGGGCCGCCGGTCTGTATGGCCTTGATCTGTTTATTGCCGCTGACCCCGCCGCCGATATCATAGACGATCTCGCGCAGGGTGATGCCCATGGGCACCTCGATCAGGCTGGAATTCTTCACCTTGCCGGTCAGGGCGAACACCTTGGTTCCTTTTGATGTCTCACTGCCGATCTTGGAAAACCACTCTCCGCCTTTATGAAAAATAACCGGGATATTGGCCAGTGTCTCGACATTATTGATCACCGTGGGTTTGCTCCATAGCCCCTTAACCGAAGGATAAGGCGGACGCGGAACCGGACAGCCGCGTTTTCCTTCGATCGAAGCGATCAGCGCGGTCTCTTCCCCGCAGACAAACGCGCCGGCTCCCAAACGGATCTCCAGATCAAAATCAAATCCTGACCCTAAAATATCTTTCCCGATCAGCCCTTTTTCCCGGGCCTGGTCGATCGCCTTCTGCACGCGGGTGATCGCCAAAGGATATTCCGCCCGGATATAGAAAAACCCCTGAGATGCCCCAACGGCGTATCCGGCAATGATCATCCCTTCGACCACCGAATGAGGGTCGCCTTCCAGAACACTGCGGTCCATATATGCCCCGGGGTCACCCTCATCCGCGTTACAGATGACATACTTTTCATCCGACTCTACGGCCTTAGCAAAATTCCATTTCATCCAGGTGGGAAACCCGCCGCCGCCGCGTCCCCGCAGGCCGCTGGTTTTCATTTCCGCGATAACATCCTCACGGCTGAGTTTGGTTAAGGCTTTTTTCAAGCCGGCATATCCGGCATGGCTCTGATAGTCGTCGATGCTTTCCGGATCCACAACCCCGCAGTTGCGCAGAACGATCCTCACCTGCTTGTCCTGGGGATCATACAGGCGTTCTTTAATGGCTTTGCTTTTCTGCGCGGACTGAACGATGGCCGGAATGTCGCCTTGATCAATATCGGCATAAACAAAATCATCCGGGATGACCCTGGCGATCATGCCCTTTCCATAAATCCCCAAGTCCGGCGTGCGGACGATCTGAATGTCATCGGCCAAACTATTCTCCCGTAGATGGGCCATAAACAGATCATAATACTTAGTATTTTGACCGGTCCCGGCGGAATCGTTGATCAAAATGACTTTTTTATATTGCATGGTCATATCAGGTCACCTTTACATCATAAATATGGTCGTTAATAAATCGTTTTCCCAAAACATGTTTATCCAGGATCTTGAGCGCGGTCTTGGTGTCGACGTCCCCATAAACCACCTGCGGCATACCTTCGATCGAGACCTCGACCAGCGGCTCAGCGTAACACTTGCCCGCGCAGCCGCAGCGTTCAATGCGGACATCAATGCCCCTCTTAACCGTTTCTTCTTTCAAAACATGAAAGACCTTGTCAGCCCCGGCGGATATTCCGCAGGTACTCATGCCGACCCGGATCCAATTTTCTTTTGCTGTTTTACTCATACGGCCGCCTCCTTATCTTGCTCTGCACCGCCGCTGTATTGGGAAAGGATTCCCATAACCTCTTCTTTTTTGACCTTGCCGTGAACCGTTTCGTCGATCATGACGACCGGGGCCAGACCGCAGCAGCCCAGACAGCGGACCATCTGCAGATGGAACACTCCGTCTGCCGTGGTTTGTCCTTCTTCAACGTTCAGGATATTCTTGATCTCGTCCACGATCTGCGGAGCTCCTTTCAAATAACAGGCCGTCCCCATGCAGACCGAGATCGTATGCTCCCCAGGCGGATCTAATTTAAAATAATTGTAAAACGTGATCACTTCGTAGATCCGGGCCAGAGAAATATCAAGGATCCGGCTCAGCTCGAAGGCGATCTCGCGCGGAACATAGCCGTGATGGTTCTGGATCTCATGCAGGATCATGATCAGGTTGCCCTTTTTCCCTTCCCAGCGCTTGGCCAAGTCGTCCAAACCGGCAACGACCCGGCGATGTTCTTCTCCTGTTCTCTTGATATACAGCTTGGTCAGCTTCAGCAGGGCCTCGGGCTTGACCGGTTTTTCGATCACGGTCTTGACCGGCAGCTTGTCTTTGTCCGCCTTGACCTCAATAGGAAAATCCGCTTCTTTACGGGCGCCGGTCACCATGACCACCGGGATCTCTCTGATTGCGGCGTCTTCGGCCATGGCCTGCGCGGTTTCAGCACCTTCAGTCTTGTAGGTCATCATCATGTCCAGAAAGATCAGGTCGGGAGATTCCCGTTTGACCTTCTGAAACCCCTCGGTTCCGTTGGATGCCGTGATCACCTCATACCCGTCGGACTGGAGAAGCAGAGAAATCGCGTCAACAAAATCCGCGTCATCATCAATGATCAGTATTTTATTCTTCATACCATCCACCTTCTGTTACGTCGTTTTATTCAGATCTTTTTTCATCGTAAAAATAAATGAGTTGCCTTTTTCGCGCGGGACAGCCTTTATTGTACCGCCGTGCTGTTCCACGATCTCACGCGTGATAAATAATCCAACCCCGGTCCCCTTCACCTTTTCCATGCCGGTATAGATCACCCGTGAAAATTTACGGAATAACTTGTCCAGATCAACGTCCGCAATCGGTTTTCCGTCATTATAAACCTCTATTTCTACCATATCCTCCACGGATTTTGAAGTAATTTTTATCCGGCCGCCTGATTTCCCGTATTTGACCGCGTTGCTTAAAAGGTTATTCGCTACGATCTGCAGAAGGCCGGCATCGCCTTCAACCGTGATATCCTCGGCTAAGTTATTCTCAATAGTTAGATCTTTTTCCTGAGCCTGCTGGGCAAAAGCCTCGGCAGCAGGGTCCATAACATGCTCACGCAGATTTAAAGAACCGATGTTAAGATGGAGCTCCCCTTTCTCGATCCGGCTCAGACTTAAAAAATTCTTAACCGTGGTCGTCAAATAATCCAGGTTCCGGGCCACGGAGCGCAGGGTCTTTTCCTGCTTTTCATTGATCCCGCCTAAAACCTTGTTCTGCAGCAAATACACATTCAGGACCAGAGAGGAGAGGATCCCTTTGAGTTCGTGAGAAACAAACCCGACCAGGTCCAGATACCGTTTATTCAGCACCTCAACCCGTTCTTTGGAATCCTTCAGGCTGGCCTCGCGTTCCCGCAATTTGTCGGCCATGACATTAAAGGCCTGCTGAAGATGGAGAAACTCTTCGATCGAGTCCGCGCCTCCTCCGTCTTTCAGTACAGAAAAATCCCCTTCCGCGATTTTCGCCGTGGCCTGATGCATCTGAACCATGGGTCGCGAGATCGCGGCCGATAGTAAGTAAGAAACGGCCATAGCCAGGACCGCCCCCAGGGCCATGATGCCGAAAAATGCCCAAAAAATCTTGACCTGCAAATCAATAAACGGCTTTTCCAGGATCCCCACATAAAGGATACCGATAATGTTCCCGTTAATATCACGGATCGGCTCATAGGCAGTCCGGTACCAGTCCGTTACCACAAAAGCACGATCCTGCCAGCGCTCGCCCTGTTCAATGACCTTTTTATAGACAATTTCCGAAACCCGCGTGCCGACTGCCCGTTTCCCTTCCCGGTCCAGTACATTGGTGGCGATGCGCACATCATCCAAAAAGATCGTCACTGTACCGAATAGCTTGTCGTCATAGATCTCCCGTTGAAAAACCGCGTCGGAAATCTCATCAATGAATTCATAATTCCGATTAATGATCTTGCCGCCGTAAATGATCCCTTTCACCCTGCCCTTACGGTCCACAAATGGCTTAGCATATTCTATGCTCATCGTGGCCTTAAGCTGTTCCTTCTGGGAAGGGCGGGCCTTGGGGGTCTTGCGGATATCGATCACAGCCTGATCATAAAACCGTCTTTCCAGGGTCGCGAGCTCTTCCGGGCGGATCAGACGTGTTCCTCCGACCGGACGCTCTGCGGCGAAAGCCCGGCGGACGATCTCACTGGAAGACCCGGCCGCGTCTTCAGGAGAAAGCAGCTCCAAATAATCCAGACCCGTTACCGCCTGAAAATGGATCAGATTGGTCTCCGGGGTCGCCAGATGAAAAGAGACCGCCATTTCCTCAAGCTGATTATTATAAACCGTTCGGGCCGTATTAAGATTCGCATTGACTTCTTCCTGCGCTTCGTCCACGACATATCTCTTAACAATATAAAACATCAGCAGTGATGTCGAAACACTCAGAAAAAGGATGACAGCCATAAAGGCCAGCAAAATTTTTGAGCGGATTTTCATAGTTTTTGCGGTCCTGCGCTTTCTCGCCTTGTGATGGTGCGGGGTTTTAGATCTTTCGTCTACTGTTCAGTTTTCACCCTTCACTGACTCTGATGACTTGTTCCCTGGTGCGTGTGTCTTCATTACTCCACATTCCGGTCCATGGCATGAACAAAATAAATGACCTTTTCCAACTCTAACCCGACGTGGATATTGTTGACAATAAAATTTTCCGGCGCCTGCAGCCGGATCGGCGCAAAATTCAGAACACCCTTGATCCCCGCAGCTTTCAAGTCATCAAGCACATCCTGCGCCGCGTAATCCGGGACCGCAATAATGCCGACCTCAATACTGTTCTCGTCGACAAATCCGGCAAGGGCATCCATCGGCATGATCGGAACATCCGAGACATTGATGATCTCCTCAGCATGGCGGTCAAAGGCCGCCACAATGCGGATGCCGTTGTGTTCAAATCCTTTGTAATTGAGCAGAGCTGTCCCGATATTCCCGGCCCCGACAACCACCACATCCTGGACCTTGTCTTTTCCCAAAAGCTTATCCAGATTCACGATCAGGTCATCGACCTGATATCCTCCCCGCTTGTTCCCGGAAAGTCCGAACATAGAAAAATCTTTACGGACCTGAGCCGATGTAACACCCACAGCATCCGCCAGATTATCCGAAAACACCTTCACGAATCCCATATGCTTCAGACGGTAAAGAGCATTACGATAGCGGTGCAGCCGTTCAACACATTGATTTCCGGATTTCATATACGAACGATCCTGTCTTCAGGAGTATTTTTGTAATAAATATACCACTTAAAGTTCTTTTGTCAATGTTTAAAGTTCCATATTTCACAAAAAGTTCATAAAAGACAGCCCTCTTCCTTGCAGAGGGCCGCATCTCCCCGCCAGCTCACTCTCTGTTCACATGCTCTCCTGCATATAATCTACAACAATCTCGATAATTTTTTTAACCTTAATTGTGCATCCCTTAAATTCGATTCTATCCAATATTTCGACGCCGTATTTTCTTAAAATCTCACTTATCAAAGCATGGATGAAAGACTGTGTCGCCGCCTCAACCCGCCGAAAATCAACAACAACACGCTCTTTTTTTTCTAAAGCAGGCATAATTCCCTGAATTCGGATACTTTTAGCAACATCTTTGTTCTCAGCAAATACCCCTGTTTCTTCAAAAATGTGTATTGTTTTCATGTGAATCTGGGCCTCCTGTACCTGGACTTTCTCCGCTCTCGGACAGCTGCCGTATAAACTTTGCGTATGGCATCAAGCAGCTGGGAAAACTCTTCGGTCTGATCAAGATTAATATCTATTCCCACAATTGTCCCCGGCCAATGGGGAAGTTGTTCATCTGTCGAACACCTGTCCTCCAATGGGTCTGCCTTTAAGACCAATCTCGATTTCTGTGTCCTGTGAAGCAATTTATAAAGTGCGTTCCCACTGTAAAGAACAAAAAAATTACGATTAACCCAGGCAATTGATTTAATAAAAAACAGCCCTGCACCCGCATTTTGTTCACTGCCTCCTTCCCTCCGGGTCGTGCCGGTAATGCCCGGCCAAAGGGCAAGTTGAATAGCCTCCAGGTCTGTCTTCGCAGAATATGATTGATTAATCGTTTTTTTGATCCCTTCGCCAATATCGGCGATCCCAATTCTAACCGTATTACTCTTCTTATAATACTGCGCACACAAAAAAGCGCCTTTCTCTGAACCGGAATGCTCGATCACATTGCGGACCAATTCACTCACAATATAGCCGATTGTCTGAGTCTGCTCCGGCTCCAGATGAAGCAAGGGGATCATATCCGTAATAAATTTTGTTAATTCTTCCGCTGTGCGGATTTGCATAAGAGGTACAAATCTCCCCGCTGGCTCATGCTCTACAATATTGATTCCAGGATCGATATTGAGCATTTTAAATAATCCTATGCGGACAAAATAATGGCGGGATTTCGCTTCCAATTTGGGACAGCGTATCTTGGGATTGAACGCAACACCCAAAGCAGCAATCATCGACAGAACAACAGGATGCACAGAAATCCATTTTTCATTCGCACTAATCTCCAAACGGTCCTTATGAGAAGGATCAAATCCTCTAAAAAAAGGGTCGATGTTCCCTAAAAAGGCACTGTTGGGAAGATGAATTTTCATATGTTCAAAATATCATAATCTTCAAATCATGTCAATACCGGGAATCCCGGTCTATTGAGTAAATGCCGGGATTCCCGGTAAAATAATTAGATACCAGGATTCCTTAAATATTACTCATTTCATGTTTTTGACACAAAAATCCCCTGCTTTACATTTTCTATAAGCAGGGGATTTTGTTTTTTGCCTTGCCGCCGCCTTAAATACCTCCAGAACAAGGCTTTTCTATAATTTTAGATCCACGATCCTAATTCTTATTCCCCGCTTAACTCTTCGATCGCCTTATCCACCAGGGTCACGTAGGTCATAGCGCTGGAGCCTCCGACCAATACCGAAACCATACAGGCCTCCAGCATCTCTTCTTTGGTCCAGCCGGACTTGATGCAGTGCTGAACAGCCCGAGGAATACAGACCGGACACTTCTGTGTCACACTGGCCACCAGGGTCAGGAGCCATTTTGTTTTTTCAGGCAGTTTGCCGTCCTTGGTCATTGCGGACTTTTCATTGATAAAGGCCGCGTAATGCTCCGGGATCGTTTTCCGGATATCCAGCATCAGGCGGTCAAACTCATCTACTGTGGTCTTGGGATCGTATTGCATCATCACCTCTCTTGCTTAAGATTTTGGATCTATAAACTTTTGCGTGAGCAAAACAAAACATAATATGATGTTTCATATTTAAAGAGTTTCTGCTCGAATGGCGGTAAAAAAGATTGGGGGGACGCGCAGAGCGAGTTCCGAACCGAACGATTCATTATAAAAACGTTCGGGATGTTGTTTGAGCGAACGCGTCCCTCTCGATCTTCATAGCCATTCGGCTGAAAAATGGCACACGAAAGTATTATCGTATCCGTCATACCCATTCAGTTTTTCAAAGAGTTAAGATTTTTTCCCTTTTGGCTGCTTGCCGACCCATTTTCCTCTTGCCGTATAGGTCGTATGAAGAAGTTCATGGCTCTTGT
>CAZQQI010000024.1:0-29132 GCA_964595465.1 uncultured Planctomycetales bacterium | reverse complement strand
CGGACACATTTAAATGCGTGTCACGGCAAATAAAAGTGTCCGTCACTTTTATTTTAAAAGAGGGCGCGGAGCGCTATTTCTTATTGAGCAGGGGATTGAAATAATGGAAATCGGCAAATACAATAAGCTGAAGATCAAAGAGGCGTCCAGAGAAGGTGTTTATCTGGACGGGGGGACATACGGCATGTTGTTTCTTCCGGCCGAAGAACTTTCGGGGAAAGTCCGCGCCGGGGATACGGTCGAGGTTTTTGTCTACTACGACGCGGATAAAAACACTATCGCCACAACCACACGGCCTTACGCAGTCGTAGGGGAGTTTGCTTTTCTTAAAGTTGTTCACGCATGTGATATTGGCGTTTTTCTGGATTGGGGACTGCCCAAAGATCTATTCGTCCCGGTGAAAGAACAGATCGGGCCCATGGATGCCGGCGAATCGTATGTTGTCTATATTTACAAAGATAAAGAGCGCGACCACGTTGCTGCCTCGGCCCGGCTGGATAAGTTTACGGATCAGCAGCCGTCCGGGTTAAAAGAAAACGATCAGGTTGATCTGTTGATCTATCAGGAAACCGAATTTGGTTTTAAGGCGGTTGTTAATGAAAAATTTTCAGGACTGCTTTACAAGAACGAAGTCTTTCAGAAACTGGAACGGGGACAAAAGACCCCGGGATTTATTAAAAAGATCCGTGATGACGGCAGAATTGATCTGAGCCTTCACGTGCAGGGCTATCACAAAATGGCTGAGCTTGAGCAAAAGATCATTGACGAGATCAATAAAAACAACGGCACCCTCACATTGACGGACAAAAGCAGCCCCGATGCTGTTTATCAAACCTTTGGCGTGAGCAAAAAGAAATATAAAATGGCCTTAGGTTCTTTGTACAAAGCCGGACAGATCCTCATCAAAAAGGATAGGATTAAGCTGAAAGAAGAATAGGGCTCCGCCTATAATCAAATCACATGAGGTAAAGGGGAAGGGGTCAAGGGGAAGGGGTCAGACCCCCCATTATAACCTCTATTATAGGCCGCGCAGGAAGCCGTTAGAAATTAAAATTATGTAATTTTAAATTACAACTTGTAAATTGCATAAAATTGAAAAAAAGAAAAAAGTAGAAAAAAGCGAAAAAAGTACCAGAAAAAAAGTACTAGGTACTTTAAAGGGGACAGGTAAAGCAAACACCAGCCATCCACATCTGATCCCGCCCGCCGATAGCCGTCTGCAGAATAAATATCTGTATACCTCGGTCAAATCGCCGTTGGCTTACGTTCTTAAGGTCACCGAAAGCGTGGTGCAGGAGCTTTACACGTTCCGGGCCCGGCTTCTTTGGGCGGATGCCGATACCCTGATCGTGCGCGTGGATCAGGGCTTTGGGGTCTGGACCGAACAGAGCCTGCGGCTCAAAGGCATTGACGCGCCCGAACTCTCGACCCTGGCCGGCCGCCGGGCCAAGCATTGGGTCCAAGAGCGCCTCGGCACCGAACCCTGCCTGGTGGTTAAGACCCACAAGGCGAAAGAATAGGGGACAAAGAATAGGGCACGGAGCCCGCCAGTGTCCGGTTGTTAGTTAAATCATAGCAGCTAAATTTCGGGGACACACGCCGCAACCCGGAATTCTGAAGTCTGCAATTTCTTTTATCCAAGATCAACAACCAGCTTCATCTGCTCACCAAAAAACGGTGAAGACCCGTATTTTTTAAAAGAGAAAAATGTTACAATGTTCTTATGAAATCTGACGGGTTTACTCTTCTGGAACTTATTATTGTCATTATTGTCATCGGTGTTTTGACATCTCTGGCCCTACCCCGTTTGTTCAGCGCAATCGAATCTTCACGCGGCGCCGAAGCCCTTTCCGCCATGGCCTCGATCCGCAGCCGCATGGATACCTGCGTCCTTATGAATCCCACAGAGGCGTATAATAAATATCTTCCTTGTGACAACTTTGATATCCTCGGCATGGAAGATCCCGGGACAGCGCCCGGTGCTCACTTCCGCTATGAGATTTGGCCTTTCGTAGAAGAAAAAGGGTATTATGTGATTGTTGCTTTTCGCAATAGTTTGGATGGCGGGAGTAATGACCGCGCTGACAGGATTAAATTGGAATATTTGGACACTCATCATTCAAAAGGGCTAAGTATCCGCGGCTACGGCGTGTTTTCTAATATCCGTCAATCAAGCGGTCCCTGGAGAAGTCCATAAATAAAGAGGGACAGATCCTGCTTTTCCTGTGTCACCTAATGATCGGATAGACGCGGATAGTGCGGCAGGATAGGAGGATCGATGAGACGGATCGGGATCATTTTAACTGTGGCTTTTTTTCTGGTCGGTGCAGGGGCAGCCGCGGCGAAGATCTATAAATATTCGCATGATCAGGGGGTAATGCATTATTCGGATAAGCCGATCAGCCGGCGTTCGGTCCAGGGGGCGGATATCCAAAAACGTAATGACTTGCCCCGCCAGGGCTGACCCCTGTTATGGCCTCTGCTATAAAACAGGAGCGAAATGAACAAAAATATAAAAGAAATATTGTTAAGGAATTCGTACGCTTATTCCCTTTTGCAATCTTTGTCCGGAAGTTTCAGGGCATGCCGAAAATTTGTAGATGAATATTTAAAGATCAAAGACAATGATAAAGTGGTGGATGTCGGCTGTGGTCCTGGCGTGCTGTTGAATTATATTGATAAAAATATTGATTATCACGGCATTGATATCAGTGAAAAATATATTCGCACAGCACGGCAAAGGTTCCGTGGTCGCGGAGAATTTCATTTAGGGTCATTCACAGACGTTCAGGATGATGAGCGCCTTCAGGGTGCCGATCTCGTTGTGTGCCGGGGGGTTTTTCATCATTTGAGTGATGCGGAGGTTCTCACATTGCTGAAATTTGCTAAGGGTATTCTTAAGGAAGATGGGCGGCTGGTCAGTTATGATCCATGTTATATTGATGATCAGCATTGGCTTGCAAGGTTGATAGCAAGCAATGATCGCGGAGAACATGTTCGATTTGTGCCGGACCTTGAGGATCTGGTCAAAGAGGTCTATGAGAAATACGATGTCCACGTGGTGAAAGATCTTTTGCGTCAACCATCTGTGCACAATATTATGGAATGTTATAAAACATAATAATATTTTTAAATGCAGAATTCCAAGGAGGGGCCTGATGAGCAAGGTGTTTATTTCTGTCGTTGTGCCGGCATATAACGAGGAGAAGAACTTGCCTCTTCTTTTTGACAAGCTCAAACGGACATTGGAGGATCTGGGACGTTCCTTTGAAATAATTTTTGTGAATGACGCATCGGAAGATTCCACGGAACAGGTTTTAACTGAGATCCAGCAGGCTAATGAAGGTGTTATTTTAATCAACCTTTCCAAAAGGAGCGGCAAAGCTGTCGCGCTTGAAAGGGGTTTTGAGCTGGTCCGGGGAGATTGCGTGGTAATTATTGATGCGGACCTTCAGCATGATCCGGCGGATATTCCGAAACTTATCCAAAAGATCAATGAAGGGTATGATGTTGTTTCAGGCAAGAGGATGAACCGGGATGATCCCAGGGGTAAGCTTGTCACATCCAGGCTGTTTAATATGCTGATGCGTTTGATTACAGGGCTGAACATCGACGATTATTTTTCCGGGCTGAAATGTTTTCGTTTGAATGTGATCCGTTTTTTGGCGCTTTATGGCGACCTGTATCGTTTTGCCGCGGTGTTTGCCTTTAAAGAAGGATTTAAGGTTGCTGAAATCCCCGTTACTCATTATTCGCGTGCTCATGGAAAGTCTACCTATAGTAAAGTGGCGCGATTCCGATTAGCCGTGAGGGATCTGATCGCCGTGATGTTTTCCATTACATTGAGCAGAAAACGGGTTTATGTGCTGGGGGTTTTAGGATTGCTTTTCCTGAGTGCCGGGTTAACATTGGTTTTTGTGACCTGCTATCAGCATGGATTTAAGGATCCGTTTCAGTATTTTTATGGGTTTTTGGGGTTGTGCTTATTATTTTTGGGAGCGCAGGCTCTTATCATCAAAAGAGTGGCGGATGATTTTTATGTGAAACATTATGATGAGTTTAAGCATCGCCAGCGCAATGTGCGCAGTGTTTTAAAATGAACAAGAGCGTGACGGTTTACAATGAAAAAAGTTGTCCTGCTGAATAGTTCTTTTGTCACCAAACGCAAAGATATGGTGCAGAATACTAAACCGCATCTGCGTATTGGTATCGCCAATTTAGCGGCGTGTTTGCTTAAGGATGATATTGAAGTGGTCATTCTTGATCCGCAATTGGAGAAATGGAAAATTGATGAGTTGGTTGATAACGTTGCTGAGGAGCAGGCAGATGTTTTAGGTTTGCCTGCTTATACAGAAGAGATCTATGACGCGCATAATATTGCGAGTAAAGTCAAAGAACGCGATCCGGGTCTATTGACCGTTCTGGGTGGTCATCAAATTACGGCATTGCCGAAAGAGACTATGGCGGAATGCCCTGCAGTGGATGTCGGTGTCGTGGGGGAAGGGGAAACAGCTTTTCGTCATATTGTTGCCGGCAAAGACCTGAGCGAGATCAACGGTATTGTTTATCGTGAAAATGAAAAAAATATTATTGTTAACCCGCCGCCTGTTGATTATGAATCACTTGATGATCTGCCTTTCCCTGCCTGGCATTTGTATGATCTAAAGCGTTATCATGATGAAATGCCGATTGAACCGCTGCGCGGTTGTCCGTATGATTGCGTGTTTTGTTTCCGGTCATTAGGGACCAGGGTCCGTTATAAAAGTCCGCAAAGGATTTTAGACGAGATCGAGTATAACATTAATGTCCTGGGCTGCCGCAAGTTTGCGTTTAAATGCGGAACCTTTCCGCTTGCTAAAAAACATGCGCGGGAAGTTTTTAACGGTATCCTTGAACGCGGCTTGAAATTTAGCTGGGTGGCGAGTACACGCATTGATGTGCTGGATGAAGAGATCATCCAGTTGATGAAAGATACCGGATGCGTTGATGTCAGTCTTGGGATTGAGTCGGGTGACGCAGAGATGTTAAAACAATGCGGAAAAAACACAACACCTGAAAAAGCAGAAACGGCGCTTAAACTCTTCAAAAAAGCCGGCATGAAAAGTGTGGAGATGAATTTTATTCTCGGACTCCCGGGAGAAACAAAGGAGTCGCTTCTCAGGACAAAAAGGTTTGCCCTTAAGATGGCGCCGTATTCAAGCCGGGTAAATTTCGCCATTTTAACGGCTTTTCCGGCGACCAGAGTTTATGAAATGGCGCTGTGCAATGAGGCGGGCTTGAGCTTAAAGTCAACGGATTGGCGTGATTATGGAAAACAGGCGGGGCTGTCTTTACGCCATGCGAATTTTGACGATAAAGAACTTGTTAAATTCCAGTTGAATTGTTATTTGTCGTATTATTTACGCTCACCGCGGAAAATCATAAAGTTGTTTTCTATAGATCGCTTTGTCGGGTTATTGAAGAAATTTTTGGTTTGATAAACAGAGACAGGCCCTCCGCTGGTTTTTTCGTTCCGTAACGCTTCGATAGCCAGTGATCCTTTTTTGGAGGACACTCTTTATCCTTATGGAACTTATCAGCCGACAAGGCATTTCTCGTGCTTTCGGAGGGGGGCTTGCTCTTTGATTAAAAAAATGGTGTCGGAGTGCATAAGTTGTTAATTAAGAACAGGATACAATTAATTCATCATAAGGCTCTTAATATTCGCCATCCCGGAAAATTAAGAGAGGTCTCTTTTTTATGTAATATAAAAAAAGAGGTTTTATTTAAAAGGGAAAAAAGGGTATACTAAAAAACCGGATTTAATTTCAGCACGCCTTTTTATGAATTGAGATATCATGAGCGCCTTATTTCAGGATAAAAATCTGACCTTTGAAGAGATCAAGGAGACCTGGCATGCTCTTTCCACCGAAGAGCGTATTGAGGCCTTTCTTTTGCTGGACCGCAAGACCGCCAAGGATTTTTTCCTCACCTTATCTCCGGAAGAAATGGCGACTATTCTGCTGAACATTCCGCAGGAAGAGCGGGAGCTTTGGCTCCGCCTTCTGCCGCTGGATGATGTGACCGACGTTGTCCAGAGTGTCGACAAAGAAGACCAGCACCATTTGCTGAACCTCCTTGATCCTAAAGCCCTCCGGGAAGTCATCGCTCTGTTGAGTTATAACGAAGATGTGGCCGGGGGCCTGATGGATCCCCACTTCGTACGGGTCCGTCCGGATCTGACCGCGGATGAAGCGATCCGCTATCTTCGCCTGCAGGCCAAGGAATACAACAGCAACCGTTATTATGTCTATGTCCTTAACGCCCGTCAGCAGCTGATGGGGGTCTTGTCACTGCATGACCTTTTTCGTGCTGCTCCTGATACCCGTATTCAAGATATTATGAAATCTGATGTGATCTTTGTGAACGAACAGGATGACCAGGAGGAGATCGGACGGCTATTTTCGCATCATAAACTCGTCGCGCTTCCGGTTGTGGACGAGGAACGGCATGTTAAGGGGATCATTACTCTCGATGACGTTCTGCATGCGGTGCAGGATGAAGCGACAGAGGATATTCAAAAGATCGGTGGTGTGGAGTCTTTTGATTCGCCGTATCTGCAGTTAGGTTTTTGGGAAATGCTGAAGAAGCGCGCCGGTTGGCTGGTGATCCTCTTTTTCGGCGCTATGTTCACTGCCAGTGCGATGTCCAGTTTTCAGGACGAGATCTCGCGCGCTATTGTACTGGCCATTTTTGTTCCCCTGATCATTTCCAGCGGGGGGAATTCCGGATCACAGGCATCAACGATCGTCATCCGCGCCATGGCGCTGGGGGAAGTCCGTCTGCGGGACTGGTTCCGTATCATCCGCCGGGAAGCAGCAACAGGCGCGACCCTGGGCTGTATTCTGGGGGTTCTCGGGCTGGGCCGGATCCTCTTCGGCCATTATGTGATGAATGCCTATGGTGAGCATTATCTGCTGATCGGGTATTCGATCGCGGTGAGTCTGGTCGGGGTTGTTCTCTGGGGAACCGTCTGCGGCTCTATGCTTCCGTTCATTCTGCGCCGCTTCAATCTTGACCCGGCCAGTGCGTCAGCTCCGCTGGTGGCCACGCTCGTCGACCTTTCCGGTATTATTATTTATTTCTCGATTAACCGCCTGATCCTGACCGGAACGGTTTTATAAAACCGGACGCGTTAAAATAGCTCACCGTTATTTTTTCAAACCGTTAATCAGGCCGGCCGTATAGCAGCACTATGAACGATTATCTTACCAAACCCTGGAAGCTGACCGCTGATGAGGTCCGGCAGCAGTTGGATGTCGGGGCGGACACCGGCCTGGATCAGAACGAGGTCAAGGCGCGGCGCAAGCGCTTCGGCTCTAATACCCTTTCCGAACAGCAAATCCCCGGTGCCTGGCAGATCCTGGTCCGGCAGTTTAAAAATCTGATTATCCTGTTATTGGCGGCCGCGGCAGCCATTTCTTTTTTCCTGCAGGACTGGCTGGAAGGCGCCGCCATCATTTTTGCGGTGGTGATCAATACCATGATCGGTTTTTTTACCGAATTGGCCGCCACCCGTTCTATTGCTTCATTAAAAACGCTTACGCAAGTGACTGCTCGTCTCCGGCGCGGGGGAGAGGTCCAGGAAATCCCTGCTAAAGACATTGTTCCCGGCGATATTGTCCTGCTGGAAGCCGGCAATATTGTTCCGGCTGATCTGCGTATTACCTCTGCCGATAAACTCCGTGTGGATGAATCCGCCCTGACCGGAGAATCCATGCCGGTCTTTAAGTCTTCTGATCCGCTGGAGGAAGGCGAGCCTGCTCTCGGAGACCGGGAGAATATGGTCTTTAAAGGGACGGCAGTTTCGCAGGGGTCAGGTATCGGGGTGGCGGTGTATACCGGGGACCAGACTCAGCTGGGTGAGATCTCTGCTTTGGCGCAGGGGGCGGGCGCCGAAGAGGGTTCACATTTAGAACAGCGTCTTAACGCCCTGGCCGGGCGTCTGATCTGGATTATGCTGGCCATCGCCGCAGTCCTGATCGTGATCGGTCTTCTGTCAGGACGTGAGCTGGGCCTGACCCTTAAGACCGCGATCGCTTTGATGGTGGCGGCCGTGCCGGAAGGCCTGCCCATTGTCTCGACCATCGGTCTGGCTTACGGCATGTGGCGTCTGGCCCGTAAAAACGCCTTGATCCATCATCTCTCGGCAGTGGAGACCCTGGGCTCGACCACGGTTATCTGTACGGACAAGACCGGGACTTTGACTGAAAACCGCATGAGCGTGACCCGCATCCTGCACAGCGGCGGGGAATGGTCAGTTGAAGAAGGAGAGGTTCCTGCTGAAGATTCTCTTCTCACGATTGCCGTCAAGATCGGAGTTCTTTGCAATAACGCGGTTTTACCTGACGGCGGTCAGAAAGAACAGGGCGATCCCATGGAGGTTGCGCTTCTGCGCGTCGGGCGTGATGCCGGATATTCCCGCCAAGACCTGCTGAAGGATGCTCCCGAGGAGCGCGAAGAGCCTTTTACCCGCGAGACCAAAATGATGGCTACGTTCCACCGGCAGGGAGAAAGATTTTATACCGCGGTAAAAGGCGCACCCGAGGCTGTACTCGAATGCTGTACACGCGTTCGCACCTCCGAAGGAGAGCAGCAGCTTTCCACAGAAGATAAACAGTATTGGCTGGATAAGGCCGATGAGCTGGCTGCGCAGGGATTACGGCTATTGGCCGCGGCTGAACGCGTTGCCGGCAGCCGGGACGCCGACCCCTATCAGGATCTTGTTTTGGTCGGTCTGCTTTGCCTGGAAGATCCGCCCCGCCAAGATGTACGCGATTCGATCGATGCCTGTCAGGCCGCGGGGATCCGGGTGGTCATGGTGACCGGCGATTATGGACCCACTGCGCAGAGCGTCGGACTGCAGACCGGCCTGATCGACGATACACAGGGGGCGGTGATCACAGGAAAAGAACTGGAAGACCTCGAACACGCCGCGGGGGAGCAGAAAGACCGTTTTCTGAGTGCCGCGATCTATTCCCGGGTCAGCCCCCGGCATAAACTCCAGCTGATCCAGCTGCATCAGGATGCCGGCAGTGTTGTGGCCATGACCGGCGACGGTATTAATGACGCCCCGGCCCTGCAGAAAGCAGATATCGGCATCGCCATGGGGCAGAGGGGAACCCAGGTGGCGCGTGAGGCCTCGGATATGATCCTGAAAGACGATGCCTTTCAGACCATTGTTACAGCTATTGCCCAGGGGCGGGCTATCTTTGAGAATATCCGGAAATTCATTATTTTTCTTTTGTCCGGGAATATCAGCGAGATCCTGGTCGTGGCGGCTGCCATGATGGCCGGTCTGCCTCTGCCGCTGCTTCCTCTGCAGATCCTTTATCTGAACATGATCGGTGATGTCTTTCCGGCCCTGGCTCTGGGGGTGGGGAAAGGCAGCGGCCGCACCATGGATCATCCTCCCCGGGACCCGGCCGAGCCTATTTTGACCCGTCGCCACTGGATGCGTGTCGCCGGGCTGGGTGTGGTGATCGCGGTCTGTGTAATGGCCGCGTTTCTGCTGTCGTTATTTTATTTCGACAGCCCGGAACCGCGCGCCGTGACCGTGGGTTTTCTGACGTTGGCTTTTTCCCGGCTCTGGCTGGTCTTTGTTATGAAAGATCACAGTGAAGGAATGATCCATAACCAGATCACCCGTAATCCGTTCGTCTGGCTCGCCCTGCTGGTCTGCGCCGGTCTGCTTTTGTTGGGGATCTTTGTGCCTGTGCTGGCCGACGTGCTGTCACTGGTTATCCCGACAGGCCGCGACTGGCTGCTGATCATGGGATTGAGCCTCTTTACCCTCCTCCCCGAAAAAATCGTGTCGGATCTCACAAACAACTGAAAGTGAATAATTTAGAATTAATTGATGCGGAAAGCCGTCCGCTCAATAAGCGGAGCTCCTGAAGCCGGAAAAAAGTCGATAAACCAGGGGAAGACCCTTTTGATATCCGTCCTCTGACCGCCCATAATGATCGAAAATAAAACGTTATGGCGCGGAACAAGCTGCAGAAAAAACCGTTTTAAAATCTCGTCGATACAGCTTCCGCCGAATCACGGGCGTTGCAGAAAGATTTCAGGTAATGTGTGATCCGTATCTGCGGTCAGATGAGTTTTCTTTGGAGCCGGTATGAATGTTACAGACAGAGATCAGAAAACCCGGCCGGTTATGCTCTACGATGGAGACTGCGCAGTCTGCCGGCGCTGGATCCGGCGCTGGCAGGGCTTAACCGGAAAGCGCGTCGAGTATCAGCCGTATCAGCAGACCATCGGTCGCTATCCTCAGCTCAGCCGGGAACAATGCGCGCACGCTGTTCAGCTGATCCGTCCGGACGGCACGGTCGTTTCCGGTGCCCGGGCGGTTCTGGAATCATTATCTTCGGCCGGGCGCTGGCGCTGGTTGTTATGGATGTATGAACGTGTGCCCCTTTTCGGGCGTGTCTGCGAATGGGTTTATCGTCTTATTGCGCGTCATCGCCCCTTGCTTTCCAGATTAAGCTGAATGTTTCGCCCGGCAATTTTACAGTAAGATTCTGCTGCCGTTGCCGACCACCTGAAGAAGAGATGGAGAAGAAAATGGATAAAAAAAGAAAAAAAATATTCGTTACGGATTTCGACGGGACGATCACCCGTAATGATTTTTATGATCTGATCTGCCGGCAGTTCCCGCAGATATTAGAAGCGGGACATTGGGGCAGGTACGAATCCGGAGAGATCAGCCATTTTGAGGCGCTTCGACGGATCTTTGCTGAGATCCGTTCGGATGAGATGGTGCTGCTGGAGATCATTGAAAAGATGGAGGCGGACCCTGATCTGGTGGAAAATGTGGCCCGGCTGAAAAAACAGGGCTGGGAGATCGTGGTGGCCTCGGCCGGTAGTGATTGGTATATCCGTAAGATCCTGAAAGATGTCGCCGCTGATGTGACCGTCCATGCCAATCCCGGAAAATTTTTCCCGGACCGCGGTCTGCTTATGGAGCTTCCGCACAGTTCGGCGTTTTATTCTCAGGAGGTGGGGGTTGATAAGGTCGCGGTGGTGGAGGATGCCCTGCAGAGGGCGGATCAGGTGGTCTTTGCCGGCGATGGACGTCCGGACTTGCCCGCGGCCCTGCTGGTCCCGCCGGAGAGGCGCTATGCCCGTAACTGGCTGGCAGAAAAATTAACCGCGATCGGTGAGGGCTTTATCCTGTTCGAGAAATGGTCCGATGTTACAGAGGATTTATTAAAGGAGGGGTCATCATGCTGAGAAGCACCCAGATCGCTATCCCGACATTGGTCCGGATCAAGCCCGGAGCCCTGGAACGCATCGGGGTCTATGCGCGGCGCGGGGATTATGCCCGGACGGTGCTTTTTTGTACTCAGGATCTGTCTGCTGAACTGAGCCGGCGTCTGGTCAAGGCTCTGATCAATGAGGATGTGCAGGTCCTCAAGGTCATTGAGGTGGGCGCCGCCAGTTTTGATCAGGCCAATGCCATTTTTCATGATCTGCCGGCCAAGACCGATCTTTTGATCGGCTTCGGCGGCGGACGGGCCCTGGACGTGGCCAAGTATGTGGCCTTTTTGTCCCGTCTGCCGTACATTGCTGTCCCCACGGCGCTCTCCAACGATGCCTTCTGTTCTCCCCAGGCCAGTCTGGAAGGCAAGGGCATCAAGAAATCTTACCCGGCCACGATGCCTTACGGAGTGGTGGTCGATACCGACGTGACCCGTCAGGCGCCCGAGGTGCTCTGGCTGTCCGGGGTCGGGGATCTGGTTTCGAAATTTACCGCCATTTATGACTGGAAACTGGCCAGCAAACGGGAAGGGGGGCAGATCAATGATTTTGCCGCCCTGTTGTCGGATTCTACGGTGTTTCAGTTTATCGCCCATTCGACCCGGGATCTGGACGGGATGCGTTTGTTAGCGATCGCGCTCATGCTCAACGGTATCGCCATGGGAGTGTGCGGATCGTCCCGTCCGGCCAGCGGCAGCGAACATCTGATCAGTCATGCTTTGGATACCGTGAGCCGGAAACCCCGTCTGCATGGTCTGCAGGTGGGGATCGCGACTTATCTGGTCAGTCAGCTTCAGGAAGGAGTAAAGACCGATCGGATCCGCGCCTTGTTTGATGCCGTCGGGTTCTGGAAGGCGTTTCAGGGTGATCCCCTGATCCGTGAGGAGTGGGAAAAAGCCTTTCAGATAGCGCCCTTTATGAAGGGGGATTTTTACACCGTACTTTCTGAAGGGGACCGGACGGCCGAACTCCTGCAGATCATGGATACAGATCCCCGTCTGAAAGACATTGTCCAATAACCCGCTGTTCCGGTTAAGTTTGGACTTGCATCTGGATTAGAAAGCCCCTAATCTATATAGAGCTGCTACTGTCTTATTGCTGATTCTGAGAGAAAGGGCTGTATGCGCGAACGGAACACGTTACAGGATGTTATCCAGAGTTTTTCTGCGTTTCAAGATAGGACGGCGCTGACCTTTTTTCAAAAGCAGGATATACTGCAGCGGTCCTATGCTCAACTGGAGAAGGAAACTGCTGAGCTGGCTGCCGGATTAAAAGATCAGGGTCTGGAAAAAGGGGGCCGTGCCGCGGTCATTGCACCGAACGGCTGGGAATGGATCGTTACGGCTCTGGGGATTATCCGTGCCGGCGGTATTCTGGTCCCTGTTGATGTGCAGTCCGACATACAGACAGTCGAACATATTCTTTCGGACAGCGGTGCGCGCCTGGTATTCACCACCTCGGACCAGCAGTCCCGCCTGAATGAGTTGGAAAATACAGATCTGCATTTTCTGTTATTTGATGAGGGGGCTTCTGATCAAGAAGAGCTGTCCTGGCGCACGCTCCTGAAAAAAGGTCGGCAGGATCCGTTTTCGTCTTCTCCCGAAGATAACGCGGTTTTATTCTACACGTCCGGCACGACCGGAAAACCAAAAGGGGTTCCCCTTACCCACCGGATGCTGCTGTTTCAGATCAATGCCCTGGATCAGCAGAAATTGCTGCGGGAGGAAGATCGAGTCCTTCTGCCTCTGCCTCTGCATCATGTCTATCCTCTGGTCGTCGGACTCTTTACGCCTCTGACCGCGGGTCTGCAGGTGGTGTTTCCTCAGGCCTTGACCGGGCCTCAGATCATGCGCGCCCTGAGTGAGGGGGAGACCACAGTGATGGTCGGTGTTCCGCGTCTTTACCGCGCCTTGCTTGAAGGTGTGACCTCCCGTATTTCCTCGGGGGGATTGGCTGTTAAGATATTTTTTGCGTCTGCTTTTGCCCTGAGCAAAGCGGCTGCCCGGATGAGGTTCTTTCCGGGAAAATTTCTGCTGGCGCCGTTTCACCGCCGGATTGCTCCGCGTCTGCGTCTTTTAGCTTCGGGAGGATCGGCCCTGTCTCCGGAAGCACAGCGAGATCTGTGTGCCTTCGGCTGGCAGGTAGGCATTGGCTACGGCCTGACCGAGACCGCGCCTCTGCTGACGGTTCAGCATCCTTCGGATTATTGTCCGGGAAGTGCGGGACGCGCTGTGGAAGAGGTGGAATTGCGCATCAATAAAAATGATCCGGACCGTCTGAATGAGGTCCTGGCCCGCGGGCCGAACGTCTTTAAAGGATATTGGCATCTGGAGGAGGAGACTCGGGAAGCCTTTACCGGTGAGGGCTGGTTCCGGACCGGGGACATGGGTTATTTTAAAAACAGCCGTTTGTTTTTGACCGGACGGGTCTCGACTTTGATCGTCACCGAAAGCGGGAAAAATATTCAGCCCGACGAGATCGAGGAGGCCCTGACTGAGGTGGAATTGGTCAAAGAGGCCGGGGTCCTGCAGAAAGACAATCGTCTGGTCGCTGTTATTGTGCCGGATAAAGAAGCTCTCAGCGCGCAGGAGAGCCAGGCCCTGGATCAGGTCTGGCGTATGGTTAATAAACGCAGTCAGGACCTGCCCACGTATAAACGCCTGGATGATTTTTTGATCTCTTCGGGATCCTTGCCGCGGACGCGTCTGGGCAAGATCCGCCGGCATCTTCTGCCGGAGATCTATGACCGGGCAAAATCCGGAGAAGAAGGTCGAGAACAGGAAGACGCCCATCCGGTTTCTGTACAGGAGTTGGCCGGTGACGATCAGAATCTGCTGGAGGACCCTGACGCGCGCCGAGTCTGGGACTGGCTGGCTGCCAAGTATTCCGACCGCCGACTGACACCGGATACCAGTCCGCAGTTGGAACTGGGGATTGATTCCATGTCCTGGATCAATCTGACCCTGGAGATCCGTCAGCAAACCGGTAAAGAGCTCAGTGAAGAGGCCATCGCCCGCATCAAGACCGTGCGCGACCTTCTGCGTGAAGTGGCTGAACATGCGCAGGCCGCTGAAGAGAGCCAGGATTGGTTTAAGGACCCTGAGACCAAGATCTCACAGCGGCAGAGAAAATGGCTTAAAGAACAGACGCGGTTTCAGAAAGTATTGGCCTGGGGTCTGAAAGGTTTTAACAGGATTTTGGCCCGGGTGTTTTTCCGGGTACGGGCTCAAGGATTGGAAAATCTTCCTGATAACCGGCCTTATATTATCGCCGCGAATCATCTGAGTTTTTTAGATCCGTTTATGATCGGCGCGGTCCTCCCGGATGAGCAGATCAAACATCTGTCCTGGACAGGCTGGACGGGTGTGGCGTTCCATAATGTCTTGAGCCGCACCTTCAGCCGTCTGGCGCGTGTGGTTCCGGTCGATCCGCAAAAAGGGGCGCTGTCCAGTCTGGCGTTTGTCCTCACCCTTCTTCAGCGTGAAGAAAATGTGGTTATTTTTCCGGAAGGACAGCGTTCGCATTCCGGCGAATTGATCGAATTCAAGCCGGGCCTGGGTCTGGTCTTGGATCATATTGATGTCCCTGTGGTGCCGGTGATCATTTCCGGAACGTATGAGGCCTGGCCGGTGCGTCAGCGTCTGCCCCGGCCGCATCCGGTTGCAGTACATTTTTTCGAGCCCGTCGGTTTTGAGCAGCTGAAAGACCGGGCCGGAGGCTCGGATCAGCCCGAAGATCTTATGCGGGCTCTGTTTGAGATCATGAAAGACTGCCAACAGAAAGCGAACACCTGATATGCGGATCAAGCATCTATTCAGCCGGGAAAATTTTCTCATCCTCTGCTGGGCCCTGTATGATACCTCCAATCAGTTCTTCGCCCTGAATGTGGTTTCGCTCTATTTTCCGCGCTGGCTGACCGAGATCAAAGGTGCCCCGGCTTTTTATTATGCGCTGGCTTTCGGCGGGTCCATGATTTTTGTGGGTCTGTTGGCTCCGGTACTGGGGACGATCTCGGATGTTCAAAAGCGCAAAAAGCATTATCTGGTGGTGTTCACCTTGATCGCGATCGTCTTTACCTTCTTGATCGGGACGATCGAGCATGTCGTCTTGGCCCTGCTCTTTTTCGCCGTGGCCAATTTCGGCTGTCAGATGGCCATGGTCTTTTATAATTCTTTACTGGTCCATGTGGCCGGCCCGGAGAAGACCGGACTGGCATCGGGTGTGGGGCGCATGTTCGGCTACAGCGGGGCCCTGCTGGCGATGCTCTTGAGCAAGCCGATCATCACCCGTTTCGGATATCAGCCGGTATTGATGGCTACGGCCGGGGCGTTTTTGTTGCTTTCTTTACCGGCCATGATCTTTATTCGCGAGAAGGATTACCGCCGGGACCGGCCGTTAACATTTTTTCTGAACCGGGAACAGCTTCGCCCGATCATCGCGCGCATCCGGGATGCCTTTGCCAGCGGAACGCAATTTAAAGAAGTGCGGCTGTTTTTGCTGATGTTCTTTTTCGGGATGTGTGCTTTTCAGACGGTGGTTATTTTCCTGGGGGTTTATGCCGGTGAGGTTTTTGGCTTGAGTGAGCCGGCGATCATAAATCTAATTTTCTTCTCGACGTTGTTTGCCGTGGCTGGAAGTTTTATTTCCGGGTTTCTGGGCGACCGTTTCGGTCATAAAAATGTCCTGAGGGTAATCTTTATCCTTTGGGTTCTGGCTTTTGCCGGCGGCGCCTTTTTCCATCCCCCGTTTCATTGGCTGATCGGGGCGCTGATCGGCCTGACCCTGAGCGGGACCACCGTGGTCGGGCGGGCCTGGGCGGTTCAGCTCGTCCCCCGAGAGCAGATCGGCGAAGTCTTCGGCCTGTATAACCTGGTCGGCTATGCCGCCGGTGTGATCGGTCCGCTGTTCTGGGGACTGACCCTGCTGCTTTTTTCTCCGCTGGGCATATGGCGTTACCGCCTGAGTCTGCTCAGCCTGACCATCTTTATTTTTCTGGCCTATCTTTTCTTCCGTCAAATTCCGGAAAACAGAAAAAATGGTGTCGGATCTCATAAGTCGTTTATTTTCAAATAGATATAATTAAATAGGTGGGCGGCCTCTGAATTCCTTTGCCGGCATAGAAGTTTTTCTTCATTTCGCCCCGGTCTGGAAATATCACCGCAATATCTTTTTCCCTTTCTTAAAGTTATGATAGAATAATATTTCTCTGCGTAATATTATGGCTCTATGAACGTTTTCGTGGTTAAAACAAAGGATAATGTGATATTTTGTATTTAATAGTTTCTGCTTGAATGGCGATAAAAAAGATTGGGAGGGACGCGCAGAGCGAGTTCCGAACCGAACGATTCATTATAAAAACGTTCGGGAGGTTGTTTGAGCGAACGCGTTCCTCCCGATCTTCATCAGCCATTCGGCTGCAACATTGCATGTAAAAGCATTATCGTATGCGCCATACCCATTTATTTTTTCAAAGAGTCAATATTATTATATAAAGGTCTATTCGATCACATGCTTACCCGGATTATTTCCTATTTTGTTGACCGTCATCTTTTGACCAATCTCATCTTTCTGGCTGTTCTTGCCGGCGGGATCTTTAGCTGGCAGGAGATCAAGAAGGAAGAAATGCCTGACGTGACCTTCGACCGCGTGCACATCTCTGCCTCTTATCCCGGGGCCACGGCTGAGGAGGTCGAACACTTTGTGACCCGTGAGATCGAAGAGGCGGTCGAAGGCCTGGACGGCGTCTACCGCATTACCAGTACGGCCAGCCAGGGCAGTACTAGTATTACGGTTGAGCTCGAACAGAATTATCCCAAGAGGGGTGAGGCGATCACGGATATCCGCAACGCTGTGATGGATGTGAAATTGCCCGAAGAGGTGCGTAATGATCCGGTCGTCAGGGTTTTTGAGACATCCAAAAAGGCCATTCTTGATGTCGCGCTTATCCATACCGGGACACATCTGCTTTCTATTGAAGAGCGTCAGCTCCTGCAGGAATATGCCGAGGCGTTAGAAAATCAGTTGCGGCATTTACCGCAGGTCAGTAGTATTGACATGTCCGGATATTTTCAGGAAGAGATCCAGATCAAGGCCGATCCGGAAAAACTCATTCGTTATAATATCCCGTTAAGCCGGGTGCGCAGTGAGATCGCAAACAATCACGCGCGTCAGCCCGCCGGGAATATTGAGCGCAAGGATGAGCCCAAGGTCACCATTAGCGCTCAGCTGGATACCCCAGAGAAACTCAACGCGTTATTTATTCAGGCCGGGTTTGAGGGGCAGGCGATCTCTTTAAAAGAGATCGCCAGTGTGCAATATGATTTTGATCTGGAAAAGAACATCCGTAAGGTGAACGGCCATGAGAGTATCTTTTTACGGGTGGTAAAAAATACGTCATACGGCATTCTCGAATCGCTGGCAGAAGTGAAGAATGTGGTCCGGCAGTTTCAGAAGACACATTTGAAAGATGCCCCGGTTGAGGTTGTGCTGCTGGATGATGAGTCGATCGATCTCCGCAATCGTCTGAAAATTATTTTTTACAATGGCGCGATTGGGTTCCTTCTGATTGTGTTGATGTTGTTTCTTTTTCTGAACAAACGGTCCGGGATCTGGGTGGCGATGGGCATACCGTTCACGATCAGCTTGACCTTGATCGCCAGTTTATGGCTGGGTTATACGATCAATAATGTGACGCTGGCCGCGGTGATCATTGTCATGGGGATCGTCGTGGATGACGCGATCGTGGTGGCCGAAAATGTGGCCCGGCTGAGATCCAGAGGCAGGAGCTCCCGGGAGGCGGCGGTTGAGGGGACGCAGAAAGTGTTCTTGCCGATCGTGGCCAGCATCACGACGACCTGTGTTGCCTTTATCCCCTTGTTTTATTTTTCCGGACGTTTCGGTCAGATCAATAATTTTATTCCTCCGATCATTTTTTTAATGCTGGGGGCCAGTCTGTTTGAAGCCTTATTTATTTTGCCGGGGCATCTGCATTTAGAGGGGTTTAGATTTAAAAAGCGAACCGTTCCCCCGGAGAAGACGAAAGCTCAGATCAGGCACTGGTTTGAAAAGATCGAAGACCGGTATGGCCGTTTTTTGCAGAGACTCATTCCCTGGAAGTATGCTGTTTTTTTAGGTTTTGTGCTGCTGCTGGTGATTTCATTCTGGATCATGACAGCCAAAATGAAGTTTGTGATGTTTCCGCATGAAGAAACACGGGAGATCGTTTTTGTCGGCACGGCCCGGAAGGATGCCGACCGTTTTGAAACCGCCCGGATCACTCAGACTATTGAAAAGATTCTCAGACCGCATATCGGCAAAGAGGTTGTGGGTTTTCGCACCGGTATTGCCAGCAGCCGGCGGGGCGGCGCGGTGGAAGAGAATAAATTCCGTATTATTGCGGAGATCGTTCCCCAGGAACAGCGCAAAAAGAGTGCGGATCAGCTCATTAAACTCTGGGAGCCTCAGGCCAGAAAAGCCGTAGATCTGGAGAAGTTGGTGATTCAGAAAAGCCGGTGGGGGCAGTCCAGCGGCAGTGCTATTGAGGTCCTGATCCAGGAAAACAGGGATGCCGTGCGCGCGGATGCTGCCCGGGTGTTGGCAGACGCGATGAAGAGTCACCCGGCGCTGGAAAATGTGGAGATCGAAGAACCGATCCGTATTCCGGAATACAAGATCGATTTTCAGCGGGAGAAGATCAAGCGGCTTTCGGTCAATCCTGCGAACATCACCTCTACGTTTCGCTCCGCGCTTGAGGGGTCGATTCTGTATGAGTTTCCCAAAGGGAATGAGGAAGTAGCGGTGCGGCTGTCTGTGAATGATACCGCGAAAACAGATATCAAGGGCATTCTGGATATTCCGGTGGAAAATAACCGGGATTATTTAGTTCCTTTGGGGGACCTGGTCACTGTGCGGGAGAGAACCACGGCTAATTCCATCTCGCGGCGTGATGGTAAGCGGACCACAACGATTTACGCAGATATGAAACCTAAAGCGGAAATGACACCGCTGGAGATAGCTGAGGATCTTGAACGGAATGTATTCGGGAAGGTGACCAATGCCCATCCTTCTACGGCCTTGTCCTTTACCGGGGAGGTTTATGATACCCGGGAGTCGCAGGGTGATTTTGCCAAGGGAGTTGTCTTGGTCCTGTTGCTGATTTTTATGATTTTGGCGGTTCTGTATAATTCACTAACCCGGCCGCTTATTATTATGTTGGCGATTCCTTTTGGAATGGTGGGCATTGTTCTGGCATTTTTACTGCACGGGAAAATGCTGTTCGGATTTTTTGCCGGTGTGGGGGCATTAGGGTTGGCCGGTGTCGTGATCAATGATTCGATCATTATGCTGGCTAAACTTGATGATGAATTTGACGAGGGTAATAAAAAAGAGCGTGATTATCAGATTGCCAGGATTGCGCAGACGCGGTTGAGGGCCGTGGTCCTGACCACGGCCACGACCGTGGCCGGAGTTCTGCCCACGGCCTACGGTCTGGCCGGATATGATGCCATGCTCGCGGAGATGATGCTGGCCCTGGCCTGGGGGTTGGTTTTCGGTACGCTGATCACACTGATGCTGGTCCCCTGCATGTACAGCGCAGTTGTGGATCTGCGGTTTAAAATGGAAAAAATATTTGCGTAAGGAGACATTGTGTGTAAGGTTCGCTGTTTTCTTTTGATTATGATCTTTGCTGCGGCCGCCGCCGGCGCGGTCCCTGAGAAGATGCCGGTGCCCGAAGAGGTTTGTCCGGGTGAAGAGAAAACCGTTTTATCTTTAGACGAGTTCCTGCGCCTGGCCGGAGAGAACGACACAGAGTTCGAGCAGATCCTGATTGACGCCCTGGCTTTGCAGTATCAGCACGCGCTTAAGCTTCCCGCCGGGGATCTGGTGCTCTCGGTCAAGCAGCAGCATGAATTCTTTTTTGACCAAGACCGGGATTCGCCGGACACCACGGTCTCTTTGAGTAAGCTTTTTCCGTACTTGGGAACGACCCTCACGGCATCGTATCAGGCGGGTGCGAGTATGGCCTCAGCAGTGACATCGTCAGAAGCGAATTTTTCTATCAGTCAGCCGATCGCGCAGAACGCCTTCGGCCGGTCCACCCGTCTGCTGGATAAGATCGTGGGCCTGGAGGTGGATGTGGCCCGGCATCAGATTATTGAGGCTTACGAGGATTATCTGGCTGTGGTTCTGACCGCGTATTATAACTGGTATGAGGATTATAAAAATCTTAAGGTTGGGCGTTCGTCGTATCAGACCAATCTGCGTCTGCTGGATAATATTCATGAGCGCCGCAAGCAGAAGATTGCCCTGCCTATTGATGTTAATAAGGTTAAACTGCAGGTTATGGCCAAGCAGGAACAACTGATTGAACTGGAAGACCGTTATCGAAATAGTTTGAACATTGTGAAACGGATCATACGTTATGAAGGGGATGCGTCGCTGGTTCCTTCTGAACCGGATGTGCCGGTGCCGCCCCGGGGGGAATTTAAGGAGCTGTTCCGGACCTTTCATGAAGAGAGCCGGACTTTTGAGGTCCTGCGCATGCTGGAAAAAAAGTCCGGTCTTCAGGTTGACCGGGATGCTGACGTCCTCTTGCCGTCGATCGATCTCTTAATCGGCTATGAAATAGACGGTAATAAGTATGGCATTGAGAATGAAAACAATTTCTTTTATGCCGGTGTAGAGTTGGAATGGCCGATCGGTCATCAGACCGAGCGTGCGCAGTATGAGATCTCCCGGATCCTGGAGCGCCGCACCCGGCTTTCCACGGTCAACACCTATTACCGCCTTTACACACAGCTGCGCAATCTCTATCTGCAGATCCAGCGGGAGCAGAGATTGATCGATATCGCGCAGCAGCGTATCGAATTAGCGCAGGCTGTTCTCGATGATGAGGCCGAGAATTATTCTTTCGGTAGGGTCACGCTTAATGATTATATCCAGGCGGTCAACGCGCTGGATGCCAACCGCTTCAATAAGATCGCCCGGGAGTCGTTGTACAAAAAACTTGTAGTCGAATGGCAGCGCCTGACCGATCAGCTGGTTCAGTTGCGGGGTGTCACCAGAGAACTCGAACAGCTGAAAAGCAAACGTTAAAAAAGCCGGTCCCAGCTGCAGATCTTGTCTTGACCGGTCTCTTTGCTGATCGAAAATATGAATACCGCACTGGTTCGTATCAGGCTGAATAATGTGAGTAAAGCCTGTTCTTTACAACCACACAAATGAGTGGTATATTGGCGGCATGATCACAGCCGTCTTCCAGCCCCTCAATCCTCACGTCCGGTCTTTTCCGTTGTATCTCTCGTCAGTCGAGGCGGGCTTTCCGTCTCCGGCCGATGATTATATCGAACGTTCCCTGGACCTGAATGAATATCTGATCAAGCATCCCGCGGCGACCTTTTTTGTGCGGGTCAAGGGGGATTCCATGACCGGGGCGGGTATCCTGGACGGTGATATCCTGGTCGTGGACCGTTCTGTTCGTCCCGCGCAGAATCGGATTGTGATCGCGGTGGTCGGCGGAGAATTCACGGTTAAACGTTTTCGTAAAGAGAAAGGACGGGTACGTCTGATCGCGGAAAATCCGGATTATCCGGATATTGAGATCACGCCGGACATGGACTTTGAGATCTGGGGAGTGGTGGTCAGCGCGATCCATAGACTTTAGAAACGGTAAACGTGAAACGGGAAATGATGGAAGTTGGTTAGAGTTTATTGAGTTTATTGAGTGTGTTGGGTTTCACGCTTCATGTACCCCGTTTCACGCACCCCTTGTGCCTGCTGACTTTATGACCCTGCATTACGCTCTCGTCGACTGCAACAATTTTTATGTCTCCTGCGAACGGGTCTTTGATCCGTCCCTGAAAAATGTGCCGGTGATCGTATTGTCCAACAATGACGGCTGTGCCGTAGCCCGGTCCGAGGAGGCCAAGGCCTTGGGCATCGCCATGGGCGCGCCGTTTTTTGAACTTAAAGGCCTGATCGAAAAGCACGGCGTCCGGGTCTTTTCGTCGAATTATGTTCTGTATGGAGATATGTCCGCCCGGGTCATGGCGGTTCTGCGACGCTTCACGCCGGAGATGGAGGTTTATTCTATTGATGAGGCATTTTTATTATTTCGGGGGTTTGATCATTATGACCTGCCCGCGTACGCGGAAGAGATCAGAAAAGCGGTATACCGGGAGACCGGTGTGCCGGTTTCAGTCGGGATCGGCACCACCAAGACCCTGGCCAAGGCGGCCAACCATCTGGCTAAACGGGTGTATCGTACCGGGACATTTTGTATGCCGGATGATCCTGACGACTGCCTCGACGATGTCCCGGTCGGCAAGGTCTGGGGTATCGGCCGGCGCCGGCGGCACTGGCTGGAAGGCCGCGGCGTTCATACGGCGTATGATCTTAAAAATATGCCTGATCGGCTGGTCCGCAAAAAAATGACTGTCACCGGCCTGCGTACGGTCTGGGAATTGCGCGGTATACCATGTTTGGGATTGGAAGAATCCGTCCCGGATAAAAAGGCTCTTGCTTGTTCCCGGATGTTCGGGCGGACTGTGATCCGATTGGATGAGATCAGAGAGGCGGTGGCGGCTCATACGGCGCGGGCCGGGGTCAAATTGCGCCGGCAGGATCTTCTGGCAGGATATATTCAGGTGCATTTAGAGACCAGCCGGTTCCGTGAGCAGGAGTATTATTCTGCTTTGGGTATGATTGTGGATCCGCCGACTGCCGATAGCATTCTCCTGGCACGCTATGCGGCCGTTCTGGCCGAAGAGCTCTTTCAGCCCGGGCAGGAATACAAAAAGTCCGGTGTGTTTATGACCGGCCTGGTCAGCCAATCTCAGGGCCAGCAGACCTGGCTGGGACCGTCCTATGACGGCTCAACACGGCAGGTCCTGATGGAGGCTATGGACCGGTATAACTGCTCGGTCAATACCGGTAAGATCCGCCTGGGAGCTGAAGGGGTGAACAGGGTCTGGGATATGCGCCAGGCCCATCGCTCACGCCGGTTTACCACAGCATGGGACGAACTTCTTCAGATCCGCGATTGAGAACATTCTTTCCTTGATTTCTTCAAATAGCTTTCTACGGTTGATTTTTTGGTAAAAGCAGAAAAATGTCAAGAAAATAAGGATGCGGGAGATTTAGGAGCGGCGGTTATCCCGTACAATACTAGATAATAACAGTTGTTTAGTATTTCAAAAAGGAGATTTTCATGTCTGATAAAAAGAAATGGTACGCCCAGAATTCCAAAGTCGGCGACGCGTTTAATGCATTTTATAAGTCCTGCGAAGAGGATACAGTTTTAGACAAAAAGACCGTGGAATTGATGAAGCTGGCCCTGGCCTGTGTCTTCCGCTGCCCGCACTGTACGGATCAGCATGTGAAAAAGGCGCTGGATGCCGGCGCGAGTAAGCAGGAAGTGACTGAGGCCCTGCTGATCGCCGCGGTGGAAGGAGCCGGGACACAATTGGCCTGGCGCAAAGAGACGTTCAAGAAATACTTATCCGAATAAAGTTGGGGGAGGTCCTGGGAGTGCAGCATATCTTGACCGGCGTAAGCCGGACAAGCGCTGCGCTCCTCTGGATTTCAGCCAGGAGGAGTCTGAAATATGTTCCATGACCTGGATTATGTTATCCGCAAATTAGCCTGGATGCGTGAACAGCAGATCTGGCCTAACGGCCAGCGGTATTTATGGACCGATGCCTTCGGTTTGGTCCTGTTGATTTCTCTTTATAAGGACCATTCCGATGAGCGGTATCTGGAAGAGGCCCGTCTGCTGGTACAGGAAGTCGAGCGGGTGCTGGGCCGGGACAAAGGGATTCGTATCGGGGAGGCGGAAGACCGCGGCGGACAGTACTATCATTATCTGATCATGTGGATCTTTGCCCTGAGCCGTTTCGGTGAGATCGTTCCAGAGTACCGGGAGAAGGCCGTGGCCCTGGTCAAAGACATTCATCCCGCTTTTGTCGAGCCGGGGACCGGCGTTCATTGGAAGATGCTGGAAGACCTGTCCGCTCCCTGGCCCGGATATGGATACGGAGGCATGGACTATTATGACGGATATGTGATCTACCGGCTGCTGGACCCCGAGGCCCTGGCGGATGAGATCGCCCAGATGCGGGATCTGGTCCAGCAAAGTTACCGGACCCAGTATATCTCCCAGGATCTGGGGATCGGCATGATGCTGTGGCTGTGCCATTTTTTTGCGGATGAAGAATGGGCGCGGATACAGCGCCAGCGCTGTCTGCAGACATTAGATATGATGTGGATCGATCCGCCGGGATATTTCTGCCGTCATCCCGGTCTGGATTCGGTTAAATATGCCTTTACCAATTACGGGGTGAGCCTTGGCCTGCAGTCCGCGGGTTACGATGACGGCCGCCTGGAAAAAATGCACGAATTTTTCGACAGCTACCGTTCCGGTGAAGAGTACGATGTCAATGCCATTACACATGTCATGGCCTGTACTGCGCATTATCCGGGCGAATTTATCGCAACCGTTAAAATGAAAGGAAGCCGGCATGCAGATCATCAGTCCCGCGTTTGAACATCAGGGAACTATCCCCGCGCGCTATACCTGTGACGGCGAGGATGTTCATCCCCCATTGGAGTTTAAAGATATCCCGGGTGATGCGCAAAGCCTAGTCCTGATCGTGGATGACCCCGACGCTCCGGGAAAGACCTGGGTGCATTGGATTGTCTATGACCTGCCTGTTATTGACGGAATAGCTGAAGATGTTCCTCCGCCCGGCAAACAGGGCGGAAATGATTTCGGCAGGGCTGATTACGGCGGGCCGTGTCCTCCTTCCGGAAAACACCGGTATTTCTTTAAACTCTACGCTCTGGACGCGGGTTTGAATCTGGATGAGGGCAGGAGCAAAACCGATATCGAAAGCGTCATGCAGGATCATATTCTGGCGCAGGCGGAACTGATAGGAACATATTCACGCGGTTAAAGGAGGTTGCTATGAGCAGTGCATTGGAAACATTAAAAAAAGATATTATGACGTCTCTGGATTGGGACGGGCGTGTTGAAGCGGATCTGGTCGACGTTGATGTCCGGGACGACGGTACGGTTAAACTCAGCGGCAAAGTGACCACGGCTTCCGCACGGGAAGCCGCGCAGGAAGACGCGGAGATCATTTCCGGGGTCAGTAAGGTGCAGAATGACCTGGCGATCGAATATCCCCGGGAATTCACTTGTCCGACCGGGAAGGAACTGCAGGAGCGGATCATGAGTATCCTGGCCTGGAATCAGGATATTGATGAAACCCGGATCGAAGTCAATGCCGAAGCGGGCATCGTGACCCTGCGGGGAAGTGTGGAGGCATATTGGAAAAAACAAAAAGCTCAACGCCTGGCCCAAAATGTCGCCGGGGTGCGTTATGTGGACAATGAAATTGCTGTGGTTCCGGTTTCAAACGTTTCTGACGAGCGCATGGCCTCGCAGATTACCGCGACCCTGCAGCGCAATCTGACCGTGGCTGCGGAAAAGGTCAGTGTTAAGGTGGAAAACGGCGTGGTGACCTTATCAGGAAAGCTGCCGGACCGTATGTCTGTCCGGACAGCCAAAGAAGCGGCTATGTATACTCCCGGGGTCATTGAGGTGCAGGATTTTCTAAACAAAACGATATAAATAGAAAAAATAGATGTCAGGAATCTAATGCGGGAGAAGAAAAGACAGAAGAAAAATTCAAGAAAGAGAAAAGAACAGCCGAGGTCCTCCATTTGGGGAACGATATTCTGGGTCCTGGCGATCTGGTATGTTGTTTCTCTGTTTGCCGGAGGTCAGAAGCCCGGCCGCGAAGATATCTCTTATACCGCATTTAAACGTTATGTGCGTCAGGGGCATGTCAAGGAAGTGACTTTTATTGACAGCCGGATTGAGGGGAGATTTAAATCTTCATTTCGTCTTCCTGAAGATGCTGACCAAGATGATGTCGGGCAAAAAGGGCGAAAAACCCGGACTCCGGAAGAGTCGTCAGCGGAACAGGCGAAGGAGAACGGGGATGCGGATCCATCCGCGCCGGTTGACCAGGACAGTGTTCAGCGGTTCGCTACAGTTAAGCCCGATGTGGAAGATCCGCAATTGCTGGATCTGCTCGAGCAGAACAATGTGACGGTGAATGCTGAAGTGAAACAGCAGAACTGGTGGGCCTATGCTTTGATCAATTTTCTCCCCTGGATCCTGCTGATCGGGTATTTTGTCTATGCCGGACGGATGATGCGCCGCCGGATGCAGGCCCCGGGAGCAGGGAAAGGCGGAGAACCTGGCGGCGGACTCTTCGGTATCGGTCGGTCAAAGGCCAAAAAATTCCGCCGGGAAAAAGGGGGGACAACGTTCGATGATGTCGCCGGACTGGAACAGGCGAAGAGTGATGTGCGCGAGATCGTGGATTATCTGAAGGATCCCCGCAGATTCACTCGTCTGGGTGCGGATGTCCCCCGCGGGATTTTGCTGATGGGGCCGCCGGGCTGCGGGAAGACTCTTCTGGCCAAGGCTACAGCCGGAGAAGCGGATATTCCGTTTTTCAGCATCAGCGGATCAGAGTTTATCGAAATGTTTGTCGGGGTCGGTGCCTCCCGTGTCCGCAATATGTTCACTCAGGCCAAGAAAGAGGCTCCGGCAATTATTTTTATTGATGAGATCGAATCGATCGGACGCCGCCGCGGAGCCGGTCTGGGCGGCGGTCATGATGAACGGGAACAGACCCTCAACCAGATCCTCTCTGAGATGGACGGGTTTGAGCCGCATGAATCTGTGGTGGTTATGGCGGCCACGAACCGTCCTGATGTTTTGGATCCGGCGCTGACCCGTCCCGGACGCTTCGACCGGCAGATTACACTGGAATTGCCCAGAAAAGACGCCCGCAGAGATATCCTTAAGATCCATTCCCGGGAGGTGCCTTTGGCGGATGATGTGGATCTGAACAATATCGCGGCGCGGACCGTAGGGTTTTCCGGAGCGGATCTCAAGAATCTGGTTAACGAGGCTGCTCTGCTGGCCGGGCGGGAGGATCAGGATAAGGTCACGGGTAAAGATTTTGATAATGCCCGGGACAAGATCCTGCTGGGCGCCGAGCGTGAAGAGATCCTGACTGACGAGGAACGCCGTCTGGTGGCCTATCATGAATCCGGTCATGCTTTGACAGCCAAACTGCTTCCGCACGCGGACCCTCTGCAGAAGGTGACCATCATCCCCCGCGGGAAATCGCTGGGTGCGACCGAGCAGGTCCCGGAGATCGACCGCCATAACCTCAGCCGGTCCTATCTGATGGATGTCCTGGCTGTCCGACTGGGAGGACGCACCGCAGAAAAAATGGTCTTCAACGATATCACCAACGGCGCGGCCAGCGACCTGAAGGGTGTCAAGCAGATCGCACGCAAAATGGTCTGTCAATGGGGGATGAGTGACAAGCTGGGTCCGCTGACCTTCCGTTTGGGAGAAGAAAATGTCTTTCTCGGACAGGAGATCGCCCAGCAGAAGGATTACAGCGAGGAGACGGCGCGCCAGATCGATGAAGAGATCCACAGGATCGTGGAGCAGGCCGAGCAGAACTGTCTGGAAACGCTGGTCAAACACCGCAAAGATTTGGACCGTATTGCTGAGGTCTTATTGGAAGAAGAGACGCTGAACAAAGAAGATATTGATCGTCTCCTCGATTCAGAAAAGCAAAACGGAAAGGAGGAATGATCATGCGGCTGGAAGGATCCTGTCATTGCGGAGCCGTCCGCTTTCAGGTGGCGTCGCGGTATCCGTATCCGTTCAATTTATGTTACTGTAAAATCTGCCGCAAGACAGCGGGGACTGGCGGGTATGCCATTAATATCAGTGCCCGCAATGACACCCTTGAGATCGAAGGACATGAACATATCAGCCGCTACCATGCAGTTCTGGAACGGCATAAAAATGAAGAGACGCGCAGCGAGGCTCAGCGCAGCTTCTGCCGGGAGTGCGGCACGGCCCTTTGGCTGTGGGATCCGCGTTGGCCTGAGCTGGTCCATCCGCATGCCTCGGCTGTGGATACCCCGCTTCCGCTTCCACCGGAGAGGACGCATATGATGCTGTCTTCCAAGCCCTCTTGGGTCGAAGTTAAGGCGGATCCGCAGGATAGCTGCTTTGATGACTATCCGGATGAATCCCTGGCGGCATGGCACGAGCGGTTGGGTCTGGAACAATAGATAGGACCGACAGTGTGGTCAAAAATGTGTATAGCGTGCCTGTTCTAAAACAGCCGGCTGCTGTTTTAACGGACGACGCGGAATTGCTGAAATTCATTGTTCGGCGCTTCTTCCTGCTCTTCGACCCTGCTGACACGGGCTTGGGGTGGTCCGTCATGGGCCCAGCGCGAGATGGTGTCGACAGCGTCGGAAGGACCTTCCAGAACCGCCTCGACCGAGCCGTCGGAGCGGTTTTTGACCCAGCCGTTGACTCGAGCGGATTCGGCTTTGTCGCGCATCGTGGAGCGGAAAAAGACACCCTGAACATTGCCTTTAATCATTAAATGAACCCGTTTAGAGTCAGATGACATAGTTGACCTCCTTGGAATATTGGGGGCGGTTATGATGATCGGGACAGGGCGGAAAATAATCAGTTGTCATTTTAAACAATAAAAGCTGAAACCCCAGAGCGGAATTCGTGTTTTTATAGATCTAGTTCTTCTGTTCTTTATGGTGTTTGGCGCTTTATTTTGATGGGTGTGGTCATTTTTAATATTCTCAGGAAGAAAAAAGCGGGACTTCGGCAAGACTCCAGTTGGTTGAATAAGAGGGGAGGCCGACAGGTTTATCAAATCCGGGATGATAAAAAAGAGGAACTGCCTGTCAAAGAATTT
>CAZQQI010000023.1:0-29156 GCA_964595465.1 uncultured Planctomycetales bacterium | reverse complement strand
TCGGCTGAATATTTTTATGAATGAACAACACAAGATCATTTATCTCGCCCGGATCTACGGTTTCTGTTCAGGGGTGGCGACCGCGATCACGATCGTGGAGCGTGCTCTGGAGAAATACGGCACCCCGCTCTATGTCTATCATCAGATCGTGCATAATACCTTTGTTGTGAAGCACTTTGAAGACCGCGGTGTCATATTTGTTGAAGCTCTGGACGATATTCCCCCGGGCGGTCGGGTGATTTTCAGCGCCCATGGGGTCTCTCCTTGGGTTATCAGACAGGCCCGTGAGCGGGGACTCAAGGTGATCGATGCCAGCTGTCCTTTGGTGAAAAAGGTGCATCGTGAAGCCGTCCGTTTTTCCAAAGACGGCCGTCAGGTGATCCTCATCGGACATAAAGGACATCAGGAGATCGTGGGGACATCCGGTTATGTGGCCCCCCAGCAGCTGCATATTGTTCAGAAGCCGGAGGAAGTGCCCGCCCTGCCGCTCACACCGGAGACACCAGTGGCTTATGTGACTCAGACGACACTGTCCCAGGATGATGCCACCCGGATTATTGCGGCCCTTAAGGAACGTTTTTCGAACATAAGCGGACCGCCGCGTGATGATATCTGTTACGCAACGCAAAGCCGGCAGGATGCGGTCAGAGAATTGGCGGCATTCTGCGACATTATTATTATCTGCGGTTCTCCCAACAGCTCCAATTCCAATCGTCTGCGTGAGATCGGTGAGCGCTGCGGAGTCCCTTCTCATATCATTGATCAAGCCGGTGAATTAGACCTGCAATGGCTGGATGGCAAAAAGAAGATCGGTCTCTCTTCCGGGGCGTCTGTTCCGGAATATATTGTAGAAGATGTGATCGGTACAATTCAAAAACATTATCCCGGAGCCGGGGTTGAATCCGCCGGTTCATCTTCTGAGGCCCGGATCTTTCCCCTGCCGGAGGTGTGATCGTATGAAGCAGGATCTTCGGAACACATTGTTGAATATCAGCGGTATCCAGGTTGCGGAAAATGTCCCGTTACGGGAGATGACCACATTCCGTGTCGGCGGTCCGGCTTCTTTATTGATCACCTGTTCGCGTACTCATGCTTTTCGTGAGGTCCTGGCCGTTCTACGTGATCACAAACAGGAAGTGCGTGTCATTGGAGAAGGGTCCAATATCCTGGCTGCTGACCGTGGTCTGGATGCTGTGGTCGTACGTTATTTATCCCGGGATCCGGAGATCAGCCGTCAGAAGGACGTGCTCCGTGTCAGTGGATCCGCGTTGCTGGATGATGTGGCGCTTTACGCGTCAGAGTACGGTTTGGTGGGCTTGAGTTTTGCCAGCGGTATTCCGGGAACAGTGGCCGGAGCGGTGGTCGGCAATGCCGGAGCGTTTGGCCGGCAGATGAGCGACATTGTGCAGTCTGTGGAGATCGTAGATGATCAGGGTGCTGCGCGGACAGTCTCTGCTGGGGAAATAGCATGGGCTTACCGGAAAACCGATATTGAGAATAAACGCTGGCTGGTGACAGCTGTCAGATTCGTTTTGGAAAGCGGCAGCCACGCGAGCCTGGTGGAAGACCGGAGAGAAATTCTGGCACTACGCAGCAAAAAACACCCTGACTACCAAAACAAACCCTGCGCAGGCAGTTTTTTTAAGAATATTGTGCATACGGACGGCAGCCGTCAGGCCGCCGGATGGTTTCTGGAGCAGGCGGGATGTCTGGGGATGCGTGTGGGCGGTGCTGCGGTTTATGACCGCCATGCCAATATTATTGTAAATGAAGGTCAGGCCGCGGCCGCTGATATTGTCCGGCTGGCAGATATTATGCGGGATGCCGTGAGGACGTCTTTCGGTATTGATCTGGAACCGGAAGTGCGCTACTGGGGCTTTCAAGGCTGATTGAAGGCTGTGCGGTCTTTCACTCTTCCCACTCTTCAAATTCGACCGGATGGTTCAGCAAAAACTTGACTTCCCGGCAGGTGTCTTTATGTTTGGGGTCATCCATTAGAATATCGATCAATTTTTTGCGCAGTTCAATATGCTGATTCCCTTCGATCAGGACCTGATAATCTTGATAGTCCTCACGATAAATAACCCCTTCGATCGGCTTTTCCATTTTTATCTGCTGAGAAAATTCCAGCAGGCGGTCTAGAACATTTTCCGGTGAATGCGTCATAAAACACCCTTTCGCTGAATACGTTTTCTGTTCGCTAAGTAAATGATAACGTACTGATCAAGGCATGGCAAGGCCGGGCCGGGATTTCTGTGCCGGGATTATTTTTGCGAAAAATGACGTGCGACATACTGGTCCAGCAGACGGATTGCCTCGTCCTTGCATTGCCCGCAGACAGTCCCTAATTTGGTATGTTCCTGCAGTTCAATGTAGGAACGGGCGCCTTCCAGGACGGCATCCTCGATCTCATGGTCGGTCACGTTCATGCATTGACAGATGATACGGGCTTCTTGTTTTTGGACCTTATCATTCTGTCCGCTGCGCTGATAATAATCGTTGATGGCTGCCTGCAGGGCTTTGTCTCCCAGGACAGAACAATGGATCTTGTGATCCGGGAGTTCGCCCAGTTCTTTTGCGACATCTTTGGGGGAAAGAGTGAAGGCCTTGTCCAGGGGCATACCTTTGATCATTTCTGAAAGGACAGATGTGCTGGCGATAGCGCTGGCGCAGCCGTAGGTTTTCCACCGGCAATCGGTAATGATGCCTTTGTCGGGATCGACCTTGATCACGACCAGCATCTGATCTCCGCATTTAACGTTGCCGACCAGACCGCGCCCGTCTTCCTGAAAATCCTCGTCTTCGGAAAGGATATTGCGCGGGTTCATAAAATGGTCTTTGACCTTTTCGGTGTAGACCCATGGTGTCATATCGCTCATGATGCTCCCCCTTTATATGCTGTCGACATACTGCGTAAGCGTTTTACGATCGGTTGTAATTTGTTCAGGAAGTAGTCCATCTCTTCTTTGGTGCTGTCACGGCCCAGGCTGACCCGGATCGACCCGTGGGCCTGTTCAGCAATAAGACCGGTGGCCAGCAGGACATGTGACGGGTCCAGTGAGCCGGAAGCGCAGGCAGATCCGGTCGAAACCGCGATGTCTTCGGCGTCGAGATACAGCAGAAGCGATTCTCCTTCGACTCCGTCAAACGAGACATTCAGTGTGCTGGTCAGACAGTCCCGCGGATGGCCGTTGAAGCGGATATCAGGGATCATCTTTTCCAGGGAGTCCTTTAAATATGTTTTGAGTTCGAGCAGGCGCTGGTGTTCCGCGTCCATCTCCTGACGGCGCATTTCAATCGCCTTGCCGAATCCGATGATCCCCAGCGTGTTTTCCGTGCCGGCGCGGCGTCCGCGTTCCTGATGTCCTCCTACGATCAGCGGACAGAATGGGATCCCTTTGCGCACATAGAGGGCGCCGATGCCTTTGGGGCCGTAGATCTTATGGGCCGAGATCGTCAGAAAGTCGACATCCAGGTCTTTAACATCAAGCGGGATCTTGCCGACGGCCTGAACAGCATCGGTATGGAACAGCGCTTTTTTCGCATGCGCCATTTTGGCCAGACCTTTGATGTCCTGGATGGTTCCGATCTCATTGTTGGCGGTCATGATCGAGACCATGCCGATATCGTCATTATTTAAATGGGATTCCAGCTGATCACTTTTGACCTTGCCGTATTCATCGACATCCAGATAAATGACGTCCGATCCTTTTCTGCGCAGACATTGGGCCGATTCCAGAATACAGGGATGTTCAATGCTGGTGGTTATGACCTTGCGGTTCATTTTCAGATTGCAGACACAGCGGTTCTGCTCGCACGGGCTGATAGAAAAGACGGTATTGTTGGCTTCTGATCCGCTGCCGACAAAGAAGAGTTCATCTGTCTCAGCTCCAATGAAGGACGCGATGGTCTCCCGGGCCTGTTCGATTTCCTGGCGGGCCTGACGGCCGAGTGAGTGAAAGCTTGACGGGTTGCCGTAAATATCCATTGCGCGGGTCAGGGTGTTCTTGACCTCGGGATGCAGTGGCGTGGTGGCGTTGTGGTCCAGATAAACCGGGGTTTTCATGATCGGGTCCTTATTTAAGAGTCGGTTGTTTTTTCAGCCTCGCCCGGATCAGCTCTTCATCGGGCCGGGGCTGTGCCGTGATCAGGGATTTGATCGAAATATCTTTGAGAAAATGATCAATGCGGTCATTGAGCACTATCAGCGGACTGATGACAATGCATTGTTCGATACAGGAGCAGCGGAATTCGTCATCTCCCAGACAGTCGGCCATTTTAACGGGGCCGATCAGGATGTCGCTGAGGTCTTTCAGGCTGACCTTGTCCAGGTCGCAATTCAGGCGATATCCTCCCCGCGCCCCTTGCGCGGCACGCAGGATACCATCCTGGGCCAGGAGCTGAAGTGTCCGTGCTGTGGGGTCGAACGGAATGCCGTAGGACGCGCAGATATCTTTCGCTGAGGTCAGCTGATCATTCTGCACGCCGTTGATATGTTTCAGCGCGATGAGCGCGTATTTGATCTTTTTGTTGAGTTTGAACATGTCACGTGATCGAGCCCCGGACGCGCGAAAATATTTTCTCTTTCGCGTTGCCGGCGCTCGTTCCTCTATTACGGCTTTCCTATCACGCCTTATCCGGGGATAACCGAAATTTCCGGATCGATCTTTTCTTTTAAAGCGGATTCGATCATCTGCAGTGTGCCGAACATCGCGCTCGGGCATCCTCCGCAGGCCCCTTCATAACGGATGCGCAGGATCTTATCTTGATAATCCAGGACCTCCAGGTCGCCGCCGTGCATCTGCAGGGCAGGCCGGATATCGCGGTTAATGACCGCTTCGATACGGGCCAGATCAGGCGGTGTGGTATGTCCGGTTTCCGGCTTTTTTTCATCGCTCATAATTTGCTCCTTCTTTACGTGGTGCTTTTAACGGTTCAATGACATCTTGCGAGAGAAGATCGCAGGATAAGGGAAGAATTTCGTGTGCAAGTCCCGTCTCCGCTTTGAGCGAACGAGCCCCTCACGATCTTTCAAAGCCATTCGGTTGCGGAACAGCGCGCGAAAGCATCACCCTATCCTTCTCAGCTGCATATTTTTCGTCGCGTCTCATTAAATAAGTCGTAAAATGACGCATTTAATTACTTTCATACTAATGCATCCGTGAAGAAAGTCAAGGCCGATTCTTTCCGGCCGGGTCAGCGCGGGGAAAAACGCGGCGCCATCCGATCTTCATGATCTATTCGGCTGCGAAACGGCGCACGAAAACAGCACCCCACCCTCTTTATCCACTCATTTCTGCAAAGACCCCGTTGTCATTTTGCGTGAATATGATTGGCGTAGACGTGCGCAGCGAAAGGAAAAGCGCAGGTAAAGGCCGGGGAAACCGCGTTCAGGATGTGCACACTGCGCGCGTCCCCTTCGATCACGAAATCCTGCACCAGTGAGCGGTTTTTTTTATTCAGCAATTGAGCGCGGATACCGGGACGGGTATATTCTGTAAATCCCTGCGGGTCGATATCCGGGATCATTTTTCGGGCCAGGCCGACAAAATATTTTTTGTGGTATTTTCTAATCTCTTCGAACGCCAGGTCGCGGAAATGAAAGGAATTGAGGAGAAAAAGAACGGCCTGCCAGTAGAGGATCTGCGGGGTTTCGTTCCACTTCAGATTTTCCAGGGTTCCGTAATTTTCCCGGGAAAAAGCGGGGATGGCGGTCGGGCCGATCTTGATATGGCCGTCGACTGTTTTGGTGAAATGGACACCGAGAAAGGGATTTTTCAGATTGGGGACCGGATAGATATTGATCCGTACATCAGTGGTGTTTTTGGTGTATTTTAAATACAGGCCTTTAAACGGCAGCATGGTGTAGTTATGGCCGAATCCGTAATCACGGGCTATGCGGTCAGCGTACAGACCGGCGCAGTTGATGATTTTTTTCGCGCAGACCTCTCCCCGGGATGTGGTGACAATATCGCTGTTCCGGTGAAGGTAGGCGGTATTCGGCCGGAATTCCACGCCCTGCTGCTGCAGATCACTTTTGAGTGAACGGCAGATTGCCTCCGGGTCGATCGTCGCGGTATCGGGAGAATAGAGGGCTTTTTGAAAGGTCTGTACAGCGGGCTCAAATTCCCGGGCCTCTTCAGCCGTGATCAGAGAAACCGTTGAGCCGTTGGCTTGTCCGCGTTTGAACAGTTCATGAAGCTGGCTGAGTTCATACGCGTCTTCGGCAACCACCAATTTTCCGCAGGAGTTGATCGGCAGGCTGTTTTTCCGGCAATATTCTTTCATGGCCGTATTGCCGTCAACGGTAAAACGCGCCTTGAAGCTATCGGCTGAATAATAAAAGCCGGCGTGAAGGACACCGCTGTTGCGTCCCGAAGCGTGACGCGCGACATCATCCTCTTTATCAATGAGCAGGATGCTGGATCCCGGCTCCCGTGTCCGGATCTCGCGGGCCAGCGCCAGGCCGATGATGCCTGCGCCGATGATGAGGTAGTCGCGATCAGGCCGATTATCCAAAAAACTGATCCCCTTTGGCCCAGTTGCTTCCCGGGATCTCATCGATCACGAGATACAGGTGATCGCGGGGTTTTCCCGCAACGCGTTCCAGGGTTTCAGAAAAATCTTTGGCAATGTCCTTCTTTTGTTCCGGTGTCAGTGTGCCGACAAGTTTCAAATTGATATACGGCATAGTCCCTCCTGTTTGCGTTCACGGTTATTTTTTCAGTAAGAAGATGCCCATTTGAGCGAAAAGATTGGGGAAGATCTTGATCCGGCGGTATCCGTTGAGGGCGATCTTTTTTTCGATAGCGATCTGTTTTTTTCGGCAGAATGAGCGAAAGTCATTGAGACTGAAAAAACGGATATTGGGAGTGTTGTACCATTCATACGGCAGACAGCGTGTCTTGGGTACCCGGCCGCGGAAAAAGATCTGCAGGCGTGCGGACCAGATACAGAAGTTGGGGACTCCCGCAATGACCTGGCGTCCGACCCGCAGGGCTTCCAGCACAGCGTCTTCAGCATCCAGGACCTGCTGGAGGCTTTCATTAATGATGATGTAGTCGAAACGCTGATCCGCGTAATGCTTCAATTCATCATTAATGTCCGCGTGAGAGACCGTTAGGCCTTTTTCTATACAGCGGTAAATGGAACGTTCATCGATCTCGACGCCTACCCCCCGGCAGTTTTTTTCCTGTTTCAGCAGCTGTAAAAGGTCGCCGTCACCGCAGCCCAGGTCCAGGACATGAGAACCAGGTTCGATCATTTCCGCGATCGCGCGGTGGTCAGGCCGGATCCTTCTTTTGTCAGCAGCAGGCGGGGTCATGAGGAGATCCTGTTTTTGGCTATGCGTTTTAGAAAATGTTCGATCACGTGGATTTGACGGTCATTTTTAATTAAAAAAGCGTCATGTCCGTAATCAGATTCAATGACGACATCCGTGACATCCTGTCCGTTGATCTTAAGGGCTTTAACGAAGGTCTTAAGCTGATGTGATGGATAGAGCCAGTCTGACGTGAACGAGAGAACCAGGAATTTCGCGGTGGCTTGGCGCAGGGCGTCGCGCAGACTGCCGCCCTCTTCTCCCAGGTCAAAATAATCAACGGCCTTGGTCAGGTATAAATAAGAATTGGCGTCGAAGCGTTCGACAAAACTGTCCCCCCGGTAACGCAGGTAATTCTGCACTTCAAAGTCCGCAGAAAAATCATAGCCGAATTTTTCATTACCGATCAGACGGCGGCCGAATTTTTCATCCATGGATTTTTCACTCATGTACGTGATATGGCCGATCATGCGAGCCAAAGCGAGACCGTGACTGGGACGGTTTTTATCGTAGTAGTTTCCTTCGTTCCAATCCGGATCAGACATGATGGCCTGCCGTCCGACCTCGTGCAGAGCGATCTGCTGCGCGTTATGACGGTAGTTGGTGGCGATCACCACAGCCGAGTTCACGCTTTCCGGATAAAGGATGGCCCACTTCATAACCTGTAAACCGCCCATAGAGCCGCCGGCCACAGCGAGCAGCTTGTCAATGCCGAGATGATCGATCAGCAGTTTTTGAGCGGCGACCATATCGCGGATGGTAATGACGGGGAACGATAATCCGTATGGCTTGCCGGATTGCGGATTGACAGACGACGGGCCGGTCGTTCCCTGACAGCCGCCGAGAACATTGGAGCAGATAACAAAATACTTATTTGTGTCAAAGGCCTTTCCCGGGCCGATCATGCAGTCCCACCAGCCGGGCTTTTTATCGCCTTCGTGCCAGCCCGCGGCGTGGGCATCGCCGGTCAGCGCGTGGCAGATCAGAATCGCGTTGGAGCGTTCTGTGTTGAGGGTGCCGTAGGTCTCATAGGCTAATGTGAGCGGACCTAGCTTTTGTCCGCTCTTGAGCTCGAGTTCATACGGGGGTTCGCAGCAGCTAAAATATTTTGTCGTGACGTAATGAAGGTTTTCCATTTGTGGTTTTCTATTCTACAGTGCCATTTGAGTTTATGTAAAGTATGGAAAATCTTAACATAAAGGGGTATACGGCGCAAGACGCAGCTTGGATTGATCCGGAGATGTGAAAATCTACCCCGGAGTGACATCTGAAAAGTATTTTTCTATCCTGCAAATAAAAAAGATGATGTGTTACTCGGCGTAACGGAACATAGCATCCAGCGATCTGAGGGCTTTGTGTCGCTGGCCGTCAGAAACAGTGATGATCTCGGAGGGCTGAGGATCGGTCATGACCCGCAGGATATCTTCCAGGGAGTTGGACTTCATGTATTCACAGATCCGGCAGCTGCCGAGCAGATCCAGTTCGGGATGTTCGATCTTGATGCGGTGAGCCAGACCGCATTCGGTTAAGAGGAAAAACTGATCATGGTCTGAATGACGTACATAGTCTATCATTTGTGCAGTGCTGCCGATAAAATCGGCACGGGTGCAGACCTCGGGCCGGCATTCCGGATGCGCGGCGACCAGGATGCCCGGATATTGCCGGCGGATCTTTTCGATCTCTTCCGCCTCGATCTCTTCATGGACCGTACAGCTGCCTTCATGCGAGAGGATCTCTTTTTTGATCCCCCTTTTTTTGAAATCATCTCTGAGATTCTGCGCCATGTATTTGTCCGGCAGGAAAAAAATCTTATCATTGGGGATCTTTTCCACGATGCGATAGACATTCCCCGAGGTCACGCAGACATCGCATTCAGCCTTGACATCAACGGTGGTATTAATGTAGCAGACAAAGGTGTGGTCGGGATATTGCTTGCGCAATCGGCTGACCTGCTCGCCGGTGATCGAATCCGCCAGGGTGCATCCCGGATCGCGGGCCGGGACTATAATCTCTTTATCCGGATTAAGGATCTTGGCTGTCTCCCCCATGAAGCGCACAGCGGCAAATATGATCTTTTCGGCTTTGGTCGCCAGGGCGTCTTTGCTCAAACCGTAGGAATCACCGACATAGTCGGCTACCCCGTAGATGATCTCGGGCGTGACGTAGGTATGGGCCAGGATCACGGCATTCTGCTCGTGTTTTAGGGTGTTGATCCGTTTGATGAGAGGAATATATCGTTCGCATTCCTCCAAACTATATTGGCGGCAGGTTGTTTTTTCCTGGATCGGTTTGAGTTTTTGGTAAAGCTCTTGAGCGGTCATAAATGTGCCTGTTATGAGGCATTAGAAATTTTTATCACTATACTCTAAAAGCCTGGGGATTTCAAGAACAGGAAAATTTCCGGGGTATGATGTCAGCCGTTTATTGTCAGATCGGCAATATACGGTAGGTGGTCCGAAGCCAAACGTTCCAAGTGGGTGCGAGGAGTCCGTACCCGGTCCACGCGGATCTCCTGAGAAATAAAAATATGGTCGATCTGGCGCACAGGATATGTGCTGTGCCAGGTCTGATTGCGATGAGACGGAATTTTGGATTGACAGTTGGTGAGACGGGTTTCGATGGCGCGGCAGGTTGATGACTGCGGCGGGGTGTTAAGATCGCCGCACAAGATCACCGGACCGGTGCATGACGGGTGGCCAAGCCAGTTTTCGCCCATCAGCTCCTGGATCTGTTTACGTCGCTCAAAATATCCTAATCCCAAATGGGTGTTGATCAGTTTGATGGTCTGTTCATTCATTGTAATCGAACACATCATGGCGCCCCTCGGTTCTTTTGGAGAATGGTGGTGAGGGATCCATAGGCCGGATTTACGGATCATATGCAGAGGATAGCGGCTGAGGATGGCATTGCCGTAGCCTCCTTCTTTGATCCTCATGACCGGATGAAAGTGATAATCCATATCCATATAGGCTGCGATAATGGCCGCCTGATCACGCCATGCACTGCGTCTACGGTTTAGGTCCATTTCCTGGAGACACACAATATCAGGATGATATCTGGCTATGACCCGTCCGATGCGTTCCGGAGAAAGACGGCCGTCTGTTCCGACACAGCCGTGAACGTTGTAGGTCATGATACGCAAATGATACGCAGCGGAATGCGGTTTTGATTGTTTTATCGAACCTTGCCAGGGTTTACAGTGATTCCGCGCTGCGGTCCGCAGGTCTTGGGTGGAAAGAGCCTGACGGGTCTGATTCCGGCTGAAGATATCTCTGGGGGTCATAATAAAGGCATCTGTCTCTCCGATTCCCGGTCCGGCATGACAGCCATTTTCCTGGGCAAAGGTATAGGGTTTTTTTCCGATACGGAATCCTGATAGAACGAAATCTCCCGCGTTGGGATGACGGCAGAGCTGGATCATGTCCTGAGTGATCAGACTCAGGCGGGGATGGTCTTGTCCAAAAATTTTGCGCGCATCGCGCGGAAGCTGGTAACATCCCTCCTGTGTCCATACTGAGGCGCTTGTTTCTGAAGCCGTCCGTAAAAGGATCGGAACAGCTGTTTTCTGTAATATCTCCTGAGCCAGTTTGTCGGCTTGTTGTTCATTGATAGCGAAATTTAAGTAAAGATGTCCGATGGGGCCAAGAGTTGTGAGGGTAAAATGTTTTTGACGCCGCTCAGGCTTAATTAACGGAGAAGCGGCTTTATGGATAAGATACTGGATACGTTTGAGCTGTATGCTGTGTGCAGGTTTGGACATGTCCTGTGAAGAAATTGCAGTTTCCCCTTGACGGCTATTGATGATTTCAGCGATCTCTTCATTGATGGTCCGGCCGCGGACATTACGGTAAGGCACGGCATCGTCCTGCCCGTGGTCGGAATAGATCCAGACATCATAATCCCGGCGGGGACTTTTTCGTGCTGAGCGGTAGATCCTTTTGACGGCCTGGTCAATTCCCTTTAAAGTCCGTTGCGAAAAATCCGCGGATGGCCCCCGCCGGTGAGCGTGTTCATCCTGGCCGAGAAAATTGGCGTGGATGATCGACAGGCCCCGGACCGCGTCTGTCCTCACCCCGAGATCGATCAGGTCCCGCATCAATATGCAGAGTCCGATACGTGTCGGGATGAATTTGAATTCTTTCCAGGTGTTTTGCTTCCGGAGGATCCCCTTCAAGAAATCAAGTGTGCTGAGAAGAAATTCTATGATCATTAATCCTGCGGTACGCAAGAGATCAAAAAGATGAACACCATAAAAAAGGATCCAGCGCCAGGGACGTGCTTTGCGCCATAAGCTGTTCCAGCCCAGAGAAACCACGCAGAAATGGGATTCGTCCGCCCCGCCGTCATAAATGTTGGCATAAGAGCTCCCCCCCTCCAGGAGTGAGAAATCAGCGTTGTCCGCCAAATGTTTCTGAATTCGCTTGACGGTTTCAGGATCGTACATCCGGACAACCTGACCCACTTCTTTATCGAGGAACTCAAAGGCAGGCACACTTTGTTTTTGACCGTAGAAGAGCTCTCCCTGGATAGAAGGTGTCGTGCTGGGCAGTCCGGAGTAATACGGCACAATGTGATAGTAGTCTTTATTCAGCAGATGTTTCAAAAAAGGCATGCGTCCTTCTTCGATGCCAGCAAGGAGACGATGGCGTGAAACTCCGTCAAGCTGAATGAGGATCAAGCCCCGGCTCGAGGGATCAGTTTCGCGTACGGGAAGACGCAGCAGGCGAATCGACCATTCAGCTGGATTCAAAAATGACTCCAGACGGGTTTTGAGAAGATAGAATCTGTGGATAAACGTAGCGAGATACTTCATGATTCGTTTTCAGATAGCGCCGCGTCACCGGCCTTGGCTAATCCTTTCATGATATTCCATTCGGTCTTTGCCCGGGATAGAAATTCCTGCCAGGCATCATTATGGTCTTTCTGCTGTTTCGTGTTCTGGATGAGACGACGGTATAAATTCAGCATGCGCTCTGTGCAGCGGCCGATACTGTAGGATTTCGCGCAGTCACGGGCATTTTTACGCATTTCCTTTTTGCGGGCGTCATCCAGCTGATAGTACCACGAAAGGGCGTCTGCGAAAACACCATCATCGTCTTCAGGGATCACTTTGCCGTTCTTTTCGCTTTCGACAAAATCCCGTGTTCCGAAGGCATCAACGCCGATGACCGGCAGTCCGGCGGCCATGGCTTCCAGCAGGACCAGCCCTTGTGTTTCTGAATGGGACGCAAACCCGAAGACATCACCGGCATGGTATCCGTCGATCAGATCCTGACCGTCAAGGTTTCCGGTTATGGTGACACGCCCTGACAGGCCGGCCTCTGAAACCTGTTCTTTAATCTCTTTAAGCGACGGTCCGCCGCCGACCAGCAGATAATGCGTGTCCGGTTTCTGTTCCATAAATTTGAGGACACAGCGTGTGAGAAAATCCACATTTTTTTCTTTTACCATCCGTCCGATATGCGACACCACAAACGCGTCTTCAGGGATATTGAACGTTTTCCGGAAATGTCCGCGGTCGCCGTGACCGAAGGTTTTCATATCAATACCGGTCGGGATCACTTCCGTTGGCGTCTTCATTCCCTGCGAACGAAAGTGTTCACCGATGCTCTTGGTCGGCGTGACCACCGCGTCACAGTGATTGGCGTATTCAACCGCCAGCCGTTTAATGAACCGGCGGGATTGTTCTGTGTCAAAATCAAGATAGTGCATCTTCTGTTCGTAGATCGTGTGATAGGTAAAAACGATAGGAATGCCGTGACGCGCGGCGATACGCTGGGCGCTGTCCCCCAGCAGAAAAGGATGATGGGAATGCACAATATCGGGCTTAAATTCCCTGATCTCATTAGAGAACTCTGCTGTCAGCGGAAGATTCAGTGAGAAATCCGTGTCTTTCACCCGGTGAATGGACGGCAGGCGCAGGACGCCGCTTTCATTAGGGTCCTGCCCTCTGAGTTCTGGAGTGACGATCAGGACATTGTGCCCGTCCGAACGCATGGCCTCGCTGAAGGTGCTGATCGAGCGTTCAACGCCGCCGACCAGAGGAATGTAGGTGTTGCTCATCATCAGGATGTTCATATCTTCCGTTTCTCCTTAGGCTTGATCTCTGCCAACGAAATGCGGCAGTTATGGGTTTCTTTATTGATCGAGATCGGTTCAGCTCCGGGAAGCTGTACAAAGACCTGCGGACTGTCTGCGAACCATTCTCCCTGCCATTGGATCTCCAGGTGTTTTCCATCAGAACGGATCTGGACCATGACCGGACCGAATTCCGTCGGTGTCGGACCGAAAGAGATGTCGCCGGCCCGGGCATACCATTCCGGCAGTATGCCGCGGCAGAGAAAAAGAGCGTCTTGATCCTCCTGCACAAAGCTGTTGCGTATCATCATCAGCCATTCAGACGCCGCCCAGACATGCTGGCCGTCCCCCATACAGCCGTTGGTATTCTGAGGATGCATGGCCTCGGGCCATTGTCCGGTCGGGCTGGCCATATCCGCGATCACACGGATCAGGTTCAGACAGCGGCTGTCCCCGGCCCGCAGTAAGGCCTGAGCGATATGCAGGGTCAAATATGGATTGATCCCGGAATGGGTCATATCATGAAAGAAGCCGCCGTTGACCAGGCAATTTTGCAATAAAAATTCAACCGTATCCATGATCCGCTCGTCTTTTCCGTCCCAGAGGGATAGCGGATAACTGACGGCCAGACTCCCGATCGCCGCGCTGTCCAGCCTGCGGAACGGCGACGCGGGCATTCCCGGGCGGTCCAGGCGGCGCAGGGTGTGACGCAGACTGGATTGAATATCTGTTAAAAACTCATCTCCGGCTTTGCGGAAATGTTCAGCTTTTCCGGTCATTCCGCTTTTGGCAAAGATATCCGCTGCTCCCTTCAGACCGGCGGCACCCCAGAAGTCATCCCAATAATAATAATCATTAGGTCCGAAATGTTCGGCACTGAATCCGGCCGGGAAAAGGCCGCCGGCCGGGTCGTCCGCTGAGCGCTTGCGGCGTTTACGCAGGATCCAGTTCGCTCCCTTTTCGATGGTTTTCAGCCAAAGGTCCTCTGGTGTTTTAGCGGTCAATTTATAAAAACGGTCCATCAGCCAGAGGACTTCTCCGTTGGAGTCCCATTCCCCTTCCTGGGATAAAAAATATCCCATGGGGGTTTGGCGTTCCGGAAAGCGTTCGATCATGCGCTCAGCGCGTTCGCCCAGGTTGAGGCAGGCCAGAGTATGAGCAATAAAAACCGCGTCGCGGAACCAAAACCGTTTGTACGTAAAGGGTCCGGCCATAATGTCGTCGGCACAATGCAGGATCAGGGTGCGCACAGCACTGTCATAAAGAAATTGCGTGCGTTCATCCGGGACATTGAGACGGCAGGAAGCATCCAGGGCCTGTTCCCATTGTGCGCCCGTACTGGCCGGTTCAATAGGAGACAATGGTTTTTTTGTTTTTGCCGGATTGAGCGGGATGTCCGCGAAGACTGTTTGAATTCCTCCTGGTGAAATTGGGTACACAGCCGCTGCGGTCATGAGTTCGGCATCACAATGATATTTTCGCGGGGGCTGATCTTTAAAGATCGAAAAAAAGACATCTCCCCCATCATAGTCAGAAGAACGCATGTATTCAGGTTTGGGGCTGAGGTAAACAGAATGCTTTTTGTTGATCTTCCATCCCCCTTTTCCGGGCAGATCCTGAATGTGTTTGATAAAACTGATCCCTTCCGGGTTGCAGGGCCTGATGGAGACGACCAGCCAGGCCATGTGGGGGGCATGTCCGGCGATCTCGGTCCGGCAGACAGGCTCTCCGTCACGGAGAATGACAGATGTCCGTGTCTCCAGCTGCATATCGTGCGCCCCGGTAAGAGTCTTGATCGTCAGCCCGTCATCATAATGCAGGGTTTGATGAGGCTGTTTGATCCGTGACGGGATGACGTTTTTTCCATCGGGGGTCATGATCCAGGCATCCAGGGTCCAGCTGTCCCAAAAGGGCATGACCAGCCCGGCCGGGTCAACGACCGCAGTTTGGGGATGCTCTGGCACTCCAACCGCGGTCCAGTTCCGGTGCGTTAAATTGATATGGGTGGCGGCAAAACCCCGCGGGATGAAAGACGTATCCCTCGGATCGAACTGACGGGAGATCCAGTAGGGCCAGACCCAATCCAGGTTATGCTGAATAACCTGGCTGTTAATCAGACCGCGGGCCTGCAGGACGAACCCTGCGCGGAGCAATTCTGTCGGCGCAGCGATTTCAGCCGGTTTGCCGAACCGGCTCATATTGGCCAGGACCGAAAAAGGGTCCATAAAACCGTGCCGGCGCGCAAAATGTCGGATCATGAATCGTCCGATAGCTGTGGTCAGTGACATGGGTATCCTTTCCTCTATTTTATGACAACCCCGCCTGATACGATCAGTTTCATGGCTTGATCGACGGTAATATTTATGTTTTTGATTTTATCCGGAGTGACCATCAAAATCAACCCGGAAAACGGCAGCGGCGAAAGCGGCACCAAAACACAGATAAGGTTTTCGGTATCTTCCGGAGTAATGGTATCAATCGCGTTATTGGTTACAAATCCCAGAGAGTATGACCCCTCAGAGGGGTATTCGACTAATACCGCAGTTTTGAAGTGCTCTTTTTTCTTCTCAGTGTTAAACAGAAATTCTGAAAGCTGCTTGGCGGAGGGATAAATATGATTGATCAGCGGCGTGCGCTGAAAGATCCTGTCGAGCAGGGACATGAACCATTGCCCCAGATACTGACGGGAGAGAAAACCCGCCGTCAGCAGGATCAGGACCAGAATGAATAGACCGAGCCCGGGGATGGAGAAGCCGAAATGCCGCGAAATAAATTGATTAATGTGAATTCCGGCGATCTGTTCAGAAAACCGGATCAGCAGGTACAGGATGTAGCCGGTAATGTAGATCGGAAAAATGACGGCTATTCCGGTCCATAAGGCTTTTTTAATATGCTCCCAGGGGCTGTTGGTGTGCTCTGTCATAAAGATTGGTCCTTTTTATGGTCCTCTTTTTTTCGGTTGGCGACAAGATAAAAAATGGTCAGTCCCAGCAGAATGAGAAGAATGACCAGTCCGGTCCACGGCGGGCTGTCGGCAGCGGCGCTGGTCTGATCCGCGTTCATAACCCGGCGCACATAGATCTTGTCTGCCGGGTATTGCGCGGCTGCCTGCTGTGTCATCAACAGCAGATTGAATATGACCGCGGCCACACGGTAAAAAGGTTGTTGAGATTTATGAATAATCCATCTCATTTATGATTCCAGTACGGCAATTTATCGTAATGATCAAATAATTCTTCTTCCTGCTCACGGGTCAAAGGGTGCTGTTCGTCATATTCCGGACTGTTATTGATCGTCTCCTCAAACAGGTCGGCAGAGATCCTGGATTGGGCCCAATCGATCTCAGTGATCCAGTTATTAGAGATCAGCACATTTTTACCGGGCAGAAAATTTTTGGTATTAACGATCAGGTAGCGGATCCGCCAATCTGCATCATCGGCAATAAAATCTTCGACATGTCCGAATTCGCCGTCTTTAGACTGGATATGATAGCCGCGCACTTCCTCCATACTGCGCAGATGGGCCTCTTCTTTATCGGGTTCTTTTTTTTCTGTCTTGAGTGGCGGCGGAGCCGCTGTTGGAGTAACATCCGGCGCGTTCATCGGCGTGTACCAGTAATTCGGCCAGCCGTAATGCAGATTGATCTCGATCTCTTTTTGCCTGGACACCGGCCGTTTGGTATCCACCGGCGGAGCCGCTTTGACTTGGTCTGTGGTCAATGTCGGCACAGGGATGTCTTTTTTATCCGGGTCCGGGGATCCCTTGATCGCGGACGGAGAAATGAGGACCCGTTTGCCCGGCAGCCAGTGACCGGTATCTACAATAAAGTAACGGACGGTCCAGTAATCCTCATCGAAGAAAAGATCTTTGACATGGCCCAGTTCTCCATTTTTGGCTAACAATTGATATCCCCGCAGGTTATGGGCTCTTAGCAGCATATGTGCTCTCCTTTGTTTAAATTTTTCCGTTTCTCAATTTCATGAAATTATGAGCGGTCCGATCAACGGACAAGGTGATATGTTTGCTCACAAACCGTTCTCGCCCGAATGGCGTTACAGAAGAGCGTGAGGGGTTCGCAGAGCGAGTTCCGAGCCGAACGATCCTTTATGAAAACGTTCGGGGAGGCTGTTTGAGCGAACGAGCCCCTCACGATCTTCATAGCCATTCGGCTGCGTAACGGCGCGTAAAATTATCACCGCATCCTGCCCACTCATTTTCCAAACAACAAAACCACCTAATATTAGTTTACTTGAATGTTGGATTTTGGTCACAATAGAGTTCGTCTTTTTTCTGACCTCATTCCATTTTATGCGGGGGTGCTGGGTTATGTTGCGGAGCCGGCCGTCAACAGAGTTTTGGCAAGGGAAGGGAAAAGCGCGCGATCAGGCTGCTGAAAAATATGGCAATACCGATAGGAATTAGGATATTCATAGGTGTTTTTAAAACCGTATTATTGGGAAGATGTGTTGATCATCACGAAAGATCATATTGTGTTTTGAAAGACGTCGGAAATCCGAAGCGGGCATGGTTCATCACGTGTCAACGTGATGAGAGCGCAGGATTTTCGTCGAGTAAAGTTCTGCCTCGCTGGGGCAGAACGAACGATCTGAAAAAACACAATATGATCGCCGCAATGTTAATATTTTTTCCGGATAACACATAATACGGGTTTAAGTTTTGGAAATTTATGCATCATTTTTTCGCTTTTATTCCGGCACCATCTTAAGAAACTGCCGGGGCTTGATGATCTGAACGTTATGCTCCCTGGCCTGATCGAGTTTGCTGCCCGGGTTTTCCCCCGCCACCAGGATATCGGTCTGCCCGCTGACGCTTGAAGAGGCCTTGCCCCCCAGCCGTTCGACCAGATCCTTGGCTTCCGAACGCGTTAAATGATCAAGGCTTCCCGTAAAAACAAATGTTTTGCCGGCAAATGCTTTATGCTGGCGGGTTTTCAACGGACGGCAGGTGATCCCGGCCTTGAAAAGACGCTTGATGGATCTTTTATTGTGGCGGCTTTTGAAAAAATGCACAATGCTGTCGGCGATCTCCGGACCGATCTCCGAAATGGCCAGCAGGTCCTTGCGATCAGCGCCGTGCAGGTCATCAAACGTGTGAAAACGCTGCATCAGGACCCGGGCAATGTGCCGGCCCACATGGCGGATCCCCAGGGCATAGACAAACCGGTCGGCAGGAACCTCCCGGGAGTTCTGGATCGACTGATGCAGCTGCCGCGCGGACCGGTCGGAGAACCCCGGCAGGTGTTTAATATCTTCTACGGTTAGCTCATAAAGGTCCGCGACGTCACGCACCATATCCCGCCGGACCAGAGCTTTGACCGTTTTGTCTCCCAGGTGGTCAATGTTCATCGCGTCTCTGTCCGCGTAATGAATGATCCGGCCGACGAGCTGAGCTTCGCAGGACAATCCGGCCGGACAGAAATAGTAGGCGCCTTCCCGGTAGACCCTGGTCCCGCAGGACGGGCAGCTATCCGGCATATGAAATTTTTTTGAGGATTTTTTGCGGTGCCCCCCTATTCGTTTGACCACTTCCGGGATGACATCCCCGGCACGGACCACCCGCACCTTATCGCCGGGACGTACGTCTTTTTCGCGGACCTCCTCTTCGGTGTGCAGGGTCGCCCGGCTGACCGTGACCCCTCCCACGCTGACCGGCTGCAGCAGCGCTACAGGTGTCAGCATTCCCGTCCGTCCGACCTGGACGACGATGTCTTCCAGAGTCGTGATCTCTTGACGGGGCTTGAATTTCCAGGCCAGCGCCCAGTTGGGCGAACGCGATCTCTGGCCTAATTTTTCCCGGTTTTGCAGATCATCCACCTTGATGACAATGCCGTCGATCTCATACGGCAGGTCGTCGCGCTGGTCCGCCATGTTTTTATGATAGCGGGCGATCTGTTTTTTTTCTTTGATCTGTTTGATGTGGCGGTCAACCGGCAGGCCCCATTTTTTAAACAGCTTGATCGTATCGTGATGGGTATCCGGTCGGCCATTGCTGATCGACAAAATATCGTAGAACCGGATCTGCAGCTTGTCTCCGGCCACATTTTTGGGATCGAGCTGGCGGACCATCCCGGCGGCGGCATTGCGCGGATTGGCGAATCCGTCCTGCCCGTGCTCCATGCGCGTTTTGTTGATCTGCTGAAACCCTTTTTTCGGCAGAAGTACCTCCCCCCTCACCGCGACAGAGTCCGGCACGCTGCGGCCTTTCAGCGTTTTGGGCAGTGCCTTGATCACGTTCAGATTATGGGTGATATCTTCTCCGGTCTTTCCGTCTCCCCGGGTGGAGCCTTGTTTGAACGATTTATTCTGATAAATGATCTCCACCGAGAGACCGTCGAATTTCGGTTCAAGGATGAAGGTGTTGTCTGTTCCGGTCTGTTTGTCCACATCATTGACGAACTTTTCTGTTTTATCCTTTTCCTGAACTGCGTTCAGACTCAGCATGACCGCGCGGTGCTTGACCTTTTTCAGGGATTCCACCGGTTCGGCTCCCACGGTCCGGCTCGGAGAGTTCTTGGTGCGGTATTCCGGGTAGGCGTCCTCCAGTTCCTGCAGGCGGGACATGAGTTTATCATAGGTCTCATCGGAGACCACCGGCTTGTTTTTCTGATAATACTGTTTATTATGAAAACGGATCCCCTTGCGCAGGTCTTTGATCTGCTGATGAGCGTCTTTTTTGCTCAGTTTTTTTTCCGGCTTAAAATCTGTTTTGGGTTTGTGTTTGTCATCCATGACGTCACCCTGATGATTTCTTCAGAAATCTACGGAGGTCCCGCAACGAACGGGTGTTGATCACATCGTCAGCCTCGATCCAACCCCGCCGGGCCTGCTCCACCCCGTAATGCATCATGTTCAATTCATTGCCGCTGTGGGCGTCAGTGGAAATGCTGAGCTTAACGCCCATATCTTTAGCCAGACGAGCATGTTCGGGCTTGAGGTCAAGGCGTTCGGGATGCGCGTTAATCTCCATCGCGGTCCCTTCTTTTTTGGCGGCTTTGAAAACCTTTTCCATATCCATATCGTAAGGAGCGCGTTTTTTAATGTAGCGGCCCGTCGGATGAGCGATGATACGGCTTAAAGGATGACGGATCGCCTTGATCATGCGTTCGGTCTGTTTTTGACGGGATAAACCGAATTTGGAATGGATCGAACAGAGAACAATATCCAGCTCTTTCAGGACGTCATCAGGCAGGTCCAGAGAACCGTCCTCCAGGATATCGACTTCACAGGATTTTAAAATTGTGAGTCCTTTGAGCTCTTTGTTGATCTTATCGATCTCGCGGATCTGTTTTTTCAGCTGTTTTGCGTTCAGGCCGTTAGCCACACGGACTTTTTGGGAATGATCGGTGATGGCGATGTAGTCATATCCGATTTTCTTTGCGGTGTTCGCCATGTCTTTTATGGATTGATGGCCGTCAGAGGCGGTGGAATGCATCTGCAGATCGCCGCGCATATCCTTGAGTTCGATCAGACGGGGAAGCCTGTCTTGTTGGGCGGCCTCGATCTCGCCGTTATTTTCCCGCAGTTCCGGGGGGATGTATTTCAGTCCCAGCGTGCTGTACACACTCTGTTCGGTCTTTCCGGCAACGCGTTTTTTCCCCCGGAACAGGCCGTATTCATTGATCTTGTATTTTTTCTTTACCGCGATCTTGCGCAGAGGGATGCTGTGTTCTTTGGATCCGGTGAAATACTGCAGGGCTGCGCCGTAGCTGACTTGGGCGAATGCGCGCAGATCGACCTGCAGGCCCTGTTTCAGCAGGATCGAGGACCGTTTGCCGCCTTTGGAGATGGTCTTTTGAGCGCCTTCATAATTGACGAAGCGGTCCATGACCTGCGACCCTTTTTTATGGGTCACCAGAATGTCCAGATCACCGACCGTCTCTTTTCTCCGGCGGAAGCTTCCGGCGATGACCAGGTCTTTGATTCCTTTGGTCGTTTTCAGGTATTCCAGCAGGTCTTCAGCGATGGATTCGGCTTTAAACAATTCCATGCGGCCGCTGCCGGCTTCGACCCGCTGGATCTCTTCCAGGATCTTGTCTTCGGTCTTGCGGCCGAATCCTTCCAGACCGCGGATCTTGTGCTCCTCTGCGGCCTGTTTGAGGTCTTCGATATTTTTGATCCCCAGTTCTTTATGTATGACGGCGACACGTTTGCCGCCCAGGCCGGCGACATCAAGGATGTGGGCCAGCCCTGAAGGCACATCTTGCTCTAATTTTTTCAGGTCGTTCAGTGAGCCTTTTTGAATGAGGGTCTTGATCTTGCCGGCCAGGTCCTTGCCGATCCCGGATAATTTGGTCAGGTCCTCGCCTTCGTCCGCCATGTGACGGACATTTTTGGAAAGGCTGCTGATGGTGCGGGCGGCATTGCGGTAGGCGCGGATACGGTACTGGTTCTCTCCCTTGATCTCCAGCAGATCCGCCATTTTGTTAAAGGTATCCGCAATATCCTGGTTTTGACGAGCCATAAGAGTCCTTTCTTAGCATTGAGCATTCAGCACCCGGCATGCTGAAATGCCGGCAGCGGGCTGCCGTCATTCATTGACACTTTCGATTACCGCGTCCAGCCGTTTGATCAGATCATCGTGTTCGCTGCTGCAGACCTGCTGAAAGTCCCCGCGCAGGATCTTCAGGGCGTAGCGTTCACGCAGGATCTCTTCTTTGGTCCGGCGGCCCATTCTGCGCAGGATCCAGGCGCACAGGCTCCAGCCGATGAGCGCGTGCAGGAATAATGAGAACGCGGCCAGGCCGGACAGCCACAACCAGAGCGGATCGGCCAGGACCGCCAATGCCAGTCCGGCCAGGATCAGTGAACTGTCCCAGGCCTGAATCAGGCGTTCGACATCCCATTCGGCTTCCAGCGTGACCAGAGCCTCGGGAACACGTTCGGGAAAACGGGCATATTGTGCCAGACGGGTATTGGTGTGTTCCCGGATATCCTGATTGATCTTGCGCGGCGTATGGTCCGCGACGCGGTTTCGTACAGTTTTGGTGCTTTTCATAATTTATCCTTTGGCCATGTGCTGCAGCTCTGCGTCGTTCACCACATTCAGCGGGTCACCCTTGATAAACCCGGTGATATTTTTAAAGGTGGTTGAAAGGATACGTTCCACCGCTTCTTTGGTGTTGAAGGCATTATGCGGTGTGATCACCACATTATTCATTCTCAGCAGAAGATGATCGGCCAGCAAATCCTCCATTTTTTGCTTTTGGAGTTTGCTCGGCCGCAGGAGTTCGGCCTCTTCACGGATCATGGGCTCTTCCGGCAGCACATCCAGCCCTGCCGCTTTGAGTTTGCCGCTGCTCAGAGCATCCATCAGGGCTTCATTGTCGACCAGATTGCCCCGGGCGGTATTGATGAGCACCGCACTATCCTTCATCTTGGCGAACTGCTCTTTGGTAAACATGCATTTGGTGTCGGCTTTTGCCGGAACATGGATCGTCACCACGTCTGATTTTGCCAGCAGTGTATCCATATCGACATAATCAAACCCCAGCTCTTCGGCCAGATCTTCTCTTGGTTTAAGGTCCATGGCCAGAATGCTCATCCCGAAACCCTTGGCAATGCGCGCGGTGCATTCTCCGATATGACCGGTGCCGATAATGCCCAGGGTGCGGCCTTTGAGGTCAAATCCCCGGAGACCTTCAAAGGAAAAATCTCCACGGCGCGTACGGTCCACGGCCTCCTTCAGGCGGTGTGAGATCATCAGCAGAAGAGCGAAGACATGCTCGGCGACGGTGTTTTCCCCGTAAGAAGGAACATTGCAGATCGCGATATTCTTTTCATTGCAGAAATCCTGATCAATATGATCGAATCCGGTCGAGCGGGTCGCGATCAATTTCAGATTGGGCAGTTTTTCCAGCGTGCCGCGGCTGAGTTTAGAATAGATAAATGCGGAAATGATCTCCGCGTCTCTGTATTCTCCGGCATTGTCGGGCAATAACGGATCGGCCGCGGATTGGATGTCATGCTCGTCTTCCAGCCGTTCAAAGGTTTGCCGCTCCCATTCTGCCACTTCGAATACTGCGATGTTCATGACCCCCCCCGTGTATCAATTTATGTTGCGAGTTCACTCTGCGTTAAGACATTCTGAAAATTCTGGATCTGTCCGGTCCGGAAATGGATCAGGGCGTCACAGATATCCCGCGACCGGTCATATTTAACCAGTCTGCGCAGACGTTCTAAAAAGGTGGTCGTCCGTTTGTAATATGCGATGATCGAGCGGTAATATTCATCGAACTGTTTAGGATTTCGGCTGAAATTGGGAATACAATGCTGCAGTTCCATGTCCGGGACTTCTTTGATCTGTTCGGGATGGGCGTCCCCGTGCTGCTCGTAGGGTTCGAGTTCTTGCAGATCGTGTTTCATTTGACGGACGATCATTTCGCCTTTTATTCTCTGCCGCTTATCAGGCAGATCACCGACAGCTTTTTTGAGCCGGTGCAGGCATTCCTGGTCATAGGAGAACAGGTCATGGATGATGGAATTCAGGTCTTGATAAGCCATAGCGAATATCCCGGTTTAGTGAGAATGGTTGATATCATTGAAGACATGCTCGATCTCGTCGATGATATTAAGGGGCTTAACCGGTTTTTTCAGACACCGCCGGACTTTGAGAGTGTTGAGCAGATAATCCTCGTCAGCTTCGTTGGCGAAACCCGTAATAATGATGGCCGGCGTTTCTTTAATATCTTCTGTACGACGAATTTCTTCAAGAATTTCGGTTCCGCTGCGTTCGTCCATTTTCAGGTCGACCAGCAGGAGATTCGGTTTGATGTCGTTTATCTTCGTTAAAGCACGGTTCGGGTCGGTAAAGCACTCAGTGTCATAGCCGCTTAAAGTCAGCATTTCCTGAAATTGTTCAACGAAATGCGGATCATCATCAATGACAACAATTTTTTTGCGTTTCATATTACAGCTCCTTTGATACGAGAAGGATCATTAAAGAAAAATTATTTGAAATTTCTGGCGCCAAGAAGTCCGAATGAGTAACCAAAGGATGACGCAGCATCTTATCCGTTCCACCCACTCATCCTTTTAAAGAACGGAAGCCTTTGTGCACTTTATTGAATTCTACATCGGAATACCGGCAAACTGCTGTTGCCAAGGCCATGCATTTTAGACTTTATTCTACTTTAATAAAAAAAGAAAAATTATTGGGAAGGATTTACGGGGAGACGCAGGGTCACAGTGGTCCCGCGGCCGGGACGGCTGGTCATATCAAGTTTTCCGTCATGAAGGTGGGCTAATTCCCGGCAGATAGCCAGGCCCAGTCCCGTGCCTTTGCGCTTAATCGAAACAAAGGGTTCCTGGATACGTTCAAGATCTTTTTTCGCGATGCCGATCCCGTTGTCCTTAACGATAAAGGTCATGTATTTGGCAGTGCTTTTGGCTGTCAGAGACACCTCTCCCTTTTTCTTCTGTTCCAGGGTGGCTTCGACCGCGTTCTTGAGAAGATTGTTCAGGATCTGTTTGAGCTGAATCGGATCGGTTTGAAAAGCCTCGCGTCGTAATGATGACGTATCCAGCTTGATGCGGGTCTTTGATCGTGGGAACAGGGCCTTTACCGTATTTAGGGCATCTTGCAGAAAAGGCGTAACGGCGACCTCCTGATATTCCGGCATATTCATGCGGGAATAATTCAAAAGATTATTGATGATCGTGTCACTCTCGCGGATCATCTGCTCAATGCTTTGCAGGTTTCTGCTGATCTTTTTCGAGTCCGCTTTTTTACGGATGTTCCAGAGGGCGGTCTCGATGACCGCCAGAGGGTTTCGCAGTTCATGGGCGATGCGGGCGGACATCCGTCCCAGATCCGTAAGACGGTTCTTTTTTTCAAGTTCAGAACGGGCGGACCGCAACGCTGCACTATTTTTCTGGGCCAATCGATCGAGTGTTTCTTTTTCGCGGGTGCGCTGAGTGATATCGCGTTCGATGGTGATGAAACTGCAGAGTTCCCGCTGACTGTCAAATTCCGGGATCAAAGTGATCCAGACATCCAGGATGTCTTCATTTTTAGCGCGTTTTTTGATTTCAAAAGAACTGGCCTTTTTTCCGCGTTTGAGCTCTTTGACCAGCTGGGCAAATTGATCTTTCTGATCGCTCAACCAGAGGACATCATCAATGTACTTATCCAGGACGTCTTCCTGACGCCAGCCGTAGAGTTTTTCCGCGGCCGGGTTCCACATCAGGATGCGTCCCTCAAGGTCCTGCTGAATGATCGCCTCCTGCGCGTCGTAATAGATCAGATGAGCGATTTTGTTTTTGCGGTCCGCGGATTGCCCGGGTGAGTGCGCGGATTTTTTATGATTTTTCTTATCGGCTTCACGGTATTGGCGCGGAGTTGAACCAGTGGATTCCCGGAAGATTTTAATGAAGGATTCCGGATTCTGGTATCCTAATTTTTCAGAGATCTGCTCGATATTGTCGCCGGTTGTCGCCAGCAGCTCCTTGGCTTTTTCGATCCGCAGACCGATCTTGTATTCACTGAAGGACATCCCCACATGTTCTTTAAAGATCCGGCTGAGGTATTTTGGGCTCAGGCAGACCTCATCAGCGACATCATTCAGGGTGAGCTTTTTGTCAAAATTCCGCTGGGCGTAATATTTTGCCCGTTCGATCTTTCCATCGATCCCGCTAAAATGGGCGTCATGTTCTCCGCCGGGAGCGGATTTGACGATCTCGCGGATGCGTTCGATTTTTTTGGGGTTAAGCGGTTTTTCGATGTAATCGGTGGGATGCGCGCGCAGGGCTTCAATGGCAAGGTCTTTTGAACTGAAACCGGTCAGCAGAATAATGCGCAGGCCCGGGGCCAGGCGCTGTATGTCTTCAATGATCTCAGTGCCCTTGGCGCCGGGCAGCATCTCGTCAAGAATAATCGCGTCAAAGCTGTGCGGCTGTTTGAGCAGGCCGAGGGCCTCTTCCCCGCTGCGGGCTTCATGGATCTCAAAATCATCCAGCAGTTCGCCCAACTCTGAGCGGAAATACGGGTCATCGTCAACTAAAAGGACATGATAAGCCATGGACAACATAATAGCATAAATTTCAAAATTACAAAATATTTGTGTCAACGCCAATTTGAAAGAGTTAAGCGGCAGGAGACCCTTTGAGCAGATGCGGCGTGGCCTGTTCAATGCGGACTGGCAGGATGTCTCCGGCGAGAATATCATTTTTCAGAGAAGAGAACCGCACCCGTTTATTTTCAATGGTCCGCCCTTCGCCATCCGCGTGCATGCTTTTTTCGACCAGCACATCTTTGACAGTTCCGATCAGCGCAGTGTTGCATCTGAGGGCGTGTGATTTCTGCAGATCATTGAGCTGCATGATGCGCGCGGTCTTGACCTCTTCCGGAATGTCATCAGGGAAATGACGCGAGGCAGCCGTATGCGGGCGGGGAGAATATTTAAAGATAAACGCCGAGTCGTAGCCCACAGTTTTGAACACATCCACCGTATCCTCAAACTGCCGGTCTGTTTCTGTGGGAAACCCCACAATAATATCCGTCGTAACGGCAGCCTGCGGACAGCGGGCACGGATCTTGTCCACCAATTTCAGATACTGTTCCTTACTGTAGGGGCGGTTCATTTTTTTTAGGACAGAGGTATTGCCGGACTGCAGAGGCAGATGGATGTGATTGCAGATCCTGGGGTTGTCCGCGATCAGCCCGATCAGTTCGTCCGGGACATCCTTGGGATGCGGTGAGGTGAACCAGACCCTTTCCAGGCCGCCAACGCGGCTGACCTCATCCAGCAAGCGGGGAAAATCCGTTGAGCCATGGCGGTAAGAATTGACATTCTGCCCCAGCAGAGTGACCTGTTTGAATCCCTCCTCCGCCAGACGGTGTGTCTCCTCAATAATACTTTCCGCAGACCGGCTGCGCTCCCGTCCCCGCGCGTACGGCACCACACAATAACTGCAGAAATTATTACAGCCGCGCATGATCGCGATCCAGGCATTGACCGAACTGATCCGGTCGGGATAGATGTCCTCGTAGGTCTCCGTATCTGATAACGCGGTATCAAAAGAGCCTTTTTGTGCGGTCTGCCGGATCAATTCCGGCAGCCGCCGGTAAGAATCCGGCCCGGCCAGCAGATCCACATGGACGTGCGGGTCCGCCAGCAGCGTCTCCTTGAGGCTGGTGGCCATACAGCCCAGGATGCCGTAAATCGCCGGCTGACCGTTTTTATCATGACGGATCTTCTGCAGCAGCCCCAGGACTTTGCGGGTGGCGTTCTCTCTGACCGAACAGGTATTGACCAGGATGACATCGGCGGCCTGTGCGGTATCGACAAAGGAATATCCCGCCTGCAGCAGGACCGACCGCACCAGCTCCGAATCGTATTCGTTCATCTGACAGCCGTAGGTTTGGAGGAAAATTTTCTTCATTTTTTACCTGTATCGAAATGAGAGCGCGTAGCCCCTTTTAACCCCTCCCCCTTTATGGGGGAGGCCGGGTGGGGGTACTGCCCGAAGGGCTCCCGCTTCCTAGTAATAATGACACTGATTTCTAGCTCCTCCCCCTTTATGGGGGAGGCCGGGTGGGGGTAATATCAAAAAAGGCCGCGGTCCCCTCTAACTTTTAAATACCATCATACCCCGCCTCTCCCTAAAATACAACGGCCAGCCCCCGGTCCACCAGCTCCTGATTAAGGTAATTGCCCTTCTCAAAGACTGCGTCCTTGTCCGTCTCGCCCTTGCGGTAAAACACGTGCGCTACATACCGTCCGTAAATATCGATCTTATTGGTCTTGATCATCACGAACGCGCAGGGCGCCAATTGCTCTTCCACAAAAGCGGCGGCCCGTGTGCCCCCGGGTTCATCCAGCGCCGGGGTGTCGATCTGCGCCAGGCGCAGGCGCTGTTCCTTCCAGGTGGTAAACCCCAGATCGATCCGTACCAGCAGCGTGTCGCCGTCAACCACCTTTTCCACGATCGCCTTGTAGACATACGTGGCCCGGGTCGGGCGCGTGATTGATGCTGATCCGGCCGTGTCCGTGCCGCTGTCCTTTTCAGCCTCAAACGTGCGGGCGCGGATCGCCTGATTAAGCTTGCGCACGTTCCAGTGGTTCTCAACCGCCCGGGCCTGATACCACTGCCGCTGCGCATCATCCATCGGAAGCAGAAGTTTGTACTGCGACCAGTTTAAAGGAATATTGTCAACGCCCCGGGGATACGCGTGGAACAGCTGAACACACCGCAGTAAGGTGGTGGCATCAAGCAGCAATTCATCGGCAACATCCCCCAAAACCGCTTTTAACAACCCTGCGTCCTGTAGGGATGCTTCTTGAGCGATCCGTTCGCCGACATGCCAATAGGTCAAAACCAGTTCCTGCTGAACAGCCCGGGCGGCGTTGTCCTTGCCCTGCTGAATAATGGCGCGGATATCCGCGAGCAGCGACGCGTACGTCTTCTGCGGTAAATGACGGTCTGTCATGGCGCCTCCTTTTTGTAGATGCGGGGGATCAATGGGTCACACTAGTCGCTACATTGCTACCAGTAGCAATGTAGCGACTAAGACAATTCTAGCAGTTTTTTGTGATTTTGGTAAATTTTTTAAGATTATTTTAACGAAGGCGGGGATTTATTGGTCTGTCAATAAAGGTGACAGCGACCTTTATCAGTCTGTCATTCCTGCAAGGTGACCAATAAACAATAACAATAAAGGTGACAGCGACCTTTATCAGTCTGTCAATAAAGGTGACAGCGACCTTTATCAGTCTGTCATTCCTGCGAATGCAGGAATC
>CAZQQI010000022.1:0-29400 GCA_964595465.1 uncultured Planctomycetales bacterium | reverse complement strand
TTCTCTATTCTCTATTCTCTATTCTCTATTCTCTATTCTCTATTCTCTATTCTCTTGTACATGCTCGGCCATAGCCTCTACGACCTGATCGATCGACATGCCGGTCGAGTCGATCACCACCGCGTCATCGGCCTTGCGCAGGGGGCCCACGTCCCGGGTGAAGTCTTTTTCATCGCGCGCGATCACATCAGCAATCACCTGATCCAGCGTGATCTTCTGCCCCGCGTCTGCAAAATCCTGATACCGCCTCCGGGCCCTCTCTTCTATCTGAGCATCAAGATAGAACTTAAACCGGGCTCGCGGAAAGACAACCGTGCCGATATCGCGTCCTTCGATAACGACGTTCTGACGGGACCCGATCCTGCGCTGCAGTTCCACCATGACAGCACGCACCTTCGGGGCGCGGGCAATATGAAAGGTCTGATTGGTCACTTCAGCCGTGCGGATATCCGCAGAGACATCTTCCCCGTCGAGAAAGACCTGAACACCATCCTGCGGATTCCCTTTCAGATCAAGGTCCGTAGCGCGGGCCAGGCCGGCCAGAGCGTCTTCACAGGATAAGTCCATGCCCGCCCGGAGGGCTTTCAATGTCACGGCGCGGTACATGGCACCGGTGTCAAGATAATGATATCCCAAACGCACCGCCAGCCGTTTGGCCACGGTGCTCTTCCCGGCTCCGGCCGGTCCATCTATCGCAATAACGGTCTGCTGTCCGCTCATTTGATCCGGTTCCTTTTTGCCTGGGCTGTTTTGAAAATCTGCATAAGGGCTTTATCATCTTTTTCGATAATCCCCCTGCGCAGATGAGATAATTCTTCAATAACCGCATCTAATGATTTGAGGATATTACGGGAATTCGCCAATGAGATATCACTCCAGACCTGAGGACTGGAAGCAGCGATCCGAGTGGTGTCTTTGAGCCCCCCGGCAGCGAACGGCAGATAATTCTGCGGCATATAACGCATCAACGCATAAGCCAGAAGATGCGGAACATGGCTGACCGCTGCCAGAACCTCATCATGCTCTTCAGGCGGAAGAATTTTGACCTGTGAACCGACCCGTGACCACAGCTTTTTTACCCGGTCAACGGCCTGACGGTTTGCCCCTTCTGCGGGCGTCATAATACAGACTGCCCCGCGATAAAGGTTTTCATCAGCGTGTTCCGCGCCGCGCTTTTCGGAACCGGCCAGGGGATGAGACCCGACAAAATATGACGCGTTCGGCAGCGTTTCCCCGGCCGCCCGGACGATCGATACCTTGGTGCTGCCCACATCCGTCACGATCGTATTACGCCGGATATGCGGGGCGATCATCTCGAACATTTTCGGAACCACACTGACCGGCGTAGCCAGAACAACCAAATCGGCGTTAGCGACCGCCTTCTTAATATCATGCGTCCCCATGTCTATGGCGCCTGCCTTTTGTGCTGCTGATAAGGATGCCGCCTTGCGGGACAGCCCCGCAACTTCGCGCGCCAGACCCTGCTTCTTGATTGCCTTTCCTAAAGATCCTCCCATCAATCCGACACCGATGATCGTAACCTTGCGGAAAAGCTGCTTAGAACCTAAAACCATATGTAATACTCCTTCTGTAAAGACCTGCTCTAAAGCGAGCAGAAAATCTTCAATCGAAAATTATTTTTAACTCACCACATAAATTCCATATTGCCGACATCTCCTGCCGTTCTTTTTTCTCACGCTTCTCCTTTTATTTCCCGGCCCACCGCCCGCGCCACATCCCGCAATTGTTTGACCAGCGCGGCAAACTTCTCCGGCAGAAGAGACTGCGCACCGTCCGAACGGGCCTCTTCCGGCGAAGGATGGACCTCGATCATCAATCCGTCGCAGCCGGCCGCAACAGCGGCAAGGGATACACTCGGCACTAAACCCCATCGTCCGACAGCATGACTGGGATCGACGATAACCGGAAGGTGTGAAGCCTGCTTGATCACCGGAACAGCGTTAATATCCAAGGTGTTGCGGGTTGCTGTTTCGTAAGTCCGTATGCCCCGTTCACAAAACACAACATTCGGATTGCCCTCGGACATAATATACTCGGCCGACATCAGCCATTCCTTGACCGTCGCACTGATACCACGCTTCAGGATCACCGGTTTCCGGGTGCGGCCGATCTCTTTAAGCAGATCAAAATTCTGCATATTCCGGGCCCCGACCTGATACATATCCACATAGCTGTGCACCAGTTCGACCTGACGGGTATCCATAACCTCAGTGACCGTGGCGAGGCCGACAGCTTCGCCCACATCTTTCATGATCTTAAGACCCTCTTCGCCCAATCCCTGAAAATCATACGGTGACGTGCGCGGCTTAAACGCGCCCCCTCTGAGAATGCCGGCGCCAGCGGATTTCACGGCGCGGGCAACAGTCATTAAGGCGTCATGGCTTTCGATCGAACACGGACCGGCAATAAGAGAAATCCGTCTCCCCCCGATCTCTATCCCCTCACGGACAGAGATCACACTGTTGTCCCGATGAAATTCCCGGGACGCCAATTTATAGGGTGTCAGCACCGGCAGGACACTGTCGACACCGGGAAAGGCTTCCAGCGGTGTAACACGCAGGAGATCTTCCGGACCGATAAATCCGATAATACTGCGTTCCACACCGCGGGAAATATGCGCTTTAAGACCGAGCGACTCGGCCTTATCCACAATATGCCGGATCTGCTCCTCGGTCGCTTCCGGCTTTAAGACAACGATCATGATCTATTCCTTATGGTTCCATACCGCTTCAAGCGCCGAAAGAAAACTACAGTTTTCCGCAGGCGTTCCGATGGTGACACGTAAAAATGTTGAGAGGCCCCAGGCCGTCATGTCCCGCACGATCACGCCGCGTTCGAGCAGGGCCTGGACCACGGGAGCGGCCGGCCGCCCTAAGTCGACCAGGACAAAATTGGTAACACTGGGAACCGGGATCAAGCCGATCTTTTTAATACCGTTCGTTAAGATCACCCGTTCCTGATCAAAGATCCGGGCACAGCGTCCGTAATGATCCTGATCGTCCAAACAGGCGATGGCTGCTGCCTGGGCAAGAGAATTGATATTAAACGGCTCACGGACCCGGTCAAGGATATCGATCATCTCCGTGCAGGCAACGGCGTATCCGATGCGCAGACCCGCCAGGCCGTACATTTTCGAAAAGGTTCGGCTGATAATGAGATTGGGGAACTCCTCGATCCAGGAAATGGTCTGCGGATAATCGTCGTCCCGAACGTATTCATAATAGGCCTCGTCCAGAAAAACAGCCACATCCCGGGGGACGGCACGCATAAACGCAAGCAGATCGTCAGAGGACACATACCGCCCCGAAGGATTTCCCGGATTATCAATAAATATAAGCTTCGTCTTTTCCTTGATCTGCGCAGCCATAGCGTCAAGATCGTGACAGAAATCATCCATCGGCACGACAGCAAGGTCCGCGCCCGCGATGCGGGAACCAATGGTGTAGACAGCGAATGAAGGCTGCGAAATAATCACCCGGTCTCCGGGCTCAACAAACGCCCGGATCGCCATAATGATCAGCTCATCCGATCCGTTCCCGAAGATCAGTTCTTCTGGAGCAACAGCAAGGGTCTGAGAAAGCGCCTGGCGGAGATCATAACAGCCGCCGTCAGGATAACGGTTGACGTCTCCGGCGGCACACTGTATGGCCTTGAGGACTTTTTCCGAGGGACCGAAAGGGTTTTCGTTAGACGCCAGCTTGATCACGTTTTTCAAGCCGAGTTCGCGTTTGACCTCATCAATAGGGCGGCCCGGTTGATACGGCGCCACATTCAGAATTCTTTGTACAGCCTTTTTTTTCATAGATCGTCTCAATACATCAGCCCCTATCCTAAACAGCAAGCTGATCGGTTTTTATCTGGGATATGATCCCAGCACTTTCAGAAATTTGCACATACCGTCAAGCTTCTTTAATGCGCGCTTGACCTTGGCATCCTGATGATGTCCTTCAAAATCCACGAAAAACAGATAGTCCCAGGCCTTTTTCTTAGAAGGGCGGGATTCGATCTTGGTTAGATTGATCTTATTCTCTTCGAACGGGGTCAGCATCGCATGCAGGGCTCCGACTTTATCGCGTATCGAAAAGAGAACAGACGTGCGGTCCTCGCCGGTCGGCTGAGAATCCGTCTTTGCGATCACCAGAAAGCGGGTGACATTATGCGGTGAATCCTCGATCGCCCGGCGGAGAACGTTCAGATGATAGACCTTGCCGGCCAGAAGAGACGCGATGGCGGCTGATCCCTTCTCCCGGGCGGCGATCTCTGCGGCGCGGGTGGTTGACGCGACATCCACCTGCTCTGCCTGCGGCAGATGCTCCTGCAGCCAATGCCGGCACTGACCGAAAACCTGATCTTTGGAATACACTTTGCTGATGCTTTGAAACGGGGCATTCGACAAAAGATTATGCGAGATCTCCATGACCGTATGCGCGCATATCTTCAGATCACAATCCGCAAGCAGATCAAAAGTATTGGTCACCGCGCCTTCAATGGAATTCTCAACAGGCACAACACCGTAATCACAGTCCCCGGCCTCAACCTTACGGAAGACCTCAGCGATATTCCCGCAGGGAGAATACCCGACTTGTGAACCAAAACGCCGCACCGCAGCAAGATTCGTGAACGAAGCCTGCGGACCGAGATAGGCCACCTGAACATCTTTTTCCAGGGTTAACGATGCGGACATAATCTCACGATAAATTGCTTCCAGGGCATCTTTGGTCAAAGGACCTTTGTTGAGCGCCTTGACCTTGCGCAGGACCTCCCTTTCCCGGCTGGGGACATAGACCCCTTTGCGGTCGCGAGCCTTAAGATGACCGATCTCTTGGGCTGCCTTCGCTCTCTGATTCAGCAACCGGACAATTTTTTCATCCAGCTGGTCGATCTTTTTACGGTATTCATTAAGCGCCATATTTCACCTCACTCTTCCGCTTGGTCGTCATCCCGTGGCCCAGACGCTTGATCGTCAACGTCCGCGTTTTCAGCAACCGCCACCGGCTGTTCCCGGGTCATTTCATCCATAACCTTTTTCAGGTCTTCCGGTTCCTCAATCGATTCTCCGCTGTCTTCGTCCGATACCGGGCCGTCCGGAGACAATTCGGTCCCGCGGGCAAAGGATTGATTAACATGATCATCGCCGGCCTCTCCGACAGCCTCTGACATATCCATCTTCTGATTACTGTCAAAAAGGGCCTGGCCTTTCTGCTCTCCGTCCTCCCCCGGCAACGCATCCTGGGTCATCTGGTCAATAAACTCTTCCAGCTTGGGAAGGTCCTTCAATGATTTGAGCCCAAAATATTCCAGAAAAGCCTTGGACGTTCCGTAAAGATACGGGCGTCCGGGAACATCTTTCCTGCCCACGATCTTGACCAGGCCTTTTTCCGTCAGGGTATTGACGACCGCATCGGAATTCACCCCGCGGATCAGCTCCACATCACCGCGCGAGACAGGCTGACGGTACGCCGTGATCGAAAGCACTTCCAACGCTGGACGGGATAATTTTTCTTTGACCCGGGTTTTAAAGAAGTTGCGGACAAATTCACTATACTGCGGATTGCTCAGCATTTGATAACCACCGGCAACTTCCAAAATGGTCATCCCGCAGTCCCTGCTGTCATAATCGTGTTTAAGATCCTTAACCGCCTGCCGGATATCCGCGGTCTCAACCGTTTCCAAAGCTTCTGTGATCTGATCAAGAGGGACCGGCTTATCACTGATGAACAACAGGGCTTCGACCGCGCCCCGGATATACATACGTGCATCGTCATCCATTACGAAGTAATCCTTTGTTTGTATATTTCATTAAGAAGTTCTTCTGTACTGTTGATCTCCGGGCGGCGCTTTAACGCGCGTTTAACCATCTCGACGGCTTCCTGCCGTTTGTACTGCAGCTGCAGCAGAACATCCAGGGCTCCCGTCTGCCAGTCAGGGACGGATTCTTCTGTCTGGACCGCTTCTCCATCTGCGCGATCCTGGATCAGACCGTATTTTCCGATCCGTCCCTGCAGTTTGGCCACGATCTCTTTGGATTTCTGCATGCCGATACCGGGCAGGCTTTTTAAAAATTTATGATCCCCGCTGCCGATAGCCGCGGCAATTTGGGAAATAGGCTGATTTAAGGCTTTAACCGCAGCACGGGGACCAATGCCCGAGACCTGAATAAAATCTAAAAAGAAATCCCGCTCAACCTGATTTAAAAATCCGATCCGGCAGGGCATCCCGCGTGACGGACCCATATGAATATACTCGTAAAGGATCAGTTCGATCTCCTCTCCTTCGGAGATATCCAAACGGGCAAGGATAGCGGGCGGGACCAGGATCTCATAAAAGAGACCGGAATTTTCCAATTCTATACTGTGTTCCGAACGGGACGCGAGTTTTCCGCGGATGCGTACGATCATTTCCTGCTCTCTTCTTTTTCTAGCGCTGCATGTACATAAATCCCAGGGCCAGGGCCAGGGCGTCACTGGCGTCGAGGGTCAGACTATTGGGATCAAGATGAAAGGTCTGCGCGACGGCTTCCCGCGTCTGGATCTTGCTCGCGTTGCCGTTACCGATCAAAGCCTTGCGGATCCGCTTGACACTATGCTCAGAAAAAACAATATGATTCTGCGCGCAAAGCAAACAGATGACCCCCCGGACGTGGCCTAATAAGCTTGCGGTGACCGGATGCTTATAATGGGCATAAAGCTTTTCCAGGACCATGATCTGGGGGGTATATTCCGCGATGATCTCTGACACATTGCGATGGATCTTGTCGATTCTCTCCGGCAAACTCGCGCGGGTATCCGGCTGGATCACGCCGGCCTCACATATATGCACGGTATTCGGCAGACCTTTTTCCGCCTCGATCACCCCGTAACCGGTCGTCCGCAAGCCCGGATCAATCCCCAATACAACCTGCCTATTCCGCAATCTTGGCCATTTCTTCATCGGGGATATCGAAATTGGCATGAACCGCCTGGACATCTTCGTGATCTTCCAGGGCTTCCATCAAGTTTAAAAGCTGCCGGGCTTCATTCCCCGCAAGTTTAACAGTGGAGCTCGGAATCTTGGTCAACTCTGCTGTTTCGATCGGGATCTCTTTACCTTCAAGAGCGGTCTTGACGTCGGTAAAAGCCGTCGGATCACAGGTCACCTCGAAAAGATCACCTTCCGTAGCAATGTCCTCTGCGCCGGCCTCCAACGCGACCTCCATCAAATCGTCCTCACTCACCGCTTCGGTCTTAACCGTAATCATGCCTTTCGACGTAAACAAATAAGATGTCGCACCGGCACCGGCCAGGCTGCCGTTTTTCTTGTTTAAAATATTACGGATCTCGGCAGTGGTCCGGTTCTTGTTATCTGTCAGGCCTTCGATCAAAATCGCAACGCCGCCCGGGCCGTACGCATCAAAAACCACATCTTCATACGTCACGCCGGGGATCTCACCGGTTCCTTTTTTCACAGCATTATCGATGTTGCTGTTGGGCATGTTCATGGATTTCGCACGGGTGATCGCAGCGCGCAGACGGACGTTGGTTTCCGGGTCTCCTCCGCCGGACTTAGCCGCTGCCGTGATCTCACGGGCCAGCTTGGTAAATAAAGCGCCTCGCTTAGCATCAGCGGCCGCTTTTTTGTGTTTAATACTTGCCCACTTAGAATGTCCTGACATGGTCCTTCCTCCCTATTTTCAACCAATGAATATTCGGTATCCTGTTAATGAACGGCGGCCGGCAGCAGGCCGGATGGGTGTCTTTCCGGCCTCCGGAAAATCACCGGAACATAATAAAAAAAGACAGGCCGTAAGCCGAGTTCTGTGTCCTTGCCGGAAAAAATGCGGTCATTCTCAACAGCAAGGCGTGTTTATTCAACTTACCCGGCCGGTCACCCGGCCGGATCTTGCGGCCTACCCGAGGATCGTAGCGAGGCGGATCACCTCTCTCATCCGTAAGACAAGATCCCAGACGGGATGTCCTCCTATTCGGCCTTGCTCCATGCAGAGATTGCTCGTTTCACTCTCCCGGTACGGGAGCATCGTCACTGTAGCTCTGATCCTCCGCCGGCCGCGAACGGCCGGCAGGCCCTGCATTACCAGGGTGCATTATCCTTCGGAGCTCGGACTTTCCTCCCCGGCATCAACCGCCGAGGCAAACACGGTAGCCTGTCCTTTTTTTAAAGCTTGTTTCGACAATAAATCGGCATCTTTATTAGATGCCCGCAAGACATGAGTAATTTCAAAAGAACGGAATCCTGATATCAAGTGCTGGACCTGATCGAACAGCATCCGGATATTGGGATGTTTCACTTTATATTGACCATTGATCTGCCGGCACAGCAATTCGCTGTCAGAATACACATGCACGGCATCCGCCCTCATCATCAGGGCCTGCTGCAGCGCGTAGATCAGCGCCATATACTCGGCAATATTATTGGTCGCCTGGCCGATGGGATGTGAAAACTCCCGCACCAAAGACCCGCCTTCACGGATCACAAACCCGACACCCGCCGGCCCCGGGTTCCCGCTGCACGCGCCGTCTGTATAGATCTCTAATCTCTTCATGCTGCCACATCTTCTTCCAGGTAAAGGATTCTCTCACAGGCATCACAGACAATCAGTTCTTTATGCTTTTTGATCTCATTAACGACCTGCGGAGGAATATTCATATAACAGCCGCCGCAGCTGTTATCCTTTACAGCAACAACCGCCAGACCGCCACGGTTCTGTAGAATGCGTTCATACTGAACAAGCAAGGGCTTATCCACATCTGGCAAAAACTTATGACGCTGCTGTTCCAGTTCAGCGGCACGGGATTCCAGGTCTTTGATCTCTTTCGTGATATCGGCTTTTTTCTCCTGAAAGGCCTTTTCCTCTTCTGCCAATTTTTGTTTTTCCTTTTCCATGCGGGCCGTAATCTCATCAGCCTTGTCATAAGACAGCAGGATCTGTTCTTCGATCTGTGACTTATCCGCATTCATGCCTTCGATCTCTGTGATCTTGGCGGTGTATTCCTTGTTCGTTTTGATCTGAGAAAGCTGGCTGTCCGCTTTGCGGATATTCTCTTCTTTCTGCGCCAGATCCCCCTCCAGAGTGTTCCGTTCGACCTGGATCCGCTTGGTCTCTTCCTGCAGGGCCTTAAGATTGGCCTTTTTCATCTCAAATTCCCTCTCGAGTTCCGCGATCTCTGCGGGCTTTTCGTTCAGGACCTGTTTTAATTGAAATAACTCATGATCGATCTTCTGTAGAGAAACCAGGACTTTAATCTTAGCCAGAACATTCTCTTCTGCCACGGGACCACCTCTGTTAAGGATTACGCGGATCTAAAATGGTGGGCACAGAAGGACTCGAACCTTCGGCCTCTACGATGTGAACGTAGCGCTCTAACCAGCTGAGCTATGCGCCCATGAAAAATCAGCTCTGAGATCTGGGCCCACCTGGACTTGAACCAGGGACCAACGGATTATGAGTCCGCTGCTCTGACCAACTGAGCTATGGGCCCGAAAGACAACTATACTCTACTAAGTATATATATTAGAATTTTTAAAATGGAGATTCATTATACTGAAATTTATAATGCGTGTAAAGGGGGTTTTCCAGAAGAAAAGGCAGAGGGTGGGTTTCAACAGTCTTACGGTAATTTACGCGAACGCCATAAATAGCATATACATCCCATAACTATGGAAACGTAAAATACTAAAAAGATCCAGCCGGCCCAGCCGCGGTAGACAGCCAAACCGGTAAAATACTGGGATAACAGCGCGAAAGGGCCCTCTCCAGGGGCATAGTAAAGAGCCAGAATATTTTTCTTGCTGCGGAGAATATGACTCAAAGGAATCGCATACCATTTCATATACGTGATCGCGCCGGCCTTAAATAACAGATCAAGCGTCATCACCCCCATGACCGCAGGTGGTCCCAGGCGGTACGGTTTCAGCAAAAGCAGGCCGGCAATCACATAAAAAACAGCGCAAATCACCTCAACAGAAATAAGCACCCAAAGTAAGATCACATGGTGGGATTGAATCAGAGACGGTTTGACCCGCCTCAGGGTCCGCGTCATCGTTTTAATGGTCGATGGCCTGGACGGGGGCTGAACACGGCGGATAACCGGTTTGGGGCGTGCCTCATAAATACGGTAAGCCACTGTCGAACTCCATGCCCCTCCGACACATAAACAAAACAGAGCAACCGCAAATATTCCTTTGTGTCGTTTCACGCCCGTCTCCTATTTCACGATATCCAATGTCATCCGGGCAGAGGGATTAATGCCGCGGATATTGACCCGGTAAAATGCCGTGACCTCGACTTTCTGGGCACGTTGAAAGCTCTCCCCTTTGATCCGCAAGGTCAGAGATTCGCCGGATTTCAGGACCTTCTTACCTTGAGACCGCTTCCCGCTGGTCGGGCTGGTCCCCCAGAAAGAATTATTGAACAAAAAATACAGGCTTTGAGAACTTAACGGCTTCACCACCATATGCCGTTTGCTGACATTTTTCAGAATCACGTCCAGAATAATATCTTCCTTGACCTGAAAGGTTTTTTTAACAGGACGAAGAAACAAACGCAAAGGAAGATAGTCCTGCTGATGGTCCGCCAGAAGCCGGCCGTGCTCAAAAACTAACGGCATAATATCAAACTGCGTACGTAAAAGGTGTTTTTTCTGATAACCGGAGATTTTAAGGGCCAGCGCAGGAAACCCATAGTTGAACTTGCCCTTGCGGAAACTTTCAAAACTGTTGTCCTCTAACCCGTCGATGGTAACCGCGAAAGCATACGGATCATTACGGGGATCCTTATCATCCTTGACATCGGAAGGATTGTACTCATAGATGATCGTCGGCAGGCCGCGCGGATTTTTATAAAGATCATCTTCGCCGAATTCCTGCAAAGCAGGATAGTCCGGCTTCGCCGCCATAATATCATCGAAAATATTAAGAATGACCTGCCGGGCAATTTCAACTGTCGCTTCGTCAAGAACAGGCTCATCAGGGATCTCTCCTGCCGGGACCGGCCGGACGGGCAATAAAACCGCAGTAAGAACAAAAAAGAAAATTCGTCTTTTCATGAAAAGTTCCTCTCAGAGAGATATCCGAAAAACGCGCTTTCTGCGCGCCGTTCATACCAGCGGTTCCCGGCTGCGCGGTCAATGATCATTCACCGCTCTGAAAGCAATCGTTAACCCTTTTTTTATAGTATATCATATGCTCTGCTAACAGCTCAATCAGACACATAAAAAAAGCCCGCTCCTTCGAGCGGGCTTTTTCCTGCTAATACGAATCCTGCTTACACGACATATTCTGATTCCTTAAGAGACATATCCAGAAACGGCTTGATATGGCGGGACCGTGTGGGATGACGCAGTTTTTTCAGCGCCTTGGATTCGATCTGACGCACCCGTTCACGTGTCACGTTGAATTCCATCCCCACCTCTTCAAGGGTCCGGCTGGTACCGTCCTGTATTCCAAAACGCAGTTCCAGGATCTTGCGCTCCCGGTCATCCAGGCTCTCCAGAACATCTTCGATCTCTTCTTTCAGCATGGAATGCAGTGTCGCGTTCGCCGGCGATACCGCCCGTTTATCCTCAATAAAATCACCGAAATTCGTATCGCCCTCATCCCCGATCGGTGTCTGCAGAGAGATCGGCATCTGCGAGATCTTCATGATCTCTTTGACCTTAGCGACCGGCAGGCGCATCTGCTTGGAGATCTCCTGCGGCGTGGGCTCACGGCCGTACTCCTGTACAAATAAACGGGAAACCCGGATAATCTTGTTGATCGTTTCGGTCATATGCACCGGAATACGGATAGTGCGCGCCTGATCAGCGATCGACCGGGTAATGGCCTGACGAATCCACCAGGTAGCGTAAGTAGAAAACTTGTAGCCGCGCTGATATTCAAACTTCTCCACAGCCCGGATCAAGCCCATATTGCCTTCCTGAATAAGGTCCAGAAAAGACAGGCCGCGATTGATATATTTTTTAGCAATGCTGACCACCAAGCGGAGATTAGCCTCGACGAGCAATTTTTTCGCTTTATTGAAATTGGACTGACGGATCTTAATAATCCGCAGCTGTTTTTTAATCTTTTCTATCGGCTCACCCAGTTCTTTTTCCAGCTCTTTGCGCTCTTTACGCAGCGGCTCAAGTTCTTTGCGGCGGCCCTTGCCCCGCAGGGTCCGGGTGATCTTGCCGACACGGTAGACCTTTTCCATGATCTCTTCGATCACATCTTCATTAAAACCGGCTGTCAGTTTAAACGAAGCTAAAAGTTTAGCGGACTTTTCCGATCCGATACGGGTTCTCTTTGCCTGTGTCAGGATCTGCCGCAGGTCCTCGATCAAACGCTCACGCCGTTCCAGCTCATCTGTGATCACATCTTCCGCATTCACCTCTTCATCCAAAATACGTTTGACCACATCCAGAGCGCGGCGGCGGGCATAAGCTGTCACATACAAGGCCTCTGCCAGTTTGTCCTCGGTTTCTTCGATCCGTTTCGCGAGATTGATCTCTTCTTCCCGGGTCAGTAGAGGAATGGAGCCCATCTGCTTAAGATACATTTTGACAGGATCATCCAGAGGAATAAATTTGTCGGAATAGACATCGTCCTTGCTCTGTTCAGCCCGCATCCGGCGGACCTGCTGCTCCCGGCTTTCTTCTCCCAGATTTTCTCCGTCATCATCAATGTTTTCGGATTCGATGACCTTGATGTTTTTTCCGTCAAGGATATCAAAAACACGATCGATCTCCTCAGAAGAATCGATCTTAGCGGAAAGGGTCTCGTTGACTTCATCATAGGTCAGGAAACCTTTTTTCTTACCAAGGGCGACCAGTTTTTCGAGATCTGTCTGAAAATCTTTATTCTCCATAATGTCCTTACCTCTTGATTAACTGGTTAAATTGCTGAGTGAGCTCATTTAAACGCTCTAGATCTCCGGCTTCTCTTGCCTGTTCCATGGCGCTCATAATCTTCCGGCGCTCTTTTCGGGCCGCTTCCTTTTTTATGCGGCCAATACAGTCGCGGCACAATTTTTGACGATCACCGCTGATATCATTTTCTTCAGTCATTAACGCCGTTAAAAAATTTGCGATATTTCCATCCTGGATTTCAGTTAAAAGTTCTGCCGCGTCGGCCTTTTGACCCCCCTCACATCGTCGGAAGATCATATCCGCGATCCGGGAGCCGGGCTCTGACAAAAAATCTTCAGCAGGCAATTCCGCGCGGACCATATCGATAAACGCCCCATCGCTCATCATCAACCGCAGCAGATTCTTTTCCGCAGGCGTCACGCTTATTACAGTCGGGCCTACAGCACGATCCTTACGATCCCGTTGTTCCGGCTGCCGGCGGGGCTGCGCCATATTTTTTAGCTGATCCATCAATGCCTGTTCCGTCATAAGGGCGTTTTGGACGACCGACAGCGTTCCGGCCAATTTATGAACCGCTTCTGTCCGGGTAATCGCCTCCGGCAGGCGCTGAACCGTCTTCAGCATCTCGGCGGCAACGCGCGAACGCCCTTCCTGTGTCTGCACTCCGTAACGCGAAGTCAAAAAATCCAATTTATAATCGATCATACTGCTGGCAGTCTTCACCTTCTCCCGGAACCCATCGACACCGGCCTGCCGCAAAAACGAGTCCGGGTCCTGATCTTCATCCAGAACGACAACCCGGGCATGCATGCCTTCTTCAACCAGCAATTCCAATGAACGGCTCATGGCCGCTTCTCCCGCCGGATCCGCGTCATACAGCAAAATCACATTACGGGTATACCGTTTCAGCAGGCGGATCTGCTCGACGGTCAGCGCCGTTCCCAATGAGGCGGCGATCGGTTTAAATCCGGCGGCGAACGGGGTTATAAAATCCATGTACCCTTCAACGATCACGGCCATATCTTCGCGGCCGATATCATATTTGGATAAATTCAGACCGTAAAGATGTCTTCCCTTAACGTACACCGGGGTTTCCGGGGAATTGACATATTTGACCGGATTTTCCGGATCAAGGGTGCGGGCCCCGAAAGCCACACAGCGGTCCTGGACGTCAAAGATCGGGAACACGATACGGTTGCGGAAGCGGTCATAATATCCGTCGCCGCTCTTGCGGGACAGGATCAATCCGGCCGCTTCCATCGCCCCCAAAGGAACGCGAGAGGACTGCAAAAATTTGAGCAGACGATCCCAGCTGTCCGGCGCATACCCCAGCCGAAAGGTCTCGACCATTTCCCGGCTGATCCCGCGGTCTTTCAAGTACCGCCGGGCATTCTCCGCTCCGGCGCTTCTATCAGAGAGCAATTGCTTGTGAAAAAACTGCCAGGAACTCCGGTTGATCTCCCGGATCGTATCCGCTTTTTTCTTCTTCGGGGCGGATGCCCGGTCCGGTCCGTTTTCAGGGATCACAATGTTGTAACGGTCCGCCAGCAGACGAACCGCCTCGGGAAAGGTCATGCGCTCCATCTTCATCACAAAGGTGATCGCATTGCCTCCCTCTCCAGTACTGAAACAATGAAAAATCTGCTTGTCCGGACTGACAATAAACGACGGCGTCTTCTCATTCTTGAACGGCGACAGGGCCTTAAAATTCCGGCCGGCCGGCTTTAAAGGAATATACCAGGATACCACGTCGACAATATCGGACCGCTCCAAAACCTGATTGATCACGTCTTCAGGTATCAACCCCATCACACCACCATGCTTTTTTTAGATCGGTTCGTCTTCAATTATCAACGATCCACTCTTTTACCCGATTATGGAAATCCTGATTTTTCTCCTCTTTCGGGGAAACCGGCAGAATCATCCGCTCATAAAGGACTGTGTATGCCCGCGATGCTGTTCTTAACACAGGCCGGGCAAAGGCAGAACCTTTAAGAACGTCTTGAATGCCGGGATGAGCGTTCATCATCGCGGCGGAGACGATCAATACTGTCAGGGCCAACGCTTTTAGAAAACCGGGAAGCAATGCGCTGATCCGCAGTGTTTTGCCCATATCATCCTGTTTTAAAAGAACGGTCATGCCCCGGCCGATCAGCCAGGTCGTCCCTGCCGCAGCGGCCCAGATCAGATAAAAGGCCGCCATCTCTGACGAGGCCTCCAGCGAAGCAGGCAGCCGGTCATTAAGATATTCGCCGAACGACTGGTAAAAATGTATACAAAGAAAGGCGGTTAATAAAACCGCCAGACAGTTGTAACATTCCAGTAATAATCCGTTTCTGAAGGAGAAGATCAGAATTCCTGCAGCGACCGCGATTAAAATAATATCCACAGGCCCACCGTATGCATCTCAAAAACAGCTAAGTGTATCTATTTGCTTGATTTAAGTTGCTAAAGTATAGCATATGCCTATGGGGGTGTCAAGAAAGCGCTCCCTCAGCAGAAAACTCACAACAGACTGCGGGACAATGACTTAATAAAAATTATTGAAATTTTTATCTATCTTGACAAGCATCGGAGAAAATGCTATGTTTTGGGACAAATTTTACTTATAATCAGGATGCGATACAGACGCGGGAATAAAGGGGACACAGGCCATTGTCCTAACAGCCTGCTAGGATCTTCCCTAAATAAACGGATCTCAGAATATGATCGAACCACGGACACGAACAGAAAAAGAACTGAATATGCTCTATGAGATCAGCTGTGCCATGCGTACAACGCTGGACCTTGAGCACATCCTCTACATTATCCTCACCGGGGTTACCGCCCATTCCGGCCTGGGATTCAACCGGGCCGTTCTGTTCCTGGTCGAACCCCATTCCCGCATCCTGCAATGCCGCATGGCCATCGGACCGGAATCCGGCGAGCACGCTGACCACATCTGGACCTACATCGACCAGGCCAACCAGACCCTGGAAGATCTGATCCATGAAGAAAAATTCACTAAAACTGTCGGTGAAACATCGCTGTTGAAATCCTTATCCGCTCTTCATTTTCCGACAAAGCCTGACGATCCCTCTCTGATCAGCCAGGCCTACAACCGCGGATCAGCCTGGCACCTCAACGCGCAGGACCTTAAACAATTCAAAGACGATCCTCTAATGAATATTTTTCAGAGCCGGGAATTGGCTATCGTTCCGACAAAAGCTAAGGACCGGGTCAACGGACTGGTGGTGGCGGACAACTTTATCACCTCCAAACCCATTTCCCGGGAAGACATGAAGGTCTTCAGCATGCTGGGAAATCATGCCGGGCTGGCTATTGAAAATTCCCGCCTTTATGAGATCGTTGTGCAGAAAAGCCAGACCGACGCCCTGACCGGGCTTTGGAACCATGGTTTCTTTCAGAAAAGTCTGATGGAAAACCTGGAATCCGCCAAACGTCATGACCAGCCGCTGAGTCTCATCGTCCTGGATATCGATAATTTTAAAAAGCTGAATGATACCTGCGGCCACCAGCACGGCGACAGTATTCTCCGGTCCTTTGCCGATATCCTTCGCCAGTCATCCCGTGAGCAGGATATCGTCTGCCGTTACGGCGGGGAAGAATTCGCCCTGATCCTGGTCCATACCTCACGCGAGCAGGCAGGAATTATTGCCGAACGTCTGCGCCGCAGTATTGACCAATTCTCTTTTCCGTCCCCTTCCGGGGTCGGACACCTGCACTTTACGGCAAGCCTGGGAGTCGCATCATTCCCGCACGACGCGTCCAGCAAAAATGACCTGATCGCCCTGGCCGACAAAGCCATGTACCAAGCAAAGTTCAACGGAAAAAACCAGGTCTGTATGAGCTGATACCGGCCTGCCGGGCATGAAAAAAGCCGCGGAAATCTCCCGCGGCTTTCGTTTACAAAGATATTTCAAAACAGCATTATCCCGAGGCAGCCGGGATCGCCCTGCCGTCTTCTTCGACAAGTTCGCCCTCCTTCTCGCCGAACTTCACCGAGACCAATTTGGAGACACCGGTCTGCTGCATCGTGATCCCGTACAAGACGTTGGCATTAGCGATCGTCTTTTTATTGTGCGTGATCACAATAAACTGCGCGATCTTGGCAAAATCTTTCAGCAAATAACTGTAGCGGCCCACATTCGACTCGTCAAGAGCCGCGTCGATCTCGTCCAGAACACAGAACGGACTGGGGTTCACCTTGAACACACCAAAAACCAGTGCAATCGCTGTCAGGGTCTTCTCCCCGCCGGAAAGCAGACTGATATTCTGACGTTTTTTCCCAGGAGGCCGCGCAATAATATCGATCCCGGACTCCAGGACATTTTCCGGCTCCAGCAGGACCAATTGCGCCTCCCCTCCTCCAAACAGCATGCGGAAATAAATACGGAATTCTTCGCTGACCTTGGTAAAGGTGTTCATGAACATCTGACGTGTTTCGCGGTTGATCTTGGCAATCGTCTTATGCAGGGATTCTTTGGCCTCGATCAGATCGCTCTGCTGACGGGTCAAAAACTCGAAGCGTTCTTTAAGCTCCTCAAATTCCTCGATCGCTACTAAGTTAACAGTCCCGAAAGAATCACAGCGTTTGCGCAAACGTTCGATAACCAGACGCATTTCTTCCGGATCAAGCGCACCTCCCTGAGCGACCTCTCCTTCCAGAACGGACTCATCAAGAGACGGCCACTCTTGCGGACGGTCCAGATCGATCTTGTAGGTCTGCCAGAGACGGTCTTTGATCTCTTTTGCCTGAAAACCGATCTGCTGCTGACCCATTTCCTGCTGATGGATCTGGTCGCGCAATTTTTCGATCTCATCACCGTAGGCCGTCACATTGGTCCGCAGGCTCTGGATGCGCTGGGTCTCTTCCGCCTTTTGAGACTGTTTCTGGGCCAGTTCCCCGTCGAGAGTTTGACGCTCCTGTTTCTGCCGTTCGATCGTATCACGGATCTGGGCGATCTCTTCTTCAGAGCCGCTCTTTTGAGAATTCAGCCTTTGGGCCTCGGACTCCAGACGCGCGATCTCGGTCATGGCATTTTCCATGGTCTCCTTAAAGATGCGCAGATTCTCTGAGTGACTGGAACGGCGGTCTTCAACCGAATTGATCTCCGCCTCGATCTGCGCGGCAGCGACAGTGGTCTGCTCCCTCTCCATGGTCCTGGCCTGTATCCCGGCCTGATGATCTTTGATCCTGCGCTGGCTTTCATCAAGATCATCCTCTAAAGCCTTCAGCTGACCGGAAAGGACCTCCTCGGTTTGACGATAGGCCTCCAGAGACGTCGCCGTCTCGTCGAGTTCGGCCAGCACCAACTCCAGTTCTTCTTTTAACTTGGCCACCTCTTCCTGCAGGCCGTCTTTTTGCGCCTGCAGTCCGGAAAGGATACGCCCCTGCTCCTGAATGCGTTCTTCAAAATCACGGGCTTCAGCGCGCATGTCTTTGATCCGTGAAGACAGGATCTCGCGTTCCTGTTCCAATCCCCCCAAACGGGCCGTGAGCTCATCGATACGGATGGAGATCTGCATGGGATCCAGCTCGATAAATTTTGTTTCACAGCGGACCTCATACATCATACGGCCGTTTTCCGCCTGCGCCGGAGGACAGACTTCGCACACCTTGCCGACGATACCGGTATGATGTTCCTGCGGCGGGGTGTCGACCCATAACCGGCCCTGGACAACAGGATCAGGAATCTCATCATACTGTGCGCCGAGCTTTTCAATAAATTCTTTCTGCGACTTCAGGAACAATTTCTTCCGGTCCAGATCCTCGATCAGGGCCTCCTGCTGTTCCAGTTCCCGTTTCGCGGATCCGATCTCGGCATTTTTTTGGTCGAGAGATCGACGGAGACCGCTCATTGCCTGATTGGCTTCACCGCACTGCTGATTCACGCGCGAAAAACGCTCATCGACATCCTGTTTTTCCGAGCCCACCTTATTCCGCTCATGTTCCAGACGGCGCTGTCTCGCCAGAGCGCCCTGCAGCTGCTTCATATTTTCCGTAAGACGGTTTTTAGACTGAACCTGGTCGGATGTGATCCGCAGAATATTTTCTTCCTGCTGGCGGATATGCTCTTTGGCCTGACGGATCTCATCTTCGATGCGCTGAAGGTTCTGCTTTTTATCATTCAGGTCCGCCATGTTCTTCTGGACATTCTCATCCAGACCGTCGAGGAACTGCTGGACTTCGCTGATCTTCTCCTGCTGCTGCCGGCAGCGTTCACGCAATTGCTCCTGAACCTCCGCAATACGCTGCTGTTCGCCATCAGCGTTAGCAATCCGTTCTTCATTAAAACCGATCTGGCGAAGATTAATGTCGATCTGACTGTCCACTTTGATCTGCTCAGCCTGGGCCTCTCCGATCTTCTCTTCCAATTCTTCCAGCAAAGCGCTTTGATGCTCGATCAGACGGTTGAACTCTTCCAGCTCGTCATGCAGGCGCTGTTCTTTTTCACGCAGATCATCCAGACGGCCCGCTGCGGCCTGACGGTTTTCATCATAATGATCGATCTCATAACGGGCGTATTTGATCTCGAGGACCTTAAGCTTTTCGAATTCCGCTTTGTACCGGCGGGCTTTTTTCGCCTGCCGTTCACAGGTCGCGATCTGGCGTTTGACCTCAGAGACAATATCCGTGATCCTCAGCAGGTTGTTTTCGGTCCCTTTCAAACGATTAAGGGCTTCCCGTTTCTTCGACTTGTACTTCGTGATCCCGGAAGCCTCGTCGAGAAGAACACGCCGGTCTTCCGGACGGGCGCTGACGACCAGATCCACTTTCCCCTGCTGGATCATGGAATAGGCTTCGGCACCGATACCGGTCCCCATGAACATCTCGGTGATATCTTTAAGACGGACCGTGGATTTGTTGATCAGGTATTCGCTTTCGCCGGAACGGTAAAGGCGGCGGGTCACTCTGACTTCGTTGTACTCGATAGGCAGGACGCGGGATTCATTGGAAAATGTCAGGCTGACTTCGGCAAAGCCGAGAGCCGGCTTTTTATCGGTGCCGTTAAAAATGACATCCTCCATTGAGGACCCGCGGAGTTCTTTGACACTTTGCTCGCCGAGAACCCAGCGGATCGCGTCAAAAACATTGCTTTTTCCGCAGCCGTTCGGACCGATGATCGCGGTGATTCCCGGACCGAAATTCAAAACGGTTTTATCGGCGAATGATTTAAATCCAAAAATTTCCAGGCGTTTTAAGTACACATCTCCCCCTCTTTTGATGCCCGGTTAGCGGCTGACTATTTGAACAAGACCCCTTTGACCAAACCCACGGTTGTATTGATATCCGTAAACTTGGGCAGCATGTCTTCGGGAATCGCGATCCGATATTTTTTTTCGATCGCGGCCAAAATTTCCAGAGCCATCATCGAATCCATACCCAGATCCTTGATGAAATTGGCATCTCCTTCGATGGTTTCCGGTTCTTCTTCCAGAATCTCGGCAACGATCTCACGGATATCCTGCTCCACATTAACATCTTCGGGCACATGTCCCATATGACAACCTCCTCGAAATAGGGTTAACCAAGCGAGCCAGATTCATAAGATGCTGTAAAACAATAGGTTAGAGTTTATCCCTATTCTGCGGCTCTGTCTACCAATTTATATTTTAATTACGCGGCTGTCAATAGAATTTTAGGTTTTTTACACAAGATGATGTAGTTATGGAAAGCCCCGGCCACAAGATAGCTGAGAATATGACAGAAGTAAAATTCACACAATCCTCCAACGATCAACACACCTGCCCAATAATGTGAACAGGCTCAGGGCTCAAGCGGAACATGGATATCGGCATCTTCATCATAATCAACACCCTCGACCTCAAAACCGAATATCTGCAGAAAATCCTTTTGATATCCCGCGACATCAGCATAGCGGTCAATGGATTCCGTAGTAATCTCCTGCCAGGCCTGATGCACATCACGCTGAACCTCTTCACTCAATTCCAGATCATCCAGCCGGATACGCCCCTGCTCATCAACCGGGATCTCACCATCACGAAAAAGACGCTCACGGAAAAGGCGGTCGATCTGTTCTATGCAGTTCTCATCAACGCCTTTGGACCGCATCACCTTCAGCAGAATGGTCATGTACAGGGCCATGAACGGAATAGCGGAACTGGCCTGGGTAACCAGGGCCTTATTGACCGAAACCAGGGCGCGTCCGCCGACGTTCCGCATAAATTGATCGAGATCGTGCGCTGTTTTTTCCAGGTCATCCTTGGCCGCGCCGATCGTGCCGTGGCGGTAAATCGGATATGTGATCTCCGGCCCGATGTAAGAGTAAGCAACATTCAGCGCCCCTTCGGCCAGGACCCCGGCTTCGTGCAGAGCCTCGGTCCACATCCGCCAGTCTTCTCCGCCCATGACCCCCACCGTCTGCCTGACCTCATCTTCTGTCGCCGGCTCCGTGGTCACATCCGTGATCTGCAGGGTTTCCAAATCCAAAGCGCGGTTACGGTAGCCTGCCCCGCGCGGCTTGACCACCCCTTTAAAGGTTTCACCGGTTTGCGGATGTCTGCGCCGGGGAGCGGCCAGACTGTAGACGACCATATCCACACTGCCGAGATCGTTCTGAATCGTCCGGATCACCTGCTCCTTCATCTCATTGGAAAAAGCGTCTCCGTTAAAACTGCGGGAATACAATCCCTCCGCCCGGGCCGCCCGCTCAAACGCGGCGCTGTTGTACCAGCCGGCAGTCGCGGTGCGGTCACCGGCGGCCGGTTTTTCAAAAAAAACACCGATCGTGGCCGCGCCGCAGCCGAATGCCGAGGTGATGCGGGTAGCCAGACCGTATCCGGTCGACGCTCCGATCACCAAAACCTTTTTCGGCCCATTGCTGATCTTCGACCGGGACCGGACATAATCGATCTGATCCTGTACACGGCGCGCGCATCCCGCCGGATGAGCGGTTGTGCAGATGTATCCTCTGATCTTCGGTTTCACGATCATAAATATCCTTCCCTTTAATAACGCTATCTCCCTGATAAATAAAGGCTCAAACTGTGCCCAATTTATCATGTATTCCCGCCCTGTCAAGCGCACAGCTTTTATTGTGTCGTCCAACCTTCTTTATCCTGTCATATGCAAGGAAAATGAAAAAAATATTGTCTTTTTCTGTTTTCATATGATAATATGGAACAGCTTTTTCAGCAAAATGATCATTTTATCGAAAGTCATTCCAAATAGATCAACGTAGAGGAGTTTGTATGGATTATCTGCTCACCGAAGAACAACAGATGGTGCGGGACATTTGCCGGCAGGTTGCTGAAGAAAAGATCATGCCGGTCGCCGCGGAATATGACGAAAAAGAGGAATTCCCCTGGGATATCGTCAAGGTCATGGCCCAATCCGATATCTGCGGCGTTTACATTCCCGAAGAGTACGGCGGTATGGGCGGCGGCATCCTGGAATTATGTATTGCCGCTGAAGAGCTCTCCCGCGGCTGCGCCGGCATCGGCCTGGCCTTTGCCGGGACCGCTCTGGGAACCGACCCTATCCTGCTGTATGGAAACGACGAGCAGAAGAAAAAATATCTGCCCCCTATTGCCAGCGGAGAAAAACTTGCCGCCTACGGCATTACCGAGCCCGCTGCCGGCTCGGATGTCAGCGCCATGCAGACCACCGCTGTCAAAGACGGCGACCATTACGTCCTCAACGGGACCAAACATTTCATCACCAACGGCGGAGAAGCCGACATCTACACCATCGTGGCCATGACGGATAAATCCAAAGGCACCCGCGGAGCCAGTGTCTTTGTGGTGGAAAAAGGCACTCCCGGCTTTACCTTCGGCAAAAAAGAAAGCAAGCTGGGTATCCGCGCCTCGACCACCCGCGAGCTGATCTTTTCAGACTGCCGTATTCCCAAAGAAAACCTTCTCGGCCGCGAAGGCCAGGGCTTCCTGATCGCCATGCGCACCTTTGATATGTCCCGCCCGGGCATCGGCGCACAGGCCGTGGGCATCGCTCAGGGCGCGTTTGACGCCGCCATGCAGTACTCCACCGAACGCGTCCAGTTCGGCAAATCCATTTCCAGCTTTCAGGGCATCCAATTCATGCTGGCGGACATGGCGACTCAGATCGAAGCTGCCCGGGCCCTGATCTACTCCGCCGCCCGTCAGATCGACGCCGGTGTGAAAGACATTACCATGCAGTCATCCATGGCCAAAATGTTCGCCTCTGATGTCGCCATGAAGGTAACCACGGATGCTGTGCAGATCTTCGGCGGATACGGCTACATCAAGGAATATCCGGCAGAAAAATACATGCGCGACGCCAAGATCACCCAGATCTACGAAGGCACCAATCAGATCCAGCGCAATATCATCGCACTCGACCTGATCAAAAAAACCAAAAAAAGCAAGTAAGTCCTTCCGTCCTGCCCCTTCATGGAGCAGGGCGGTTTCATTAAATAAATCTTGCCTCCAGGGCGAAGCAGGGAGAAACATGTTATGAACATTATTGTCTGTATCAAACAAGTGCCTGATACCACTCAGGTCAAGATCGACCCGGAGACCAACACCCTGATCCGCGAAGGTGTCGAATCGATCATCAACCCCTTTGACACCTACGCCATTGAAGAGGCTGTCCGTCTTAAGGAACGGTTCGGCGGAAAAGCCACCGCCGTCACCATGGGCCCCCCTCAGGCAGAAGCCGCCCTGCGTGAGGCGATCGCCCTGGGGTGCGACGACGGCATCCTGGTCAGCGACCGGGCCTTTGCCGGGTCCGACACCCTGGCCACCGGATACACCCTGGCCAGCGCCATCAAACGCATTGCGGATTACGACCTTATTATCTGCGGAAAACAGGCCTCCGACGGAGATACCGCCCAGGTCGGACCGGGCATCGCCACCCAGCTGGACATCCCCCAGATCACCTATGTCAAAAAGATCGAAAAGGTAGACGAAAAGACCATGGTCTGCGAACGCATGACCGAAGAAGGCTTTGAGATCATCCAAAGCTCTTTGCCCTGTTTGATCACTGTGGTGAAAGAGATCAATGAACCGCGCCTTCCGTCCTTAAAAGGAAAAATGCGCTCCAAAAAAGCCGAGATCACCTCCTGGACCGTTCCGGAATTGGATATCGATGATGAAGCTCAGCTGGGCCTCAACGGCTCACCGACCTGGGTTTCGAAGATCTTTACACCTCCTCCCCGCCCCAAAGGCGAAATGTTTGAAGGCGACCCCGAGGAAGCCGCCAATAAACTCGTTGATCTTTTAAAGGATAGGTTAAGCTGATATGAGTATTACACTTCATGAAGAAAAATGCACCGGATGCACCCTTTGCCTGAATGTCTGTCCCTTCGCCGCGATCACCATGAAAGATAAAAAAGCGGTCATTGACCAGGACAAATGCAACCTCTGCGGAGCCTGTGTGGACGCGTGCAAATTTAACGGGATCGAAATTCAGCGCAGTACAAGCCGGACACCGCACCTGGAAGATTACAAAGGCATCTGGGTCTTTGCCGAGCAAAAACGCGGCGTGATCCAGCCCGTAGTCTTTGAACTCCTGGCAAAGGGACGTGAACTGGCCGGCAAACTCGACACCGAGGTCACGGCCATCCTGATCGGTCACAACGTCAAAGAGAAATGCCAGGAACTGATCCACCGCGGCGCGGACCGCGTGATCGTGGTGGACCATGCCAAACTTGAGCATTTTCTGGACGAGCCGTACACCAAGGTCCTGGTCCAGCTGGTGCGCAAGCACCGCCCGGCGATCTTTCTCTGCGGAGCTACGGTCATGGGCCGTTCTTTAGTATCACGCGTCGCGGTCAAACTGCACACCGGCCTGACAGCGGACTGCACCGGTCTGGATATTGATCCGGATGAAGGATTTTTACTTCAGACCCGTCCGGCCTTCGGCGGAAATATCATGGCCACCATCCTCAGCAAGAACCACCGTCCGCAAATGGCCACGGTCCGCCACAAAGTCTTTCCGGAAGCCGAGGCAGATCCCTCGCGCACGGGAGAGGTCATCGAAGAAACTGTTTCTCCGAACCTTCTCACATCCCGTACCAAACTCTTAGACCTGGTTGAAGAAGTCAGCGCCACCGTCAATATCGCTGAAGCCGATATTATTGTTTCAGGCGGACGCGGAATGAAAGACCCGGAAAACTTCAGCATCCTGGAAGAACTGGCCCAGGTCTTAGGCGGATCGGTCGGCGCCTCGCGAGCCGCGGTTGATTCTGACTGGATACCCTATTCTCACCAGGTCGGACAGACCGGAAAGACCGTCTGCCCCAAGATCTACATCGCCTGCGGCATTTCCGGACAGATCCAGCATCTGGTCGGCATGCAGTCCTCCGACATCATCATCGCCATCAATAAAGACGCCTCGGCCCCCATCTTTGATGTGGCCACCTTCGGCATTGTCGGCGATGTGTTTGAAGTCGTCCCGATGCTGACACGCAAGTTCAAAGAAGCCTTACGGAAATAAATCGGCTGAAACCGCATTTCTGCTGTAACAAGACAAAACCCGCTGGAACGCCCAGCGGGTTTTGCCTTGTTTAACACCCATTTTAAAGCAAAAACGAGCAAAAAAAGCAAAAAAGTTAGTCGCTACATTGCTACTGGTAGCAGTGTAGCGACTAGAAAATGATGTACCTCTCAAAAATTGCTACCCTTAACACCTTACAATCAATTCGCCATTCCCTTCGCCTCTTTATGCAAAAAGCACCCGGAAAACCTCAGCCCTATACACGGAAAATAATTACGTAATCATTACGTAATAAAAAAGGACGCCTCACGAGGCGTCCTTTTTCATATTATTCATTTTGCAGACACGTACCACATGATCATTCACAAAAACTGTCCCGCCCAATAAAGCCATGACACACATTAAAATTATTGTCTCTGCTTTTTCGCCACGATCACGATCCCTGACGCCGTAACATCATAGCGCTCCCGGTCCCGTTCCAGATCATATCCGATCTGTTCACCTGCGGGAATAATATTATCTTTATCGATAATAGCATTGCGGATCCTGGCGCCTTCGCCGACCTGCACCCCGTGCATCAGGATCGAACGGTCGACTTCCGTGCGCGGCGCCAGCCTGACATTCGGGGAAAGCAGCGACCCCCGGACATGGGCCCCGGTCAGAATACACCCCCCGGCAACCATAGAATTTTCGATCGTTCCGCCTTGATCCTGGCCGTTCTCATCTGTAAAGGTCAGCGCCTTGATCGGAGGATGCTGAATATGATTGGTCCTTAGAGGCCATTTGCGGTCATAAATATCGAACCCGGGATCCGGGCTGATCAGGTCAAGATTCGCTTCATAATACGCGTCACGCGTTCCGATATCACGCCAATAGGCCGGACCGCCGGTCTCATCGACAAAATCATGAACATAGACCTTTCGGTTGCGTTCCAGCATCTGCGGAATAATGTTCTTACCGAAATCATGCGCCGATCCCGCGTTCTTTGCATCGATAGCAAGCTCTTCACACAACGCATCCGCCTTAAACAAATAGACCCCCATAGACGCGAAGATCTTGTCCGGGGAACCCGGGATCGTGCGGGGCTGTTCCGGCTTTTCCTGAAATCCGCAGATCCGGGCCTGATCATCCACTTCCAGCACACCGAAACTCCGTGATGTCTCGGCGGGCATCGGTATCCCGCAGACAGTCACATCGGCACCCCGGCGGCAATGCTCATCGATCATATCCTGATAATCCATTTTGTAGACATGATCTCCGGCGAGGATAAGGATCAGATCCGGGGTGTGGTCGTGGATCGTGTAAATATTCTGAAAGATCGCGTCCGCGGTCCCCTGATACCAGTCCGCGCTGATCCTCTGCTGAGCCGGGACCAGATCGATAAATTCCCCCAGCTGTGATGAAACAATATCCCACCACCCGGCAGTGACATGTTTCTGCAGAGAAAAAGATTTATACTGGGTCAGCAGATAGATCCGGCGCAGTCCGGAATTGATGCAGTTACTCAGCGTAACGTCGATAATGCGGTAGATCCCCCCAAAGGGCACAGCCGGCTTGGCGCGGTCTTTGGTTAAAGGATTCAGCCTCTCCCCTTTCCCCCCGGCGAGAATGTAGGTTAAAACACGTTTCATGATCATCCTTTCTCTAATAAAATAAACGGAATAAAAATATCGGCGCGGCCGAACAGCGCGCATCGTATCCGCCATACCCATTTATTTTTTCAAAAAGTCAAATAATACAGAAGACCTTATTCACGATTAATGGCCGGACCGTCATCGGCCGGGAGGACGCCGGCCTGCTCTTCGCCTTCCTCCGCGCACGACTGATCCCCGCAGCGCAGATCATAGATCCGGCCGGCCAGTTCATCCGCCCCCTGTTCCCGGGCCAGCTCTTCCAGAGTTTTCAGATCTTTTTTGTCTCGCGGGTTTCGGGCATGCCCCTGGCGGACCACCTCCCAGGCATACGCGTAATCGCCTTTGACGATCAGCGTACGCGCCAGAAAAAAATACGCCGCCGCGTGTCCGGGAAAACGCTCAATAACCTTTTGAAATTCTTTAACCGCATAGCGGTATTCCCCCAGCTCATGATAGACTTTAGCCAGATGGGTGCGCAGTTTGCGGTCGCCGGATTCATACATCAATGCGATCCGAAAATGATGAAAAGCCTTTTCAAACTCTTCCCGTTCAGCATAAATTCTGCCCAGGATCTTGTGCGGCTCAACATAACTGGGCGTTATCGACAAGGCCGCTTCCGCTTCGGCGATCGCCTCATCTTTCAGACCCATAGCGTGCAGAGAATGCGCGCGGTTGACATGATAATAAGGAAAGACCTTAGCCGGACCGATACGGTAAATATCCAGGTCCGGCACCTGCCAGTGTTCCAGATCAATACGGTTATCCGCGATCAATTTTTTCTGCGGACGAATATCCCGCGCGAAGACCAGTCCGTCGTAATCAAAATAGACGGCGATCCATTGGGGGTCTTCATAAAGATATTTCAGAATTTTAGGCGGCGCGCTATCTTTGACCGTATTGACCACGACAGTGTGGATGCCGTAGCGGCTCAGAGCGTTCTCAAACTCTGCCGTATCCTGACCCGCGTAAATTTTGCGGTAGTATTTAAAAAACTCCGGACCGTAGACCTCTGTTCTGCCGTCCATAAAAACACGGATCCGCGGATGAGTGCGGCCCAATAAATACGCCCCGCTATTGAAATCATTAAAAATATTCCCGGTCACCTCTTCCCGGACCAGAAAATCCGCCAGACGGTGCAGATACGTCCTCTGCGTCACCCCGCCGTACTGGCTTTTGCGCGCGTACTGCTGAAAATCATAATACCCGTAGACCGAGATCTGCATAACAAAATTCATCAGCCAGACGATCAAAAATCCTTTCAGCACGATCTCCAGAATATTCATGAACAACGGATCTCGGATCTTGACCGGAGCGACATCTTCCAGGCGAAGATTCACGATATTCGCCATAAAAGCAAAATAGGCGGCAAAGGCGAAAAAGACAATATTGCGCACCGCGGAAAGAGAAAACAGCAGAAATACGATCCAGACAATCAGCACGCTGATATCGATCCGCCGCCGGTTAAAAAAGAAACTCACCGCGGACATCAGGATCAGGATCTTATAATAAATGTAGCCTGAAATCGAAAACAGACTTTCCAGTTCCAGCGGGCTCTGCAGTTCGACAATGTGTTTAAAAAAGATCTTGTGCTCTCCGCCCAGCTGAAAAAACACCCGGAAAGGATACAGCGCCCCTTCCATGCCCTGCGGGTTAAAAATACACGCCAGCGCAGTGAATCCCAATATCCAGCGCAGACGCCGGTACTCATCATTTTCCAGGCGCCCGACTCGGTTCCAGTCCCAGGGCAAAGGGATCCGGCGCTTGGCCCATTCCGAAAAAAGGGCGATCAGAACCAAAAGAGGACCGAAAAAGAAAAACCCGTGCATATTGGTCCAGAGGACCTGGATCAAAAAGAGAAAACCCAGCGCCCATTTCCGGTCGAGAAAACGGGATAAGATCATAATGTAGAGCGCGAAAAACAGCAGACTGAAAAGGTCCGCGCGCATGGTAAAGCGGATCTGAAAGACCAGCACGACGAAAAGAAATCCCAGAATGGATAAAAACTGGCGCTCGCGGAAATACCCTAAATACAGAACCAGCAAACCGGTCAGCATGACCAGCAGAACCTGCATGGTGATCAAACCTTCCGGTCCCTGAAAAAAATGGATCCAATAGACCAGGATCTGAAACAGCCACTCGTGGTTATTCCAGGGCTGACCGGCGATCGTGCAGGACAGAAAATCATACGGAGGCACAAAATAGGAAAGATCAACGATATACCGGCCGCTGGCAATATGCAGCCAGAGGTCCAGATCCTTGACCTCAACATGGGCCATCAGAGCCAGCGCTCCGAAGGTCAAAGCCAGCATAAGGTAGCCGGCGCTTAAATTCAATAATTTCCAAAAACGGTCACTCATAGGACAGTCCTTTATTAGCAGCCAGCATCTTGCAGCCAGCATCTCGCATCCAGCATCTCGCATCCAGCATCTCGCATCCAGCATCTCGCAGCCAGCATCTCGCA
>CAZQQI010000021.1:0-31785 GCA_964595465.1 uncultured Planctomycetales bacterium | reverse complement strand
TTATTAGGACATTTCTATTTTGGTCAAATAGGACATTACTATTTTTGGGTTACAACGGAAAAAAGAGAAATATGACATGCTTATTCTTCATATGCTCCGAAAACACAAACCCTATTCCGGCCGTGTTTTTTGGCCCAATACAGAGCCCCATCGGCCTTGTCGATAAGCAAAGATGTCTTTTTCCCGTCACGGGGGAACACCGCGATGCCGATGCTGACTGTGATCGCAATCACAGCATCATAGGCAAAAATCTCTTCTTTTTCCATAGCCGCCCGCACCCGTTCGGCAACATATTCAGCCCCGTCCTGATCGGTCTCCGGCAGAACAATACCAAATTCTTCTCCGCCGTATCTCCCCACAATATCGATCTCACGCACGTTATCGCGTATAATCTGTGCGGCGCGTTTCAAGACCTGATCGCCTGCCAAATGCCCGTGCCGGTCATTAACACGTTTAAAATGGTCAACATCCAGCATCAAAAAAGCCAGACTCATCTCCTGCGACCGGGCCCGGACGACCTCTTCTTCAAAACGGTCCATAATATGTCTGCGGGTAAAAACCCCGGTCAAGCTGTCCGTACTGGCTAACCGTTCGACCTCTTGATACAATTTAATGCGGCGCATCGCCAGGGCAAACTGCTGGGCCAGGATCACGGCCGATTCCCGTTCTTCCTCCGGAACACCGCCGATAAGCAGATACCCTAGAATATTTTTCTGTCCTTTAAACGGGACCAGAATAAATTGTTGATTGTGACGGATTTTTCCGATCTCAGGATCCAGCGGGTCTAGGATACGGCATTCGGTATAAACAACCCGGTTTTTTAACTTTTCCAAAAAAACCTGAAAAGCCTCCTCTTCGTTAAAATTCCGTGTTACTTCACGGGTCATGTCATACAATGTATAGATCTCATTCACTCTTTCTTCTTCCTGCCGCTTTTCATCAACGATACCATCCTGCTGCAGCAGATATTTCTGATATTTTTCCTTGGCCTTCAGAACGCGCATATTGACCTCATCACGAAATGACGCCAGCAGATCCCGCGCTACCCGCCACGCCAAAACAAAATAAAGGATGATCGCACTGAAATAGATCCATTTCACCATTATATTTTCTCCGCCGTACAGACGCGATTGCGTCCGGCTTTCTTGGCCCGATAAAGAGCTCGGTCTGCCGCATCAATAAATTCGTCTTTAATCTGCGCATCATGGGGCGCTGTCGCCAGCCCGACCGAAGTTGTCACACGGGTCTTCTTCCTTCGCAAAAGGATCGGCTGCTGCGCGACACGTTTGCGGAATTCTTCAGCCAGCCGCAGAGCGTTTTCCTTGTTGCGGTTAGGAAGCAGCACGGCAAACTCTTCCCCTCCATAGCGGCAGACAATATCTCCCGGCTCATGGAAAACATCAGTCAGGATCATGGCCACGGTCTTCAGAACAATATCTCCAGCCATATGCCCGTAGGTGTCATTATATTTTTTGAAATGGTCCAGATCGATCATCAGCAGGCTCAGCTCAGAACCGGAACGCAGCTCCCGTCCCAGTTCATAGCTTAGCCGTTCAAGAAAATGCCGCCGTAAAAATAATCCAGTCAAACTGTCACGAATCGCTAATTGCTGAATCCGTTCATACAACTGGGCATTTTCGATTGCGACCGCGCCGAGATCAGCGATTGTCATCAACAGGCGCAGCTGTTCGGTTGTGAAATGCGTCGGCCGAGGGCTATCCATGCGAAGAATGCCGATGGCCTTATTCCCGATCATTAACGGCGCACTCATAAGCGAACGGATTCGGCGGGCATCTTCCGAACGGATCTTGTCCATATCAAAACGGTAGTCTGCCTTGGCATCTTCGATCAATAACGGCTGCATCTTTTTGGCAACCCATTGATCATAAACATCACCCTGTTTAGCTTTAAGATTGATCTCCATCTCACCTTTCTGGGAAGAAGATAACCCGAGCTCTCCGGTCTTTGAATGAAAAATATACAGGATCACGGTGGTATTCCGCAGACCAAAAATCCGGCTAACTTCCTGGGACAAAACATGAGATGTTTCTTTCAGAGTGAAGGATTGATTAAGACGCTCAATGAAACTTTTAAGCTGAGCATAATTGATCCTTTTTTTGCGGAGGGATGCGATACCGGACCATTCTTTCTCAATGTCGGCCTCGATCAGGTTGGCCTGCTCAAGATAGTCCTGCTCGCGCAGCAGCAATTCCGCCTCGATGTTCAGCGCTTTCAGGCGGTAATATATAATGACCGCGGCGAGTCCGGAAAATAAAACAAATAAAAAAAGGATGGCAATACCCAGGGAAAGAGCAGGGGCAGCCATCAGGAAGGCCGCCAGAGGAAGAACAGCCAGAACAATGACAGCCGTGCGGATATTAAATAATTGTTTCTTCAGTATCGTTGTCAAAAAAGTGCACCTTGTTCATGTCAAATACCAGGTCCATGTCCCGGTTCACGTCAGGACGGTTATGCGCTCCCACACGTGCGATGAACGAGTGCTTTCCGGTGTTCAGGTAGAGATAAACTTCAGAGCCCATCGGCTCAACAACCTCACAGGTCGCCTTGACGATGTTCTCGGGCGGAGCTTCGGAAACAAAAAGCTTGTCATAAATATCTTCGGCGCGGACACCAAAGGTGACATCCTTTCCTTCGTACGGTGCGATTTTCTTAAACATGCTCTCGACCAGTTCAACCCGGAAACGCCCCTCGTCAAAATAATACTTACGCTCTTTTTTTATAATGCGGCCCTGCATCAGATTGATCGGGGGAAGGCCGATAAAGCTGGCGACAAATTTATTAACAGGATTATCATAAATGGAGATCGGATCGGCACACTGATGCAGCTTCCCGTCCTTCATGACAGCTATACGATCACCCAGGGTCATGGCTTCAGTCTGGTCGTGGGTCACATAGACGAATGTGGTCTGCAGACGCAGACGAAGTTTATGGATCTCAGTGCGCATCTGCACGCGCATTTTAGCATCAAGATTACTCAATGGCTCGTCAAAGAGGAAGGCCTCGGGCTTGCGCACAATCGCGCGGCCTAACGCCACCCGCTGACGCTCTCCACCGGACAATTGTTTCGGTTTCCGGGTTAAATACCGCTTAATCCCCAATATCTCAGCAGCTTCGGTAACCCGGCGCTGGATCTCGGATTTAGGGTATTTTCGCAGTTTTAAGCCAAACGACATGTTCTCGAAAACCGTCATATGCGGATACAGCGCATAGTTCTGAAAAACCATGGCAATATTGCGGTCTTTTGCCGGGACATCATTGACCAGACGGTCACCGATCCAGATCTTACCCTGGGAAATGTCCTCCAGACCGGCAATCATGCGCAGGGTCGTTGACTTTCCGCAGCCCGAGGGACCGACTAAAACCAGAAACTCCTTATTTTCAATTCCGAGATTGATATCATCAACCGCGTGGATCGTCCCTCCGCGGTACAGCTTACTGATATTCTTTAAACTAATCTGTGCCATATCGTATTCTCGCCTTGTTGTGACCCTGTTATAGATTTATGAAAGAAGATGATATTCTAATAAAAATGGTTGGGATTGGCAACCTCTTTCTTGTTTTCCCTAACCAATGGCAGAGTTGTTTTGCGGAGAACAATACCGCGCGATTTGAGCAAGACGGCGGCGCATATCCCGGCGCTGAACGATCATATCGATCAGCCCATGGGCCAAAAGAAATTCGGAACGCTGAAATCCTTCCGGAAGCTGCTGGCGGACGGTCTGCTCAACCACCCGCGGCCCGGCGAATCCGACCAGAGCCTTAGGCTCGGCCATGATCACGTCGCCGACACCGGCAAAAGAGGCCATAACCCCTCCCATCGTCGGGTTGGTCAGAACCGAAATATAGAGCTGCCCGGCTTCATGGTGACGGCGCAGGGCCGCGCAGGTCTTGCCCATCTGCATCAGAGAATACAAACCTTCATACATTCTGGCCCCCCCTCCAGAGCCGGAAATAATAATGACCGGACGCTGTTCCGCCGTGGCTTTTTCCACCAGGCGCGTCACACGCTCCCCAACCACAGAACCCATGGACCCCATAATAAAACGGGAATCGGTTACCCCGAGAAAGACATCCTGCTCCTCGATCCGGCACCGGCCGGTCAAAACCGCATCCTTCAATCCGGTCTTCTTCTGATCGGCTTTCAGCTTATCCAGATAGGTCTTAGGTCCGGAAAAGGTCAGCGGATCAGCCGAGGTCAGGCCGGCATCCATCTCCTGAAATGTCCCCGGGTCCGCCAAAAGATCAATACGCTCTTTCGCGGTCAGCGAAAAATGAAACTGACAGTTCGGGCAGACATTAGCATTATCTTTCAGGGTTTTCACATAAGTCGGTGATTCACATTCCGGGCACTTTGACCATATCCCTTCGGGGATGGTCTTTTTCTTAACTTTAACAACTGTGTATTTTTTCTTTCCGAATAATGCCATAGATTACACCTTGATCATTTTTTGAAAATTCACGAATAATTACGATAATTTATACGCGGTCAAACCGGACAACAATTTCGGATAAAAGTAGGTGGTCTTAGGCGGCATCTTCTCGCCGTTAAGAGCGATATTCTTAAGCTGCTGGATACGGACCGGATTCATAACAAACCCGGCTTTTGCCTCGCCATTATCGATCATCCCCGTGACATCGTCCAGATCTTTGGTATAGATAATGTCTTCTGAGGCAATGTTGACCCGGTCGAATATAAAATATTTCAGGATCGTGGCGTCAAGATGTTTGAATTCTGCTGACCCTTCCGTCACGATCTTGTCGATCAGCAGTTTGTTTTTCAGCCTAAGCAGCCACATACCATCTTTTTTATATAAACCAAAGGCATGTTCATTTTGCCCGGCCTTGGCCAGGAGAACCACCAGCTCTTCTTTAGTCTTAACCCGGTCAATACGAAAATATTCTTCCAGGAGCTCCATGTTATCTGGGAAAGATTTCACAATGCGATGCATAGGAAAAATCTGCAGATCGCGAGAATCCATGTTAGTGAAATAGGTCATGGTGTAATTATAGTCCTCTTCGCCATTGTGAGACGGATTCTTCTCCATCTTTTGGCGTCTCACCTCACGGGCGACTTCATAGCGATGATGGCCATCGGCAATAAAAACCTGCTGTCCGTAGAGGGTAGCTGTGATCTGAGAGATCAGGTCCTGATCGGTCAGACGCCACAGCATATGCCGGACACCCTCCTGATCCTGAATATCAATACAGGCCGGGGTCTTGGAAACCGAATCCAAAAAGACCTTTTCGACCTTACGGTCTTTATCTGAAAAACAGACAAAGATCGGGCTAAGGATCGTATCCAGGGCCTTCCATAAACGCAGGCGGTCCTCTTTTGCCCGGGCATGGGTCTTTTCATGCGGATACACACGGGCATGCTCATCGTCCTGAATCTTCATCAAAGAGATAAATCCCAAACGGCTTTTACGGGACCCCATGATCTTATATTCCTGACGATAATAATACACCGCGGGGTGTTCATCGACCGTTAAGATCTGATCATCCAGCCACTGAGCGAATGTTTTTTTGGCATTCTGATACGCTGACACTCCTTTTTCATCACCCGTGTCAGGTTTCGGAAGAAGAAGACGGATGAAATTCAGCGGACTGGCATTATAAAGGGCCGCCTGCTGACGCGAAGAAATGACATCATAGGGAGGACACATGACTTTGCCTAAATCAGCGGCCTTTTCAGGATTATACATAACAGCTTTAAAAGGTCGTATTTCGGTCATACTCATTTTCTCCGGAAACAAAACCGGCGTCCCGGATCATCCTCCTTTTTCTTTAAATAGGGGTTACGAATAATCTAAGGAATCATAGCAAAAGAATGCCGTAATGGAAAATATTTTCTCGAAAAAATTCCTTCTCAGCGTAAAATAAATAAAATGCGCCTAACTCAATACAATACAACAAGTTAGGCGCCTTATAGACAAACCGATATTTTCACAATTTCCGTTTTAATGATCACATCCACCGGAACAGCCGCAGCCCTCTCCCTGCTTCTGCTCTGTCTTGGCAGCCGGACAGGACTCCGCTGACGGACAGGCCGGCGTCTTGGTGGATTTATAGTCGGTCTCATAAAATCCGCTGCCTTTAAAGATCAGGCCCGAACCGGTCCCGATCAGGCGGGACAAGGCCGGTTTTTTACACACCGGACATTCCGTTAATCTTTTTGCAGAGATCGACTGCAGGGCATCAAAGCTGTGTCCGCAGTCATCACACTCATACTGATACGTGGGCATTTCCCTACTCCTTTTAAAAAATAAAAAATGAACGGTTTAAATTGATGGCCCGTTCTCTGACGTTCCTCATGTCACGTTATTTCTTATTTAAACATCTTTTTGACTTTATCAAAAGCGTTGGTGTTCTTCCCGGATCCGACCTTAACCCCGGCCTCCTGCGCGATCTGCTGGAGGAGCTCTTGTTCCTTCTCGGAAAGGGTTTTGGGCACCTGGATCATCACATGCACATACTGATCCCCGGGGGCCCCTCCCCGAATATGCGGCATGCCTTTGCCTTTCAGACGGAAAGTCTTACCGCTTTGCGTGCCCGCAGGCACCTTCATCGTAACCTTACCGTTAAGCGTCGGAACCTCAACCTCACCCCCCATTGCGGCAATGAGATAGCTGACCGGCTGCTGGACCTCAATATCCAAGCCTCTGCGCTTAAACACCTTATGCGGCTGAATACGGATGTATAAATAAAGGTCGCCTGACCCGCCAGAAGCAACCTCTCCTTCACCTTGTATGCGCAGGCGGCTCTCATCGTTCACCCCGGCAGGGATGGTCACATCAATGGTGCGAACCTCTTTGACCCGGCCTTCGCCGCGGCACTTAGAACAACGCTCCGTAATCACTTTTCCTCGTCCGTGACACGCGCCACAGGTCTGCGCCATACGGAAAAACCCGCTGGACATCATGACCTGTCCCGAACCTCCGCACTGACTGCAGGTCCGCAGGGCGGTGCCGTTTTTCGCCCCAGTGCCTTTACAGTCCTGACAATGCTCATAACGAGGAAGCCGGATTTTTTTACGCGCCCCATGAAAAGCGTCTCCCAGAGAGATCTCGATCTCATACTGAATATCACGCCCGCGCTGAGCTTGACGTCCGCCCCCGGCCCCGCCGAAACCTCCGCCGCCGAAAAAATCAAAACCGCCGGCGCCGCCTCCGCCGCCGCCACCGAAAAACTGATTCAGGATATCGCCGATATCTCCAAATCCGCTGAAATCGGTGCCGCGGAAAATATCTTCCGATGAAAAGTTTTGGTCGATCCCGGCATGGCCGTACTGATCATACATCTGGCGTTTCTGAGCATCAGAAAGGACACCATAAGCCTCGGAGATCTCTTTGAATTTCTCGCCCGCTTCCTTTTTCTTTTCTTCCGGAACCCGGTCAGGATGGTACTTTAATGCCTTGGAACGGTACGCCTTCTTGATCTGCTGGGCGCTGGCATCCTTGGGCACTCCTAAAATTTCATAGTAGTCTTTTTTCATATAAAAAATTGTGAAAAGTGAAACGTGAAGAGTGAAACGTAAAAATCTTAAAAACCTAAATCAAAAACTGCTAGGATTTTACCGGAAATTCTTAAAACAACCCAGAATAGATTTTTTATTCTTTGTCATTGATTTTGCATCTTCACTCTTCACATTTCCCCTTTCCCGTTTCCCGTTTTACTCTGATTTAAAATCCGCGTCAATAACATCTTCATCATTGCCGCCGGCCTGTTCAGCCTTTTCCTGCTGCTCTCCGCCAGCCTGTTGACCGGCATCCCCCTGCTGGGCACTGCCTTCGGCTCCGCCCTGGGCCGCCTGCTGGGCCGCCGTGGCTTTATAAACCTCTTCCGCCAATTTATGCGCGGCCTGTTGCAGAGACTCCATGCCGGCCTTCATACCGTCAGTATCTTTCTTCTCGATCTTCTCTTTGAGATTAGCGATCTCTTTCTCGATCTTTTCTTTGTCTTCAGCAGAGATCTTATCGCCGTAATCCTTCAGAGACTTTTCGGTCGCATAAACCGTAGTATTGGCCTGGTTAAGCAACTCGGCCTCTTCCTTACGCTTCTTATCCTCTTCGGCAAATTTCTCGGCATCCTTGACCATATTCTCGATCTCGTCTTCGGACAGCTTGTGCGGAGCTGTGATCTTGATGCTCTGCTCTTTGCCGGTGCCTTTATCTTTAGCCGAAACATGAACGATCCCGTCGGCGTCGATATCAAAGGTCACTTCGATCTGCGGAACGCCGCGCGGTGCCGGCGGGATGCCTTCCAGAACGAATTTTCCCAGCTCGGTATTGTCATTCGCCATTTCCCGTTCTCCCTGGAGAACCCGGATATCAACAGCCGGCTGATTATCCGCCGCGGTTGAAAAGACCTGGCTCTTCTTAGTAGGGATCGTGGTATTGCGTTCGATTAACTTAGTGAAGATCCCGCCCATAGTCTCAATCCCAAGCGAAAGCGGCGTCACGTCCAGCAGAAGGACATCCTTGGTCTCGCCTTTAAGCGCTCCGGACTGGATCGCGGCTCCCAGGGCCACACATTCCATAGGGTCAATGCCGCCTTCGATCTTCTGCCCGACCTCTTTTTCCACGAACTCCTGAACAGACGGCATACGCGTCGGACCGCCGACCATAATGATGCGGTCGATTTTGATCTGTTCGCCGAGTTTGCTGCCGGCATCTTTCATGGACTGCGCGATCGGGCCGCGGCAGCGTTCAATGATCGGCATGACCAGAGATTCCAGCTTGGAGCGTTCGATCGTCATATTCAAATGCTTAGGACCATTGGCATCCGCCGTAATAAACGGCAGATTAACCTCGGTCGAAATGGTACTCGACAGCTCCACCTTGGCCTTTTCCGCAGCTTCACGCAGACGCTGAAACGCCTGTTTGTCAGCCTTCAGATCAATGCCTTCAGCTTTTTTGAACTCATCCACGATATGGTCGATCAGGATATTATCCATATCCGTCCCGCCGAGATTGTTGTCTCCGCTGGTCGCCAGAACTTCAAATGTGGCCGCCTTGGATTCATCATCCCAGCCCATTTCCATTACCGTAACGTCAAGTGTTCCGCCGCCGAAGTCAAAGACCATGATCTTCTGATCCTTACCGGCCTTATCCAGCCCATAGGCCAGACAAGCAGCCGTCGGCTCATTAATAATGCGCAGGACCTTCAGCCCGGCGATCTCTCCGGCATCACGGGTGGCCTGGCGCTGATTGTCATTAAAATATGCCGGGACAGTAATCACAGCCTCTTCAACTTTGTCGCCGAGATATTTTTCCGCGTCGGCCTTGATCTTCTGCAGAATAAAAGCGCTGATCTGCTGCGGCGTGTATTCTTTATCGAAAACCTTGAATTTATCGTCGCTCCCCATTTTTCTCTTGGCGGCATAAACCGTACCTTCAGAATTCAGCGGAGCCTGACGCCGGGCAGGTTCACCGACCAGACGCTGGCCGTCCTTGGTAAAAGCCACAAAAGACGGAAAGGCCTTTCCTGAAGCCACACCGGCACCTTCGGCCGACGGAATGATATTAGCGCGGCCTCCTTCCATAACTGCGGCAGCAGAGTTTGATGTCCCCAAATCAATTCCAATTGCTCTTGCCATAATGTTCCTCCCTCTTTAAATCATTGCTGTTGAAAATATTATCTTCTTAATTAAAATAACCAAAAAAGCACTTTCCACCCTGTCTTATCCCTGCTCTTTTCTGTCCTCATCCTGCTTTTTATCTTCAGGCTGCTGATCAGAAGCGGATTCCGCCGCGACCTTAACCTTAGCGGTCCGTAAAACACGGTCCCCGAAACGGTATCCCTTCTGAAATTCCTGGATCACCGTACCGGCTTCATGTTCGCCGCTGGGCTCCTGCATCAGGATCTCATGGGCATAGGGATCAAACGGCTTACCCCGCGCATCCATGACCTCAACGCCCTGTTTTTTGAGAAGTTCCGAGACGCGCCCCATGACCATCTCCACACCCTTCAAAAAACTTTCATAATCTTTATGTTTCTCATGGGCCGCGATCACCAGACGTTCCAGGTCATCGACCACATCCAGGACATCTTTCAGCAGGCCTTCATTGGCATATTTGACAAATTCTCCGCGTTCACGCTCCTGCCGTTTACGGGAATTCTCGAAATCAGCCAGCAAGCGGTAATATTTATCCTTAAATTCACCGGCCTGCGACGTGAGCTCGTCATATTCCGTCTGAGAAATCGTCACGGTTTCCGGAGACGCTTTCTGCGTTTTGATTTCCTGATCAGCCTCTGTTTGTTTCTTTTCCTTCATACTAAATCTCCTCCATCAATTCTGACAAATAATCCATAGCCGAAACCACCCGCTGATAGTCCATGCGTGCCGGACCCAAAATAGCAATACGTCCGCTGGCCCCTTTATGCGTGCGATAACGGGAAACAGCCATCGCGCAGCCAACAACGTCACGGCAAGCGATCTCCTGCCCGATAAAAATCTCGATCTTGCGCTGCAGTTCCCGGTTGATCAGTTTAAGCAAACGCTCTTTTTCTTCCAGCAGAGAGAGAATACTGCGGATCTGCTGAATATCCTGATAATCAGGATACTCCACCACATAGCGTGTTCCATTGCAATAAATGCGGCGTTCCCCGTCCATCGTGACGATAGTGGTATAATGCGTCAGATCCGACAACACTTCACTGGTCTTCTCTAATAAATGCTCCAGGTTTTGACGTTCACGCTGGTATTCCTTACGGATAATCCGTTTATGCTCTTCCAAAAGGGCGATCTCTTCCATAAGATTATCCACATAGAACCGATACCCGTCCTGGGTCGGGATCCGGCCGGCCGAAGTATGCGGATGCGTGAGCAGGCCGTCGCTCTCAAGTTCTGCCAGAATATTACGGACTGTCGCAGAACTCAAATCACGCAAATGCTGCCGGGTAATATGCCCGGAACTGACCGGAGTAACGGTCCGGGTGTATTCCCGAACCACAATCCCCAGAACACGCTCTTTCCGCTGACGATGATCCGCTCTTTTAGGTCCCATTTTTTCCTCTTAGGATGAAAAACCTATATAATTCAGTAGTTTAAAACATTTAGCACTCTCACAATGAGATTGCTAGGATTCGTATTATAACAAAAAAGGTCCTCTTGTCAATACAGAAAAATCCGGCTGTCGTTAAATAGTAATATGTCCGCTTTTTTATATATTGACTATTCCAGAAAATGTAGTAAATTTATGTCACCTAAAAAGGGGGCTGTTATGGCGAAAGATCTCCATAAACAAAAAAAGCGCAGCGGTGACGATTTCGAACGTCGCCAAAAAAAACGTGAAAAACAGCGGAAACAACAGATCCGCAACCAACGCAAACAGCATGATCAGGAATGGGAATCCTGATTCGCCTGTAAAAAACCGCCAGAATTTCTTCCGGCGGCCTGACTGTGTGAGGCCATGCCGCCTCACGCTTCCGCTGTAAACCGCACCCCGGCTCTCTCATGAAAGCCCGGGTTCTACCTATCCATGACTTTTAAAGTATTCCTCCAGCCCCTGATTGTCCGGCCTCATACTTTTATCGCCTTTGTTCCAATTAGCCGGACAGACCTCACCGAATTCGTCGGTAAACTGCAGGGCATCAACCATACGCAATACCTCACTGACATTCCGTCCCAGCGGCAGGTTATTAACCACCTGATGCTGGATAACGCCGTCCTTATCAATAAGAAACAGACCGCGCAGGGCCACGCCTTCCTCATCCAGAAGAACTTCATAATCGCGGGAAACCTGCTTGGTGAAATCCGCCACCAGAGGATACTCAACCCCTTGTATTCCCCCCTGCGACTTAGGCGTATTCAGCCAGGCCAGATGAGAAAAATGGGAGTCTGTGGAGACACCGACGACTTCCGTATCCTTTTTGTGGAACTCAGCCAGACGATCCTGAAAAGTATGCAGTTCTGTCGGACAGACAAAAGTGAAGTCTAATGGATAAAAAAACAGGACCACATATTTCCCTTTAAGTTCAGACAATTTAAAATCATCCACAATACGATCTTTAATAACGGCCTTAGCGGTAAAATCCGGGGCCGGTCGATTCACTAATACCATATGTCTCTCCCTTCTTAAAATGGGTCTCAGGCAGACAAGCAGCCGTGTTTGCGGTCATGCCCGCCGCCCAATATTCTATTATTCCTGCCCGGGAACGCGGGCACCCAGCTCTTTGTCCAGCATCAAAATGCCCATCGAGTTTTCTTTGATATAAGACAACTTGGCCAGGATATCAGAGGCGCTTTTTTCTTCTTCAACCTGCTCGTCGACAAACCACTGCATAAAACCGACAGCAGCGTGGTCTTTCACATCAAGAGCCGTGGAATAGACCGTGTTGATACTCGCCGTCACTTTCTGTTCGTGCTTGAGCGTTTCCTCGAAAATGCCTTTCACGGACGGGTAACCACTCTGCGGCTGTTCAAACCCCTTCAGCACCACTTTTTCACCGCGGTCATTCAGATAATCGAATATCTTCATCCCATGCGTGATCTCCTCCCTGCTCTGGACTTTCATCCACTGCGCCATGCCCGGCAGCCCCTTCTCTTCCAGGTCCGCGGCCATGGCCAGGTATAAATACGCGGAAAACAACTCTTTGGTGATCTGTTCGTTCATAACCTCATAAAGCTTCTTGTCCATTCCCTGCTCCTTTCACGTGAGCTGCTTTATTACTCTTGATAGTATCCTAATTATTACGTCGCAAAGGCGGTACAAACCTTACTCCGCCAGAAAAGAAATACAAAAAACCCCCAGAACCATTAGGATGATCCCGATCAGACGTTCCCGCCAGTTCTTTTCCCGGAACAGCCAGAATCCGAAAACCGCAGTAAAGGCCACACTGGTCCGTTTAATCGCAATGACATACGGAACAATGGTCATCTGGATCGCGTGCATTTGCGCGAGGACCGCAACCCCCATGGCCATCCCCATCAGGATCAGAAACGGCAGAACACGGAGGATCTGCTTAAAAGGCTTGTCGACCCATTTCAGCATAACAACGGTCAGGACAGCTGTCACCAGACTGTTGATCGTCAGCATCCAGAATCCCGGCGAAGACGCCCGTACACCGATCTTATCGACATTAGCGCCGATACTGAACAGCACGGCCACGATCAGGACATAACGGGGCCCGGGGTCCCGCAGAAGCCGCATGAACGGTTCAAAAAAACCAACTTTGCGGGAATTAAAATTCAGGACATATGATCCCACCACGATCAGAATAATACCGATCAGGCCGTAGATATTCGGGAATTCCCCCAGGATCAGCGGTGAGGTTATCAGCAGAAACAGAGGCGTGAAGGCTAGCATGGGCACGCAAAGGGAAAGATCAGATACCGACATGGCCCGGAAATACAGTATGGATGAAATCGAAAGGACGGCGGTGGAAACAGCGGCTGCCGGCCAGAATCCCGACTGAACCGCCGGCACTCCCTTCCAAAAGATATAGGCAACGAGAAACGGTAAAGAAAAAGCGGTCCAGGCCCAGGCAATGATCAAAGGATGAGCCTTTTCGACCGCCTTACGTCCGGAAATATCTTTCAGTGAGGTAAAAAAGGCGGTCAAAAACGCCAGGAACACCCACATCATGTCTCATTCTCCAAAATCCGTCGGATCATTCATCCCCGGGCTTAAATTCATTGCTCTCAAAAACCCTCTTATATCTTGTATTCAGCAGAATTAATAAAATCAAAGGATAGATCATACCAGGCAAAGGAAATCCCGGACGGACAAAAATCGAAAATACAATCAAGTTCAAGATGGCTCCGGCGGCAAAGACATTCCCTAACAGATATCCTTTCACCCAGTCCACCTGCAGTAAACCGATACCGGATATGATCAGCAGAATTCCGGCTACCAGCGGCGAAAGAACAGCATATAGCGCCGTCCCGAATCCCCTGCCCTGATACCGTCCGCTGAAAAGACCCGGCTCATTCGACGCATCCGGCCCCACCGGATTATCCTGCGGAGATAACTTCCCGGAAACACCGCTGCCGTATCCGTCGCCGTATCCCGGATCAGGCCAGCGGTCCGCCATGGTGATCTCTGCGGACGTCTCATACGGGGGGCCGTCCTTCCCGGACCGGTCCTGCCCGTTTTCGGCCGAGGATACAACCGGCTGCATAGTCCGGAATGATCGCGAAGGCTCTTCCACACCCATCGTTCCTTCAGGATACAAGGCCCTTTTAGTCTTTTCCGCCTCCCCCCGCCGCAGAACGGACGAAGGCTGAGGCTCATCATAATCTTTCAACAGAGTCCCGGATAAACCCGCCTTCTCCTGGAAAATTTGGCGGCGTTCGATCTCCGGACGGGACGTCAGAAAATAAAATAAAATCCCCGTCATACTCATAACACCGAAAATCAGGGTGATCCCGCCGAAAATAAAATTCAGAACAGCAAGAACCGTCAGCCCGGCCGGGCGGTGTGTTTCCGGCATGCAGCCTCCTTTTTGAATAAATGAACGATCAATACGGCATACGGCTTACCATAGAAAACGCGGATGGCAATATAGTTATACACCGGACGCACATGATCGGCAAGTACAATACGCCGTGACAAATCTCAGGGTTCAATTTACCCGATAATCATTCGCAGCCGCCTTTTTTCATGACCGACTGCAGCCGCGGCGATATCTCAGGTTTCGGAGCAGGGCCTTTGGGCTCGGCATCCAGCGTACCGTCCGGCAGGACGGCCAATTGGCCGGCGGCATACTCCCGCATCTCCTCTAAAGAGCGGAGGCCTTCTGCTGGACGGCCGTTATTTACCAACGGCTGGAGCAGCGGCCGGGCCCCTGCAGGACACGGCTCATCAAACAGACCCAAAACATCTTTGACGATGCGGCCATCATTGCCGAGAAAACGAAAAATCTGTTTGCGCCCGGGCTTGGTGGTTTTCCCGGGGCTGAATTTCTGAACATACATCGGACGGCCCTCTTCATCATGAAACTCAACGAGTTTGTACGCCAGATCCAGCGCCGGATAATCTTTCGAGGTCACCAAAGCGGTCCCGACACCGAACGCATCCACTGGGGCCCCATCCCGGATCAGCTGAGTGATCTTATATTCATCCAGACCTCCGCTGAGGATGATCTTGATCTCCCCAAGACCTGCTTCGTCAAAAATCCTGCGCACCTCCCGGCTCAAGGCCGGCAAATCTCCGCTGTCGATACGCACGGATTTAATCTTGCCGCGGTAAGACAGACGGGTGATCTGTTTGGCGGCCTCGATCGTATCATATGTATCGATCAGCAATATTGTATGGCCGGGAAAGATCTCATGATAAGCCTTAAACGCCTCAATTTCTTCTTTAAAACACGTGACCCAGGAATGCGCCACGGTGCCGAACACCGGAATATTGTACCGGCGCCCGGCCATAACATCTGATGTGCCGTCGCAGCCGGCTAGATAACCCGCCCGGGCAGATAATAGCCCTGCCTCGGGACCATGCGCCCGGCGGGACCCGAAATCCACGACCTTGCGCTTTTTCCCGTCCAGGTTCGCCGCATGGACGATCCGCGCGCCCTTGGTAGCGACCAAACTATTAATGTTGACCGCAGCCAGCGCAAAGGTCTCCAAGATCTGTGCTTCAATAATCGGCGCGGTCACCTCCAGGATCGGCTCATCACCAAAGACCACAGTTCCTTCAGGCACCGCCCGGATATCCCCGCTAAAGCGAAAATCTTTCAGATAATCAAAAAACTCATCCCCCACATCCTTGAGTGCCGGAACCGAACGCAGATACTGGATATCTTCGTTCGAAAAACGCATTTCCAGAATAAATTCCGCGATCTGCTGCTGTCCTGCAGTCAAAATGAACGGCCGATTTTGCGGCAGGCTGTGAGAAAACAGCGAAAAGGCCGCAGTCCGGTTCATATTTTGATAAAAGTATCCGGCCGCCATCGTCAGCTCATACAGATCGGTCTTTAAGGCATTCATTTTCACTCCTTATCACGGCAGTTTGGCGAAGGTGATCTCTTCGGCTCCCGCGCGAACCATCGCCTCGACCGCCTTGCGGGAATCATCCGGTTCAAGATTAACCCCGCGGGTCGCGTCTCCCAGCAAATAGACGCGATAATTCTTTAACCCATCCAGCACCGTATTCTTAACACAGTAATCCGTTGCCAATCCTCCGACATAAAGTTCTTCGATTTCATTTTTATCTAAAACATCTTTGAGCGAAAGGCCGGCATCATCCCGTCCCTCAAATGCCGAATATCCGTCCTCATCCGGAGACATGCCTTTTGAAATCACAATAATATCGGAAGGCAGCAGCAGGTCGGGATGAAATTCCGCGCCTTCCGTATTCCGGACACAGTGAACAGGCCAGTCTCCCCCATTTTCCTCAAAATGATGAGAATTGCGCGGATGCCAATCACGGGATACCAGAACAGGAAAATCTTTCGCCGTAAAATATTCGATATAGCGGTTGAGCACGTCAACAATCTCGTCCGCGTTCTTGACCGCTAACGCACCCCCGGGACAAAAATCATTCTGAAAATCCACGATAAGCAGTGCTTTGCTCATGATAACCCCCTTGCTAGCATTTAGCAGCCAGCATCCAGCTTAGATGCCGGCAATTATTATTCTAAAAACCCTCGAAATGTCCGGGCGTTTTTAACCGCGTATCCCTGCGCATCATTATTGAAATAGACATAGACATCTTTTATGTCCTTTTTATGTTTTTTGATCTTGCGCGCCCAGGCCTTAAGTTCTTTATCCGTATAATCAGAGGAATAGCGGCTGCGGCTGCCGTGAAAACGCAGATACAGATAATCGCTGGTCAGTTCCGTCTTCCCTTCTATTTCAGTAGAATCAAACCAGCACAGGCAAAACCCGTTCTCCCGCAGAATGTCATAGACCTCACCGGCAAACCAGGAATCATGCCGGAATTCAAAGACCTGTTTATAAAGACGAAAATGATGGTTCTTTTTTATATTGCGGCAGAAGTCACGCAGCCGGTCATCGTTACGCTTAAAGTTAGGCGGCATCTGCCAGAGATAGCAGCCGATCTTGGAGCGCAGGGGCGCAACCTGACCGGCCAGCTTTTTAAGCGAATCCTCACTATCCTTAAGTCTTTTCAGATGTGTCATATAGCGGGACCCCTTCACCGCGAAAACAAATCCTTCCGGAGAGCGCTTATCCCAGCTCTTAAAAGCAGATTCCTTGGGCAGGCGGTAGAACGTCACGTTCAGTTCAACCGTATCAAAATGCTTCACGTAATAATCCAGCCAGCGTGACTGCGGCAGTCCGTCGGGATAAAACACACCTTTGGACCAGTGTTTATAATTATATCCGCTGGTCCCGATATGAACCCTCATACGCCTGCCTTTTCATTATAGGAAGCAAAAGGCCGCTCTTTACTGAACAGCCCTGCTTCAGGTCTCCTTTTTGCCGTTTATGATAAATTTCTAACGGACCGTTTTCTCATTGATCACCGTTCCGGCTGCGCAGGTTCGGAGATTTTCTCCACAATTTCTCCGGCCAATTCCGTATTACAGGATGTGCACAGATCCCCGACGGATACAATTCCCACAACTTCATCTTGACGGTTTTTCACGATCAGACGGCGGATCTGTTTTTCCTTCATCAAATCGGACGTTTCCTTAACATTCTGATCGTCATAACACCACTGCAGGTCCACACTCATGATCTCACCAACTTTGGCGGAATTAGGGTCCCTGCCTTCAGCTGTTCCGCGTACAGTGATATCACGGTCCGTGACAATGCCTTTGGGCTGGCCGTCTTGCTTAACAGGCAGAACGCCCACATTCAGATCTTTCATGCGTTCGGCAGCCTGTTTCAGCGTGGCATCATAACCGATCATTTCTGCATTCGGGGTCATAACTTCTTTGATCGTTTTCATGTTTTCCTCCTTCATTCTTTTTTTTGCCTTGCATCAGCTATCTTTATTAAAACAGAATCTTATCTTTAAAACATTGCCTTTTTCACAGCTTTTTTGACCTTATTCCGCTATTCCGGATTCTTTGCTGACGTATAAGCAAAGGTATGTTAAAATTTTCTTAAAAGGAGATCCTATGGGAGCGCTTTTTGCCCTGCTGACAATCATCATCCTTTCGATCACCGTCGTCCGTATCGGAGCTGTCGCCTTTGAACTGACCGGATTATCCCCTGATGTGGCAGCATTTCAGGCGCAGTCAGCGTTTTCCGGTGCGGGGTTCACGACCTCCGAGGCGGAATCCATCGTAACCCATCCCGTACGGCGTAAGATCGCCCGCTTGCTGATCCTACTGGGGAGCGCGGGATTCACGTCCACCATTGCCACCTTCATCCTCACTTTTATTAATCAGAGCGGCGAAACCATTCTCCTGCGCGGAACAATCCTGGTAGCCGGCATTGTCCTCATCTATATCTTTGTCCGGTCGCGCTTTGTTTATCAGGGGATGAAGCGGGTCATCACCTGGGCCTTAAAAAAGACCGCCGCGCTCAAGATCTTTGATTATCAGGAACTGCTGGGATTAAGCCGGGGATACACAATTTCTAAGATCCGGGTCCGAGAGAACAGCTGGATCGAAGGATGCAGTCTGCAGGACCTGAAACTTCATCTGGAAGGGATCCTGATCATTGCCATCCAGCGCACGACCAACGGCGACGAAAAATTTATCGGCGTACCCACTGCAGATACTGATATCCATGCCGGTGATACCCTGACCTGCTACGGCCCGGGAAAAAACATCGAAGAGCTGGCCCGCCGCTCTAAAGGGGCGCTCGGGGACCAGGAGCATCAGGAAAAAGCCACGGAAAAACGCGATCAGGACGCCGAAGAATCGTTTTACAAAAAAGATCTTCAGGAAGGATCATTTACCTAAAAATTGCCCCGGTCCGCGGAACTTCCCGAAACATCCGGGAAACTCCGGGAAATCCGGGGCGTCTCACTATCAAATCTACTTCGGCTGGACAACCTTTACTGTGCTGGCATGATACCCGTCTTCGGTGCTGTAATAAGCCGCGTGCACTCCAGTGCCGGGCTTGAGCCTCTCAAATTCTTCGTTGATCACACTCTTGCGGTTAAAAAAGATCTGCTCATCCGTATCCAGGGTCCTCAAGAACCCATGCTGCGGAAAAATCTTTTCAACCAAAGCCTCAACATCATTATTGGGGTGGCTCTTGACCTGCCCGTGCTGTTCTTCATTTAATTTTTTCAGCCGGCGCTGCATGGTTTTAAAAGCCTTTTGGACAATCGATTTCAAACTGTAATCCTTCTTCTCTTCTGTCGGCTCCTCTTCCACAAAAAGCTCATGCTTGGGCGTGGCGGTGACATAGATCCGCACCCGATAAGCATTTCCTTTATGATGATGTTTATGCGGCTGTTCAATGGCGACGCGGCAGCTGATGATATGATCACAGACCTTTTCTAATGAGTCTGTCTTTTCTCTCACTAACTGTTCAATATCATCCAGATGCTCGCAATTATGAAATGTGACTTCTAATGGTACCTGCATACGGACCGTCCTTTCTTAAAATTTGAAATTCCCAGAATATACCATACTGTCTGAAAAATCATATTGTCTTTTGAAGGACGTCGAAAATCCAAAACGGACACGATTCATCGAGCGCTGTTCTGCCTCGCTGGGAAAAACAAGCGGTCCTCAAAATACAATATAATCTCTTCATGCCGGCATGTCTTCTTGCCTTGGCTTTTCATTAATAACCTTTTTAGTCCCTTTTGATTATAAAAGCTGCGACCGCCTGACGGATAGTGGACAACCCACTTATTGTTGTCGCTTTTCTACTTTCACAGCTGAAAAGGGGGTCCTGAGGACAGCGGTAAGATATCGATAAAATCACGAATAGGGTTAACCTCTGTTTCGAATTCTTTATTAGTATAGACATGCTTATCGGAAGGACAGGAAATGAGCGATACACCATTCCAGCAAAATCGTATGGCGCAGGCCGGCTCTCCCTATCTTCGTCAGCACCGGGACGGACCGGTCTGGTGGCAGGAATGGAACGCTGCTGTTCTGGATTATGCCCGCCGAAACAACAAACCGCTTTTTGTCTCGGTCGGCTACGCGACCTGCCACTGGTGCCATGTTATGGCGCAGGAGGCGTTTGCAAATCAGAACATCGCGGATTACTTAAACGAACACTTTGTCTCCATAAAGGTGGACCGTGAGCAGCGCCCGGATATTGATAACTACCTTATGGCTTTTATTACCACGATGGGCGAACAAGGCGGCTGGCCCCTCAATGCCTTCTTATCCCCTGATGCCCAGCCCTTTTACGCGTTAACGTATGCGCCGGTCAAGCCGAAATTCGGCCGGCCCGGCTTCATGGATATTCTGCGTTCGGTCAATAAATATTACAAGGAGGAACACCTTCCTGAAAAAACCTTTGTCTTTTCCGGGCCTCCTGCCGCTGATTATGAATCCGAGCGCCTGGTCGGAACGCTGGAAAATTTTTTCGACAGGCACCATGGAGGTTTCGGTGCCGGTGCGAAATTCCCACCCCACTGCACGCTGCTGTTCATGCTGTACCGGCATGCCGCCGGGCCTGATCCCCGCCTCGAAACGATGATCCGCGAGACCCTGGACCCGATCCTTTTGGGCGGACTGCATGATCATCTGCAAGGGGGATTTTTCCGCTACTGTGTAGATCATTCATGGCAGATCCCTCATTTTGAAAAAATGCTTTATGACCAGGCCATGCTGCTGTGGAGCCTATCCCTGGCTAACCGTATCTTTCAGGAGCCGATTTATCGCCGGGCCGCTTTAAGTGTGCTCACCTGTCTTAAGGAAACCTTTGAAGAAAACGGGCTTTATGTTTCAGGCCATGACGCGGACACCGATCATCGGGAAGGCGCGACATATATCTGGCCGTATGAAGAACTTCAGGATGTTCTGGATGAAAAAGACTTCGCAGAGCTGCGCAAAGCCTACCGCATCTCACCGGAAGGAAATTTTGAAGGAAAAAATCACCTTGTCAGAAAAGGCCGTCATCCTCTGCCCGGTATCGAAAACAAGCTGCTGGCTTTGCGTAAAAAACGGAAACAGCCCTTTGTAGACCGCAAGGTGGTCACATCCTGGAACTGCCTGACAGGGATCGCCCTCATCCATGCCGGACGATATCTCGAAAAACCTGACGCATCACAGCGAGCGCTTCAGCTCTTTGAACGGCTAACAGACTGCCATTTGATCAACGGACGGCTGATGCACAGCACCTTCGAACACCACACCCAAGACCAGCTTTTCCTGCAGGATTACGCAGCCATGCTGCTTTTCGCGACCTTCCTGCACGAAGAAACCCGCGATCAGGAAGATACGATCCGTTTTTATCTGGGGCAATTAAATGAATTTCAGCGCGATGGGAAATGGATCGAAGCTTTAACGAATGATTTTATTCCTGTCCCCGCGCAGGGATTCGACCACCCCACGCCATCGGGTATTTCCCTGGCGGAACTTTCAAAGATGCGCGGGCGCATCCTTCTCGGAGAAAATATTCATCCCTGCGGATATGCCCAGCCGCAGGCCAGTGATTTTTATAATATCGCAGGCATGCTAGGTGACGGCTTATTTCATATTATCGGCTCGCCGGAAAAATTGGATTTCGATACCCTGCCGGTCAACAGTATGCAAATAGAAGCAGAAGAATACAGCGATTGTTTTCAGGGCAGCTGCCGTAAAACATCTTAAAACAATAACTCTTTACTGATTATAACGGGCCCTCTGTCCCGTCATCGATCAAGGAATTCTGCGTGTTTCCGGACACTCTCCCGGACTGGATCAAGGGGCCTCCCCGGCGCCGCCAGACCGGACATTCATCCTCGCCGGCCAAAACCAAAATAACGGCCATGATGACCAACACAACAAAGACTCCCGAAATCATGGCATTTCGATCCATAAAAACCTCCGCATTTTTTAAGCCGTCAAGGTATTATACAAAGAGGCTGCCCAGGCAACATGGTGTCAAACTCGCTAAAAATAGAGCGCATTCTCCACAGGATAGATATTTAGCGAAACGTCACACGAACACGATACGTCAAGGTTGCGCTTTCATCCTGTGAGACCGGAATGTTAAATTTGATGCGGTGCGCATCGAGCTTTTCATGATCATGCGACGCATCGATAACGCGCCACTCACCCCAGACCGGTTCGATCACCGAAACTGTAATATCATCTTCTTTATGATTGCGCAGCTCCACCTCCCAGGCAGTCTCGACGGCATATTTTCCGATATGCTGAAAGTCGGTCTGCCGCCGTTCGGCCACCACGTCGAAGGCCTCACCGATCTTAAGAACGATCTCCTCATCTTCGGGTGTGTGATCGATACGGTCCTCGCCGATAAACTGCAGTTTGCCCTTGCTGTCGGCCTTGTACAAACGGACCACGCCGGCAGGCAGGGGCATGCCCAAATTGTTGCGGTCAGTATTCATGAATTTTAAATAGACACCGGGTTTGCCTTTCGGGATATCATTGTAGCGGCTGCGGAAAAAATTCTGCCGGCCATACAGTAAGAATTCTTTATCAATGGAAATCCCCTCCGCCTCAAGCAGGCTGATCTGCTTGGTCTGCTTGTTCTTGATTGTAGCCGGACGCTGAAGATCATAGATGTGATATTCGAAAAAGGCCTCTTCAGCAAAACCGGCGGCATCGCTTGCCATCATCACAGCCCGTTCCATGCCCTTGTTCCGATATGAACGCTCTTGAACGCGATTAACATCCCCGGCCACCAGTTTCAACTGGGCATCGCGGTATTCCGTTCCGCTCTTATTGTCGATAGTCACCCAACCGGTAAGGCCGGCGGCCGTATCATCGGAGTTAACGGTCATCACATAGTCCGCCTCCCAATTGATGTTATTGGTCAAATACGAGACTTCCAGCTGTTGCTGTTGATCGCCCGTATTTTGATACAGCCAGGTCAACGTGGGTTTAGCGATCAGGTTGTCCGGGAGTTCAGGCAGGACCACCCGTCCTTCATGACCCAAATAGATCTCATTTCCAATGCGGTAGATCGGACCCTTGTTATTACTTAAGAGTTCGGCTTCGACCTCTTTACGCGTTCCCTGAAACTCATTCTCATCGATAATCTTGACCGTCCGGCCCACATATTTATCCATTAACTTTTGAGCGTTCATCAGATCGTATTCATAATTCTGTTCCAGGATCATGAACTTCTCCGGGGCGGTCAGAGATGTGACCGCGACCGTTACTGGCTTGATGCCCGCGGCGACGTCCATAAAACGCAGCTCACCGGCATCTTCCGGAAGATCGACCGTGCGCGTATCCTTGATCAGTCCCAAGTTTGAATTGTATACCGTGACTTCAACACTGGTTTGATCCTCGATCGTAGACTTAATCGGCTGAGCAAAAGATACAGCAGGAAAAAAACAAACAGCGAATACGCAATAAACCATAATCCGTTTCATTACCGCTCCCTTTGTTTCGTTAAAAAGAGACTCAATCCATAAACTCATTTCAATAATATCGCGATCTCCCGCTTCCGTCCATATCTATGAATATCGTTTGATCTTTTCGTTCAAACGCTGATAATGGGACCCTTTCCAGTAAATTTTGCCACACGATCCGCACTGGAAAAACTTTTGATAGCAGCGCCGGGTTTTCGGCGGAAGAACGGCGAGTACACGTGATTTCGCGACCCGGCGAATCGGCCCGTTGCAGTTCAGACAACGCCGAAAGGGCTGTTCCCGTCCGCGGAGTCCGAATTTGCCGACCAGTTCACGGAGCTGATAACCGGCAGAGGTGGAGCGCACGAAATATCCCCAGACAACGGCATTGCGCTTCAGCAGATCAACGTCCCGGGTCAGAATAATGCGGCGCTCCCGATCCATCAGCTCAACGATCTGATGATCTTTGAAATCACGTTCATAGAGGGTATCAAACCCCAGCAGACGCAGGTCCCGAGCCAGACGCCCCAAATGGACATCGCAGATGAATCGCTTCCGTGCCGGCCAGCGCGGCTCCAGGTCATAACGTGTTCCGCGTGGAGGTTTCCAAAGATCACTTGGCCGGTCCGGATACACCCGGATCCGTTCTCCGCCCTGGATCTGATAGGTCAGATCCGCATACTCTCCGTCGACCAGGATGTATTTAATTTCTGTATGCGGGACACCCGAAGCCTGAATAGGATCTTTGATCGCGGGATGACGCTCAACGCTCTCGGTGAAAGACCGATTCCGACGTGGCGGATTGAGAAACCGGCGCAGGTCACCGTAAAAACGGATGGAAAAAGTTTGATATTTCGAAGAAGCGGACACCATCGGCACTACCAGGGAAGGATATCGCCGTTCTGATGCCAGAAGGTGCCCGTATTATCCAGGTTCAACTCTTCTGCGCGCTTAAGAATGCCGCGCACCGATTCCGGCGGCTCAATATGACCGCTGTGATGGGTCATATCCGTGCGAACATAGCCCGGATGGACAATGCCGACAGCGATCTCACGGCTCTTTAGATCATGAGCCAGAGAAACCGAGGCCATATTAAGCGCGGTCTTGGACATCCGGTAGCCGTAAGAACTCCCGCTGGTGTTGTCTCCGATCGATCCCATACGGCTGGTGATCATAACAATCTTGCTCCCCGAAGACAGCTTATCCTCTACCGCCTTGACCACGCGCAAAGGACCCAGGGCATTAATCTGGATCTGACGTTCGATAGAAGAAAAATCCAGTTCATCCCATTCGACACGCTCTAAAATACCGGCGCAATTCACGATAAGATCCAGCTCCGGCACATCCAGTTCTGAGCTGAGACGTCCAATACATTCATTGCTGCCGACATCAATATTCTCGATGACACGGGCTGCCGCTTTCGACAACTCATTAGAGGCTTGCCGGCAGACACCGCAGACCTCATAGTCCTTTTCAGCCAGCTGACGACAAATCTCCAGGCCAATGCCGCGGTTGGCTCCGGTCACAAGTGCCCGTTTCATATATCCTCCCCCTGGTTGCTCTGTTCATTGCTATTTTGGATACCTTTATTATCCAAAAAGAGCCGGACAGGATCAAGGCTCTATCCCGTTGAAAATATATCTTTTTCTGTTTATTTTAATGCCGGCTGAAAGGTCTTGCGGTAGATCTCAAAGGCGCTGATCAACAGGCTGGCCAGGACCGGCCCGAGAATAATGCCGAAGATGCCGAAGGCGGCAAGACCGCCAAGGATGCTCAAAAGAATATAGACTTCGGGGAGATCCACGTCTTTCCCGATGATCAGCGGCCGAAGAAAGTTGTCCGTCAAACCCACCGGAAGGGTCCCCCATAATGTTAAACCGGCGGCGCCCAAAAACCTTTCTGTTACCAGCAAAAAGACCGCTGCCGGAATCCAGATCAGAGGGGCGCCTACTCCGGGAATAACCGACAGCACTGCTACGATCACACCCCAAAACACCGGCGCCTGAATTCCCAGCACCCAAAAGGCCAGACCGACCAAAACCCCCTGGATCACACCGATGACCAGCAGACTTTTCATAGTCGCCTTGAGAATGGTCAGACCTTTAGCGGCAGCCTGGGAAAGTTCATCTGCGGACAACGGAACATATTCCTGCGCTCGAGCCAGAATGCCGTCTCCGTCTTTCAGAAAGAAAAACCCGGCGTATAACCCGATGAATAACTTAAAAATAAAATCTACCGCGCCGAAGGCCGCTGCAGTAAAGACTTTGGAAAGATGTCCGGCTGTCGTTTGAACGAGCTGGGACACGCCCTCCAGGATCTTCGAACGGAACGGTTCGAGTTCGCGGATCAGCGGCAGATCCGCGATAGAACCCAGCCAATTTTCGGGCGGCTGATTAAGATGGGCCTTGATATACGGGACCAGGGAATCCGAAACCTGAATCGCCTGTTTAGCGGCCACGACCAAAACCGCCAGAAACGGAATGCCGATAACAATGATCGCAAACACATAAACAATGACAGTTGCCAGCGTACGGCGGCCCTTGATGCGCTGTTCAAGTCTGACGCGCAGAGGGAAAAGCAGGCCGCTGAACGTTGCTGCCAGGATCACCGTGATGATGAGATCGCGGATCATCAGCAAAAACATGATCAGGACCAATGCCAGGGCCGCCAGAACAAATCCCCGGCGGTATAAATTTTTATTATGATCAAACACCATGCTCTTCTTCTACTCACCGGATAATATCCGCTGAACTCAATGCCTTATTTCTCGTACACCTCGGCCAGGCCTTCATCCAGCAGACTTTGATTAAGATGTTCCCCTTCAGCGGCGATGCGGACCAGGTCATCACATCCCGGCAGAATAAAAAGATCGGCAAGATACCGGCCGTATTTTCCCGGTGTATGATGGGTTTTAACAACAATCTTTTCGGCACGCTCTAACGCCTCCTGCAGAAAGACCTTGGCCCGCTGTCCGGGTCGCGAACTGTTCTCCGGAGCATTGATGCCCCGCAGACGCAGACGCTGATGCGTGACCAGGCCGAAGCCCAGATCGACACGCGCCACCAGCGTATCACCATCCACGATCCGGTCGATCCGCGCGCCGTAGGTGTAAAGCTCTTCATTCCTCCCATGGTACGTCTCCAATCGATACCCCACAAGAGTTTTGTGCGAACGAACCAGCCGGGCTTTGACAAACTGAATATAACCGGCCTGCTCGCTGTCAATGGACATACGAAAGCCCAGATCCAGACGGGAAGAAAACGGCTCGCCATGAATATCCGAGCCCCGGCGGATAGTATAGAGATACGGGACGCCGCGGCGCAGCGTCAATTGACCGCCGTTAAACCGGACACGTCTTATCCCGCTGGATTTTCTTATGGAAATAAAATTTTTGACCACGCCGCTGGTGATTTTGAGACGGATCATATCGCGTTCAGCCCGCCGGCGCTGTTCCTCGTCCGGAATGTTAAGAAGATAGCGGTAATGCGTCCAGGTCAATTCTGTCTGCGGGGGCTGGTCAGGATAACTGCGGTAAAACTGAACCATGTGCTGAAGCACGCGCTCTTTAAAATTCAGGCGGGTTTCAAGCTTGCGGTAAAGCGATGTGCCGTAGGAACTGCGGAATTCCTGGTCAAGAAAAGATTCGGAGATACGCCGGCCGATATTCCAGTACGTGATCACCCGCGCCTGATGCGCCGCGCGGCGGGCGGAATCGATCCCTCTCTCCAGATCTCCGCGGATATCGTAGACCAGCGTTTCGAACAGCTGATCTCTAGCCTGATCTGTCAGGTTGGTCATAAAATTATTATAATACAAAATCACAAAAGATGAAAAAAAAGGAACAAGCAGTTTTTTTGTCATTATGATACTATAATAAACGGAAATCAATGTCGACATCGTGACTGTAAAACGTATGGGGCGAACTGATAAATAACGGATATTTTTTATGGTAATATGACAGCATCCATTTGATAACCTGCCGGCTTTTTCTAATATATGAACGACACAAACAAAAAATATTTCAACTATCTGACGCTGGCCGGCCTGCTTGTCCTGAATTTTCTCTTTCTTAAATTTAATGCCTTCCGCGGTTTCGATTTCTATGATATGTGTTTTCAACTCGACGGAGGATGGCGGATCTTCAGCGGCCAGCAGCCGTACACGGATTTTATTTATTTCTCGGGTCCTCTCCATCTCTACAGCCTAGCCTTAGCATTCAAAATCTTCGGATTCGGAAAAACCGCCCTGCTCGTCCATATGCTGTTGGTGCATTCGGCAGTGATCCTGGCTGTCTATTTCATGCTCCGGAAAAAACTTCCGCTGTTTCTGACCTTTCTGGTAACCCTGCTCACGACGGCATCTTTTATGTGGCCCCTCTCGCATCCCTGGCACGATCTCACTGCGCATCTCTGGGGGATCGCGGCTCTGGCTTTACTGGTCCGCCATCTACCCATTACATCCCGGCGGTCAATCACGATGATTTATCTGACGTGCGGTGTACTGGCCGGACTGGCCTTTATGACGAAAACCCCTTTGGGATTGTTATACGGCGCTCTCTTTTTTTCCGCCGCTGTTTCCGGCCCTCACCGGACCAAAGCCGGCGCATCCTGCCTGGGCGGGTTTCTAGCTGCCACCGGAATTGTATTAATCTTCATAGATGTCCCGGCTTTTATACAGCAAATCACTGCTTACAGTTTATCTGAAAGCCAGGTACGATTCCCCGCACTGACCGGCTTCGGAAACTGGTTTGTCAATTATTACTGGATTATCTTTTTTATTATGGGGGCAAATTTTTTTCTTTACGGACGAAAAAAAATCCAGACAGCAGTCGTGTTTACCGCAACGATCTTTACGGCGATCTTGTCTGTGCTGACCGGGGGCATCGAACATTCGCAGAACATTTTTTTATGGGGTCCCGTCATGGGAATCTCCTTCTGGTCTCTTTATCAAGTCAAGCCTCTGGCCTGCCAAAACTGGCAAAAATATGTCTGGCGGGGCTCAGCCCTCTCACTCACCCTTCTCGCGGCCATACTTATTATAATTTCCATACAATACGGCTTACAGCGCAAAGTCTGGACATATTCCGGGAAATCTGCCATAGGCGACTACTCTATTCAAACGCCGCCTTTACAGAATTGGCGGTGCTCCCACAGCCAGGGAATTGTCCTGGATCAGCTAGCCCGCTTTATTCATAATCAAGTTCCGAAAAACGATCAGCTTTTAATTTTAACAGACATGCAGATTCTGTATGCCCTTACCGGCCGAGAAAGTTATCGCGGCGTTCCGCTATTTGTCATGAACGCCGGACACATGCCGGTGCCCGGACACCAAGCAGAAATGGTGCGTGCCGAATTGAAATCCAACCCTCCGGACTGGATTGTGACAGATATCGGGTCTTTCATGACTCTATTGCCTTACTTAAATTTTCAGCAAATTATGCGGGACCATTATCACCAGGTTCAGACTTTCGGAACCTATGCCATATTCAAAAAAGCTCATGACGCCAAAATTTAAAAAAATCTCCGCGCTCAGCTTATTCCAAATGCTTTTATTCCTCCTGCCCTGGATCATCTGGGGATTCGCTATGCAAACCTTTCTAAGCGAAGCTGCAGAAGTAGGCAATGATACAAATTTCCACTATTCGCGGTCAAATTTTTTCTGGAGAATATCCGGGAAGGCGTCTATCCTCTGTGGAACCCCTATGTCCATTGGGGGGAGCCGTTTGAGCCGATCATCATAAATACCAATCTATTCAATCCTTTTGTATTTTTAGTGCTCTTGCTGAATATATCTGGAGTAGAATTTTACAGCGCATATCTTATCTTTCTGGTGCTCTATTTTGCCCTCGGAGGATGGGGGTTTTACCGCCTTACGCGGCTCATTATCAGACACCGCCTTCATTCCGAAATAAGAAAAAAGTTTAAACCGGCCGATCTTTCGAATAAAACACCTATTTTGTTTTCCAGACTTTTTACTACGTCAGCGGCTTCGGCTCAAAGTATTCTCTGGGATGCAGACAGCACGGGCATTTCGCCGGCGCCTCTTTTCCTTCGTGGGTATAACCGCACTTAAGGCAAACCCATTTGACCGATGTCTCACGTTTATAGACCGTGTCATTCTTAACCATCTGCAGAAGCTGTTTATATATTTTCGCGTGCTCTTCCTCAACCTTGGCGATCTGACGGAAAAGGCGTGCGGCGTCCGCATGGCCTTCTTCTTCCGCCTGCTTAGCGAATTCAGGGTACATGGTCGTGGTCTCGTACGTCTCACCTTCGACGGCCTCTTTGAGATTCGCCTCTGTATCGCCGATACCCCCCAGCATCTTAAACTCGTCTTTGGCATGCTGCATTTCATTAGCGGCAGCATCTTCAAAGATCTTGGCGATATAATGGTAGCCTTCCTTGCGTGCGGTCTTGGCGAAATAGGTATATTTATTGCGGGCTTTAGACTCACCGGCAAATGCGGTAAGCAGATTTTCTTTTGTATTGGGTCCTAATGATTCACTCATAACACGCTCCGTTCTTATTTTAAAGTTGAAATTCTGCGCTGCGATATCAGTGAATTAATTATAAATTATTGTCCTGCAATGGTTAATGAGATGCGGCACCATTTTTTAGCCGCGCTCGACTAACTCCAGCAGATAAGCGGTGAGCTCGGCGCCGGTATTACCGTCATCGCGTCCGGTGATCTTGATCTTGTCAGACGCCGCACATTCTTCCAAAGCCTTATCAATACGGGCAGCCTGGTCAGTATACCCAATATGGCGCAGGAGCATGGCAGCGGCGCGGATCATAGAGGAAGGATCCGCGTATTGAGCCCGTCCTTCCTTGACCATACGCAGGGCACTGCCGTGAATGGCCTCGAACATGGCCCAGCGTTTACCGATATTGGCACTCCCGGCGGTTCCCACACCGCCCTGCAATTGGGCTGCCTCGTCCGTAAGGATGTCGCCGTACAGATTGGGCATCACCATAACCCGAAAGCCCGAACGGCGTGCCGGATCCAGCAATTTAGCGGTCATAATATCAATATACCATTCGTCCAGCTTAATGCCGTCTTTTTCATATTCTTTCGCAATGGCTTCAGCCGTCCGGGAAAAACGCCCGTCCGTGGTCTTAACCACATTAGACTTGGTCACCACTGTCACCTTCTTAATGCCGTTCTTGCGGGCGTATTCAAAGGCCATGCGGATAATGCGTTCAGCACCAGGCTGGGTGATGACTTTGAAGTCCATGCTCAAATCCTCGCCGATGTCCATACCTTTAGACCCCAGGACATAGGCCCCTTCGGTATTTTCACGGAAAAAGGTCCAGTCGATATTGTCCCGGGGAACTTTGACCGGGCGGACGTTAGCGAACAAGTCCAGTTCGCGGCGCATAGCGACATTGGCGCTTTCAATATTGGGCCACGGGTCACCGGCCTGCGGTGTCGTAGTCGGACCTTTAAGGATCACATGACAGGTCTTAAGCTCGGCCAGAACATCATCGGGGATCGCCTTGTTCTGCGCGGCACGGTTCTCGATGGTGAGCCCGTCGATCTTTTTAAACGCGACCTTGCCGGACGCCTCTTCCTCTTTCAAAACACTGCGCAAGAGGGTCAGGGCATTTTTAGAAAGCTCCTCTCCGATCCCGTCACCCGGGCAAAGCCCGATCACGATCGGCTTCAGTGCTGAATAGTCCACCCATTCATCCGCCGCCTTCATTTTCTCGACACGGGCCAGCTGTTCGGAGATCAGTGTGACAAATTTCTCCTGCGCGGTTTGAATTTCCTGATTCATATCCATAAAAATTTCCCCCTTAATGTTTAAAGCCGTGAATGAACCGTAATTATACTACTGCTGGAAAGATTGTTCAACCGGCGCCACCTGGAAATCATAACAACAGCATAACAATGTCCGCTCTGAACAAAACGAAGATGTCCGGCTACTGTTCTATATGATAAAGGGCTATAACAAAAGGGACAGGCGTTATGCCTGTCCCTTTCCATATTTCAACGGCCAATGAAACTCTATGCGCGTCGGCTCTATTTTTATTCTTCGATCTCCGGCGCCCCGAGCGGGTCCTCACTGTCATGTTCACTGCCGGTACTTTCTTCTCCCTCAACGGACGGAGCTTCTATCGGCTCTTCTTGAGTAAAGTTTTTCTCTCCTTCTTCTCCTTCGACAGACGGGGCATCGATCGGATCTTGGCTTTGCTGCTCCTCTTCAACAGCCCACGCATCCTGAGCAAAAGGCATGACCAGCCAAGACAATAAGCAGAGACCAATAATCACCCAAGTTGCCATTTTTACTCTTTTCATTCTGCCTCCTTTCGGCAAAGTGATTTATCCAATATCTCACAACAGGAAACATCTTTCGATGTATGACCTTTCACTAAAAGGATAGCATATCAAACACCCTTTGGGAAAG
>CAZQQI010000020.1:12701-32863 GCA_964595465.1 uncultured Planctomycetales bacterium | reverse complement strand
GAGGCCAATAGGTCTCCCCTTTAAAATTAAAAGACCTCACGGAAAATCCGCAAGCGAAGCTACGGGTTCTATTCATGCCTTCCACAGCAAACCAGAAAAGGAATGAATCCACGAGCGGAGGCGAGCGAAATCCCGCTTAATGAGGCCACAGGCCCCCCTTTTCAATTAAGACTCTTTGAAAAAATAAATGCGTATAACGGACATGATAATGCTTTCGCGTGCCATTTTGCAGCCGAATGGCTCATGACGATTGGGAGGGCCCCGTTCGCTCAAACAACCTCCCGAACGTTTTTATAATGAATCGTTCGGTTCGGAACTCGCTCTGCGCGTCCCTCCCGATCTTTTTTACCGCCATTCGAGCAGAAACTCGTTCAATACGAAACAGCACATTCTCCTTTGTTGTGCCCGCGTAAAAGCTCATAGAGCCTACATTAAAAGACCTCACGGAGAAACGGCGAGGGTAAGGATGTTGCCAAAAACCTCTCAGAAAAATCTGCCTCCATTAGCTCAGCGAATGAATCCTGTAATTCCAGCCGAAGCGGTCATCCAAATACTTTTGACATTCTTTGTAACCTTCGTCAGATTCACGTATAATCATATAGAAGCGTTCTTATAATTTCCTGCCTGAAAGAAAGCCGGGAGAGAGAGTTTTTTCGCAATGTCATTTTTCTACTATGGAGATTGTCTGTGAAGGTTGTTTTTTTTGAGGTTTTCGAAGAAGAAGAGCGCTGGATCCGCCGGTTTTTGTCGGAGAGTATTCCGGCACAGTTTTATCGGGAAAGCATTCAGGAGGCCGGTCGGGAAACAGCGCCCTGCGATATTATCAGTATCCGCACCCAGTCGAGGATTCCAAAGGAGTGGTTGAAAGAGGTCCGGGCGATTATCAGCCGCAGTACCGGCTATGATCATCTTTATGCATTGAAGGATGCCGCCGAAAAGACCGGTATGGATTTTGCCTATCTCCCCCGGTATTGCGCCCGGGCCGTTGCCGAACACGCTGTGACGGTCATGTTGGCTTTATGGCGCAAGATCCCTTTGCAGATGCGCCACATGACCACCTTTTGCAGGCAGGGGCTCACCGGCGAGCAGTGGAGGGATAAGAATGTCGTGGTCGTGGGGGTTGGGAATATCGGAAGAGAGGCGGTCAATATCGCGCGCGGCATGGGGATGAATGTCAAAGGTGTCGATCCTGTTCAGCGCTGTCATGATCTGTGCTATGTGTCCCTGGATCAGGGGCTGAAGTGGGCGGACGCGGTTATCTGCGCGTGCCCTCTTACAGCCGAGACGCGGGGAATGTTCAACGGAGAACGGCTTAGGAAAATGCAGCGGCGGCCGGTCTTTATTAATGTTGCTCGGGGAGAGATCGCTGTCCTTGATGATGTCCGCCTGGCTTTGGAAAAGGGCTGGATCAGCGGAGCGGGTCTTGATGTGTATGAGAACGAAGATGTACTGGCCGCAGAGCTGCGCCGCCGCCATAATAGTGCGGCGGCGCGGACTCTGTTTGACCTGATGCAGGATCACAATGTGATCCTCACGCCGCACAATGCCTTTAACACCGCTCAGGCTGTCGTCGAGAAGTCCAGACAGACCGGTGAAATAATAAATTTTTATGAGGAAAACAACTGCTTTCCCGACGAGAACAAAGTTTTTTTCTAAATAAGGGACGTCACGCAGACGAAAAAAAATTATTCACAGGATATTCAACATTTGTGGATAAAGAAAGGACCTGATGAAAACCGCTGTTGTTCAAATGTGTTCCGGCGGAGACCTTGATCGGAATATATGTTCTGCCGAACACGCTGTGCGGCAGGCTGCCGGCGACGGGGCAGAGCTGATCGTTCTGCCCGAGGTCTTTGTTTACCGGGGAGCGATGGACCGGAAGACACGGGCGCGCATCGCTGAACCGCTGCACGGCGAATTGACCGGACGGTTCCGCGGATTAGCGAAAGAGTGCCGTACCGGGATCGTTCTGGGGTCTTTTTATGAACAGATTCCCGGGACAGACCGGGTCTACAATACCTGTATGACGATTGATGATAACGGAGAGGTTTTGGGGATTTACCGTAAACAGCGCTTATTTCAAGCTGTTCTTAAAGACCGAACGATCAATGAGGCCGCAACATTCAAGGCAGGACGCAGGAAATGCGTTTTTACTTATTGTCGTTTCCGCATGGGGTGCGCCATCTGTTATGACCTGCGGTTTTCTGAAATCTTTCAACGGTATGCCAGCGCAGGCTGTGATGTGCTCGCCGTGCCGTCGGCGTTCACCCATGAAACAGGAAAACTGCACTGGGAGACGCTGGTTCGGGCGCGCGCGATCGATTGCCAGGCATATGTTCTGGCCGCGAATCAGTGCGGGCGCGGGGCAGGAGGTGCCCGGGCTTTCGGCAGCAGCATGATCGTTGATCCCTGGGGCTGTATCGTTGCCCGGGCCTCGGCGGGGCGGCCGGAGACGATTTTTGCTGATATAAGCCGTTCGGTTGTGCGCGATGCCCGGCGAAAGATCGGGATGAACTGGGAATAGCGTCAGTTTCTCCCGCCTGCGCAAAAGATTATGGAATATGTTATGTTTATTAGAACAGGCAAGAAAAGAATTTTTTCTTAAAATTTTCTGATTTCCCTTGTCACTGCATTTTTATAAATGTATACTAAAATAAGCTCACTTATAATAAAAGAAGGAGGACAGCGTGTCTCGTATATTCCAGAAGATCGGGGTTTTAGGTGTTTTCTTCGCAATCCTGCTGGTTCCCTTTGTCAGCGGCTGTGATCAGGTAAAAGGATACCTGGATCACGTTTTGGGTGATAAGCAAAAAACAGCAGACGTTCAACCGCCGGCTTCCTCAAAAGAGCAAACGGCAGAAAAGACCACGGCTCAAACAGCGGCGCAGGAACAGCAGGCGCAAGAAGAGAAAAGAGCGGAGGCGGAAGAAGAAGCTGATGAGGGCGTCCTGCCTGCCGATGTGCTGGCTCAGGTTGGAGATTGGTCAATCACATTGCAAGAATTTAATCAGCGGCTGGATATGGTCGAACAGGCCATGCCGGATTTTGACCCTACAGACCTTCAGCAGAAACAGACGATCCTTGATCAGATGCTGGAACAGCAGCTGCTCGTGCAGGAGGCGGAACGGCAGGGCCTGCATAAAGATGAAAACATTCAGCTGGCTATCGCGGAATTCCGTAATACGATCCTGGCGCAGAAACTGCTGACCGAGGAATTAGAAGGCGTTGAGGTGACAGAAGACGACCTCAGGACCTTTTATGAAGAAAACAAAGAGATGATCATTGATCCCTGGGAATGGCATGTGGCCCAGATCGTTGTTGATTCTCAAGCTCAGGCCAAAGAGCTGGTCGCGCAGATTAATCAAGGCGCTGATTTTTCTGAGATCGCCAAGCAGCATTCTAAAGGAAAAGCAGCCGCGCAGGGAGGCGACTTAGGGTTTATTCAGGAATTTCCTTTTGATAAAATGGGACAGATCATTGTCGCCCTGGATACTGGAGAGATCAGCAATGCCTTCAGGGGGCCTGACGGATATTATATTGTTAAGCTTCTGGACAAGAGGGGAGGAGAACAGAAACCTCTTGGTGATGTCAAAGAAGACCTGAAAGAGGCGATCTTACCGATGAAACAGCAGCAGCAGTATCTTCAATATCTGTCTGAACTGCAGGAAAAAATCGCTGTAGACGTTCAACCTGAATTATTAGAGGAGCAAAAATGAATTTAGAGAATAAAAAACAGATCGTGATCCTTTTGCTGGCGGTCGGTGTTGGTTTGTTCGCGGTTGTGTTGGCATCCAATTATGTCCAGCAGAGCATCCAGACCCAGCAGGAACAGATCGCCAGCAAATACGCGGCGTCTCTGGATCCATTACAAGGTAAGCTGGATGCCCTTCAGGCCGAAGTCAAGCGGCTGGAGGAAGAGCAGAAAAAGATCCCGGCTTTAGTCCAGCAGGCGGCCTCGACCGCCGGTCCAGGTCAGCCGGGACAGGACACAGACCAGCAGGAGCAGGCCCGCGAAAGCAAGTCATCGCTTGCTTTGCGTACTCCTCCGGGAAAACGCGCGTATACGGTACGGATTGATTCCCTCTCGGCGGTCGGCGGAATGGTCAACCCCGGAGACATTATTGACGTTATGGCCCACATGAAAATGCCTGATCCCTCCTCCGGGAAAACAGAACAAGTCCACAGCATGCTTTTTCAGAATGTCTTGATTCTGGCCGTGGGGACGGATCTGAAAGCCGGTGCTAACAGCTATCAGAAAAATCAGCAGGCGCGGGCCTTAAACCTGACCTTTGCCTTATCCCCGGAAGAGGCCACTTTGATGTCTTTTATTGAAAAGCAGGGAAAAATGAAGCTGGTTTTGCGTGCGCCGGATGAAACCGAGACGGAAGTTTTAGACACAGCATCCTGGCGGACGCTCGCGGACTATGTCTATGAAAAACAGGGCACCGAACTGGTCATTCCGCGCACGACGGCCTTTGTTGAGCCGGTTGCGACCGAGGGACAGGATGAGGTGGAGCCGTTCATTCAGATCTTTCAAGGCGGACAACGGCAGTAATAACATCATTAGAGTACGGCTTGTGTGCTCTTCAGCAAAAAGCAGGAGAAATGTATGAATAAAACAATGATCGCCGTAGTATGCGGGTTGGCAGGAATGCTTTTTACCGCGGGCAGCGTGTTTCACCCGGTTCCCGCAGCGTGGGCACAGCAGGAAGAGGTCGTCGATACGCTGGAAGAATCGGAAGCGGTTCTTTATATCGGGGACATTATCGCTCTTAAAGTCTATTCGCTGACCAGGATCGCAGTGAGTCAGCCCGGTGTGGTCGAGATTGTGAACGCTGATGTTGATGAGATCCTTTTGACCGGAAAACGCACCGGAGAAACTCAGTTTTTCATCTGGGATGAATACGGAAAACGAACCGTTGTGGTCCGTGTTCTTGACCAGGATCTGACGATGATACAGCGCAGGATTGAGCGCTTGATGACGTCTGCTGAGATAGCCGGGGTTACCCTGGAGCAGAACAATCTGGAGGGCAAGATTGTCGCGACCGGCAAGGTGAATGCTGCCCAAAAAGAGGAATTTGACGAGGTTGTGAATGATTTTTCCGGCTATTTGATCAACATGGTTCAGGAACAGCAGGACCTGATCCAGATCGACGCGCAGGTCACGGAACTGGAAACCACACTGACCAAGGCTCTGGGTGTCCAGTGGAGCCAGGCCTTTGATGTAACGGAAGACGCTGTCCCTGGAGCGGGAGAAAGCGGGCTGGATGATATCTTCCGCATCGGCGATCTGTCACGGACATCGTTAATTACCGCGACGGTTAACGCCCTGCTCGAAACATCACAGGCACGCAACCTTTCGCGTCCCAGCGTTGTCGTGGCTGACGGGGAAGACGCCAATATTCTGGTGGGTGGAGAAATTCCTATTGTCAGCACGATCAGCTCGGACGGCGCGGTCGCCGAAAATGTGGAATATAAAAACTACGGGGTCGAGCTGACGGTAATCCCGACGATCAGAGATGACGATAAGATTGAAGTCACCCTGACCGTTTCGGTCCGCGATGTGGGGACATCCTTCGGCGACAACACAAGCTTTACCACGACGACCGCGGACACCAAGGTTCTGGTCGACAGCGGACAGACGATCATTCTGGCCGGGCTCATCAAGCAGTCGGAAACCACGTCTGAGAGCAAGGTGCCGTTTCTTCACAACATTCCGATCCTGGGAGCGATGTTCCGTTATAAAAGCAGCAACCCCGTAGACAAAGAAGTTGTGATCTCTTTAACGCCCTACATCCGGCGGCAGAAGAATAAACTCATGACCGCGGAAGAGAGGCAACAGGAAGAGCAAATGAACAAACAGACCGCCCGCGAGCTCGGAGAAGAATATCCGGATATGGATCAAGCCACCGGGGGCATTTCGGAGCCGGAGATTCTCAGCGATCCGGATGTCCGGGACGCTATGTCAGCGGAAGACGGCAGGGCTGCAGACGGGGATAATGAGAAAGACGGCGGCGCAGCGGCAGAAAGAGAGGATGATCAAGGAGACAGCGAGGAAGAGACCGGAGCAGGCATGACAGACGAGGCAGGCGTGGACATGGATGCCCTGCTCGACGATATAGAGCAAGGTGCCTTCAGGGATGGACAGCTGCAGGAGGGCAAGGAACAGGCAGCCCTGGTCGGGGATTATGCCCGCCGGATCCAGCAGAAGATCGCCCAAAGGACCTCCTTTCCCTATGAAGCGCAGGAAGCCGGATGGAAAGGGACGGTCCAGCTTTCTTTGCATATTTTAAGCGACGGGACCTTAAGCGATGTAACGGTCAAGGAATCATCCGGACGCAACATTTTTGATAAAGACGCTCTTAACACAGCAGAGATCGTATCCCCGTTTGAACCTTTCCCGGTTGAACTGGAGATGAAAGACCTGGTGGTCACCATCCCGGTCGTCTACAGCCAGCAGGCCATGCTTTCCGCTGAAGATATTTAAAGGGATTTTTTAACGGCTGATGAAGAGGACACTATTGCATGAACGCGCGCATTGTAACAATTTTCAGTAATAAAGGCGGTGTCGGTAAGACGTTTACCGCAGTGAATATGGCCACATCTCTGGCCCTGTCCGGATCCCGGGTTCTGTTGATTGATATGGATTTTCAGGCAGCGCATGATATGGCACGGATGCTGAATCTTGTGCCCAAACACAGCCTGGTCAATGTTCTGCCGCAGATCGAGCAGGCGGAAGGAGCAGATTTTATTAAAAAGCTTGCCATATCGCACCCTTGCGGACTGGATTTTCTGCCTGCTGTTCTGAATCCCAAACAGGCGGGACATATCAGTGCGGAAAATATCCGTCCGTTCTTTAAGCGGGCCGTTCAGGATTATGATTTTATTGTTGTGGACGCGGGGAAGGCCTTCAGCGAGACCATGCTGACTGTGCTGGATCATTCCAGCCTGATCCTGCTTGTGGCCACGCCGGATGTCCTGGCGGTCTATCAGCTGAAATGGTGCCTGGACATGCTGCAGAGTCTGCACTTCCCTTTAAAGATGATCAAGATCATTTTAAACCGTTCAGAAAGCCGCGGCGGTGTCGCCTGGCAGGAGGTGCGCGAGGCCCTGAACTGTGATATTTTCGCCCGCGTCCCTTCCGACGGGCGCGCCGTGGGGATGGCGCTGAATAAAGGCGTTCCCTGCGTGATCGACAGCCCGAAAAGCAAAGTGACCGAGGCGTTCCGCCGCATGGCTTTGGACATGCAGCAGAAAGAGGAAATTTTCGCACATGCCGGGGACTCGCAGAGGGTCCGCAAAGAAATGGAAGGCGGCGGGGGACAGGGATTCTGGCAGAAATTCGGTATCAGTCAGCAGAATGCCCCGGCCGCGGATGTCTACAGCAAAGAAGAGGACGAAGTCGTCGCTCTGAAAAAGAAGATCCATGAAAAGCTGGTTTCCCGTCTCCACGTCGAGAAGCTGACCCCGGAGATCTTAAGCGACCCGGCCAAGGCGCTTGAATTGAAAAAGTCCGCCCAGAAGATCGTCGGGGACCTGCTATTGGAAGAAAAAGGATCCATGATCGCCTCGCATGAGGAGCGCACACGGATCGTAAAAGAGATCGTCGACGAGGCCTTGGGATTGGGGGCGCTGGAAGAATTTTTAGCTGATCCGGATGTGACCGATATCATGGTCAATTCGAAGGACGAGATCTACATTGAGAAGTTCGGGAAGCTGATCCTGACCAACCGGAAATTCATGTCTGATAATCAGATCCGTGCGGTCATTGACCGCATTGTCGCGCCGCTGGGCAGGCGCATCGACGAATCCGTCCCGATGGTTGACGCCCGCCTTCCCGACGGGTCACGTTTCAATGCTATTATTCCGCCCCTGGCGCTCAACGGGCCGATGGTGACGATCCGTAAATTCGGCGCGGAACGCCTGGACCTGGGAGATCTGCTGGAAAAATACGACACCCTTTCTGTCGAGATCAAAGATTTCCTGGAAGCCGCTGTCATCGGCCGCAGGAATATTATCGTCTCCGGCGGGACCGGCGCCGGGAAAACCACGATTCTTAATGTGATCTCAGAATTTATCCCGGACACCGAGCGGATCATTACCATAGAAGACGCCGCTGAATTGCGCCTTAAGAAGAGCCATTGGGGCCGTCTGGAATCCCGTCCGAGCAACGTGGAGGGCCGGGGCGGGGTAGATATCCGGGAACTGTTTAAGAACACTTTGCGTATGCGTCCGGACCGCATTATTATCGGCGAATGCCGCGGTCCGGAAGTTCTGGATATGCTGCAGGCCATGAACACCGGCCACGACGGTTCATTAACCACACTGCACGCGAATTCGACCCGGGATGTGCTGGTCCGGATGAGCTCGATGATCCTTCTCAGCGGGATTGAACTCCCTATCCGCGCCATTAATGAGATGATCTCTTCGGCCATTGATGTTATCGTTCACGTTGCCCGGTTTTCCGACGGGTCCCGCAAGATCACCGGGGTCACGGAGGTGGCCGGTCTGCTGGAAGACTTTCAGCTCGACCTCAAGGATGTTTTTGTGTTCGATCAAAGGGGACGCACAGAAGAAGGCGTGATCCTGGGAGACTTTAAAGCGACAGGCTATGTCCCGAACTGTTACTACGAAATGGAACGCATGGGCATTTCTATTGATAAAGCGATATTCAATTCCAAGTAGCCCTTGCCATGAAGATATATAACCGCACCCGACAAACAGTCTTGGCGGACCGGGGACGGCTCGCTGATACCCCGCTGTCGCGTCTCAAGGGCCTGCTGGGCCGCGATCACCTGGACAGTGATGAAGGGCTGGTCATAACACAATGTCGGTCGATCCACATGCTGTTTATGCGTTTTGCTATTGATGTGGTTTTTATTGACGGCGAAGGCAAGGTCATTGGCCTGGTCAAGGACATTAAGCCGTACCGTATCAGCGGATATTACTGGCGCGCCTGGGCTGCGGTCGAACTGCCGGCAGGAACGATTCAACAAACGAGCACCCAAAAGGGTGATCTTATTTCCTGGACGGTTTAAAGCTTTTTAAGAAAGCTCAATCTTCCCAATCAATATCTTCCAGAGTCTGGTTTAATTCGTCCAGCCATTTATGACAGTGTCTGCAGATACGCGCTTCCTGCAGAATTTTTTTCCCGCAGAACACGCAGTCTTTTTTATCCAGACTTGGATAAGGGACGTCGATCAGATCATCGATGATGTGCTGGTTACAGTGCGGGCAGCGGGGAGGATGGTTTTCGAGGCGCTCGTAACAATAAGGGCATTTCAGCATAGGGGCTCCTTCAGGTAATGTTCCTGGACCTGAAATGAAAAACTGTGGACCAGGAAAATGTTAATCTTGAAAAAATGCGCGGATAAGAAGGACGAGGGGACGCTTCGGTGCTCAAATACTCCTCGTTCAAATGCCGATACAAAAGACCGGGATGTCCTCGTTCGCTCAAACAGCTTTCTGAATGCTTTTCTAATGAATCGTTCGGTTCGGAACGCGCTCTGCGATCCCCTCACGATCTTCTGTCATGCCCTTCGAGCGAGTATTGGCTGAGCACGGGTGTTGTTTGTTTTATCCACACAAAAACGCATACAGCTGAAAACCGCAATAGCGGAAAATCCCGTCAGCTAATATCCATTATATCTCCTGGTGATCAGAGAGTCAAAATGGACATTTATTTTTTGTGTGTGATTTGGACTATGTTATAATATGATAAATGTCCAATCTGGAGATGCCATGGGTGTTCATCATAAAATTACGCCGGATGTATTGGATTTTATTGTTGATACAAAGCAGGAAAATCCGCGGGTCAGCTGTCGAGAGATGGCCGAGCGCATTGAAGAGAAATTTCAGCTGGATATCTCGAAGTCTACGATCAACAATATCTGGAAAGAACGGGGATTGAACAGCCGTGTCGGCCGCAGGCCGAGCCGAAGAAAAGCAGTCCGCAAGAAACCCCGCCAGGTCTTCCGCATCCCTCCAGAGCGGAAAAAAGTCATTCACGAGACATTGCCTGAAAGTTTTCGGCCGAAAAAACGACAGAATTCTGATAAGCAGGTTGTTTCTGCCCGGGAACGTCCGGTCAATCAATTGGGATGCATATTCCTGGCGGCGGCTGAATGGGACCTGACTACCGAACCTCTGCTTGGCAGGACGCTTTTTCAGAAAAAGATTTTTCTTTCCCAGGAAGACTGCCGGCGTGCTGCCCGTGTGTTGTCATTTTTGGAAGCCTTAAGGGTGGACAGCGCGGAAAGCTTTGATGAAAACTGTGAGGTGCTTTCTCTGCTGGCAGGATGTCCTGCCGAATGGATCGCTGAACATGCTCAGCAGATCACGGCATTGCGGAATAAGCGTGATCTTATCATCCGCTTCGCCGTTGAGGCGGAAAAGGCAAGCTCCTGGGTCAAGACAATCCTTTTGACCCTGGAAGACGGGGAAACCATATCTATCGATGCACAGGAGGCATCCTTTTGGTCAGGAAATGTCCAATCTGATTTTTTTTGTCCAATTGAACGTGCTGCAGCCGGATTTGCCCGCAATATTTTCAACAATGTCCAATCTGAAAACCTATACGCGATTTGTCCAAAAAAACAGGAAAATGAAGAGCTGATCAATAATATTATTGGGTCATTCGAGTCTGTCCCAGGCAAACGGATCGTACAGGCCGAATTCATTAATCTGGATGATATTCGCCTGGCTCAATTTTCCGGATTTAAACCAAAAAAAAGACATTTTATTGCTGGAATTTGGCCGTGGCACAGCCTGTTCGCGGAATTTTTGGGGAAGAAGCGAACGATTGATTCCGGACGGATCATGCGCTCAGACGCACCGACCGAGCTCAATTTTCAGGAAATTAAGTGGATCCCCATAATAATGTCCAAAAAAAGACAGTTGCGCGCCATTCTGCTTTGTGAGCCGTTTCACGAGACCCCGTTTCTGGCTGTTGTGAGCAATATTCCTGCCGAGCGCTGTCGTGCCGAAAATATTGTCGAGCAGTATTTAAAGATGTGGCCGGCCTTAGACAAACATTATTACCACGATCTGCTGGCAGGAAAAGGGCGGGCGGTAAGCGCGCAGGACACAGATGCCTTGCGGGCGCAGGCAGTTTCTGAAGAAAAGAGACAAAGTGACCTGGCTCTGCAGAAAAGTGAATTCCTGACCCGGTATGCCCAAATGGTATTTTTTTCCTCAAAATATCAGGGGACAGATGTCCACACCATGAGAAACCGGTTTTATGCTTTAAACGGTTTTTGGGAACAGCGTCCGCGCTATCATCTTGTTCATCTGCAGTGCCCGGAACGGTATCCCTATCAGGCAGACCTTTTTGATGCTGAACGGCGTTTCAATGCCAGGGATATCCGCTCTCCGGACGGGTTGTCCCTCAGGCTGTCGGTCAGCGCATAAAATAAATGAGCATTCATTGACACTGAAAAAAAATATATGATATACTTTAAAAGAGTTATAGTGGTGGACAAAGGCCGCTTACGCGGTGTTTCATAGATTCCCGGATATCCCCTTCGCGTTTTTTGCGGAGCCGGGGATGGATCTCTGATAATACATAAGGCCGGTACGGTGATGCGAAAAGGTTTGACAAAAAAAGGACAGAATCTAATCGAATACGCTATCATCGTGACCGCTGTGGCAGGAGCCATGATCGCCATGAGCACTTATGTATTCCGCGCCGTACAGGGCGCCCAGCAGTCGATCCAGGAGGGATACAGTCAATAATTCCATAAAATAGAGGGTAAGGAGGAACACATGATACAGAAAAAGAAACGCAAGGGCCAAAGCACCCTGGAATATATCCTGCTGGTAACGGCGGTCATTGCGGTGTTCGTTATTTTTCTAAAGCCCGGCGGATCGGTTGGAAAACACCTAGGCAACACCCTGAATGAGGTCTTTCTAGGGGGCCGGAGCCTGGCTAACCAAATAGGTAATAAGTAATCAATAAAACAGCACGATGATTAAAAGGAGGCATTCCTAATGATACGTAAATTGTTAAAAAACAGACGCGCTCAGCAGACAGCGGAATACGCTCTGCTGATCACACTGGTTGTCGGCGCGGTCATCGCTATGCAGACCTACGCCCAGCGCGCCCTGCAGGGGCGGATCCGGGCGGCCAGTGTCTACATGAAAAATGAGACAAGCGGCCTCGGCTCCAGCGATCTGCAGTACGAGCCGTATTATCTGAAGAAGGATTACACGATTGCGAGGGAAAGTGAAGATGAAGAATTCCTGCGCAATTCTACTTTCGGGAAAGGCAGCATCTCCAACACCACGCGTGATGAGGAGGGTTTTGAGCAGAAGACGTATGATACATCTGATAAGACGGATTGGTAACAAGTGAAAGTTGATAAATCTCAAAAATGAGGAGGAAACAGCAATGTTTCGGACATTAAAACATAAAAAGCGCAAGGGCCAGAGCACGCTGGAATACGCGGTTCTGATCATTATCGTGATCGGCGCGCTGCTGGCGATCCAGAATTATGTCAAGCGCGGGATCCAGGGCCGTCTGCGGCAGGCTACCGATGATATCGGCAGTCAGTACGAAGTCGGCGCCATGAACGTGACCCGCAAGACATCGACCTGGTCTAAAACCAAAGAGACCTTTGACGAAGGGGTCATGAACACGGCCCTGCTCTGTGATGAGGTCACCAATGTCGAGTATAATGAAGAATATGTCGGCGAAGCAACCTACGGCGGATACTGGGGAGAAACAGAATAGTAAGGCTCGTTAAAACGAACAAAACAAGGCTTGCCTGCGGAACATCGGCGGGCAGGCCTTGTTTTTCCAGCATAGGCACGCGATATGTTCAGGACGCTCAGACAGCAGAAGGGGCAGGGGGTCGTCTCGCAATACGCCACGATCTTTGCCCTGGTGGTCGCTGCGTTAACCGCCATGACCGTTTATGTCAAACGCGCGGTCCAGGGACGGATCTACGCGACGCACAAATATATGATCGAGGGCATTCAAAGTGAAACCCTGGACAACCCCGGCCTCAACCTGGTCGGGAACCTGAGTTATGAGTATGAACCGTATTATGTTGAACGGGAAACGATCTTAGAACGGCGCGAAACCATTGTTGACCGCCAGTTCAGCGACACCATCGGCAAAGAATATGAAGATTACCATGTCGATGTTAAAATGACCGCCAACCAGCTTTCGGCCGAACATGCTGATGAATGAGGGCCATGATGTCTTTCAGAAAAGCGCAGACCTTTGTAGAATATATGCTGCTGCTGACTGTGGTGGCAACCATCATGATCGTTATGAGCACCATGGTCAAGCGCGGCGCGCAGAGTGTGGTCAAAACCGTCGCTGACCAGCTGGGCAATCAGCAGGCTTCCGAGTCTTCCGATCCGGAAGGATCGCACCTGGAGAATATGATCTCCCGCTATGAAACCGATCGGCGGATACGCAAGTTTGAAGAGATGGGAGGGGCCGGAGAAGAATATCTGCGCGACCGCACCGCCGGAGACATTCTGCAGATCACCAATATGGGGCTTTCGGAAAGATGACAAACGGGAAACAAAATGAAGAATAAAGCGCAGACCACAACCGAATACGCCATTCTGATCATCATCGTCCTGGGTGCGTTGCTGGCTATGCAGAACTATTTTAAACGGGGCCTGCAGAGCCGCTGGCGCACATCAGTGGATGAACTGTCCGACCAGTATGATCCGGCCAAACAGGAAACCAATGTGATCTACGGCCTGCAGAGCAATGTTGAGGTTGAGATCAAACTCAAGAAAGATTCAGCGGGAGACGGGTTTTGGACCACGCGTACAGATAAGACAAATTCTCTGGATACCCGTTCCGGCTACAGCCGGGTGACCGGATATCCGTAGTCCTCCAGGCAGTGACGTGCATCAGCAATGAAAAAAAACAAGACAGTGAAAACTTCTCTGGGCTCTTTGCTGGCCCAATCCGCCGCCGAGCTGGCGATCTTCGGTTCGATCGTGATGTTTGTGATCGGTATCATTATGCGCAGCGGGCTGAATTCTTCTCAAAACATTGATCAGCAGCTGCGCGCCTTCCGCAAGGCCCTGCTGGAATCCTACAAGACATCATACGGTTTTTACGGTGAAGACTTTGCCGCGTCCCGGCTGATGGCCAGCGTGATGATTGTAGAAGACCGTCTGGTCGTTGATCCGACACAGAAACAGGGCACCCGCGACCGCACCCCGCTGATGAGCCAGGGAACCGGCATGATGACGCGCATGCTGTTTTATCCTAAAGACCACAACGAAGCATCAAATATCAGTTTTTTTGACGTTTATATTAATGGCCAGCACTTTCCTTTTACGACTAATAGATTTATTACTTATCGATATGCGTATAATGATAAAGCTTCGACAGTAACGGTCAGCGGAGGCAGCCGGGGAGCGTTTACGGCGCGCAAGTGTTCTGTGGCGATAAAACCTGATGAGGATGACCCGATCAATCCGGGCCAAACATTGAGCCCGTTTAATTCCTCAGCAGATTGGAAACGGGAAGCGGCAAACAGAACGATATGCAGTTTTACATCTGGCGGGCAGGTTTTTCTGCGCCTATACCGGCAGAAGGTCAATGCCAACGATGATGACTGGTCGACCACGGATGATTGGCGTTTTGATCTGGATTTGGATGGCAAAGTCGACGTGGCGGGGACGGATACCTATACGGCGCCTAATGGAACGAAGACAGATATACGGGAGCATTTTTCCTGGCAATGGGACCGGACTGCTGCCACAAGCGGAAACGTCAACGTCAACAATTCTTTTGATTTTGACGGCGACTGGGACGAAGAGACAGCGCAGTCAATTTCTGGTGCAGGCCGCCTGACAGCAGTCACTGTTTTGGACAACAACGAAGGGGACGTGGATTTCAGCCATATCGAACATGAAGTGACGGGTGAACCAAGTGTCGGTCTGGGACGCGAGGCGCGCATGCTGTCATACACGAAAGGGCCGAATGCCAATATGGCCCAGGGGACATATCTTTTTAATCAGGAAGGAAAACTCTATACAGTGGATGAGCAGTTTGTGCGCAACGAAACCCGCCAGGACCAGCTGGATCTGATCGAACGGGTCTTTTATCTGAGCAATAACACCACTCGGTTTTGCCATAACGGAGCGCCCAGGGATTGGGGAGCTTTAAACGATGCCCAACGCCGTACGCTTGCGATCCCTCCGGGGCTGCAAAACCCGGTCGAGCGCTGTGTTAACGATTGCTACGCAACGGCCCCTATTATGCGCCGGACCTGCTATGATCTGGACGCCAATGCCATTTTTATCCGCAGCCGGATCGAAGATAAGCGCCGAACCAGCTGGGTCACGCGCGCGTTTACCGGAGATGAATAAAATATGCTGAAATCGGATCCGCGAAAAGCACAGACATCTTTGGAATTTGCCTTCGCTATGATCGTGGCCGCCCTGCTTTTGCTCGGTATGATCAAGGTGATGCTGTGGGTCGGCAAGGACCTTGTTGCCCGCCGTACGGCACATGAAAGTGTTTTAACCGGGACGGGATCTCCTGTAACGCAGGTTCGGCCCACATTTTATTATTCAACGCCCATAGACGCGGCCAAAGACAGTAATATTTTTGACCCGAACTATTAAAAGCTCAGCATCAGGATATGAATATGAAACGAAGATTAACAGCCTGCCGTAATATGCTTCGACCCGCGGCGTCCGGCCGGGGGAAGGCCGGGCAGGTGGCGATCATCATGATCCTTCTGGCGGCGTTCGGCCTGCTGTTTTACGCGGCAAGTCTGAATTTCGGGGCGGTGGCTCAGAAAAAGAATTCGACTATGATAGCTGCCGAGCAGGCCGCCGGGGTCATGGCATCCTACATGGCCAGTTACGCGGAACGTTTGTCTATCGAATACCTTAAAGGTGACCTGATTCAGTGCAAAAAAAGCAGTTTCTGGTCTTCTATTTGGAAGGTGATCGCGATTGTCATGATCTCGGTGGTGTTGGGATCCATCATAGGACCGATGGTGGCGCCGACGATGTCGAGCGCCGTGCTGGCCGGCGCGGGAACGGCTCTGCTGATTACGACGCCGCTCACCGTTCCTCAGACCATCGCGTCCTTCCGCGTTCTGGCGGCGGAGGCAAAAATGATCAAGATGTGGAACGAAATGATGCAGAAGAGTATGGATCTGGAAGATCAGGTTCTTGAACAAGGCATTCAGACCGCCTTCCGTTCAGCGGTTGATGATCCGGTCGCGGTCCCTGACTTTCTGGATATGGACATGGACGGAGCGTTCGGAACATTTTCAGCGACCGATCCTGCCAGCAAAAAAAGGGTCACTCTGCCGGTTGACGAGATATCCCGTCCCAATTATTTTTACACCTGGCGGATGAAAGCGCTGAAACCCCCGCCTTTTGGGTATTTTGATGAGTTTTTTGACCGGCTGGAAGACTTCATTTATCTGGATGACGACGGAGATGCTGATCCGAAAACGCTGATGGATTTCGGGCTGCATGATCCGCGGGAGGCCGGCTGTTTTAATGGCGCCGGCCCGGCGGAATGTGACCCCTGCTGTGTCCCGGCGCCGCAGCCCTGCTGTGAGGACGACTCCTGCACCACGGCTGCGGAAGAACGAACCTGTTACGCCAGCCGTCCGACGGAATGCCCGGATATCAATTCCGATAATGGATATGCCGCCGTCTCGCCTGGGGGAGAATCCAACAAGTTGAGCTGCGGCCAGCGCAGTTATCTGGGCGCGTCTTATCCCTGGGTCTATCAGCCCTATTTTGAAGAAACCAGCAATAACCCTGCCGGATATGTCTCATTTAGAGAAGGCCTCGGCCGGGATGATGAGGTCGACATCTTCACCGTGCAGAGTGCAAATCCGAATTGGCATACCGACCCGCAGACCGATACCCAGGTTCCGCGTGCCGTGACTGATGTCAACGGAGATGGAGACAAGACAGATCTTGCGGACCGATTTATTCAGCAGGACGCGACCGGATATTATGACAACGATAATCAGGAGGGCATTTTCCCCTTTTTCCACAAGATCAACCTGGGGATCGAAGCGGAAAGCCCGCAAAGCATGCAAAGACTTCCCGATGATTTTTCCACCGGCACTACGCTTGATCAGCTGATCATTCCTGATGGGACATGTGCCCTGCAGTCGGGCTCCCGGCAGACCGGCTGGAAGCCGGGATCGGACCGGATATGTTCCAGCACGTTTCCTTATGACACGGAATGTTCCAAGCACGGGACCTGCACGATGAGAGTTGATCCAACCACGGAGGAGGGAGGAGAAGGAGCGGCGCAAACAGAAGACCGGGACTGCCGCTGCGGAGAGGGCCGCACAGATCCTGCTGATTTTCCCGAAGATATGCTGGATGAGATGTACTGGGGTATAACCGAATTTTTAGAATGGGCCGAAACCATAATTAATCTTTATAAAAGAAATGGCGGTGTGGTCGGAGCGCAGTTTGATGATTGGTACCGCGAGCTGGCCGAGTGGATGGAAGATGCTGACAGCTGCGGCAGTTCTCCCTGTGCTAACGTAACCGGAGAAGACCGCCTGGGCAAACTGCGCGTCTGGCGTGAAGAGATGTGGGAGGTCTATTGGCGTGTCCGGCAGTGGAAGGAACAAGAATCGAGTGTGGCAACATCCTGTCCTGATGCAGGAGTTTCGTCATCGTATCTGGTCTGGTGCACGCCATATAACGAAGTCGTCTCGGACAATGAATATGGGATCACGGAATGCCCGGGTGTTACTCCTGAGGAGGCGGCCACCTTTGATCTTGACGGTGACGATGAGCGGGGCGAACTGGAAGAGGTCATCGCCTGTTTGGATTGGAACCTCAATGATCCTGTGCGGTCATATGACGGCACCGTGCTCGGCGCCGGGAATGAGGATAAATTCAGCGAGTGTCACACGCTCTGCGAAAGCCAGAGCAAGGGCATGTCAGTGGATATGGCAGAACTCTATTATCTTTGTACCCGTCTGCCGCGTTCGGTTTCGCAGTGGGAGCTTAACTCTAGCGGCAGGCCACGGCCGAATTATCCCGATTATCCTATTGAACAGCCTCAGGAGTGGAGCGACGGGGATGTTGACCAGGATGTCCTGGACTGCTTTCTGGCCCGGTCCCTCGGGGAATGCCGTGCGGAATGCCCGGCCGCGGACCCGTTCCTTGCCGCATCCTTTGACGATCCGCATATAGACGCGGAAACAAAAATCGCACACATAGACAATGTGGTCGTGCCGGGGTGTGCGGCAGACAGCACACAGCAATATAATGGGGTCTGCGATGTGAGTGCCGGGTTTACGAATATTGATTGTGATTCACCGCAGGGTATGACCCTGGAGGACGACATTGACGACTGCAAACAGTCCTGGGCCGGCAGCTGTGCCGAATTTCCGTTTTTTGATCCCCGTCCGGCAAACAGACCGTTTTATGACGATGTGACGGCGGCTATTCCGACGAATGGTGTTTCCCCTTCCTGTGAAAGCCCAGGGACGGACCTCCTTTTGTGGCTGGAGGACACCTTGGAAAGTTTCGATGCCGGCGGCGGTAACGGCGGACAGAAGGACTATTTTATTGAACGCAAGGCGGAGTTGGAGGAACTGCGTGACCGCATGGACAACCTGCTGGACGTGCTGGGTGAAGCGATCGACCGGTTCAGCGAATTTCTGGACGGGAGTACGGCTTTTTCGACCGGGCCGGACGCCGACAGCACAGCAGCCAATCTTCAGTCTTTGGTCCCGGATGGCGACTATGACGACGGTCCGCCCCCGGACTGGGGAGGCTCCGGGAGATATTTAGAAACCCGCCCGCGGGAGATCGACTTGAATCCGAGTCAGGACGTCAATGGAAATGACGATCCAGGCCATCCTCATGGCGCGAAAATGGTCGGAGACGTCGGGTCTTTGCAGAGTGTCTACCAAGCGACAGGGACCGACTCTCCGGCTGAGATGATCATCAAACATTATCAGAATCGGGAAGAAGAAAGCAATCCGCTCAATTCGACGAGCAAACTGCCGTCCGTTTTAGTCTATGCCTGGAACACGGTCGGCCGCGATGGCGGTCCTTTGGGGCATGCTGTCAAGATCGAGGTCCGCGCGCCCAAGCGCTGTAACGCTGCCTGCAGTTACGACGGGACAAGTTCGAAGAGGTATCCCTGGCTAAGGACTTACAGCACAGGGGGGTTTTTCTCCAAAAAGGTCTGCACTGTGCTGGAAGATTATACCGGTATGGTCAAAGCCAGGGTCATCCGCTATGACCAGCCTGCTGACACGTCAAAGTTTTCTTTCGCGAATAAAGTCCCCTTTACGGGGCGCAATACAGCGCATCCGGATGCCGGACGAGGGGGAGGAAATTTTGTGAAGACTTGTTCAAGATTTATGGATCAAACATTAGTTGCTGTGCCGAATTATGATCCGGCTAATCTTTACATGGATGAAGCGATTATGCTGAATTATGCCCCCGCTTCCCCGGGGTCATCAAATAACGGCGCTCATATCGCGGCCGGAGACATGCCGGCCTATGCTCAGTGCTGGAAGCATATTCATGAAGATTATCTGCAGTACGGTATGCATTCGGAAAGCTGCGCGCAGTATTACTGGGGAAATACCGGATTGACCAGTAGGACACGCCCGGCCGGTATGCAGATCAGGTTCGGTAAATGTGACGCCGGATTTTTATCCGGCGGGATTTAATGAAAAAGAAAATAGCTGTCAGCTACGGGATTTGATATGATATTTAAAAGACTGGCATCCTCGAAAGCCGCGACCGTTTTAGAATACGCGTCATTGCTGGTCCTTTTGCTGGTATCAATTTTATGGTTCCGTCCCTATATTCTGCGTGCCTTCCACGGGCAATGGAAAAAGGCGGGGGATACCTATGGACACGGCCGTCAGTATGACCCCCGGGGCTGGGGGGGCGACGGAAGCGGGGGCGGGACATACGAATGTTTTTATGAAGAAATCGGCGGCTCCGGCTATTGGGTGCCCGAGAGCTGTTTTGAGCAAAATTGTAATTGTATGCTTGATACGGCGGACAGCAATTATCAAGCTCAGTGTACAAATTGTAAGATCAACTGTGCACAAAATCATCCTGACAAGCAATATTGCCAATAATGCTATGGAGAAAATGATAGTATGATGATGCCCGCGGCACTGTTTTTTGCCTTTATATCGACGGTGATGCTG
>CAZQQI010000020.1:0-12601 GCA_964595465.1 uncultured Planctomycetales bacterium | reverse complement strand
TAGTATGATGATGCCCGCGGCACTGTTTTTTGCCTTTATATCGACGGTGATGCTGTCTTATTTTATTCTGCCGGACGCCTATGTGCGCGTGGCCGCCTACAATCAGAAACGTGTTTATCAGTTTAATTCACGTCTGGAGAGGGTGGTCCCCCGCAGTCAGGTCAAGCAGGTCGTGCAGATGTATATGCTGGCGCCGCTGGCCTTTGCCGGTCTGTTTTATGTCTTTCTGCCGGAAGGCGAGGCCCAGATCTACGGTATTATTGCCGGTCTCATCGCGGGGCTGATCTTTCCGACCTTTTACACGAAATTCCTGGTTGTTTACAACAAAAAGAAGTTTTCGGACCAATTGATCGATTCGCTGATGATCCTTTCCAGCTCCTTCCGGGGAGGCTTGAGTCTGATCCAGGCTATGGAGGCCGTGGTCGAGGAAATGGGAGATCCCACGAAACAGGAATTTTCGACTGTTCTTGGTGAGAATAAAATGGGTGTTTCTCTGGAAGAGTCTCTGGAGCATTTATACGCGCGCCAGCCGTCGCCGGCGCTGCAGCAGGTCATTACCGCGATCCTGCTGGCTAGAGAAACCGGAGGAAATCTTCCGGTGATCTTTCAGCGCATTGTGGGCGTTATCCGTCAGCGCAAGCGTATTCAGGGGCAGATCGACACTCTGACCCTGCAGGGAAAACTGCAGGGTGTGGTGATGTCGCTGCTGCCGGTGGCCTTCTTTTTCTTTATTAACGCCAGTAATCCGGATCACTTCCGGGTCATGTGGGAGACCGATATAGGAAAGACTCTGATGACCACGGCGCTGGTGCTGGAGGTCGTAGGAGCCGCGCTTATCTGGAAGATCAGCTCATTTAAAGATTATTAAACACGACGGCAGGGTATAAAAATGATGGAATTTGTGTTATTTTTAAGTTTTCTGACCGGCTTTACTGCCATATTAGGCCTTTTTCCTCCCCGGCTTGAAGAACGCCCCACCCTGGAGGCGTTTGGTTACGACATTAAGCCTAAAAAGAAAAAGAAGAATGCCTTATCTGTCCTTAAGTTATTGGCCGCGATCAACCGGCCGCTATGCTCCGGCGTGATCAGGGACCGTCTGCGCAAGGAATTGGCCATCGGACAGGTCAATATGAGCCCGGAAGAATTCTTTTTGTTTAAAGAATTGGCTATCGTCCTGATCCTGCTGATCTCATATCCCCTGATCTCGCCGGATATGTTTCTGCTGTGGATCCTTATGAGTGTGGCCTTTGGTTATCTGATCCCCGAATTTTGGCTGAAAGGACGGATCAAGAAGATCAAGGCTGATTTGATCAAGGAGCTTCCCGACGCTGTTGACCTGCTCGGGTTGTGTGTCAACGCCGGCCTGGATTTTATGCTGGCGCTGAAATGGGTGGTTGAGAAATCGCCGCCGTCTGTCATTATTAATGAATTGAATATCCTTCTGCAGGAGATCAATGTGGGAAAAACCCGGCGGGACGCGCTGAAGTCGCTGTCCAACAAGTACAATATTCCTGATCTGTCCACATTTTCCCGCACGTTAATTCAGGCGGATAAAATGGGGACCAGCGTGTCCGAGGCATTGAATATACTTTCCGAAGATATGCGGATGGCGCGTTTTCGCCGCGGGGAGCAGATGGCCATGAAGGCGCCTATGAAATTGCTGGTGCCGCTGTTGTTCTGCATTTTTCCAGTGGTGGGGATATTGGTCGGCGGACCGATCTTTATTCAGTTTATGGTGGAAAAGCCAATGCAAGGCCTGACCGGACGCTGATAAATTCTAAATTGGACATTTAAATGTCCAATTTGTCAAAAATGTCCAATGAGTAAATGTCCAATTTATCGCTCAAAAATGTTCCGAAGGAAAGCGTTTTCCCGACGAGGACCCGTCGGGCGAAGTTCCATTTTGTTGTGTGAACGGCCTGAAAAATGTGCAAGACATTTTTTAAATAGTTGCAAATAAACGATTTATGTAAGAATTTTTTCCTTTCCCTTGCTTGTTATCATTGACTTTGTATGTTATACTTTAGTTGTCTTACAAAAAGTTTTTTTCATTGAATCCTCGTTTGACAAGTTTTTCAGCACATCTTATCTAAATCATTTCTAATCCTTTAATCTCTTCATATTCTATAATATTATGATTAATAAATTGGACAAAAATCCAGAGGCCCTTGCTGTGTCTGCTGACACCCCGGCAGATCAGGGCGGGAGTATGGATAATGTCCAGTCTATATATGTAAAACCTGAGCCGCCATTTCGCAGCCGGTTCAAAAGCTGGATCCGCATCGTGGCGATCGTCATCGCCGCAATTTTTATTCCAGAACAGGTCAGCTGGGCGATCAGCTATAACCCGGCCGTTCTGTGGGGAGGGAATCAGCCGGTTATGCCGGTTTCCACCCCTATGGCCCCGGCTGTGACGGTGCCGAATCTGGCCCAGCCAGCGGCGCCGGAAGTTCTTTCGGACCACCTGGCCCAAAATATCGGTAATATGCTGACCCAGGTGTCCGCGGGCAGACACAAGCAGATCGATCTGAATATCCCGGCTCCGGCCAATACGGATTACCGCTCGGTCGAGCATTTGCCGGTCGATCTGAACACGCGCTTTTCCGCGGAAAAGATCAAGCAGGTTGAAGATTGGCTGAAAGATCCGGATATTCACCCGCTGAACTGCGGTGTGCATGCCCTGAAGGACTTTCTGGCTCAGCATAGTATTAAGACGTCCCTCGAACAGGCATCCCTGGCGACTCTGGCGGTGGACCTGCTGAGCGGTGTTGTCGAACCGGGCGAGCCGGAACTTAAGACATCTCTTTACGCGATAGACCGCGTGGTCCGCGCCTATAATTTGGACCATGATGTGATCCGTATCCGTTCGCCGGATGCCGCTGACCTGGAAAACATTCCCACCCCGTTTATTGCCAACCTGGACCCCGAACACTTTGTGACCGTTACGGCAGTCCAGGACGGTCAGGTCCACTATAAAGATATTGGTCAGGATCAAACCCTTCCGCTTGCAGAATTTCTTGAACAATTTAACGGATATGTTTTGGCCGCCGGGCTGGGGGGCATGGACAGCACGGAAGCTGAACAGGTGACCGATGAGGCCAAGGCCTATGTCTGGGGGAATAAGTGGGTCAACCGTTATGATGAACTGATCGGCGCGGATGATGAGTCCCTGGGCGATATTTTTGTTGATGCCCTGATCGAAGTGGCGATGTATGTGGTCCAGCTGATCATTACTGCGATCATGGCGGCCCTGGGTCAGGCGCAGGTCGCTGTTGCCGTTATTGCTTCCATGATCGCCAAACTCATTACGGATTCGGCCGTGGCCGCCGGCTGGCTGGATGCCGAGCAGGGTATGATCCTGGCCATGGCGGTATCGACGGCTATTTCACTGGGAGCCGGCGCCCCTGGCAGCGGGGGAGGAGCAGGTCTTGGTATACCGGAAGGGACCAGCCTTCTGGATGTTCTGGGTTCGAAACTCGCCTCTTTGGGAAAAGAGATTATAGGGGGATTCAGCGAGTTTTTTGCGAATATAGGCGATTTCTTTGCTAATTTTACTCAAAAGATCGGCGATTTTTTCAACGATATCGGAAACTTCTTTTCTACCCTCGGCGGCAAGGCAGGAGAGACTGTTGCCAAGACCGGAGAGGGGACGATCGGCACGCAGGTGGGCCAGGGCTTTAACCAGATCTTTACCGGGAAGATCTTTACCTCGGTCTTTGCGAATTTCGATTGGGGCAACGCGGCCTTTGGGTTTGTCTCTGGAGCAGCTAAGGGTGCTGTTCAGCTGGAGATCTACAAGGCGATCGGCGCGGATGAAGAGGATGACCCGATCAAACGCGCGCTCCTGGGTTTCTTTGTGGGCCTGGCCACGGATGTGATCATGCAGAGCGCGCTGTTCGGCGCGGACGTCCTGGCTCAGGCGGCCACGGCGTCTGACGGCAAGACCGGCGACGCCTTTTACTTCTCCGAGATCATCAACCCGAATTTGTCCGATTTTGAAGGCCAGATGGGCCTTAATCACTTTATCCTGATCAATTTCGACACGATCTTCAATATGAACAATTTCATCAGTCTGTTCCAGATCGGCACGCAGTGGGCCCTGGATGAAAGCGGGCTGGCCGAGGCTGAGACGGCTCTGAATCAGTCCCTGAGTTCGATCATTACCGGGATGTACCAGCAGGGTGTTGAGCAGTACCGGCAGAAAGTGCAGGCAGAGGTCCAAATGGCTGAGCAGGAGCAGCAGGTCGCTGCCATGAAAGATCTGGGGCATGAAAAGATGTCCGATTGGCGGGCAGATATTGAGGGGCGGCTTAAGATGGTGCACGGGGATAATTATACCGCGACCGACGCGGAGATCGCCATGATGATGCGGCAGGATTTTCAGGCCTGGCTGATCACCAGCGGAAATGTGGATGCCGAACAGCTGAGCGGCCTGGATAAAGAGACCAAAGATGAATTGAAAAAGAAAAAGTTCTCTCAAGACGACACAGACAAAGCCGGGAAGATAAAGGATGCGAGCACGATCCTGGCCGGGCTGGATCTGGCGGAACGGGAACAGAAGCTTTTGAACCGGGAGATCGCCGAATTTAATGCCGAAAAGTTTATGGCCGCGGCGCAGGACAAGGTCCTCAAGTCCTGGGGATCAGAGATATCGGTTCAGGATGATCCTCTGGTCAGCCATTTGATCGAGCAGAAATTCGGCGAAGGAAAAACCTGGGCCGGCCTGACGGATGAACAGAAAGAGCAATTTTTGCAGGTGTATGCTGACGAGTTCACAGACGGGAAGAAAGAAGAGGCCCGTGTTGTTCTGGGCTATGGGGACAAAGATCAGCTGGAAAAGGCTTATAACAAGGTTCAGGGCAATAAGGATAATAACGGTAAGGTCAGTCCCTCGCTTTTCGGGCGGGTCATGTTCGATGATCCTGCCCGCCGGCCTCTGACCGGCCCGGCGCGGCAGGCCCGTTATCAACAGATGAGACGGATCCAGACATCCGCGTTCATCTTTTCCGCTTTGTATAAGATGGGATTGGCCGCCGCACTGGACGCGATCGAGGACAGCAGTGATATGCCTCAAGAGGCCGCGTTCCAAGATACAGACAGACTGAAGGTCCTGGCGTTCCGCTCCCTGTCTCTTCTGGGATCCGCCCTGGTGGGAGGGTTCATCCGGCAGAAGATGGGCGAGGAGCCGTTGTTGCCTATGAACTTTGAGGAACCGGAGAAAGATAAAGAAGGCAAGCTCCAGCTGGCTCCGTTCCAGCAGAAGGAAAGCATAACCAAAGAAGCGGCGTTTCTTGATAACATTCTTCCCGGCGTGACCGGGTTTTTGGCCGCCTTTACCGAGGAATTTGCCACTCTCGGCGGGACATCGCCGGAATGGGAGACCGAGATCATTGAAGAAAAAGACGCCAACGGCCAGGTAAAAAAAGATGTCTTCGGGAACCCGATCATTACGATCAAGAAGGGCGAGTATAAAGGGTATGACTTCGATACAACAGACCCTCTTCAGATCTACAGCCGGTCTGTGGCGCGGTTTAATGATTACACGGACAAGCTGGCTGAGATGGCCGGGTATACCTTATATAAAGTCACTCTTGTCGAACGTCAGCGTGAGGCCATTGAGGCCGCCCTGCGTCAGCGCTTTCCAGGCGCGTCCAGCAGTGATATTGAGGCCGCGGCCTATCTGCAGTGGATCGAAGTCTTTGATGATTATATTATGAGCTACAACGCCGCTGATTATATGGTCGACACCTTTAACAATGTCGCGGAGTCTTACCTGACCAATCCTGACACCAACCCGATCTTTGCCGCGATCAAGGCCGGTTTGGTCCCGCGGGCGATGTATGAATATAACGAAAAAGGCGAAGTGATCGGCCTGAAAGAAGGCGGCAGGATGGTCGATTCTCTGGCGGCCCTGGGCCTGATGGGCGACTGGCAGATGCTGGTTGAGACCAAAGCAGGTGAAAAAGGTGAAGACGGCAAGCCGGCAGAATACGCCATGATCGATATGCGCTGGGACACGGCTACCAGCGGCAAGATTTTGGGCAGTCTTTCCGGGGTGAAAGAAGGCGAAAATTTTATGCAGAAGGGCTGGACCGGCGGCTGGCAGGTGCAGTTTTCTGACGATCTGACCGAGGCCCTGGACATGAAGGCGGAGGATGTTGTGATCCGCAACGCCAATGGAGAAATCGTCAGGGTGCTGGCGGACGGTATGGATGACAAGGCATTCTTTATGAAAGAAGGGGCCACCCTGGAAGGATTGCTGGCCACGGGCGCGTTCTGGCAGCGATTGTCGAATTACGGCAATGTCTCTGTGAATCTTTCCGCGGCCTTTGATGAGGTTATCGCGCAACGAAGCGTGACGGCGGGCATTATGCCGCAGTTGAATAACGAAGAAAACGAAGAAAAGGAGGCGCGCGAGCTTAAGATCTTATCCGGCAAAGAGCGTTTGGAAAAATTGCAACAGCAGCAGAAGGAAGTCACGGAGAAAAAAAACAAAGCCTTGGAAAAAATAGCCCGCTTCAAGGATCTCGGGGACGGCGTCACACCTTTAGAGCGTCTGGCTGTCGAGGCGGAAAGGGATCAGGCCATTGCTCAAGAGAAGAAGCTGGCAGCGGAGATCGCCCAAACAAAGGTGGAGTTAGCGCGAAGTTCTCAGGAAGCGTCCGGGCTTTCTTCTGTTCAGGCGAACATTATCCGTCCTAAAGGCGCCGAGGAGAACCGCAAGGCGCTGGAAGACGCGACTGCCCAGGCAGAAAAAGATCAGCAGAAAAAGGACGCCCTGACCGAAGAGACAGCCCAGCTGGATAAAAAGATCACCGCCCTTACAGCCCAGATCAATGCCCTGCAGGAGGACCATCAAAACGCGCTCGCCGCCCAGCAGAATAAAGACCAGCTGGCGGCATTGATCGCTAAACGGGACAAACTTGAGCAGGTCCGTTCTGAACTGAGCGCCGCAGAAGACAAAGTTGTTAAAGCGGAAGAAAAGATGGCGGCCGTGGAAGAGAAGATCGACCGGATGGAAGAGGAAGGAACACCGTATGCCTTAAGCGAATGGGTTCCTTATCAGCGGGCGAAAGAAGCCAAAGAGGCGGCTTTGGCCAAGATCGGCGTGCTGGAAGAAGAGGCGGACCAGCTGGACGGTGACCTTGCGGAATTGGGAAAAGATAAGATTTTTTCGTATGATGTCAACCTTTCTCCTGAAGACATTGCTGAGGCGATCCAGGAAAAACAAGCGGAACTCGCGGCCAGCCAAAAACAGCGCGCGCTGAAAGGCGAAGAATTGCGCGAGACCGGGAAGGCGGTTTCCGCCAGTCAGGCTGCTGCGAAACAGGCGGAAAAGATATTGAAGGGCAAGGCCGGCGGGGAGCGCGTGCTGGAATCCCGCCAGTGGACGCATCAGCTGGCCTTTGATCAGCAGGAGACAGAGCAGAACGGCAAAAAGGTCATGGAGGGCGATTGGTTCTCGGTTTCCGGGTTCCAGCGCGGTTTCGGCGGCGTGGATGCCGGCATGCCGAAGTTCATCTATGACGCCTCGGGCCTGCTGGAATACGGCTATACATTTCAGGAACGCGACGGATTTAAAGGGACCACCGGCTCGGCCAATGTGTGGGGGGATTTTAAGCATGCGAGCGCTGATGCTAAAGAGAAATTTGTCAAAGAGTTTGCTCAATACGCGAAGACTCTCCCCGGCTTGAAAGAAGGAAGGAAGATCAACGCAGAGCTTATTAATAATATTCTTTCAGCCGACCGTAAAAAGATCACTGAAATTGAAGAAAAGTTGGACCGTTTGATTAAAGCGGAAGCAGATGATAAGCGGACGACTGTCTCCACACAAGATATTAAAGAGACCAGAGCAGACTTACAAAGCGCTCGTGAGCAATATGCGAAAAATATGCAGGGTGCAGAACAGGAGCTTCTTAAGGCCTACGGGAATGTTTTGGAAGCTGAGAACGCGGTTGAACAGTTAGCACAGGCGGGCGAGGGAAAAGGTAGCATAGAGATGAAAAAAGCTGTCCGTCAACTTGCTGCCGCTCGTGAAGAGTACGATCCTTTGAAAGAAAAGTTGGCCTCTGCGCTCAATATTCTCCCTGAGACCATGACCACAAAAATGAAGACGATGGCCGCGGAACATATCGGCGTGAATTTGGACAATGCCCATCAACAATTTACCGAAACTCTTGCACAGTGGCAGGAAGAGGGCCAGACGTTTTCCGTGAGCGGACGATTGATGCCGGGGACAGTTCGGGAAAAGATCGATGGGCAATGGGTTGAATGGGGCGCCAGCCAGCATCCCCTGCTGGCCTTTTCCGGTATGAGTACAGGCGAAGGGGCACCGGTCATATTTGATATGGCTATGGTTCATGATGTTAATAAGCTGAATGCCATTTCCCTTGATGACAACGGCAATATTAAAGAGGCTTTGGCTGGTGCCGACCGGCTTCACTTCATGCTGAAAGGAAATTTTAACGCGGGCATGGCTGATCTGATGGCCGGACTTCCCGGGAGCCCGGACGGCGAGCAGAATCAATGGCGCTGGACACAGACGGCATATTTCCCCGGCGCGGAAAATGGCGCCCGCACGTCCGGACTGCTTGTGACGCAGGGAGAAGGTCTTCAGGAACAGAAAAATCCTTTTGAAGAGAAGAAAAACTCCCTTAGCGAAACGCAGCAGAAAAAGCTCAGAGACCAGCAGGTGGCTGAACGCCGGACGTTGGCGGAAAAGGCTGCAGCTGCCGGCATGGAAGACAGGACCAATGCCCGTGTACGGAATTTACCGGACGGCAAAAAGTACAGCGCGCTGGCTTTTGTTCCGGATGCGATCGTCGACTATGATGACCGCGGCATGCTGAATTTTATGGGTGAGTATTACGGGAATTACGTTCTGTTTAATGAAGGAGGGATGACAGAGTACCGGGCAAGGATTGGCCGCCGGATCGCCCATGTGAACCCTGCTGTGATGGGAACCCTGATCGAGACCGGACAAAAAGCGTATCGGCAGACCCTTCTGGCTGGGTTACGCAAGTTAAACAAAGAAGAGATTGCAGCGTATGAGGCAACGCGTGAAGAGCATCTTAAAAGCAGCAGGAATGAAGCCTTGTCACAATTACGTGACAACCTTTATGTGGCGCATTATCAATTGTCCGAAACACAAAACATTGTGTACAAACAGCAGCTTGCCCGGCTGACCGCCTTGATCTACAACCGGGGAGAGGCCGGCATTAACAGACTGAATGAAGAAGTGGTAATCACGGCTGCTCTTTTAAAGAGCGGGGACGGAAATGACGGGAAAATCGCCGAAAAGGCGGCGTGGGAACTTGTAGAGACCGCGAAGCAGCTCGCCAGAGAACAGCACAAGAAAGACGATCGTGAACAATTGGCGAAAAAGATTATAGCTGAGGTCCGCCTGCGGGATTATCAGGCCCGCCAAAAGGGTAAGACGTTCAATGCGGCAGGCTTTATCGATCAGCAGCTTGAGGAAGCGGGATACAACCCAGAAGAAGACGCCACCAAGGCGTTGAGGATTAATATTAGTAATCGCGCGAACAATACAGCCGTTGATACGGCAGATGTCGAGAATGTGCAGAAAACGATGCTGGCGCGCGGCATGACCAATATTACAGAAGAACAGGCGTTGGAGATACAGCTGGCCGTTGCTGCTTTGCTCGGAGCAAAGCACATCTATGATGTATCTGTTGAAGACCAGAAGGCTTATTTTAAGAAGGCCTTTTCAACAGAAGACAGCGGCCGTGATGCTGAAAAACAATTGAACAGCATGGTGAGCGTCGCTCTTCAGGTTGCGGCCCAGCAGGTTCTGGAGAAAGATGCGGAGGCACTTTTCCAAAGTGCACGGACCGAAATTTATAATCGCGCCATGGACCCCTATCTGGAGGGACGGCTTTCCGGCCTGGCCTTGGATGCGCTTATTGTCAGCGCTGTTGAAGAGTATGTTTATAGGAAGCCAAATCTTTCTGTCGAGCAAGCGCGAGCGTTTTTCCGCAAATACTTTGTGGCGGCCGCGGATGCTGGCGATGACGCTCAAGGAGCCATAATTCAGACCGAACGCAAGCCGTCAGAGTTGGGACTTGATCTGAAAGACCAGAAGGAAGCCAATGCCCGTGATCGGCTGACGGCCGGGCTCGCGGCAGATATCGCGACCGCAGTGTTTCTCAGGCATCGCAAGAAATTTTTGGGTGCCGATATTAAAGGGACGCGCCAGGGTTCCATAGCGGGCGCTGCGTATGTTCGTATTGTGAACCCTGAACAAGGGATTCTGCCGCAGGATATTGTGGATGACCAGCTGAATGACATGCAGGCAAGGAATCCGGAACTGTTTAAAGGAAAGGACCTGCAGGAATTAAAAGATGTGATCACGGCAGCGGCAGCTTTTTATCTGTGGGAAGGGATGTATGAGCAGGATCACGGCAAGAAGACGATGTCGCAGAAAACCCTTTTAGAACAACTGATAGATGATGACCCGCTTTTTTCCAAGCTTTCTCCACTGGAACAAGAACATATTAAGAGTCTCATTCAAATGATGGCGACGAACCAGGCCGCTGAAGACCCTTTTCTAGCCGAGAAATACAACTTGGGGTACGTTGCACAAACAATGGCCGGGTCTTCGCCCGAACGGACAGAAGCCCTGATGCATGAAATGCAGCAGGTACTCGGGATGTACGGCAAGGACAATTTGCGGTTTGCCAGCAAACAGGTCTGGGAAGAGATCAGAAAAGTTTATGACAGCGGCATATGGGAGAACATGGATCAGCAGCAGAAAGAAAATTATTTTGTTGCTGCCTTTAGTCAGTGGTGGAATGTTTTTGGGGACAAAGAAAATGATTTTCGGGTTGATCCGGAAAGGGTGTCTTTGGCGGCGAAGATCGCGACGCGGGAGCTGAATGATGTGATCGCAAGAAAAAATTTCTTACCGACACAGCAACAAGATCGGAAACCCTTGGACCGTAAGCAGAGTTTGATCGTGATGCTGCAGGAGAACCCGCAGCTCGCCAAAGAACTTTTAGGGGAAGAGCGTTTCCGTCAGCTGGAAAGTATTGTTGTCATTCCTGAGAAAACCGCAGAGGCGGCAAAGGCTCCGGCTGAAGGGGCTGATTCGAAAGACACGGTGCTGGCGATCATCGATCAGGCGGTCGCGGCGGAAAAGACCGCTGTGAGCGCTAAACTGGCAGAACTTGATCAGCCGTTTTATAAGGAACACAGTGAGCAGCTGTTCATTACGGAAAAAGGATTGGTCAAGGATAAAGGCGTTTTTGCCTATGGTGATGAATGGGGCGCCGGTCCGCTGAAATATCAGCAATTGAAGAACGCGATCGCGGTCGTGGATCTTGATGATAAGGGCCGTCAGGGTGTGAACTATTACAGCAATGACGGTGAAATGCGGTTCGACGGATATGGCCAGGCTGAAGGGAAAATGGAATTTGAAGGCGGTTATACCAAGATCAGCCCGGTCCAATACCGCGGCGAGATCTTTAATCGTTTTGCCCCGACCGATCATGCCCAAAGAGTGATAGATGTGTTATCCGGATCAGGCGGGATGAAGATAATGGCTGCGATTGATACCAATACGATGATACAGACCGACCTGGACCGCAGTCAACTGACGGTTTTGAACGCGTCCGATGTGGTCCTGGAAAGCGCCTGGACGGAAAAACATGAACAAACAGGGGTCGCGGTCCGCACGACGGCCAGGAGCGGCGGCGAAGAGGTAACGGTGAAGCCGCTCGCAGACGGCCGGATCGCGGTTGTAGCAGATAGGTTAACGGCTCTTTCGGAAGAGGATGCCGCCCATCAAACAGAGGTGGATAAGAAAGATTTAGAAATCAGGTCTTACGACTCTGACACGTCACCGGCGGCCCGGGTCGTCTTGCCGGTCCTGGCACAGCAGACATACAGGCTGTCCCAGCAGGCCCAGGAGGAGGCTCAGCTTATCGCGCAATATCTGCCGGGGGAAGAAGACACACCGGCTGCTGATGTCCGCGAAGAGGCCCTGACCATTGCGAAGATTGTCAAGAAAGAAGAAAAGATCGGGGAGTATGCTCTGGGGAATGACCGTACAGCCCCGATCGTGCTGACGGAAGCTGAACGCGTCGGGTTTGTGGGCTCTCCGCTTATGGCCGGCAACAGCTTTGAAGCTATGACCGTGACACCGACCCTGGGACAGGCGCTGTTTGAAACCGACGCGTCTATGGCAAAACAGCCCGTTATGCTTGATAAGACCATTATTGAGGGTCGGGATCTTAACAAGAACGGCATGGTTAGCACTCAAAACATTACGACTCGATCCATAAGTGGAGAAGGGTCCTTTTATGTTCAGCCGGATCTGAATATCGCGATCCAGGACGGCAGCTGGACGACCATCAGTAATGTTGTCCTGCAGCAGGCCATGAACTGGTCGGGAGACAAGACGCAGATGGATATTCTGGGGCGTGACATCACGCTCCCGTTCTCTTTGAGTATGTCAGGGCTGCGTATGGAAGATGAAAAGCGCGGGCTTTACGATGCCGAGACCAAAGGGATCAAAGAGCTGCACCGGATCACACGGGGGATTCAGCAGGGATCGTTTTCTTTAGGTGACGGGTTCAGCGAG
>CAZQQI010000019.1:0-35299 GCA_964595465.1 uncultured Planctomycetales bacterium | reverse complement strand
TCTCAAAAATTCATACCGCGGCTCGGGCCCCGCGTCTTTGAGCAACGCGCCGATATGATCAATAAACTTGCGATACGCAGGATCCTTTAAACGTTCGTGCGAAACTAGAACTTCGGCGGCCTCGGCCGCAACAGCATCCGCCTGTTCTTGCTTAAGTTTCGCTGTATCAAAAAACGCGGCGTGGACCTGGTCTGTCAATTTTACGATCGCCTCGCGAAACTCTTTTCGCTTAAACCGATCCCTGATATCCCGTATGTATGAGAGCATCTCATCCAGCAGGGAGAGTTCAACACGTACGCAGTATTGACCGGCGATCCTCGGGGAAAACCGCGCGCGCTTCAAAGGCGCCTCAAGCTCAAGCTCAAGCAGAACCGCGTCCCGCATCAGTTTGAGCTCTTCGGGCGTGACCAAAAAATGGGCCATGTTCTCGTCGTGGGATTCTATCTTGTGCATAAGGTTTTAAAAGCAGGACGCGTCCCTGCTTATTGGGGATTAAAGCGCCGTGGCCTATTTTTTTACCTGTCCCCTTTTAGGTACCTGGTACTTTTTTTGGAATCCTTTTTAACTGATAATATCGTATTTTATATTATCATTACACGCCATAAATGATAATAAGAAATTATATATTATCATTTAATGGCATAAGAATTCGGAACAGGGCCTACCCTTCCCAATCTTCAAGCACGACTCTCTCACCGTCTCGCCGGACGACCAGCTTCTGGCCTTTGCGCCAGCCGAGCTCGCGGATCATGGACTGCGGGATGGTGACATAATAGGTCGAACCGCCGGTAATGGTTAGTTTTCGGATATCGTGCGTGATGCGGGGCTGCATGGGCTCTCCTTTCTGCTTTGGAATTCTGCGTTACGGTCCGGGGCGCTTGATCCGGCCCCGGGTATTGTTTATTATACTACGTAGTGACTACGTAGTAAACCCAAAAGCAGGGTCGGTCCCGTCTTTAAAAACCCCTTCCCTTGTCCGCATTTCTGTGCCACAATAATGTGTATTCGCTACTGTAGCATTGGTAGCAATAAGCATAAAATGATGAAAATCACGCAGCAATAGGAGGAAATATGGCTCATTCCGCATCCCCTGAGATCGTTCCGGAATTTTACCCTCAACTGATCGCTGACCTGCGCACGATTCTCAATGAGGCCAGGGACGCCATGGCCTCCACCCTGTCAAGCATCACCATTGAATGCTACTGGCAGTTGGGGCGGCGCATTGATGATGAACACTTGACTGAAACCGCTTTAGTTAAGACCATCGAACAGCTTGAGAACGATCTGGCGATCGAACGCAGTCAGCTTTTCCGCTTTGTTCAATTTTACCGCCTATGGCCCGATGAGGTCCCGGTACACACGTACCAAAACCTGACATGGTCACACTTTAAATTGCTCATCCCCCTCAAAGAGGACGCCCGGGCCTTTTATCTCACGCAAGGCAATGAACAAAAATGGCCTGTCCGCTTACTGTCGCAGAAGATCAAGGACAGCGAATTTTCCCGCAGTCATTCTTCAGGCGGCGCGCAGCTGATACGGCGAAGCAATGCGCTTCATGTTTACAAAACAGAACTCGATTACGTGGTCGACGGTGACACGCTGGTGGTCAACATTGACCTGGGATTTGATGTCTGGGTCAAAAAACGTCTGCGCCTGCGCGGGATCGATACGCCGGAACAGCGAAGCGACGATCCTGCTGAAGTGAAAAAGGCGCAGGAAGCCAAAGCGTTCGTTGAAAAACGCCTGAAAGAAGGCACAACGATCATCATGCAGACGTTTATGGTCGACCTGCACGGGCGGTTTGTGGCGGACGTATTCTACCTGCCGGGCGAGACGAATAAGGAAAAGATCTTTGCCGGCGGGTATTTTCTGAACCAGCAGCTGCTGGACGAAGGGCTGGCGGTGATGATGTAGGGAAATTTCTTGTGTCGAAATTGGACAGCTTCATCCGTCTTGCGGGGGAGGTTGGTATGGGTGCTGATCGAGCGTCCCCCCCTCCCTAGCCCTCCCCACCAGGGGGAGGGAAATATGGTCTGATCTTTTCCTCACCTGGGGGAGGGAAATACGGTCTGATCTTTTCCTCACCCCAGGGGGAGAAAAATAAGGCCCTTGGGGATGTTTATTCGAGATCACATGAATTCAGGCCGGCGGCCAGATCTTTTTTAAGATCCGGTTTGAGATCCGGCTGGAGCGTCATCAGCTGACGATAGTACTCCCTTGCCTGTTCACAGTGACCCTGCCGGGCATGGATCCGGGCCAGATGATAAAGGGTATCCGGTTTTTCCGGCTGAAAACGTAAAACCTTGCGGTAATAGGACAGGGCGCGGTCATACTCTCCCAACCGATCGTAAACGTAGGCTAAATTGAATGCCGCGTCGATGTGAAAAGAACAGATATCCAGGACATGCTGATAAAGCTGTTTTGCGCGCTGGAGGTCGCCGGTATGGACATAAGTATTGGCCAGATTGTACCAGGAATTGGTATCGCCCGGACGGAGTTTAATGGCCTGCTGATACTGACTGCGGGCCTGGGCGAGGTCCCCTCTCTGCTCGTAGACCGGGCCGGATTTGGCGTGCCGGATGAAGGCCAGATCACGGGCCGGAAGATCGACAGGCTGAAAAACGGTCATCATGAACGCGATAAAAATGATCGCGGTGGCCGCGGGCAGGATACGGCGTTGACGTACGGTAGTCAGCAGCCAGCCTAAAGCCGCGGCTTCGAACAAGATTAAAAAAGGAATGATCGCGGCGCGGTGACGCGACGAGACAAAGAAGATCAAAGACATCATCAGCTGGGCCAGAATAAAGATCAGGGCGATCCGGGATCCGGGCCGGCGGCGCCAGGAAACAGCCATGCCGATGAATGCTAAAGCAAACAGCAACGTCACACCGTTGATATCAAGCATCTCTTTCCAGCGGCGCTGGAGGATCAGATCCAGGTCATAGGCGTATTCGGTATCTGTAAAAAAGAGACGCGCTTTACGCAGCAGCAGAGCGGTGTATTGACCGGGCTCCCGCAGAATAAAATCCAGGGCGCGGTTTTTCCAGAACGCTGAGACCTCTGCCGGGCTCAAATTTTTTCCGGCGATGGATTCGGCAACGATCTTCTGATCCTCGTCCTGCCCTTCGTGGGTCGGCCGGATGTATTCCGGATTGGCAAAGGTGCCGGTCGCCTGAGGGTTGTTGCCGGCGTAAAGGCTGAGCCCGCTTTGCGCGCTGATCAGGATCCAGTCCCCGCTGACCAGACGGTTGCGCAGGGCGCAGGTTCCCAGCACCAGCAGAAACCCGCAGAGCAGGATCACGACCTGACGCAGGCGCGCCGTCTTGCGCTGGTCCAGATAGAGCCAGACCGACGCCATGAGGGTGATAAACAGGAACTTTCCGTCACCCAGAGTGGCCAGGCCCAAAAGCAGTCCCAGGATCAACCACTGGCGGGGGCGTGTCAGGATGTGTCGGTTCAGCAGGGACAGCAGAATGATCAGGCTGAGCGAGATGATCAGGGTCACCGGCATTAACAGCCAGTCATAATAGATCAGGGTGAACGTGACGGCAGAAAGGATGCCGGCCACAGCGCCGATCTTGCGCGAATGGAACATCTCCTTGCCGGCTAAATAGATCAGAACACAATTCAGCGAACCGAGGGTGATCTGAAAAAGCCGGATCACTTCGATATGCCCCAGGGAGAGACGGTACAGCACCGCTAAAAAATAGGGATACAGCGGAAGGCCGAAAAAGGCCTGGTTCCCGATGGGGTCTTTAAAGGCGATTTCCCGCGCCCAGTCCAGATAGTATGCCGCATCCGCGCTGGGATTATGGTAGAAAAAATAATGTTCCCGCAGGAACAGCATGTAGATCAGGCGCAGAAATAATGCGCCGGAAAAAAGCAGGAATATGAACCAGCGTTCACGTCTCTCCATGAGCACCCCTGGTCTGTGCGTGATCCGCGATGTCTGCTGTGAGCCGGCTGACCGCGGTCACGGCGATCGCGGCGGTCTCGACCCGGAGAACAAGCGGCCCCAGACTGACCGGCTGGGCGCCGCGCTGTATCGCCTCATCGGCTTCTTCCGGAGTGAAATCTCCTTCCGGGCCGATGAGGATGAGTTTTTTCGGGCGGCTGGATCCTGATAAAACCGAATGAAGGTCCCTGCGTTCTCCCTCCAGCCAGGGGATCAGCACGTTAGTCTGTCCGTCAATGAAATGGTCCAGGACCGCGCTGAACGGTGTTATCGGATGAATACGGGGAAGGTCCGGACGGCGGCATTGCTTGGCGGCATTTTTCGCGACGGCAGAAAAACGGATATGTTTTTTTTCAGCGCGCTTGTGGTCATAGCGGCATTCGGTCCGCGCGGTGACCATGGGGATGATCTCATCGACGCCGAGTTCGGTCGTTTTTTCAATAATGGTCTCAAACTTGCCTTTTTTGGGCAAGGCGCAGGCCAGGATCAGACGGCTGAGGTACGGCCGAACGGTTGCGTAAACCTTTTTGATCAGAACCGTTACGGCGCTCTTTTGGACCGTGCCGATGACACCGTCAGCGGACATCCCTTCGCCGTTAAAGAGTTGGATACGATCCCCGCTTCCCAGGCGCAGGACATCTCTTAAGTGATGACATTCTTTTGGGTCGGTGATGATGACAGAGGGGCTGCTGAAATCTGTCTGGGGGGTGTAAAAGCGGTTCATTGACATGAGAATAGGGGTTTTACCGTGAATTTCTTCTGCTGTTGGTGCTGTTGGTGCTGTTGGAAATATTTGGTGGACCGAGGGGGGATCGAACCCCCGACCTCATGATTGCGAACCATGCGCTCTCCCAGCTGAGCTACCGGCCCACGAAATATTCCCATGAAGAAGATTCATATTAGCAAAGCATGCTTGCAAAGACAAGAGGTTTTCCCGGATTTGCCTACCCTCCCATCCTTTTTGTCAAAAATTCCTTTTTATCCGCGCAGGTTAAATACGGATTGGTCTTCCTTTGATTGCCGAGGGTGTCATGCGCCGCGGGACCGTATTTATGGCCCGGATAGATCACGGTCTCGTCAGGAAATTGGGCTAAACGGTCATAAAGCGTGTGATACATCTTTTCGGCGTTCCCGCCGGGAAGGTCACAGCGTCCGCAGCCGTTGACGAACAATGTGTCCCCGGTCAGCAGAATATTGCCGTGCTGAAAACACAGACAGCCCGGCGTGTGCCCGGGTGCGGCGGCACAGCGGATGTGAATATTGCCGATAGAGATCTCATCTCCGTCGTTGACCTTTTTTAAATTGGGGCTGTCGGGTTCATAAAAGGGGGCTTCATCCGCGGAGATGTAGACAGGCACGTCCAGTTGTTCGGCGATCCTGCCCGCGCCCTGAACATGATCCGGATGGCCGTGGGTGAGCAGAACCGCGGCAATGCGATATCCCTTCTCTTCCGCTTGGGCGGTCAGATGATCAACATCCCAGGCGGGATCAACAACGGCGACGTCTTTCGTGTCCGGACAGCCGATAAAATAAATGAAATTTTCCATCGGTCCGACCTGCATTTGTTCAAGAATGGCAGACATATTTTCCCCTTCATTAACACTATTCATCACGTCAATTACCTTATTCGCAAAAACATAGCTGTTTAAATTAGGATTCCCTCCCCTTTGTGGGGAGGGTTAGGGAGGGGGATTTCGTCAAGCAAAACCCCCACCCAACCTCCCCCATAAAGGGGGAGGAGCGATACTTTATTGGGACACAAGTGTCTCAAAAGGTGTGCTGGCGGTACTGCGTTTCGCTATTCGCCGTTCTCTCTTCGCCTTTTAAAGACCTCCTTCAAAACCAGCCGGCTGTAAAGACCCCAGGGCAGATACTTCCGTAATCCCAGCAGGACCCTGCTCTCTATTTCCGGGATGTAACGGAATTTGGGATGGCGCGCGGTGACGATCTTTTCGATCAGGCGCGGGATATCTTCAGGATCGCGGTAATTATCAGCGAGTTTTTTATCGAGATAATCACTGAGCGAACGGGAGTACTCCTGATAAGGGCTTTCCGGGTTGTCAAAATTTTGGGCGACACGGCGGTTTTCACGGAAGATCTTGGTCTTGTACGCGCCGGGCTCAATGAGCACGACGTCAATGCCGAAGGGTTTTAATTCAAAATACAGGCTTTCGCTGAATCCCTCCAGGGCCCATTTGCTGGCATTGTAAGCTCCGAACGCCGGGGAGGCGTACTGCCCCGAGATGCTGGAGATGTTGATGATCTTCCCTGCGCCCTGCGGTCTCATCAGGGGAAGCACGGCCCGGGTAACGTTCTGGACGCCGAAAAAATTTGTCTCCATGACCTGACGGATCTCATCCTGGGTCAGGTCTTCAAAAAAACCGCCGATGATGATCCCGGCATTGTTGATCAAAATGTCGATACGGCCGAAACGGTCCCCGATCTCGCGTACGGCATCATCAATGGTGGGCGGATCGCAGACATCAAGCGGCAGAACGGTAATGTCCCCTCCCCGCTCTTTGACTTCGGATAACAGCGCCTCCTTTTTCTGAGGGTCCCGCATGGTCGCCACGACCTGATGCCCGCGGGAGGCCAGCCGGGCTGCTGTCCGCAGTCCGAAGCCGGATGACGTGCCGGTGATCAGGATGATTTTTGATGACGTGGGACGAGGCATAGTCGGTTAGTCGTTAAGTCCATGCTGGATCAGAAGACAGTCGGCCAGAACAAGATTGACCATGGCTTCCATAACAGGCACGATGCGCGGACACAGGCAGGGGTCATGCCGGCCGGTCACGGCGATCTCGGTCTGCTCGCCCTTCCTGGTCACGGTCTTCTGGGCTTTCCCGATCGAGGACGGCGGTTTGACTGCGGCACGGATCATGATGGGGTCTCCGCTGGAGATCCCTCCCAGAATGCCTCCGGCATGAGTTCCGCTGATCGAGATCGATCCGTTATCCGCTTTAAACGTATCATTGTTCTGGGATCCTTTTAATTCCGCCGCCCGGAAGCCGGCGCCGAATTCAATGCCTTTGATCGCGCCGATTGACATCACGGCATGCGCCAGGCGGGCTTCCAGCTTATCAAAAACCGGATCTCCCAATCCTGCCGGGCAATTGGAGACCCGAACCTCTACGATCCCGCCCAGAGAATCCTGTTCATCACGGGCCGCCTGAATAGCCCGCACCATATTTTCCGCGGCATCGGCATCGGCACAGCGGACGATATTCTGCTCGATCTGCTGGGGATCAAAGGAATCCGCGCGGACATTGCCGACCTGAACGGTATGGGCCAGGACGCTGACTTTGCCGGCCCGCAAAACCGCTTTGGCAACCGCGCCGGCTGCCACCCGCGCGGCGGTTTCCCGTCCGGAAGAACGTCCGCCCCCCCGGTAATCACGTATGCCGTATTTTTTTTCAAAGGTCAGGTCGGCGTGCCCCGGCCGGTAGACATCTTTAATATTGGAATAATCGCGGGAGCGCTGATCCTTATTGCGGATCAGAATGGCTAAAGGTGTCCCGGTGGTTTTTCCTTCAAACACTCCCGAAAGGATTTCAGCGGTGTCAGACTCTTTGCGCTGGGTGGTGACCTCACTTTGGCCGGGTTTGCGCCGGTCAAGATCCTGCTGAATATCATCAGCGGTCAACGCGAGTCCGGGCGGAACCCCGTCGATCACCACTCCGATCGCCGGGCCGTGGCTTTCGCCGAAGGTGGTGATCTGAAAAAGTTTTCCGAAAGTGCTTCCCGCCATAGTGTCATCCTTTAGGTGCGCATCGCCCCGTTATGTCTTTGTGTGATTTTTTTCCTGGTTACCTGGTGATCGGCGTCCTGGTGAGGAGCGGCCGTGCAACATGTGACGGTATTCTGCTACGCCAGCCAGGGCCTCTCTTCCCGCAGACGGTCTTCATACGCGGTGATCTGGTCTTCAAACTGCAGTGTCCAGCCGATCTGATCCAGGCCTTTACTCAGGCATTCTTTGGCAAAGGGGTGGATCTCAAAATGATATTCTCTGCCGTCCGGTCCGGTCACCTTCTGTTCTGCCAGATCAGCAGTGAGCCTGGCCCCGGGGTTTTCTCCGATCTGCTTAAAAAGTGTGTCGACCTCATCCTCGTTTAATCGTATCAAAAGCAGACCGTTCTTTAAACTATTATTGTAAAAAATATCAGCGAAGCTTGGAGCGATGATGACCCGGAAGCCATAATCCGCCAGCGCCCAGGGCGCGTGCTCCCGGCTTGAACCGCAGCCGAAATTATCCCGGGCCAGCAGGACAGTCGCATTGCGGTAAGGCTCCTGATTTAAAACGAAATCCGGATTTTCCTGTGTCCCCTCGTAGTCTGTGTAACGGAGTTCATGAAAGAGATGCTTGCCGAAGCCGGTCCGTTCGATCTTTTTTAAAAACTGTTTGGGGATGATCATATCCGTGTCGACATTGCTTCTGTCCAAGGGAGCAGCGACTCCGCTATGTTTTTTAAATGCGTCCATATCTATGGTCCTTTCTCAAAGTTGAGTATTGTCAAAATAATTCGTTAACGGTTATTCCTGCGTACACGTGTCATTCCTGCATGCGCCGGAATGACACCAATGATAAATAAAAATGACATTGTCAGAAACATGAAATAAGGCATCGTTCCTCCCCCTTGTGGGGGAGGCTGGGTGGGGGTTTTGCCTGACGAGATCCCCCCTCCCTAACCCTCCCCACAAGGGGAGGGAATCCTAATCTAAACAGCTATGATTACAGATATTTCCTGACATCGGTCAGACGGCCTTCGATCGCGGCGGCTGCGGCCATGATCGGACTGACCAGATGGGTGCGCCCGCCGGCACCCTGCCGCCCCTCAAAATTGCGGTTGGTGGTCGAGGCGCAGCGTTCACCCGGTTCAAGCCGGTCGGGGTTCATAGCCAGACACATGGAACATCCCGGCTGACGCCATTCAAACCCCGCCTCAATAAAGACGTGATCCAGCCCTTCTTCTTCCGCCTGACGGCGCACCAGTCCCGATCCCGGCACCACAAGGGCGCGGATCCCGTCTTTAACCCGGCGTCCTTTGAGGATCGCGGCGGCCTGACGGAAATCTTCGATCCGGCCGTTGGTGCAGGATCCGATAAAGACCGTGTTGATCTCAATATCGGTCATTTTCTCTCCGCCGTTAAGACCCATGTATTGTAACGCCGAAGCGCAGGCCTTTTGATCACCGGGTGTAGAAAAGTCGTCGGGGCTGGGGACCGTCCCTTCGATATCTGTCCCCTGGCCCGGGCTGGTCCCCCAGGTGACACGGGGCTTAATATCAGCACCGTTAAAATGCAGGGACTGGTCAAAATCCGCGTCTTCATCACTGCGCAGGGTTTTCCAATATTCCACGGCACGGTCCCACATTTCTCCCTGCGGCGCGTAAGGACGGCCTTTCAGATATTCGAACGTGGTCTCGTCCGGAGCGATCATCCCGGCGCGGGCTCCGGCCTCAATGCTCATGTTGCAGATGGTCATGCGGCCCTCCATGGACAGGCTGCGGATCGCCGACCCGCTGTATTCGATCACATACCCGGTCGCACCGGCCGTACCGATCTGACTAATGATGTAAAGGATAATGTCCTTGGGCCCCACACCTTTCCCCAGTTCACCATCGATATTGATCTGCATGGATTTGGATTTGTTCTGCTGAAGGGTCTGGGTGGCCAAAACATGTTCAACTTCTGATGTGCCGATCCCAAAGGCCAGCGCGCCGAAGGCTCCATGTGTGGCGGTATGAGAATCGCCGCAGACGATGACCATCCCCGGCTGGGTCAAACCCTGCTCCGGGCCGATGATGTGCACGATACCTTGTTTGAGATCGATAAAATCATAAAGGGACAGACCGAACTGTTCGCAATTCTTAGCCAGGGCATCCATCTGGATCTTGGACATGCCGGTCACGGACTGCGGATCTTTGGTATGGGTCGGGACATTATGATCCATAGTCGCCAGGGCCTTTTTTGGGTGACGGACCTGACGGTTTTTTAAACGCAGACCTTCAAAGGCCTGCGGGCTGGTCACTTCATGGACCAGTTGGCGGTCGACATAGATCAATGTGGTGTCATTCCGGCTTTCCCGCACAACATGAGAATCCCAGATCTTATCATAGAGTGTTTGCGCCATCGGTTTTCCCTTCTCTTCTTTAAAAAAGCGGCTGTGTTAGACGATTACTTGTTTCGGTCGTTTAAACGGATGATTCCTTAATCATCTTTTTGATCACGGTCTGCAGGATCCCTCCGTTACGGAAATAATCAATTTCCACAGGTGTATCCAGACGGCAGACAGCTGAAAAAGAACGGTTCTGTCCGTCAGGTTCGATCACCCGGACACGAATGGTGTCTCCGGATCTAAGCGAATTGTCAAGGTTTTCGAAATCGAAGATCTCATTGCCCTGCAGGCCGAGAGATCCGGCACTCTCACCGGGCTTGAACTGCAAAGGCAGGATCCCCATTCCGGCAAGATTTGAACGATGAATGCGCTCGTAACTCTCAGCGATAACAATCCGTACGCCCAGCAGGGCCGGACCTTTCGCTGCCCAGTCACGGCTGGAGCCGGTCCCGTATTCTTTGCCGGCCAGGATGACCAGCGGGGTTCCGTCTTCGCGGTATTTTTGGGCCGCGTCAAAAATACTCATTACGTCCCCGGTGGGAAAGTGTGTGGTCCATGAGCCTTCCGTCCCCGGAGCCAGCTGATTCCGCAGACGGATATTGGCAAATGTCCCCCGGGCCATGACCCGGTCATTGCCCCGGCGGGAGCCGTAAGAATTAAAATCTTTGAGATCCACTCCATGATCGATCAGATATTTTCCGGCCGGGCTGTCTTTGGCAATAGCCCCTGCTGGCGAAATATGGTCGGTGGTGATGGAATCTCCAACCTTGACCAGAACATGCGCGCCTTCGATCGGACGGATGATACCGGTCTCGGCATTCATGCCCTCGAAAAACGGAGGGTTCTGAATGTACGTACTGCTGTCATCCCAGGAATATTGGGGTTCCCCGGATGCGCAGATCCTTTTCCACTGGTCCGGTCCCTCGATCTCACCGCTGTAGCGCTTCTGAAAAACTTCAGCCGTTACATGAGCGGCGACCAGGTCATTGATCTCTGCTTGTTCCGGCCAAATATCTTTGAGAAAGACCGCGTTCCCGTCATGATCTTCTCCAATAGGTTCCGTATCAAAATCAATATCGATCCGGCCGGCCAGAGCATAGGCCACGACCAGAGGCGGACTGGCCAAATAATTGGCCCGGGTATGCGGGCTGATGCGCCCTTCAAAATTCCGGTTGCCGCTCAGGACGCTTGCGGCAACCAGATCGTGTTCGTCAATAACATCGGCAACGCCGGGAACCAGCGGACCGCTGTTGCCGATACAGGTCGCGCAGCCGTACCCGGCAACATGAAACCCTAAGGATTCCATCGCGGGCATTAGTCCGGCCTCGACCAGATAATCCGTAACAACTTGTGAGCCTGGAGCCAGGCTGGTCTTGACATAAGACGGAACGTTCAGGCCGTTGGCTATGGCCTTGCGGGCCAGGATCCCGGCAGCGATCAGCAATCCCGGGTTGGATGTGTTGGTACAGCTGGTAATGGAGGCGATCGCCAGACTTCCGTGCTTTAAAACAGTGCCGTCCTGCAAGGACGCCTGCTGATCGGCATTGGTTTCGGCGATCCCAAATCCGTTCTCGTCTGGTGAGCGGGTCAGACCGTTCCGGAACGCAGACGGCACGTCTTTGAGGGTGATCCGGTCCTGGGGTCGGCGCGGTCCGGCGATAGACGGCTCGATCCCGGAAAGATCTAATGTAAGGGTATCGGTGTAGTCTGCCGGTTTTTGGCCCGGGGTGTAAAACATGCCCTGGGCCTGCATGTATTGTTTGACCAGGTCGATCTGCTTGGGATCACGGCCGGTGAGCGCGTAGTATTCGAGGGTCTTTTCATCGACCGGAAACAGACCGCAGGTCGCGCCGAATTCCGGGGTCATGTTGGCGATCACGGCGCGGTCCGGCAGGGATAAATGCTGCAGGCCGTCTCCGTAAAATTCCACGAATTTGCCGACCACGCCTTTTTTCCGCAGGGTCTCAACCACGGTCAGAACCAAGTCTGTGGCGGTGACTCCTTCTTTTAATGTTCCGGAAAGTTCAAACCCCACGACTTCCGGCAGAAGCATGGTGATCGGCTCTCCCAGCATCACGGCTTCGGCCTCGATGCCGCCGACACCCCAGCCCAGAATGCCCATCCCGTTGATCATTGTGGTATGGCTGTCGGTGCCGACCAGCGTGTCGGGAAAAATAACCGTTTGTCCGTTGGTTTCTTGTTTTAGAACGCCGTCAGCCAGAAATTCCAGATTGATCTGATGGATAATGCCGGTTCCCGGGGGGACGACCCGGAAATTCTTCATGACATTCTGACCCCATTTCAGGAATTCATACCGTTCGCCGTTGCGCTCGAATTCTTTATCCATGTTCGCCTTGAGCGCTTCGGGACAGCCGTGCACATCGATCTGTAAGGAGTGGTCAATGACCAGGTCGCAGCGGACGTGAGGGTTGATCTTATTGACATCGCCACCCAGCTTTTTCATGGCATCCCGCATAGCGGCCAGGTCCACCACGCAGGGAACTCCGGTAAAATCCTGCAGGATCACTCTTCCGGGCTTGAATGGGATCTCTACCGGTTTCATGCCTTTGGGTTTCCAGGCGGCGATCTTTTTGACATCGTCTTCGGTGACCTGAAACCCGTCACAGTTGCGCAGAGCGTTTTCGAGCAGAATTTTAATCGAAAACGGCAGCCGATTAATATCGGATAAGCCTTTTATGGCTGTAATATTGTAAATATCCGCCTGAATGCCGGCGGCATCGAAAGGAACCGGATTTATGTCAGCAGTCATCATATTTCCCTCCACCAAGATTGAAAAAATTATTATATAAGAAACTTACTATCCAGTCAATTCAGCACATAAGGCAGTTTATGTCATTCATAAAAAAATTAAGCAGACATGTTTAATGTGACTAGATTTATGATATACTTATTTTATGAGATACACGAACTCCCGATTCATACTTCGAACATGCGTTGTTTTTTTCTTTCTGATGCTGTTGGCCTTAGGAAGCAGCCTCTTGAATCGATTTGAGTCTGTGCCAGCGGCCACCTGTGTGGCCCGGATGACCTGCCGGTTGGAGAAAACGGAACATACATTTGCAAGCGTTGGGTGTGACCCTTGCGGAGTAAGCTTAGCTAATTTATCATGTAAATCCCATGAACAGCTGGTCGGAGTGGGCATAAACGGCGGCTGGCCCTTAAAAATAACACCTGTTGTAAACGAAAATTACGGCTACTACTGGGTTATGGGAAATAAGAAATACACGCGGTACGCTGTATGCTGCACGCTTTGATAAGGAAAAGGTATGTACTTTAATAAAATTCACTATATTATGCTGCCTTTAATCATGATTTTCTGTGCTTTGGCGGGATGGTTTACATTTAGATATGTCAAAACGGTCGGAGCTCAGACCCTCTGTCTCCCCAAATATCTGAAGTGTGAAGTGGTCAGTAATGACAGCGGACCCGCAAGCTGCCAAGATGGGAATTTGTGGGAGAACGATAATCGAACATATGTGTTCGGCGGAGGATGTAATCCTAATCCATCCAGGAAGTTAGACGATTTGATTCCCAGTGGAGATTTGAAGCAGTTTGACTGCACACCCAGAGGCACTCAATACGCCGTGTGCTGCCGGTCAAGCTTTACAGAATGATAGGACGAAGATGCGCTTAGCACAATTTACATATTCGAGATGGCTAGTTGCAGGTGTTTTTTTTATATTTGGCTGTAGTGCGCTCTCGTATCTGTTGGCCTCCTACACCGGTAAGGCCACCGCCCAGCAGTCGTCCATGTGTGTTCCTAAACCCATGCAATGTACAAATGTGACTTTTGATAAGAACAATAAACACCTGGCAACCAAGTTTAATTGCGGTACAACAGCAACCCACATAGTTGAAGGGATTGGAGAATACCCTGGAAAAGGTTATAAACTTGTCGGCGGATCTTGCTCTATCTGGGGAGGCGGTGCGGAAAGAGGAATATCCCTGTCCCGGCCCATGTGGAAAAAAAATGTCGATGGAACCCTCGTCCCGGATGGCTGGGCATGCCGTACGCATGATGAGAACGGCGGATGCAACCGCATGATCGTCACCTACTGCCGGATTTCTCCTTAATCTAATAAAAACATACTAGGCTATCGTTCCGGAATAGTAAAAACGAATATAGTTCCCGGCCCTGCTTCCGGGGATTCCACCCAGATCCGCCCTCCGTGCGCAAGGACGGCGGTCTGCACAATACTTAATCCCGCACCGGTTCCTTCATAATCTGAAGATGTGTGCAGGCGCTTAAACATCTCGAAAACCTCGTCGCTCTTTTCATCCGGAATACCAATACCATTGTCCTTAACAGAAAATTCGTACGCGTCAGCGCGCTCTTGCCAGCAAACCTCAACCATTGGGCGGCGGCCGGTCTTTGATGAGAATTTGATGGCGTTGCTGATCAGGTTATAAAATATGGTTTCGATCTTGACCCGATCGCATAGAATGGTCGGCATATCATCGGGAATACGCAGATCGACATCGTGCTGTTCGATCTGATCTTCCAGCCGCTCGCGCACCCGGGACAGGGTGATCTTGAGATTGACTTTTTCGTACGGGTTTTTCACCCTGCCGATCTGTGTGAGAGTCAGCAGATCATTGATCAGCTGGGTCATACGGCGGGAACTTTTGACGACACCGTCGACACATTTCTTTCCCTTTTCATCCATGTCATCATAATAATGCTTCTTGAGATAATCGCCGTATCCGGTCATACCGACTAGGGGCGTGCGGATATCATGACTGATTGTCCGGACAAAATTATCCAGTTCCTGATTGACCTGCTGCAAGTCAGCTCTCTGCTGTTCGGTCATACGCAGGCTTTCGGATAACTGTTCTTTTTTCTGTTTGAGCTGTCCGGTAAATTCCATCAGCCGCTGGGTCATAAGATTGAACGCCCGGCTGACATCTCCGAATTCATCTTTGGAAAATTGTTTCAGGCGGACAAAAAAATTCCCTTCGCCCACTTTTTGTGCCGCTAAACTTAACTGGCGTAAAGGGATATGGATACTGCGGATAATAGCCAAGGCCAGGATCAGGCTGATGATCAGACTGATAGCAAAACTTAACCAGAGCAGAGTACGTGCCAGATGTTCTTCCCGCTGGGCGGTTTCTAATGATTTACGGGAAAGGTCCTGGACTTCACGGGTGAATTCACGCAATTCACGTGTGAGGCGGGCGGAGCCAATTTCGATCTTCTGCAGATGATCAAAGGACAGTTCAAATTCCCCTTCGGCAACAGCGGTAAGGATCATACCGAGAAGTTCGTCATAGGCATTGTGGCGCTGTTCAATATTTGTCAGGATTTGACCGATGCGGACAGCCATAACTGGCGCTGTTCCAGATTGGGACGATAACGGCATTTCACGGACAGTAGATTTGGCCGAAGCGATATGCTGATCTGACGAACGGCTGAGCCGGTCAAGGCTTTCCCGGAGCAGATGAGTCTGATCAATGAGATGAACCCGGCGGGCCGGGACCACGTCATCATAAGCCATTTCTTCAGCGATACGCAGAACACGCTCCATCAGCACCGCCTTTTCCAGCTGATATTCCGCGACACGGTTCATGGAATCCGTCAGAAGCATGTCCCGCCGCACGACGGAGTTCAGTTCCCGGTTGATCTTGTTTAATTGATCAAGACCGACAAAGGTATTACCGGCCAGGATCGCCAGCAGAAAAATTATGAAGAGGGAAATTTTATTAGAAACTTTCATGGGCCGCTCTGTTCCTTGATTGTTTAAATCTTTTAAAAAATGAATGGGTCAGCAGGTTATGATGAAATTCGCTCGTTCAAACAATTCTCACCCGAATGGCGTTAAAAAAGATCGTGGACGGCTCGCAGAGCGAGTTCCGAGCCGAACAATCCATTATAAAAAGTTCGGGGAGGCTGTCTGAGCGAACGAGCCGCTCACGATCTTCACAGCCATTCGGCTGCGCAACGGCCCGCGAAGCAAAACACCCTGGAGTTGATTTTTCTTTATTGTAGGCGCAATCCTCATAAATGAAAAGATGAAATCCTTGAAAATCCACTCCAGGAGCATTAATATACATCATCATGCGTATCCTTTTTCTTAACCCGTCTTTCGGTGAAAATTTTGTGCGTGTCGCCCGCTGGGCGGCGAAGTCCCGCGGACGCGTCCAGCGCCATCCGGAATATCTTTTGACCGCTGCGCAGTATCTGATCGACGCCGGCCATGAGGTCGATTTTATTGAGGCGGCTGCCCGCAATCTTTCCCCTGAGAAAACCTATCACCTGTGCGGTCAGTTTGCTCCGGAATTGCTGGTCATCCACGCGACCACGCCTTCGATTTATAATGATATCGAGCAAACAAAAGTGATCAAAGAACAGACCGGCTGCCGTACCGTTTTTGTCGGACAGCATGCCACCGCCGAGCCCGACCACACCTTCAGCATTGCCGGCAATGCTCTGGATTATATTGCCCGTCGTGAATATGACGATATCCTGAAAGATCTTGCCCGCGGAATTTCCCCGCAGGAAATTGCCGGACTGTCCTGGCGGAATTCTGATAATACTGTAAAACATAATCCGGACCGCCCTCCCCTTGATGTCAACCTCCTCCCCTTCCCGGCCTGGCAGCTGATCAAACCGGAATGGTATCCTGATGCCGGAAAGAAATTTCCTTTTCTCACGCTTATGACCGGACGCGGCTGCAATAATGCCTGCTCATTCTGCCGCGATCCCCAGCTGATGTACGGCCATTGCCTGCGTCTGCGGGATCCGCAGAAAGTCGTGGATGAAATGGAATACGATCTGCGTGTTCATCCTCAGATCCGTGAGATCATGTTTGAGACAGACACCTTTGCCGCAGATCCGGATCATGCGCGGGAAATCTGCCGGGAGATCATGCGCCGCGGACTGCATAAACGCGTGAGCTGGTCGTGCAATACCCGCATGAATACCCCCCTGGATCTTCTGCCGCTAATGAAACAGGCCGGCTGCCGGATGCTGATGACCGGATTTGAATTCGGTTACAATGAGGGTTTTCAGGCCGTGCGCAAGGGCCGCGTAAACGTGGAGATGGGACGGGCCTTTGCTCAGCGCGCTCATGAACTGGGATTCGTTGTCCACGGCTGTTTCATGATCGGCGCTCCGGGTGAGACGCGGGAAACAGCCCGGCAGACCATCGATTATGCCAAATCTCTTCCTCTGGACACAATTCAGATCACCGGCATAGCGGTCTATCCCGGTACCGCGATGTATGCCTGGGCGAAATCAAACGGTTTTCTGCTGGCGGATGACTGGAGAGAATGGTTAACCCCGGACGGGGAACAACGCACACTGGTCCATTATCCCCAGCTTTCCGCGCGAGAGATCGATGAACTGATCGACACCGGTCTTAAGGAATTTTATCTGCGTCCCGGACAGATTTGGCGCATGCTGATCGCGATCCGCTCCTGGGAAGATATAAAACGCAAGTTTTATGGGCTGGGCGCTTTTCTGAATTATTTCAGCGGGCGTCATTTAAAGCAGGACCCCGGCTCACACTAAGAAGTTGGGGGTATCGGTCTTACCGTTTTTAAAATCACGAATATTCTGCATGGTGGTATCGGCAATATTCCCCAAAGCGGTTCCGGTAAAAAAGGCCTGATGGCCGGTAATGACCACGTTAGGAAAGGTCAGCAGGCGGGCAAAGGTGTCATCCTGCAGAATGTTGGTCGACTGATCTTCAAAAAACAACGGCCCTTCCTCTTCATAGACATCCAGACCGAGATAACCGATCTTCCCTGATTTCAGCCCTCGTATCACCGCTGAGGTATCCACCAGCCCGCCCCGGCTGGTGTTGATCAGCATAACACCGTCTTTCATCAGATTGACCCTCTCATCATTGATCATATGATAAGTCGATTTCATTAACGGCGCGTGCAGGGAAAGAATATCGCTCTGCCGGCATAAATCGTCAAGGGAGACGTACTCCATCCCCATATCCAGACAATCCTGGTTCGGATTAGGGTCATAACCAAGCAGTTTTACCCCGAAACCGTTCATGATCTGCGCGAATAAAGCACCGATCTTTCCCGTGCCGACAACCCCGACAGTGCATCCGTGGACTTCAAAGCCAAGCAGGCCGTCCAGTTCAAAATTGCTGTCGCGGACACGGTTATACGCCTTGTAGATCTTTCGGTTGAGGCTGAGGATCAGGGCCGCGGCATGTTCGGCCACACCGTAAGGCGAATAAGCCGGAACACGGGCCACTTTAATTCCGTGCTCTTTAGCTGCGTCCAGGTCGACATTGTTGTACCCGGCCGAACGCAGGACGATAAGCTTGACCCCGTATCCGGCAAGATGTTCGAGCACATACCGGTCGGCCACATCATTTACAAAAATACAAATGCCGTCATAATGTTCGGCCAACGGTACCGTTTCATGAGTTAAAGACACCTTGAGAAATTTCAGATCATGATTATGGTCCCGATTCGCGCGTTCAAGATAATCGCGGGAATAGGGTTTGGTGCTGAAAATGGCGATTTTCATGTATTTTCCTTACTATTTGTTTGCCGAATGAAAAGAGGCATCAGCATTGTGTCGCGTTGCCAAAGCAGGCCTTACGGTTTACTGCTTCATCGTTAAAAACACAATGAGAAATGCCATGCAAAGAATAATGATAATGGAAGAGATCAAGATCTTTTTGTAGAAGCGGGACATATCTTTCATGAAACACCTTTATTTATTTCATGCTCTCAGGAAAAAGAATCATTTCGATCGTTACGCGCCTCATCAAGAATATTTTTTAGATCCCGATCAAGCTGAGTTTTACGCTGATGAGCTTCTTTGGCTCTCAACAGGGTTTGAACAAACCCGGAAACGATCAATGCAAACGCCAGGGAAAAGCCGCAGACCGCCATCTCAAAACGGGTGATTCCTGAGGGAACCGCCCATAATAAGACGGCAAAAAACTGTCCGAAACATAATAATTGAACCAAACCGATTAAACTATCATGATCCATAAGGGCACCTCTAATAATATTATAACATGTGCCTCGTTTAAATGGCGACCTCAATTCCGATCGGACAGTGGTCGGAACCCATAATACTCTTAAGAATGAACGCATCCTTTAAAGACGTCATCAGGTCCGGCGTGATGAAAAAATAATCGATCCGCCAGCCCACGTCCCGTTCCCGGGCCCGGGTCTTGTAATCCCACCAGGTATAATGTCCGGGCTGGTCAGGATAAACGTGCCGAAAGGTGTCGACATATCCGTTTTCGATAAATTTGGTGATCCACTGCCGCTCTTCCGGTAAAAACCCTGTATTCCTGATATTTTGCCTGGGCCGGGCCAGGTCGATCTCAGTATGGGCGGTATTGACGTCACCGCATATGATCAGCGGCCGGCCGTCTTTTTTCAGGGCATTGACCCGTTCCAGAAAGGCATCATAAAACCCCATTTTAAACGGAACCCGCGCGTTGCCCCTCCCCCCGTTGGGAAAATAGACATTGAATAAAGTAAACGCCTCATAATCCAGCTGAAGCACCCTCCCTTCGCTGTCATAATCTGCCGCGCCCAGACCTTCCGTGACTTTTTGAGGCTGCTGTTTGCTGTAAACCGCCACCCCGCTGTAGCCCCGCCGTTCTGCTGATGACCAAAATGAGGTGTACCCGTCCGGCTCAAGGATCGCCTGTGTGAGTTGGTCCGGGCGCGCTTTGGTCTCCTGAACACAGACGACGTCGGCATCTTCCCGGCTCAGCCAGTCAGTAAATCCCTTGCGTCCGGCCGCCCGGATCCCGTTCACATTCCAGCTGAGTATTCGCATAAAGCATCAATCGGGTTCGTACAAAGTCAAGCAAACTGATTAAGGCACAATTCCGGCAAAACCCATAAACGCCAAGGACAACAGACCCGCGACAATAAAAGCGATCGGGGCTCCCTGCAGGGCTTCGGGGATGTCAGCCAGATCCAGCTGTTCACGGATCGTGGAAAAAATGATCAAGGCTAAGGCAAAGCCGACCGCGTTGGCGATGGCGAAAATGACGCTCTGCAGAAGATTATAATCTTTCTGGATGACCAGGATGGCCACACCCAGAATGGCACAGTTGGTGGTGATCAACGGCAGATAAACCCCTAATGCCTGATATAAGGCCGGACTGACCTTTTTCAAAATGATCTCGACCATCTGCACCAACGAGGCGATAACCAGAATATAGGCGATCGTCTGCAGGAAACCGATACCCAGGGGGATCAGAATATACTGTTGAATAAGGTAGGTCACCAGGGTGGCCAGGGTCATGACAAAAAGAACCGCACCGCCCATACCCCCGGCCGTGGAAAATTTGGAAGAAACCCCGAGAAAAGGACAGATCCCTAAAAAACGGGTCAGGACGATATTGTTCACAAAGATCGCAGAAATGATGATGAGGATATATTCCATCATTTGGATGCCGCCTTCCTTATCATGTTAACTAAAGCGGTCAGGTAACCCAATGCGATGAACGCGCCTGGGGCCAAAATAAATACCAAAATGCCGTCCTGCTGAAGAAATCTGTATCCGAAAATGGCATTGCTGCCCAGGATCTCACGGACACCGCCCAGCAGAACCAGGGCCATGGCAAAGCCCAGCCCCATTCCCAGCCCGTCAAGTAACGCCGCCGGAACCGTATTCTTCGAAGCAAATGCCTCGGCCCGTCCCAGGATCACACAGTTGACCACGATCAAAGGAATAAAGATCCCCAACTGACCGTGCAGAGCCGGAAAATACGCCGCCATGACCAGATCCACGATCGTGACAAAGGACGCGATGATAACAATAAAACAGGGGATGCGGACTTTATCCGGAATAAAATTTTTGACCAGAGAGACCACACTATTACTCATAACCAGCACAAAAGTCGTGGCCAGACCCATTCCCAGTCCATTCATTGCCGATGTGGTCACCCCCAGAGTCGGACACAGGCCGAGCAGGAGGACAAAGACCGCGTTCTCCCGGAAAAAACCTTTGCTGAAATTCTGCCACGGATTCATAAATCCTGATCCTTTCGATAGGCTTGATAGGCTCTCTGAACTGCATCACAATACGCACGGGAACTGATTGTCGCGGCGGTAATGCCGTCGACGTCCCCCCCGTCCTGTTTCACGGACAGATCAAATGCCGCAGGATCTTTCTGTTCAAACTGCCTGCTGAAATCCGACTTGACTGTTTCGATCTTGTTTCCCAGTCCGGGAGTCTCTTTATGTTCGATCACGGCGGTATCATAGATCTGTCCGTTCGGCAGAAAACCGACCATGAGATGAATGTCTCCTCCATATCCCTCGGATGAAAACGTGCTGACCGCTGTTGCGACATGCTTTCCATTATTTTTGACCGGAAAAAACGTTAAGGTGACGCCGTTCAGCTCGACAGGATAGGCATCTTTGATCGGGTTGTTGTCGAAGTCCGGCGTTACGTTGCGGATCGCGGAGATCTTTTTCTCCAGATCGGCGCGGGCCTTGGGCTCGCGGGTCAATTCATACACGTATCCCACGCTGGTCCCGGCAATCAATGTGACCAAAAACAAGGTCATCAGCATATTCCAGAATGTGGATTCGCGTTTTTTAGGCAACCTGCCCCCCTTCACCGAAACGATGCGGCTTGCAGTACTTGTTGATCAGCGGAACGAATCCGTTCATGATCAGAATGGCAAAAGAGATCCCTTCAGGATAAGCCCCGAACAGACGGATGACGGCCGTCAGCAGACCGATCCCTATGCCGAATATTACCATTCCTTTTATGGTCATAGGCGAAGTCACGTAATCGGTCGCCATAAAAACCGCGCCCAGCATCAGTCCGCCGCTCAGCAGATGAAATACCGGGTCAGCATAACTCTGCGGGTCGATCAGCCAGAATATGCCGGTAAAGACTACAACCGTCCCGATCACGGAAACCGGGATGTGCCAGGTAATGATTTTTTTATAAAGCATATATCCAAACCCGATGAGTAAAGCCAGAGCGGATATTTCTCCCAGGGAACCGGCCATCTTGCCGAGCAATAATTCACTGAAAGACGGGATGTCCTGCAGAAGCTGGGACAACGGTTCTCCGTTTTTTAATCCTTCCTTAATAACCGCCAGCGGTGTGGCGCCGGTCATGCCGTCCACGGCGCGGCCGGCAAACTGCGGCCGGGGCCAGCTGGTCATATGGACCGGGAACGAGATCAGCATAAAGACACGACCGACCAGGGCCGGGTTGAAGGGGTTATTCCCCAGACCGCCGAAAGACATCTTCCCCACACCGATCGCAACAGCAGCTCCGATCAGCAGAATCCACCAGGGCAGATTGGCCGGCACATTAAATGCTAAAAGGATCCCGGTGATCACCGCCGACCCGTCAGTGAGTGTCGGAGATTTTTTTAACAAAAACTTCTGGATCGTATATTCACACAAAAAACAGCCGGCGACAGAGATGAATACGACACGGACAGCGTCCCAGCCGAAGGCAAAGATCGAGACCGCAAACGCGGGGATCAAGGCGATGACGACACCCCACATAAGCGACTTAATGGATGTTTCACTGTAGACGTGGGGAGATAAGGAAATGACAGGTTTTTGGTTCATTTAGCGTTTCTCTGTTTCAATTTTTTAATCACGGTCGCCTTGCCGAAGCGGATATAATCCAGTAATGGTCTATTGGACGGACAGATATAACTACAGCAGGCGCATTCGCAGCAGTTGATGATTTTTTCGTCAATAGCCCGGTCAAAAAGATTCCGTTCGGAAAGGGCCATCAGAAGATAAGGTTCCAGGCCTAACGGACAGACCTGAACACATTTCCCGCAGCGGATACAGGGTAAGATCTCGGCTCGGTGAGCGTCTTTTTCAGAAAACAGCAGGATCCCGGACACCCCTTTACTGGTAGGAATATCTGTTCCGGTTAATGCCTTGCCCATCATGGGGCCTCCGCTGACGATCTTGGCTGTATCGTCCGGCATCCCGCCTGCCGCGTCGATAAGTTCAGAAATGGGAGTACCGACGCGGCAGAGGAAATTCCCGGGGTTTTTGACATTCTTGCCTGTAACGCAGACCACCCGTTCAAACAGCGGTTTATTCTTCTGAACAGCCTCGTAAATCGCAAAGATCGTAGCCACGTTGAAGATAACACACCCGGCATCGATCGGCAGTCCCTTCGGCGGAGGGGGGATCTCTTTACCGGCAAGCGCCTTGACCAGCTGGCGCTCGCCGCCCTGCGGATACTGCATTTTTAAGGGAGAAACCTCGATATACGGATCGTTCATAGTTTTTTCAGTCAGCAGGGCGATCGCGTCAGGTTTATTGCTTTCGATGCCGATAATAGCCCGTTCAATGCCGATGGCCTTCAGGGCCACACGGACACCTACGATGATCTCATCCGCTTTTTCCAGCATCAGGCGGTGATCGGTTGTCAGATACGGTTCGCATTCTACCGCGTTCACCAGAAGAACGTCTGCGGTCTTTCCTTCCGGAACAGCAAGTTTCACGTGGGACGGAAACGCCGCGCCGCCCAATCCGACAATGCCCGCGTCATGAACTTTTTTACGGATCTCCTCCGCTTCAGCCTTGATTTCACTATTCAGGCCCGTGCTGCGGTCAATCCCGTCAGCCCACTCATCGCCATCGGCTTTGATCACGATAGCGGTTTTTTTATATCCGGAAACATCCATGACATCCTGGATCTTCTGAACCGTCCCGCTTACAGAACTGTGTACGTTAGCGGAAATAAATCCGTCGGCCTCTCCGATGTGCTGCCCTGCACGAACCGTATCCCCGACCTTGACCAGGGGTTTAGCCGGGGCGCCGATATGCTGACTTAGAAAGATCACCGCTGTTTCGGGTGCGGGCAAGGACTGAATAGGGCTGTCCGCGGATAATTTATTATCGGCGGGATGTATCCCTCCCTGCGGAAATGTTTTGACATCTTTGTGTTTGGAAGTGGTCATAATCCGTTATTCACCCTTTACCGTGTCTACGGTTTGTTCCGCGGGAGCCTTTCGCGCTGGAAAGTTCACGTCATGAATAGCCCCGGTCGGGCATACCGGAACACATTTCCGGCAGAGTTTGCATTGATCATAATCGATATATGCTAAATTATTTTCTAACGTAATTGCGTCAAAGGGGCATTCCTTCACACACTTCCCGCAGCCGATGCAGGCAGCTTTACAGGCCCGTCGGGCCGGACCGCCTTTGTCTTGATTAATACAGGACACAAAAACCCGCATGTTGCGGCGTCCTTTTTTCCGCAATTCAATGATCCCTTTAGGACAGGCCGTGACACAGGCCCCGCAGGCCACGCATTTCTCCTCGCTCACCTCCGGCAGACCGGTCTTGCTGTTCATATGAATGGCATCATACGGACAGGAAATAACACAATCTCCGAACCCCAGACAGCCGTAGGAACAGCCTGTATCGCCGCTGTAAGTATACGTAGCAATAGCGCAGGTCGGCGCGCTGTCATAGGTGTTGGTGCGCGGACGTTTATCCGGAGATCCGGCACAGCGAACAACCGCGATCATGGGATCTCGCTCTTCCACCTTTTGCCCCAAAAGTTTTGCGATTTCCGCCATGGTCTCATTACCGCCGCTGGGACAAAATTTATCAGAAAGGTTTTCGGATTTGACACATGCTTCAGCAAAATTACGGCAGCCGGGATACCCGCAGGCACCGCAGTTGGCTCCGGGCAGAATTTCGTCGATCTTATCTATGAGGGGATCTTCTTCGACATGAAAACGGCGGGCGACAAAATAGAGAATAACTGCGGCCAAAACACCCAGAAGACTTAGGGAAAGGATTGTATAAAGGACTGTAGGGTTCATTTATGTATTTTTTTTACGCCGAATCGAAACGTTTGTTTAAACCGATCCCGAAGAATATACACCACACCGTAATACGGTACAAGAACCGCCAAAGCCAAAAGGCCGGCTGCCAGTTCAGTCATAAAAGGACTGGCCGTAAGCAGCGTGCCCAATACCATAATAAAAGGAAAGACATAGCCCCAGAAGAGGGCCCAGTGTCCCAGGCTTTTGCGTAGGATCACGCGTACCGTGTCTCCTTTAGAAAACTGCGCGGCGTCCGGGGTTTCGATATCAAGGTCTTTATCCTGAACATTACCGACCACGCAGGAACCGTGCGCCTCGCAAGCGGAACAGGCGGAAGCGCTGGTAATGGTCACGGCCAGGGCTCCTTCCCGGACGTCCGTGACAATTCCCTCATGCTCAATATTTTCTTCTGTGCGCGCCATCTCCCCCCCGAATGTTTGTTCATTACTATACGGATTCCATTTCCGGTTGTCAATATCCAAACAGTGGTATTTTATGTGTTCCTATGATGAATGACGATGAACGTGATCGGGATGCACTCTCAGGGCGAGTTCTTCATCGAACGACCCGGCATACGAAACCTTTGCGGGCACGGCTCATGTCTCAATCAGCCCTTGACTTTAACCCCCTATCTGATATTTTAATACTGCTTTACAATAATCTTATTAAATTAGGAACACCATGACTATCGGTGTATTAAAAGACGATCGTGCCGGCGAAAACCGCATCGCCCTCCTGCCGGACTCGGTAAAATCCTTGTCCCAAAAAGGCGCGCGAATATGTGTCGAATCCGGGCTGGGTGAGCATCTTCATATCACGGATGATCAGTATCAACAGTCCGGCGGCGAGACCGTTGACCGTTCTGAAATTTATAACCAGGCGGATATTATCCTGCGCGTCCGCAGCCCTGAGATCAAAGAGATCGCTGAATTTAAAGACCACGCCGTTTATATCAGTTTTTTAGATCCGTTTCGGCAGAAAGACCTGGTCCGTGCTTTTCAAGACAAAAAGATTTCCGCCCTCTCCCTGGAGATGATCCCGCGCTCAACGATCGCCCAGAAAATGGACGCGATCAGCTCCCAGGCCAACCTGGCCGGCTATTACGCGGTCATTCTGGCGGCAGAGCGTATTCATAAAATTCTACCCATGATGATGACCCCGGCCGGCACGATCGCTCCCGCACGTGTCTTTGTCATCGGCGCAGGCGTAGCCGGCTTACAGGCGATCGCCACGGCCAAACGCCTGGGCGCACGGGTCGAGGCATTTGATACCCGCCCGGTCGTGGCCGAACAGGTCCTCTCTCTCGGCGCCAAATTCATCGAGATCGACCTTGGAGAAACCGGCCAGACAGAACAGGGCTATGCCAGGCAGTTAACCCCTGAACAGCTGGAAAAACAGCGCCAGGCCATGGCGGATATCTGTTCTCATTCTGATATCGTCATCACCACCGCTCAGGTTTTCGGCCGGGAAGCCCCCCGCATTATTTCCAAAGACATGATTGCCGGCATGGCCGCGGGAAGCGTGATCGTGGATATGGCCGTGGAATCCGGCGGCAATGTAGAAGGTTCAGAAGCGGGTCATGAGGTCGATCACAACGGGGTCCGTGTCCTCGGATTAAACAACCTGCCCGGGCATGTGGCCTTGTCCGCCAGCCAAATGCTGTCCAACAATATGGCTAATCTGATCGCACATTTCTGGGATGATGCGGATAAAGTTTTTCGCCTGGACCGGGAAGATGATTTTTTCCGTTCTTGCCTGCTGACCCATCAGGGGGAAATGATCAATGAACGTATTAAGGAATTGCTGTCATGAACGCCGAATTGCTGATCTATCTCTTTTTTGTCTTGACCCTGGCCATTTTTCTGGGGTTTGAACTGATCTCAAAGGTCCCGGCGACTCTGCATACCCCGCTCATGTCCGGAGCAAACGCGATCTCCGGGATCACGCTGATCGGTGCGATCCTGGCTGCCGGCGGGCAGAATGATACACTCAGCACAGCGTTAGGAACGGCCGCTGTCGCTTTTGCCACGATCAACGTTGTCGGCGGATATCTGGTCACAGACCGCATGCTGGGCATGTTCCGCAGGAAAGAAAACTCTTCCGGAGGGGCATCATGACCGGCAACACCCTGATCAACATAGTCTACATGATTTCGGCTGTCTGTTTCATCTTCGGTTTAAAGATGATGAGTTCTCCGGCCACGGCCCGCCGTGGAAATCTGATATCATCGGTCGGGATGCTGTTGGCGGTCCTCGCCACCTTAACAGCACAGGGACTGGAATATCAATGGATCCTGCTGGGTGCTTTGATCGGGATCGTCCTCGGGATTCTGTCCGCCCGCCTGGTCGCTATGACCGCTATGCCCGAGATGGTGGCCCTGCTCAATGGTTCAGGCGGCATTGCCAGCCTTTTTGTCGGCTGGGCGGTCTATCACAATCATCCCCAAACAGATCTCTTAACAGCGGTCACCACCGTGCTGGCTGTTCTGATCGGCGGGGTGACGTTTACCGGCAGTATTATCGCCTGGGGGAAACTGAGCGGTAAATTCGCCAGCCGCGCTTTGCTTTTTCCGGGACAAAAGATCATCAACTCTCTTCTGCTGATCGGCATCCTGGCCTGCGCTGTTATGTTTGCTATTCAGCCGGCAGGAGGATATCCCTTTTTGATCTCGGTCATCGCTTTGGCCCTGGTCCTGGGCATTCTGGCGGTGATCCCGATCGGCGGTGCTGATATGCCGGTAGTGATTTCTTTATTGAATAGCTATTCCGGGCTGGCCGCCTGTGCGGCCGGTTTCGTGATCCGTAATAATATTCTGATCGTTGCCGGTTCCCTGGTCGGAGCATCAGGCATTATCCTAACCAAGATCATGTGTAAAGCCATGAACCGGTCTCTGACCAATGTTCTGTTCAGCGGGTTCGGTTCTCAAACCCAAAAGCAGGCCGCGGGCGTGGAAGGCGATGTCAAACCGCTGTCGGTTGAAGATGCGTACTACATTCTGGAAGCGGCGCAATCCGTGGCGGTCGTTCCCGGCTATGGACTCGCCGTTGCCCAAGCCCAGCATGCCGTGCGTGAACTGGGCGAGATCCTGGAGAAGAACGGCGCTGATGTGCGTTATGCTATCCATCCAGTTGCCGGCCGTATGCCGGGACATATGAATGTTCTGTTGGCGGAAGCCAACGTCCCATATGATCAGCTGGTAGAAATGGACGATATTAATCCGATCATGGATACCATTGATGTGGCGATCGTGATCGGCGCCAATGATGTGGTCAACCCGGCAGCCAGAGAGGATGATTCCAGCCCGATCTATGGAATGCCGGTTATTGAAGTGGATCGTGCGAGAACAGTTATTGTGATGAAACGCTCCATGCGTACGGGTTTTGCCGGTGTGCAGAACCCTCTCTTTTTCAAAGACAATACCCGCATGCTTTTCGGCGATGCCAAGTCCAGTGTGCAGGGTATCATTTCTGAATTCAAAGAATAATAAAGAGGGACAGACCCTAGTTTTCTTTGATGAAAAGCAGGGGCTGTCCCTAGTCTTTCAATCCAAATGTTTTTCCAGCTCGACCGCGATCAAGTACTGTTTCCCCGGCACCTTCTCCGAAACCCTGATCACCCTTCCCTCAGCCTTTACCACGTCCAGGATACCGGAAAAAATAACCTGCAGTTCCAGCACGTCACCGGGGGAGCCTGTGGTGTCGCTGACAAAAGAGATCCCGTGAGCGCTCATGTCATGCGTTACGCCTAGATGCCAACTCCGATCGTTGCTTCCGTTGGATGACCTTTTCAAACGGTATTGAATATTTAAGACGCGTTCTTTGCGTTGCGATCGCCGGCGTTCAGACATTCCCCCCTCCGATCTTGTCCGGATCCACCATATTCTCCGGTCTAACGATCCGGTCATAATCTTCAGCCTTAAGAAAACCCAGTTCGACAGCCGCCTGTTTTAACGACAGATCTTCCTGAAAGGCCTTCTGCGCCACTTTGGCTGCTTTATCATAGCCGATGTGATTATTCAGCGCGGTCACCAGCATCAAAGACCTGGACAAATATCCATCGACTTTATGCTGATTGATGCGTATGCCGGCGACACATTTTTTTGTGAACGAAGCCGCACCGTCCCCGAGCAGGCGGATCGATTGCAGGACATTGAGGGCGATAACCGGTTTGTAAATGTTCAGCTCAAGGTTCCCCCCCGCGCCCGCGACGTTGACGGTCACATCATTTCCGAGCACCTGAGCGCAGACCATGGCCAGTGCTTCACATTGGGTGGGATTAACTTTTCCCGGCATGATCGAACTGCCCGGTTCATTAGCTGGAAGGAGCAGTTCTCCTATTCCACACCGCGGGCCGGAGGCCAGCCAGCGGATGTCATTGGCGATCTTTGTCAGAGAGCAGGCGACCGTTTTCAGGACACCGCTTAATTCGACCAGGGCGTCATGAGCCGCGATCGCTTCAAAATGATTAGGAGTTTCCACAAAAGGAAGTCCGGTGATCGCTGAAATTTTCTCTGCGGCTGTTCTGCCGAAATCAGGATGCGCGTTCAGTCCAGTCCCGACCGCGGTTCCTCCCAATGCGAGTTGGTAGACTCGTGGCAGTGCTGCGGTCATCCTTTCGAGAGCATTGTCGATCTGCTGAACGTAGGCGGAGAATTCCTGACCGAAGGTCATGGGAACGGCATCCATCAAGTGAGTCCGGCCGATCTTGACCACATCAGCAAACTCCCGTTTTTTTTCATTCAGGGAATCGCGCAGCCCCTGAAGTGCGGGAATAAAACGGAAATGGATCTGTTCGGCCGCGGCAACATGCATAGCCGTCGGAAAGACGTCATTGGAAGACTGACCCCGGTTCACGTCATCGTTAGGATGAACAGGATCTTTACTGCCCAGCCGTCCTCCCGCGTAGGCGATCGCCCGGTTGGCGATAACCTCATTTGCGTTCATGTTAGACTGGGTCCCGCTGCCGGTCTGCCAAACAGGGATCGGAAAATGGCTGTCCAGATTGCCCTTTATGACCTCGTCAGCCGCGCGGATGATGAGATTAGCCTTTTCCGTCTCCATCACGTTCAGGGCCTGATTGGCCATGGCCGCGCCTTTTTTGACAATCCCTAAGCCCCGTATCATCTCACGGGGCAGGCGCTCTATCCCGATACGGAAATTTTCAACAGCACGGGCTGTCTGGGCTCCATAATAACAGCTTTGCGGCACACGCACACTTCCCATGCTGTCTGCTTCCAGGCGGTAATCATCCATGATGATCCTGATTTATCCGGTTTTAGCGGTTTGAGTGAATTTTTCCCGGAACGCTTCCATAATATCCAGCGGGATCGGGAACAATGTCGTGGTATTGTTTTCGCTTCCGATCTCGACTAATGTCTGCAGATAGCGCAGCTGAAGAGCGATCGGTGATTTGGCCATTTTATCCGCAGCCCCGCAGATCTTTTCGGCAGCCTGATATTCCCCTTCCGCGGCAATAACCTTGGCGCGGCGTTCACGTTCGGCCTCAGCCTGACGGGCCATAGCCCGGCGCAGGTCTTCTGAAATGTCCACATGCTTCACTTCGACATTGGAGACCTTGATCCCCCAGGGATCGGTCTGCTTATCAAGGATGTCCTGGAGATTATCGTTGATCTTTTCTCGTTGAGAAAGTAACTCGTCGAGGTCCATCTCCCCCAGAACACTCCGCAGTGTGGTCTGCGACATCTGAGATGTGGCGTATTGATAATTCTGAACCTCAATAATACATTTGATCGGGTCCATAACGCGGAAATAGACCACAGCGTTGACGTTCGCGGAAACATTGTCGCGGGTGATAATGTCCTGCGGAGGTACGTCCAGAACAATGGTCCGTAATGAAACAACCACCGCACGGTCGATCGGCCACAGAATAAAAATAAAACCAGGACCTAATGTTTTCTTTAAAACACGGCCCAGACGGAAAACGACCACCCTCTCATATTCATTGACGATCTTGATACAGTTCAGTCCCCAGATCACGACCACTGCTAGAAAGATTAATACCGGCATGATTTGCCCTCCTTATTCCGTATGTTTTTTAACTTTGAGTTTCAGACCCTTCATTTCAACCACATCAATAGGTTCACTGCTGCTGATCGTATCATCTGAATATGCTGTCCAAGTCTCACCGTGCACGAAAACCTTACCCTCCTTGCCGGGGGATATGTCGGTTTTCGCTGTTCCCGTCTCACCAACCAACCCTTCTGCCCCTGTCGATGAAACGCCTTTTTGAGCCGAGAGCGCGGCCTTGATCAGCAATATGGTGATCCCGGCGGTTGCCAGCGCGAACGGCAGAATAACGGCCAGGGACACCCGCATCATGGGAAACGACGTATCGAAAAGCAAAAGTGAGCCAAGAATAAGAGACACCAATCCGCCTAAGGTCAACAGCCCCAGGCCCGGCACCATAGCCTCAGCAGCAAAAAGGATCAGGCCCAGAACGACCAGGGCCAAACCCGCGTAATTGGTCGGAAGGGTCTGCATGCTGAAAAAAGCTAAAATGAGAAAGATCGTTCCGGCTATACCCGGCACACCGATGCCGGGATTGGTGATCTCATAAAGCAGCCCGTAAAATCCCAGGATCATTAATATATAGGCAACATTCGGATTCGCCAGAACATTAAAAAGCTTTTGCGTCGAACTCATGGGTATGAACACTAACTCGGCATCAGCGGTCTGCAGCTCGATATCGCCATCCAGAACTTTAACGCTGCGTCCGTCCAGCTGCCGCAGGAGATCGCTATCATCCACGGCAATGATCTCGACTACGTTTTTCTCAAGGGCCTGATCTGCGATGATCGATTCACTTCTCACCACGCTTTTTACGGCCCACTCCGCATTTCGTCCGCGCTGTTCGGCCAATGAGCGGATAAAAGCCACTGTATCGTTCAGGATCTTGCTGGACATCAGGTCCTGATCAGATTTAACACCATCTTCACCATCCGGCTGCGGATCGGGATCTTCATTGATCTCGGCGTTCTGAAGAACCTCTTTTCGGTCCGTCCCCTCTCCCTCGTCTTTCTTTTCCTCGCTGATACGATCCTTCAATTGGTCCCACATATTCCGGTCACGTTTCTTGTCCCCTCCCATCTGGACAGGATGGGCTGCGCCGATATTGGTCGAAGGCGCCATTGCCGCGGCATGAGATGCATAGGTGATAAAGACACCGGCAGAACCGGCCCGGGAGCCCGCCGGTGCGATATAGACAACAACCGGAATACGGGAGGCCATCATTCCCTTAACGATCTTACGTGTTGAATTCAGTAAACCACCCGGAGTGTCCAGCTTAATGATCAGGGCTTCAGCCGATGTTTCTTCTGCCTGATCGATCGCTTCCAAAATATATTCAGCTGTAACAGGATTGATCGTATCGTCTTCCAGCTGGATCATATGAACGGCATTCGCGTATGCGGGCAGGGATAAAAGGAGAAGGCTGAAAACGGCAAGACATGACGACAAAAACGTATTTTTCATGACCCTTCCTATCGCAAGAAAAGCGCTTTAAAGACTACGGATATACTCTGTGAGCAAACGGACTCCGGACCCAGTCGCGCCATAACCGAAGTACATGCGTTCGCCTTTTTCCACAAAGGCGCTTCCGGCTATATCCAAATGGGCCCAGGGAGTATCACCGACGAACTGACTCAGAAAATAACCGGCCGTAATGGTGCCGGCCCCCTTGATACTGCTCATATTTTTGATATCCGCGATTTGGGACTTCATGCAGCCCTTCAATTCAGGGTAAAGCGGCAGTCGCCACGCCCGGTCGTCGGTTTTGCGGGAGATCTCCAAGAGGCGTTCCGCCATGTCTTCGTCTTTGGAAATAAGTCCGGTATAATCCATGCCCAATGCCGCAATACAGGCTCCGGTCAATGTCGCCAGATCAACGATCCGGGCAGGTTTGTAGCGTTTTGAGACATATGCCAGAGCATCGGCCAGGACCAGACGGCCTTCAGCATCGGTGTTGCCGATCTCAACGGTCTTTCCGCTGAAACTCTTGAACACATCCCCGGGCTTATAAGACCGTGATCCGATAGCATTTTCCGCAAGTCCGCAGACAAAAAGGATATTCTTTTTCGGTTTCAGGGCCAGGATGTTCTTCAGCGTCCCGACAACGGCCGCAGCTCCGCTCATATCCATGCGCATGGTCTCCATATGACCGCTGGGTTTAAGGTTTAATCCCCCGCTGTCAAACGTAATGCCTTTGCCGACCATGGCCAGATCATACGATTTTTTACGGGAATTGCCTTTATAGCGGGCAATGATCAAACGCGGCGGGTGCTGACTGCCCTGGTTCACGGCCAGGTGCAGATTCAGCCCTTTGACCTTCAGTTCTTTCTCGCCGAGAATCTCCAGAGATATATCCTTACGGCCGCGGGCCAATTTTTTTATAGTCTTTTCGATAAACAGGGAATTTGCCGTGTCGGCATTCTCATTGATCAGATCCCGCGTCAGATTCACACCTTCACAAATCTTGACCGCGTCCCGGTAGACCTTTTTTGCTGGCGCAATGAGAATATAATCACGTTTTGCAGGCGGCGTATCCTTGCCTTTCGGAACGGTCTTATACTTCCTCCAGGTATAACCGCCCAGGGCTACCCCCTCGATCAGGGCAATAATGGTCTGATCATCCTGGTGCCCGGACAGCAGAATCATCTCGATCCGTTTCGCCTGTTTGATGAAAGACGACGATAGGGACTTGCGCACAGCGATACGGATTGCAGTTGGATTGATCTTCGCTTCGGATCCCAGACCGCACAGCAGAATCATCTGATCATCAGAGGATAGGGGGAAAACCTCGCCTTTCTGAGCACGAAACTGCCGGCTGCGGGTCAATCCTTCGGTCTCCTCCTGAAGCGACGGCCAATCCAGATCGGCAATGGCATGATTCTTCAGCTGTTCCTCGGTGAGGAAAATTAACGCGGCATCAGTATTAAACTGCGGTGCTGTACGAAAACAAATCATAAATCTCCCATCATAGCTTTTTATCGTTCTGAAATAGGCACATAATGGCGTTCCATCTCCCCGGTGTAGATCTGGCGGGGACGGTTGATGCGCCCTTTACGTTCCTTCAGCTCAATCCAGTTAGCGATCCATCCCGGCAGACGGCCAATGGCGAACATGACCGTAAACATATTCGTCGGTATGCCTATAGCCTTGTATATGATGCCGCTGTAAAAATCGACATTCGGATAGAGTTTTCGTTCCTTGAAATAGTCGTCCTGCAGGACCTTTTCCTCCAGCGTAACGGCAATTTCCAGGAGAGGGTCATGAACACCCAGCGCTTCAAGGACCGCGTGCGCCTTTTCCTTAATAAATTTCGCACGGGGGTCATAACTCTTGTATACGCGGTGACCGAATCCCATCAGTCGGAATGGACTGTGGGGATTTTTGGCTTTTTCGATAAATTTATCAACATTGCCGCCGTCATCATGGATCTGTTCAAGCATTTCCACGACTTTCTGATTGGCCCCTCCATGCAATGGTCCCCAGAGAGCGCAGATCCCGGCGGAGATCGAAGCAAAGAGATTCGCCCAGGAACTTCCGACCATGCGGACCGTGGACGTACTGCAGTTCTGTTCATGATCCGCGTGCAGGATCAAAAGCGTGCGTAACGCACTTAAAACCGCTTCATTGGGAACATATTCATGAGTCGGCGTAGAAAACATCATGTGCAGAAAGTTGGCGATATATTCCAGATCAGCACGCGCGTACATAAACGGCTCCCCGATCTTCTTTTTATATGTACAGGCTGCAATGGTACGTATCTTGGCCAGCAGTTCGATCGTGGTTAATTCGATCTCTTGCGGAGTCGGATTGGGTTTGACCAATTCCGGATAATAAGCGGAAAGGGAGCAGACCATGGCCGATAACATGGCCATAGGATGGCCGGTCGCCGGATACCCTAGAAAAAACGCCTTCATATCTTCATGCAGATTGGCATGCCGGGTAAACATATTGGAATATTCCGCCAGCTGATCGCGGCTGGGAAGCTCACCATGGATCAGAAGATACGCCGTTTCAACGAACGTGGATTTCTCAGCGATCTCTTCAATGGGATAACCGCGGTAGCGAAGGATTCCATTTTCTCCGTCCAGATAGGTAACCGAGCTGTCACAGGCCGCTGTATTGGCAAAGCCCGGATCGACTGAAAGATAACCGGTTTGGGCGCGCAATTTAGAAAGATCAACGCCCTTAACACCATCGGCTCCTTCTATGACCGGAAAATCAAAGGTCTTTCCATCTAATAGTAATTTTGCTCGTTCTGCCATGCCACATCCTCCTTATTAAATTTGAATATGTATTTTAATAGATATACTGGGAATTTGCAACACCTAACCCTGTTGTGTCTTTAACCGGTGGATTGTAACTCATAGTGCGACAAGATCAAGCCTTTGATCACTGCTATTTT
>CAZQQI010000018.1:24294-36716 GCA_964595465.1 uncultured Planctomycetales bacterium | reverse complement strand
TCTCAGGAGGTCAAACCGGGATGGGGTTTAACGGACTTCGGAAATCCGCAGCGGGCATGCTTCAGCACGCGGCAGCGTGCTGAGAGCGCAGGATTTTCGCTGAGTGAGTTGTTCCTCGCCGGGGAAAACCGAACGCTCCGGAAAAACTCCATCCCCTCCACCCTGCTGTCTTAGTCCGAGAAAAACCCTTGCCAGAGCACCGGACTTTATGGTAATATTTCACTTCCTTAATTCGTAATTTTTTAAATCCTTTGACCTTGAGGATATTATGACAAAAACGAAAAACACTCCTATCAGCGGCGCGGAAGCCCTGATCAAATGCCTGGAACATCAGGGCGTGGAATATATTTTCGGTTATCCCGGAGGATCGGTCATCCCGATCTTTGACGCCCTGGTTAATTCCAAAATCAAACTGATCCTGGTGCGTCATGAACAAGGCGCCACCCATATGGCTGACGGTTACGCCCGGGCCACCGGCAAGCCCGGTGTGGTCTGTGTGACTTCCGGACCGGCCGCGACCAACACGGTGACCGGCATTATGACCGCAATGATGGACTCTGTGCCTATGATCGTGCTGACCGGCCAGACCATCACCCCGATGCTGGGAAAAGACGCGTTCCAGGAGACCGACACGTTCGGCATCACCATGCCGATCGTCAAACATAACTATTTGATCAAAAAGACCAATGATCTGCCGCGCATTGTCACAGAAGCGTTCCATATCACCCGCACCGGCCGTCCGGGTCCGGTCGTGATCGATCTGCCCAAGGACGTAACCGCGGGCGAATTTACCGGCAAGTCTCTTGATCCGAAAATGGACATCCCGGGGTACCGCCTTCCCGGCAAGATCAAAAAAACCGACGTGAAACGGTTCGCGAAATTATTCAAAGATTCGCGCAAGCCCCTTCTTCTGGCGGGACACGGGGCGATCATATCTCACGCCGCGGATGAGGTGCGCGCGCTGGCGGAAAAACTCCAGGCTCCGGTGGCCACGTCCCTGCTGGGCAAAGGCGCCTTCCCGGAAACTCATCCTCTCGCTCTGGGGATGATCGGCATGCACGGCACGGCCTATGCCAACAAGGCCATGATCGAATGCGACCTGATCTGCTCGATCGGCGGACGCTGGGATGACCGCATCAACACCAACAACGCGGAATTCTGCCTGGGAGCCAAAAAGCTGCATATCGATATTGATCCGGCGGAGATCAACAAAATTGTCAAACCTGACGCCTCGATCATCGGCAACGCCAAAGACGCCCTGAGCATGCTTCTGAAAGAAATCGGCCCGCTGCCGACCGAAGACTGGCTGAAAGAACTTGATTTTTATAAACAGGAATTTCCTCTGCATTACCCGACCGAAGACGGCCTGACCGCCCAGCATGTCATTGACCTGACCTATAAGCTGACCAAAGGAAAAGCCATTGCTGTGACCGACGTGGGCCAGCATCAGATGTGGGCGGCGCAGTTTTATAAAACTGACTATCCTGATCACTGGCTGAGTTCCGGAGGGGCCGGCACCATGGGCTACGGTTTTCCGGCAGCTCTCGGTGCCCAGTTCGGCTGTCCCAAAAAACAGGTCGTGGCCTTTGTCGGGGACGGCGGGTTTCAGATGACATCTTTTGAACTGGCCACCATGGCGATCCATAAACTGCCGGTGAAGGTGATCGTTATCGATAATAAGTATCTGGGGATGGTGCGCCAATGGCAGGAATTGTTCTTCGACAACCGTCTGTCCGGCGTGGACCTGGAGGGGAATCCGGACTTTGTCAAATTAGCCGAGGCCTTCGGCATCAAAGGCTTTCACCTTGATAAAACGTCTCATGCCGAAAAGGTCCTGGACCAGGCCCTGAAATTCAAAGGACCGGCTTTGATCCACGCTGAAGTCCTTAAAGAGACCAACGTGTTTCCCATGATCCCGTCGGGACGCTCGGCATACCATATGATCGTGGAACCGCCTAAGAATAAACTGGAACGCCCCACAGGAAGCACCTAAAATCGTTGAACGGCGGAACATTCTGCCGCAGCCGCATTACTGCAAGGAATTTCATATGAGCGCCAACACAAAAAAAACTCGTTTTACTCACACCATCAGTATGCTGGTGGCCAATAAACCCGGCGTCCTGATGCGCATCGCCATGACCTTTGCCCGCCGGGGGTTTAACATTGATTCTTTGGTCGTCTCCCCTTCGGCGAACGAAAAATATTCCCGCATGACTGTGACCGCTCAGGGCGATCCCTCCATACTGGACCAGATCATCCGTCAGGTCAATAAACTGATCGATGTGATCCACGCGTGGGAGCATAACGACGAAGCAGCGGTCCATTCGGAACTGGCTTTATTCAAATTACGTAAAAAGGGCCGTGATAAACGCGTGGTCTCTGATCTGATCAAGGCCTTCCGCGCCCGTGTCATCGATGATTCGGAAGATTGTTTTATTGTGGAGCAGGTCGGCACCACCGAGGAACTGGACAATCTCGAAAATGTGCTGAAAAAATACGGCATTGTGGAGATGGTGCGCAGCGGCAAGGTAATCATGGTCAAGGGGCATCAGGCGACGTAATCCAAAAACGTGGAACGGGCAACGTGAAAAGTAAAACGCAAAACACGCTTCACGTATCCCGCATCACGTTTCCCGTTGTACGTTTCCCGTCGAACGTTTCCCGTCAAACGTTTCCCGTCAAACGTTTCCCGTCAAACGTAAAAAAACCGGAAGAATAATCCTCCGGTTTTTTTTCGCGCTCTTCTTGGGAGAAGATCACTTCGTGGCAGCAGCGAAACGCTTGCCCACACCCTTCCAGTCAATGACATTCCAGAACGCTTCAATATACGCCGCCCGTTTATTTTGATACTTCAGATAATACGCGTGCTCCCAGACATCGATCAGCAGGATCGGCACACCTTTTTCCGGAGCATCATCATTGGTCGGTGAGTTCTGATTCGCGGTCTGGACAATAGCCAGCTTGCCGTCGTCCTTGACCACCAGCCAGGCCCATCCGCTGCCGAAAACGGTCGTGGCCGCGTCAGAAAATTTTTGTTTGAATTCATCAAAAGAACCGAAGGCCTCTTTAACGGCATCGGCCAGATCTCCTTCCGGCTCTCCCCCCCCGTCGGGTCCGATCACGGTCCAGAAAATGGCGTGATTGACATGACCGCCGCCGACATTACGGACCTTCTTCCGGATGTCTTCCGGCACGGTAGAAATGTTAGCGATCAGCTCTTCCGGCGATCTGTCGAACAATTCCGGATGTTTTTCGACCGCCGTATTTAATTTAGAGGTATACCCGGCATGATGCTTGTCATGATGGACCGTCATGGTTTCTTTGTCGATATGCGGCTCCAAAGCATCATAGGGATACGGTAAATCAGGTGTTTGATAAGCCATGTGCTTCTCCTTTCGATTGAATGAACATCTATCGGTCGTTTGACCTGTGACTATTCTTACATAAGAAAATAATAATACGGCAACTTTATTCCACTCATAACGTGGTGTTTGCCCCTTTTGCCTTTTTCACAGCCGCGCAGTAGATCATCACCGCGCCGAACATCATGGGCTGGAGCATAACGTCTGTAAAGCCCGCCTGCTTCAGCAGCCGGGTGAAGTCTTTACCGCAGGGAAAATCGCAGATCGAACGGGTCAGATAGGCGTAGGCCGGGCGGTCGCCGGACAGCATTCCTCCGACACCTTCGACCATCACCTTCATATATAAGAAATAGGGCCAGCGGAAAAGAGGATTTTGCGGCCGGGCAAATTCCAGGATGATCATCCTTCCCCCGTCACGGAGAACGCGGCAGGCTTCGGTCAAGGCCTTCTTAGGATCATCCGTATTGCGTATCCCAAAGCTCATGGTCACAGCATCAAAACTGCGATCACGAAACGGAAGGTTCAAGGCATCACCCGCGGTCAAACGCATATTTCCTTCTGCTCCAAATCTGCAAACTTTCCGGCGGGCCAATGCCAGCATCGCGTGAGAAGCGTCCAGCGCGGTGATCGTATGAATAGACGGATAATGACGGATCAGTTCAAGGGCGGTGTCGCCTGTGCCTGAAGCAGTATCCAGAACGGACAGCCCTCTGCCCGGGGGCAGGAATTTTCCTAACGCGCGCTTCCACTGACGATGACGCCCCAAGGAAAGGACCGTATTGATACGGTCATAGCGGGCCGCGATCCTGCTGAACATCGGCGCTGTAGAAACAGGTGTCATTTGGATTTGTTGGGTTTGTTGAGTTGGTTGAGTTTGTTGGGTTAAACGGGATACGGGAAACGGGGAAAGTGAAACGGGGAAAGTGAAACGTAAAATCCAAACCAAAAGCTTTTCACGTATCCCGTATCCCGTTTCCCTCTTCCCGTATCACGTATCCCGTATCACGTATCCCGTTTCCCTCTTCACGTTTCCCGTATCCCGTTTCCCGTATCCCGTATCCCGTTTCCCGTATCCCGTTTCACGTATTTAAAAACCGTTCGCAATCCAGCGCGGCCATACAGCCGGAACCGGCCGCGGTCACAGCCTGCCGGTAATTGCGGTCCTGAACATCCCCACAGGCAAAAACACCCTGCACATTGGTGCGGGTCGATCCGGGTTCGGTGATGACATATCCTTGCTCATCGCGCGCGACCTGATCGCCGAGAAACTTCGTGTTGGGAATATGTCCGACCGCGTAAAACAGGCCGCTGGCCTCAATGGTCTGCTCGTCCCCGCTTTCGACATGACGGACCCGCACCCCGGTCAGAGCTGTTTCTCCTTCTGCGGCAACCGGAACATGGTTCCAGACCACTTCGATCTTATCATCATTAAGGACCCTCTCCTGCATGGCCTTTGAAGCGCGCAGTGCGTCTCTGCGGTGAACAATGTAGACTTTGGAAGCGAACTTGGTCAGGTAAGATGCCTCTTCTGCAGCCGAATCTCCTCCACCGATAACGACCACCGGGCGGTTGCGGAATACAGGCAGTCCTCCATCGCAGACCGCGCAGGCCGACATCCCTTTTTGCCACAAACGGTCTTCACCTTCAATATGCAGACGGCGGGCCGTGGCTCCGGTCGCGATAATGACCGACTCGGTCTGAAATTCATCTTTGCCGCAAAAGACCGTAAACGGGCGCTGTGCGAAGTCGACCCGGTCCACGGTGCGGCTCTCGATCAAGGCTCCGCAGTTCAGCGACTGCTGACGCATCTTCTGCATCAGCTCCGGTCCGCTGATCCCCTCCGGAAACCCGGGATAATTTTCAATATCGGTTGTAGTGGTCAACTGTCCTCCGGCGGCCACGCCCCCGGCCATAAACCCTTCAAACACCAGGGGGGCCAGATTGGCCCGCGCCGAATAAATGGCGGCCGTTTGGGCTGCCGGGCCTGACCCGATAATAATAACATGTTTCACGGTACTGCCTTTCTGTTCAATAACGGTTTTGAAAAAATGGTGTTACTGATTAATAAGTATGCCCAAAAAAACTGCATTATCTATTCCCGAGCGAATTCCGCAGCCGAATGGTTCTTAAAGATCGGGAGGAACCCGTTCGCTCAAACAACCTCCCGAACGTTTTTATAATGAATCGTTCGGTTCGGAACTCGCTCTGCGCGTCCCTCCCGATCATTTTTATCGTCATTCGCTCATTGTATTACGCCGGACGGCAAAAGTGCAAAGCGGATGTATTGTAATACAAAAAAGACCCTGCCGCAATCCGCGCAACACCATTCCGGCGGTATTAAGCAAATTTCATCTTGTTTTTTTTTGCTGAAAATGATAAAGTAATGCAAATTTAATGACCCGCAGGAGGTTTTATGGCTTTACACGGCCACACAGTTCATGTCCCGGTCATGGGTACCGGTTTCACCCTGGATACACCGCTTAAAATCGCCCGTTTCGGCCTGTCGTCCGTTGTTTCTCTGGTCGACGACACTTTGATCGAACAGACACGGGAGTATTACTGCCGGCAGTATGACCAGCCGTATCAGCCGATCAAAGGCAGCGACCCGGACTGCCGCGCCCGGCGGATCACCGCCTACCTCAACCTGCTGGACGTCATTGTTCAGAAACAGATTGAAGACCTGCGCTCGACCCCGTTTGAACCGGGATCAGAGATCACGGCCTATTTCAGTCTTCTGCCGGACACATCCGAACTGAAAAAGCGCTACACCCGCATGCTTTCCCTGGACGGGGGACCGGAGAAGACGCGTCTGCAGGAAGACCTGCGCGCGGCAGTCCGTCCCGGATCGATCGACGTCAATATCATGACCAAGCTCGACCGCCTGCGGCGCGACAAAAATGGAGAGCCCCTGCCTATGGAAGATTCCGAAGCCCTCGCCGCTTTAAGAGGTTTCGCCGAAAGTACGGTTGACGCGGCGATCGTTCTCTCTGCCGGTCTGAACCAGCGTCTGTTCAGCTACATGGAAAAATTTAAGAATTTTTACGCCGACTCGTCGGGCAGCATTAAAAAACGCATCATCCTCAAGGTCAGCGACTTTCGTTCATCTCTTCTGCAGGGCAAGATCTTTGCTAAAAAGGGATTGTGGATCTCTGAGTACCGTTTTGAGTCCGGGCTCAACTGCGGCGGTCACGCCTTTGCCTCCAACGGTGTTCTGCTTGGACCGATTCTGGAAGAATTCCGCACCAAGCGTGAAGAATTTTTCGGCACCATAACCAAGGCTTACCTCAAAGGGGTGAACAATAAAGATGTCCCTCTGCCCGATCCTCTGCCGCCGGTTCGATTTACTGTCCAGGGAGGGATCTGCACGGCAGAAGAGGACCGCTTTCTGCGCGAACATTATTCCATGGACGGCACCGGCTGGGGAACTCCGTTTCTGCTGTGCCCGGATGTCACCAGCGTGGACGCTCCCACCCGTCAGAAGTTAGCCATTGCCGAAGAGGACGACCTTTACCTGAGCGACTCATCACCGATCAACGTCCCGTTTAACAATCTGCGCAGCAGTACCTCGGAGATCAATAAACGCGAACGCATTGCCCGGGGAGATCCCGGCGCGCCCTGCGTCAAGGGGCACCTGGCGTTCAACGAAGAGTTCGGCCAGCAGCTCTGCCTGGCTTCGCGCACCTATCAGCAGAAAAAGATCGCCCAGCTTAAAGAACAGGATCTCGACGAAGAAACATTTCAGGCCGCCTGCCGGGACATTACGGCCAAGGCCTGCATCTGTCACGAACTGGGCAACGGCCTGCTGGAAGAACACGGCATCATTCCGGCCGGCAGCCGAGGTGTAGCGGTCTGCCCGGGTCCCAACCTGGCTTATTTCTCGGGCCTGCAGTCTCTAAAAAGTCTTTTAGACCACATCTACGCACGAGGAAATGTCTTGAACGACCGCCTGCGCCCGCATGTGTTTATTAAGGAATTGCTGATCAATCTGGAAGATTTCCGTTCTGCCGTAAGCCGTTCAATGCCGGAGATCACAGATCAGCAGCGCAAGTCGCTGAATGCCTACCGTAAAAACCTTCTCGACGGGATCGCGTATTATGAAGAACTGTTTGACCAGGTCTGGGAGGCGGCAGAAGATCAGCGCCGAATGATCAGCGAACAGCTTAGCGCGATCAAAGAGCAGATCGAGCAATTCAGTCTGAACCACCCGTCCCTCTTTTCCTCCACCTGAATCTCATAATTATTTTCGTGAAATATCCTGAAGTGATTTGGAAATGCGCATCGAGCAGAACTGCGGACCGCACATGGAGCAGTAATCTCCTGTGTTCTGCTGGTCCGGCCTCAAGGATTGCTCATGATACTGTCTGGCAGCGGCGGGATCCAGACATAAGCGGTATTGATCTTCCCAACGGAACTCGATGCGCGCCTCGGACATAGCGCGGTCCCATTCACGGGCCCCGGGATGGCCTTTGGCGACATCCGCGGCGTGAGCGGCGATCTTGTGGGCGATGATTCCCTGTTTGACGTCGTCGCGGTCGGGCAGACCGAGATGTTCGCGCGGGGTCACGTAGCAAAGCATCGCGGTCCCCAGCCACCCGATCATGGCGCCGCCGATGGCCGAAGCAATGTGATCATACCCGGCGGCCATATCGACCGGCAGCGGCCCCAGGGTGTAGAACGGCGCCCCGTGGCAGGCCGCGATCTGGCGGTCCATATTTTCACGGACCTGATTGAGCGGGACATGCCCCGGGCCTTCGATCATCACCTGCACATCATGCGACCAGGCGGTCTGCGCGAGTTTTCCCAACGCTTCCAGTTCGCCGAACTGGGCTGCATCGTTGGCGTCGTCCAGACAGCCCGGACGCAGGCCGTCCCCTAAAGACACAGCCACATCGTATTCGCGCAGAATGCGGCAGATCTCATCAAAATGCGAGAAAAGAAAATTTTCTCTATCGTGGATTCGGCACCATTTCGCCAGGATCGAACCGCCGCGCGAGACAATACCGAGTTTGCGCTGTTCGGCCAAGGGAATGTGCTCGGCAAGCAGTCCGGCGTGCAGGGTCATGTAATCAACCCCTTGCCCGGCCTGTTCGATCAGCACGTCACGGAAATCTTCCCAGTTCAGATCCGCAATATTTCCGCCGGCCTTTTCCAGGGCCTGGTAAACGGGAACGGTGCCGATGGGGACCGGACTGTTGCGCAGGATCGCCTCACGGGTACGGGAAATGTCGGCGCCGGTGGACAGGTCCATGACCGTGTCCGCGCCCCAGCGGATCGCCCAGACCATTTTTTCGACCTCATCCTCGATCGAAGAACGCACCGGGGAATTGCCGATATTGGCGTTGATCTTGACCAAAAAATCCCGTCCGATGACCATCGGTTCACATTCCGGGTGACAATGATTAAGCGGAATAATGGCGCGGCCGTCAGCTACAGCTTTTCGCACGAATTCGGGCTCAACGCCTTCCCGGATCGCGGCAAATTCCATCTCCGGAGTGATCTCGCCCTTGCGGGCGCGGCTCAATTGCGAACCGCAGGAACCGGAATCCTGAGAGTTATTCCAGGCGGATCTGAGAGGAAAAATCCCCTCATTTGTGTGGTGTTTGTGCTGCGGATCCGCGAACGGCCCGGATGTGTCATAAAGGTCAATATGCGGGCGCTCTTTCGATCCTAAAAAGACGCGCTTAAACGGGACCCTGATCTGCGGATGGATCTGCCCCTCTTTGTAAACACGCTGAATACCGTTCTGATCACTGCGCATGACACCCTCTCGTGCAGGTCAAATATTGAAAGGACGCTTATTATAATACAGAAGCAGGAGGAAAACAAGCCGGCGTGTTCAGTGAAAGATTCAGCGGGAAATTCCGGGAGGATTGACCGACGTGGTCAGGGAATATTCCGGGTTGATGATCGGGTCAAAGGGTTCGGAGAGGTCAGGACGGGTGGTGAGATTAAACTCAACGAAATCCAGTTCGCCGGTCCCGCTTGTATGAACTGTAAAAATATCCGGATCGCTGAGCGCAGCAATGTCGCGCGGGTCTGACGTCCGCTCAGCAAACGCCGCAGGCAGAAAGACCCAGCGCTGCAGCTGATTGGAGCCTGCTGCGATCCCGTACATCACATATTGATCATCAGCCGGATCATTAATATCCCCGGTCACCGCGCCGGTCGGATCGCGCTGTTCCTGACGAATGATAAAAACCGTATTCAGCGAATACCCCTTTGCGGTGCCGCCCGAGGTGACATTTATGGTCATCGCTGTTGATGAATACGGATAATACAGCAGAGCATCACTCTGGGCCGACATCCCGGCATCAATGGTGAAGATCTCCCCGGTCACAAATTCCCGGATCCCGCTGCCCTGAGCATTGCGCAGATCCCCGCTGAGCTGCTTCAGACCGGCTGCCAGACGGGCGACATTGTCCATCCGCATGCGCGAACCTTCGTGACTGCGGCGGATACTTTGATCAATGCCGACCATGCCGAGCACTGCGATGCCGACCAGCATGCCGGCGATCAAGAGTTCCGTTAATGTCAGCCCGCGATTATTGTTCATAGCCGTTCTCACCAGCTCACCGTCATGTCTACCCGCCGCACACCGGGAACATCATCGTCGTCAGAGACCTGATATTCAATATGATAATTCGTCGGTCCCACCATTTTATATCCCAGATCATAGTTTCCCACACTTGTGACCAGAGGATTTCCGGCCGCGTCCCAGCTGTCGGCATCCACACTGCTGCGCAGGGCGTCCAGCTGCTCACGCGCCAAAAAAGCAGCCTGCACGTCTTCTGAGACTTCGACCGACGGGGTGGTCATAGAACTAACCGTCGCGATCAGCCCCGCCGCGGCCATGGCAAAAACCAGCGAGGCCACGATCAATTCGGTCAAAGAAAACCCACCATTTTTTAACATATTCCATTTTTTCATTTTTACCCTCATGAACAATCCGCTAATGTCGGACAGGATTCTCCTGTCGCCGTATCACAACAGGGATTTCCGTCATCAATATCTCCGTTCCCGATCAAAACGGCGTACCCCTCATCATTATGCAGCGCCTGACACGAATAGTCCAGTCCTCCGTTGGATGTTGTGCAGGAATAACGGAAATCCTGCCCCATAATAGACAGATTCAGATCAGAATTGACCGCGGCGGTATCCGCTGCCGCGGCGTACTGCTGATTGTTGCGCGCCGCGTACAGTTCCTGGGCGGCGTGGACCGCCTTAAGCTGGGCCACGGCGTCCTTTTCGTCCGCCCGGCGGAACATTTTAGTAAAATTCGGCAGACCCCAGCCTGCGACGACCCCTAGTATCACCACGACCAGGAGGATCTCGGTCAGCGTGAATCCAGCCCCCAGAAAAATTTTTATGTATTTTCTATTCATTGAGCACCGTCATAAACTCACGGTACGGTAGTTTATAACATATCTTTCCAGAAAATTCGTAACAACTCACCTCTCCACTTTCATGGATTAGCAAAAGAAGATTAGCCTCTGGTAAAACATACCAAGCATATGTCAAATAAGGGTTTGGGTTAGAATATTTTTCAGGATTACGGACGAACGGATATACCGTAAAATCAGTGCTATGAGAAATCTCAGTATCCAGCGCATCCCGAGATAGATTAAAGGGGGCATCATCCCGTGTCATATCATGTTCGATCGCGTAACGGCTATACGACGAATAGATCATCTGCAGCACCCGTTCCGCCTCCTTCACCCGCTGACGCATCATCATTTTATTGAAACGCGGCACAGCCAGGGCCGTCAGGACACCGACGATGATCACCGGGACCATGACGTCGACCAGGGTGAAACCGGAGGAGCGCGAGTTGTTTGAGTTTGTTGAGTTGTTTGGGTTGTTTGGGTTCATTGGGTTTATTGGGTTCATTGAGTTCATTGGGTTTGTTGGGTTGACGGGATACGAGATACGTGAAACGGGATACGGGATACGTGAAAAAAATGCAAAATCTTTAACAATTCATATTTAACGTATCACGCACGTCCAACGCTTCCCACTTCCCGTTGTGCGTTCCCCGTTCCCCGTTATACGTTTCCCGTCCTACGTTTCCCGTTCCCCTTTCCCCGTTGCACGTTCCCCGTTGTACGTTCCCCGTCCTACATTCCCCGTTGCACCTCCATTAAAAAACGCCGGCCGGGCAAGACTGCCCGCCCGGCGCTTTTTCATTTCCCTTAACTCATTATAACCCTGCATTACTATTTACACAATTAGCCGCATCCCCTCCAATAGCGGCATAAGCTTCAACACCACATTTCTCCAGATCATCGCCGTCCATGAGCACGGCAACAATATTATCGGCATTGTCGTTACCCGTATAATCCAAAGTATTCCGGACAGCAACAATTTTATAATTATCTGGCTCCGTCGAATAGACATAATAATCAAAGTGCGCGTTCGGTGAATCCGCCGGGTCATCAATATCCAGAACACGATCTAAGTTTCCAGTTGACTCATCACATTCCGTATAATCCCCATTAGCCTGCAGATAGCAGCGTTCCAGAGAAGAGCGGATCGTGGCAATGGCTGACAAGGCCTCGGCACTGCGGGAATATTCCACCGTGCTGAACAATCTCGGCAGGGCCAGAGAGGCCAGCACACCGATAATGATGATAACAATAATGATTTCAAGCAGCGTAAAGCCGCTGTTGCGTTTCATGTTCATAATGTCTCTCCTTTATGATTTCACACACAATTTTCGATTTAACAAAAACAGCTTAAGATCTATCGTTCTTGGTCCGGCATCACTCCTTCCACAGGTTCACGGGTTATCAAGAAAAAAACCGCTCTATCCTTAATAGAGCGGTCCGAAAATATTCGTATCGGCAGCTGGCTGTCGCGCCGCGGTCAATGCCGTCAGCGGACCCTGTAGCTTTGTGCCCTACCCTCTCGGATAGTTTACCCTGATCAATACAGCAAATTGTCTGTTCTAAGTTAAGCATGCCATATTCCGCTTGCGATGTCAATGCCTGTTAACCAATAATATTAATACTATTTTTAATCAATCCCGTCCTGCACGCAAGGGGTTTTTGGGTTAATTGGGTT
>CAZQQI010000018.1:0-24194 GCA_964595465.1 uncultured Planctomycetales bacterium | reverse complement strand
CCCCCCGCCCAGCTGGGCGATATTGAACATCGGCAGAAACATCGCCAGAACGATCACCCCGATCACCGCGCCCATAAAGACCAGCATGAACGGCTCGATCAAGGTCCCCATGCGTTTCATGAATGTTTCCACAGTTTCCTGATAAAAATCCGCCACATGCTTAAGCATTTTACTCAGCTCACCGGTCTCCTCACCGACCGTGATCATCTGGATCGCCATCCCCGGGAAAAAACCGGTCTTCTGCATGGGCGCAGCCAAAAGCTCCCCCTGACGAACACTTTCCTTGATCTCATTGATATGCCGGGCGCAAGTCGAATTATCCACCAGGCGGCGGGTAATATCCAGCGCGTGCAGAATGGGCACACCGCTGTCCACCAGGATCGCCATCTGCGAGGTAAAGCGCTCAACGACGATCAGGCGGTAGACATTGCCGATCGTCGGCAGACTGAAGAGCAGGTTTTCCTTATGCCGGCGCCCGACCGTGGTCTTAAAATATTTCCTGAGCAGAAAGACCCCCAGGACGATCGTGCCGACGATCTTGAAAAAATTCATTTTAATAAATTTAAACGACCCCATCAGCACCTTGGTGATCAGGGGCAGCTCGACACCCATACTGTTGAAAATATTTTCAAACCGGGGCCCGACAAACAACGCGAAAAACGCCACCGCTCCCATACAGATAAAAAAGAGCACCACCGGATACATCACCGCCGAGACGATCGTCGAACGGAATTTGGCCTGCTGTTCCAGATAAAACGCCAGGCGGTTGAGCACCTTAGGCATAGTCCCGGCTGCCTCACCCACCTCCACCAGACTGACCCAGAATTGATCAAAATATTTGGGGTGTTTGGACAGCGCCACAGAAAGCGACTCCCCCTGCTCGACCTCATCGGTGACCTGACGCAGGATACCGTAAAATTTGCGGCTCTCCACCTGGTCCAGAATGATCTCCAGGGCGCGCAGAAGCGTCACCCCGGACTCGAGCATCGTTACCAGCTGACGCGCAAAGGTGATCTGGTCGGATAATTTCACCTTTTTATGATGAAATTTCTTGTCGCCGGGCGCCTGCGCCGCCGACGATGATTGAGGTTTTTTCTTCGGTGCCTCAACAGGGGCCACCTTTAGAACAAAGTAACCCTGCTTCTGCAGTTTCTCGACGAGAGACTCTTTAGAAAAATCTTCCGCCTCCTGCTCAAGGGTCTCACCGTTGGAATTCTTGACTTTATATTTGAATTTTGGCATAAGATCGGTTACACGATCATGATGAGGTTATACTGACGATCTCGTCGAAACTGGTGATCCCGGCCTCAACCTTTTTAATCCCGTCCTCAAAAAGGGTATCCATACCGTTCTTGCGGGCAACGTCCATGATCTCATTATAGCCCGCGTTACGGGAAACCATTTCACGGATATCGTCGTTGACCACCAGGGTTTCGGTCACCACAATGCGGCCGTGATAGCCGGTATGGTTGCACTCTTCACAGCCGACCGGTTTATAGATGAGGTCGCTTTTAAATTTGATCCCGCCGTAGAGATCAGGGTTGGGTTCCACCGCCTCCTTGCATTTTGAACAAAGACGCCGCGCCAAACGCTGGGCAACCACGCAGACCAGTGAAGGCGTGATCAGATAAGATTCCACCCCGATATCGATCAGGCGGGTCACCGCAGCGGCCGCATCATTGGTGTGCAGGGTGCTCAAAACAAAGTGTCCGGTCAGGGCCGCGCGGACACAGATCTGGGCGGTCTCCAGGTCGCGGACCTCACCGACCATAATAATGTCCGGGTCCTGACGAAGAAAAGAGCGCAGAGCCGAAGCAAATGTCAGACCGATATCCGGACGGACGTGAACCTGATTGATCCCCTCCAGCTTGAACTCTACCGGGTCTTCAGCAGTCATCACATTCTTCTTGGGATCGATCGTCTCGTTCAGGGCCGAATAGAGCGTCGTTGATTTCCCGCTGCCGGTCGGTCCGGTCACAAAAAACAGCCCGTAAGGTTTCTGCAGACAGGTCACGATATTCTGAAGCTGATTTTCGCTGAACCCCAGCTGGGACAACTGCAGGGGGACAGCATCCTTATCCAGAATACGCATGACCACCTTCTCCCCCCAGACCGTAGGCAGTGTCGAAACACGGATGTCGACCTGACGGTCATCGAACTGAAAACCGATGGCCCCGTCCTGGGGAAGACGCTTCTCCGCGATGTCCAGGCGCGCCAGGATCTTAAGGCGGGAGACAATGGCCAGATGCAGGCCCTTCGACGGAGGCGGGATCTGATACAGAGCGCCGTCAATACGGTAGCGCAGATTCATGCGTTCCTTGAACGGTTCGATATGAATATCGCTGACCCTCTGCTCAATAGCCTGCCGGATGATCAGGTCAACTAATTTGATCACCGGGGCCTCTTCGGCCTGCTCGATCAGCTTATCGATCTCATTGCCTTTACTGCCCAGGATATTTTTCGCGCGTTCGTCTTTCTTGGCAGAGATCTCAGCGCTTTTTTCTTCTTCGCTCTTTTCCGTAACAGGCTGCGCCGCCTGGGAGCGGGCCACAGTATAAAAATTCTGCACTGCGGCGGTCAATTCTTTACGTGTCGCGATCATAGTGTTGATCTCACAGCCCGTGACCATTTTCAGATTATCGATCATCAGCAGATCAAGGGGATCTGTGACCGCACAGGTCAGAACATTGCCCTTTTTCGAGACCGGCAGGGCCAGATTAGTCTTAGCGAAATCATGAGAGACCAACTTATGCAGACCCTGATCCATACGGACTTTGAGCAGGTCATTGTCACGCGTCGCGTAAGGGATATTCAGCTGTTTGCCCAGGGCGGCGGCAATATCCTCTTCGGTCAGGATCCCCATTTTTACCAGGATCTCACCCAGACGGCCGCGCTCTTTTTTCTGACGGGCAATAGCCTGGTTGAGCTGATCCTCGGTCAACAGGCCTTCCGCGATCAGGATTTCACCAAGTTTTTTATGCGCCATAACTCACCATGTTTCCAATGGATATCATTGCTCCGCGTCCCGGCCGCCTTTTGATTTCGCTGAAGGGGCTTCCTGCTCCCGCACAATGCGGGGCCTCTGCCCTTTTGCTTCGACCGGCACGCGGTCTTCCAGAATATGCGGGGTAATAAAAATGATCAGTTCTCTTTCCGTAATAGATTTGCTCCGATGCCGGAAGGCGCTGCCCAGAATGGGCAGATCTCCGAATATCGGGACTTTGGTCAGGGTGTCGGTAATATCTTCGCGCATCAGCCCGCCGATCACGATGGTATCTCCGCTCATAACTCTCAGCAGAGACTGCGCGCCCCGCTCTTCCGGATTGCGGAAGGTAACCCCGGCAAAGGTTTCCCCGGAAGCAGCAATAATGATCTTGGGGACGATCGCCATGGTGATCTCTTGGGTATCAAGATTCGCCTGCGGCGTTACGGTCAGGATCACGCCGGTCTCCACCCGCTCGGCCTCGACCGATTGTTCGGTAATACCTTCGGTGCCGGAGGTAATGGTCTTAGTCCCGATCGCCTCATCCGTGGAGATCTTGATCTGGGCCGTTTCATTATTCAAGGTCAGGATCCGCGGCCGGGCCAGATTTTTGGTGTCAGTATCGGTCCGCAGAAACTGCATTGTGGCCTTTAACCCTGTCGCGCTTACCGTTCCCGTCGTTAAACGTCCGCTGCCGAAATCCACAGAATCTTCATCAAAAAACGGAATGCTTCCGTCCCAAGGAAAGGCTGTTGATTTAACGCCCCCCGTCACGACCAGCGGCGTGTCTCCCCATTGCACACCAAGAGAATCGGTCAGGCTTTTATCGACCTCCAGCATTTCGACCTCGATCAGGATCTGCGGGATCACGACATCCAGCCGCGCGATGGTCTGTTCGATCTGGGGAAAATTGGTGGCAATATCGGTCACAATAATACTATTGGTGCGGGGGTCTTCACTGATGATCCCGTCGCTGGTGAGAATCTTCTCCAGCACCTCGACGACCCCTTCAGTATCTTCACTTCCGCTGCCGCCTTCCTCCGTCGAAATGCTGAGCAGCGACCTCATCTTGGCCGAACTGACAGAGGCATGCTTCAGCTGATAAACCCGGGTGATGACCTCCACCTCAGGGGACTTGAGCGGTTTAACGATGATAATATCGCTCTCAGATTTCAGTTCATAGGTCAGGTCATTCGCCCGCAGGATCTGTTCCAGGGCCAGTTCGACCGGCACCTGGTCCAGATAAACCGTGACCTTCTGATTTTGCAGCGCGGAAGAAGCCACCAGATTCAGACCGCTCTGCTGGGAAAAGATCTTCAGAACATCGACCAGGTCCGCCTTTTCAAAATCCATTGAGATCCTTTTGGAATACTGCGGGTCAACAAAAGGGCTGGACGTATCAATATCAATGGCAAAAGCCGCTGTGCCTCTTCCGACGCAGAAGAGAAGAAAAAAAAGTGCGAAGATCCGCGGTATACGCATAAACATCTCCTATGGTTCCAGTGTATAGACAATATTGCTGTCCGCCGCATTGCGCACAGTGATTCCCTGCTTTTGAATATCAGTGATCTCCCATCCACTCAGGATTTCCCCTGACGAATAAACATCGCCATTGATAATGGCCTGCGGCCGGTCCGTATCCCAAACCAGACCCTGGATCTGAAAATTCGGGGCCGGCACCTCCGGTTCGGGATCTTGCACAATGTCCGCCGTAAAGGCTGGTTCCGGCTCAAACGGCTCTTCAGCAACCGGTTCCGGCTGGGGCTCGCGCGGAAATTTTGCAATAAACGGATTTTCCAGAGTCCGGGCGTATTCCGTTAGATCGGCCTTGACCCGCCGGGCAGAAAACCAGTTCGGTTTTTCCTGCTGTTTTTTATCCGCCTGATCCGCACCTTTCCCCCGGTCCAGCATCTGAGCAAAAGGGCTCTCCGTCAATAGGTCTGACGGTCCGGCCTGGGCGGGAGAAAAAGCGCAGGCCAGCATGATCAGCAATAGAACACATACCTGTTCAGCTTTGCGGCACAAAATTAACATAGGTCATTTTCATTCTGGATTGAAATTGCATGTCTTCATTATCCTCTTCCGAAAATGGCTGTCGCCGCCCTCTTCTGCGCGACCGCGGCTGACCCGCCGACGTAGACCATTCATCAATACGCAAAGCGCCGTCAGCCGTCTCCAGTTCCAGCATAAAACGCCATAATTGTTCATAACCCGGGGCAATGATCGTCAGCGTAAAACTGAACTCATTATAAAGTTCTGTGCGGAGTTCCTTCATTGGCGGAAAAGATTCGATCGATATGCCGTAGGTCCCGGCCATACGGGTAACCATTTTGATCAATTCCGTTTCACCCATTTCAGGAGGAAACTGCGCGACATGACGTTCATATTCAGCTTTCAGTTCCTGATACGTCTGGTATTCATCCAGTTTTTTTTCAACCGTTCGGAGCTCAGCTTTTAAAGCTTTCCGCTGCTCGCCCTGGGAGATAACGATCACGAAACACACCGCGATCGCCGCCAGCACAATAACGGTATTAACGGCAGGAAACGGATTCTTCCGTATGCCGCCTAAAACCGCACGGTAATCAATATTTTTCAGATCCTTGACATCCAGCTGACTGAGTTCTTTTAAATTCATACTTACCTGCAGGTTACCGTAAAACTGGTCACTGTATATTGCCCTGACTGGGACTGGTTCGTATTTTTCCGTTCGATATTGGAAAAGAGATCTTTCAGCTGAGCATCATTCTGAAAGATCTCTTCAAGATCTTTTGCCAGCAGAAACTGCAGATTTTCATTGTCAGCATACACAAATCCCGTAAGATCCATCGTCAGGGCATGCCGCCCTGTTTTCTTATTGTAACTTCCGTAATCAATAGAAAAATCCTTCAGCCAGGCGTATTCCGGAAGCAATTGCGGGACTTTCCACAGCAGTACCGACATGTCACTGCCCCGACGGATACCGCGGTATGTTTCCAGCTTTGTGGAAAAATTTTCGTACATTTTGCGGATATCCTCCGCTTTCAGATTGGAATATTTTCCGAGCTTCTGCTCCAGACGGCTGCGCTGTTCGATAAGACGGGTTTTCTGCTGACCAAGGAAAAAGAACGTCCCGGCAATACATAAAACAGCGCCTAAAAGGAATACGCCCGTAAGGGCCATCGACTTCATACGCTGAGCCGGATCATAGCCCGAACGCTGCAGCTGGATCTCCTCATCAGATAATGCAAAATTTTTTGTATCAAATCGTCCGGTAAAAAACGCCGCCCCGGCGGCCGCCAGACTTTCTATCGCTAAAGACGCGGCATCCCGCCCAACAACTTCCGTCGTCTTCACCAATAAAGTCTCGGTATTCAATTCCGGAAAATCTGTCATTCCCGGCAGATCCTCTTCAGCCAGAATGATAACCCTGGAAATATCCGCACCCGGATTCTGACGCTTATAAAAATTCAGCGAAACATTCACATCATTCTGCAAGTCCGATTTCAGTTCATTCGCTGGGACGGCTGGATCAAGACCATCCAGATTGCGGTTAAAAACCAGGACATCTTTGTCATAAATGACAATCTGACTGCCTTTTTCCTTAAGTATGACGACTGCAGTAGAGGCCTTTTTGACAAGCAGTTGTTTCTGTAATAGCGCACGGCCGAGAGATACAACCTCGGGCTCAATGTGCGTACAGGACAGGCCGGCATTATGCAGGATAGAAAGATAATCCCCCAACGCGGCGCGGCGCACGGCAAGAAACAGGATGCGCAGTTTTTTCTGCCCGCCCTCAGCGAACGGAATCGTGTGGTAGGTGTACGCCAACTCGCTTAGATCGATCGGGATGTATTTGGTCGCTTCAAAGTCTACGACATTGCGCACCTCTTCACGGCTCATGTAAGGAATATCAAAGGCACGGAAGATCAGATCCGAAGAGGGAATCGCTAAATGAACACCTTCTCCTTCAGCAACACCTGCTTGCGACATCGCTTCTTTCAAGGCCGCCGTATATAAAATACCCGTATCGATATCTTCTCCCGGCTCAGCCTGAAGAGAAAGGTCTTCGAATGAAAGGGCATACGTCTGAACAGCATGAGACTTGGCCGACACCGACAAGGCCAGTTTTCCGTCTCCCCAGACGACACCTATATGACGCTTATCTGCCATTGTGAGGGGATAATTTCTTACTTATATTAATAATAGTAGAACTAGTTTCATTAAACACTAGGCGGGCGGCTTTGTCAATGAAGATGATGAGATTTTAATCCCATTCTGCATTAATTTGAATCCTGTTGGTCAGGTTGGGTGAGCCGGTTGTTCCAAGATCAGAAATGTCCACGCCGAATGTGCGTCCATCTAATTCCACCGAATCCGTATCATAGGAAACACCCAGATATTGGGCCTGAGCGTACTTATACATCACACCTTTGGCAAACTCTTCCGCCTTGATGCTGTCGACGACAGACTGACCGGTGCGGACCTGGCCGACATTCAGGCTCATGATCCCGACCACCAGAACAGACAGGACAATGATCATGACGATCACTGTTAACAACAAAAATCCTTCTTCATTGAAACGGCTCATTCTACACATCCCTTTGCTCCTCGGACGGAAGATCTATCAGACTTTGGCAACGGGGACATTTCAGAATCGTTCTTTGTTGAACCGCTGAAAAAACATAAGAACAATACGGGCACTGTTCGGCCGACATCCTCTCTGCCGGATGCCAACGCCCCCTAAAAAAAGTATAAAGCAACCAATGGCCGAATACAATCAGAAATATGACCGTCATAAAAAAAGCGATCGCCTGGTCAAAGTCGAGTATGATCATAGTCTGGATTCAAACCGTAAAGGGCGGTAAGGCATACGCTCCGGCAGTAAAATCTCTGCCGGCCCCTGGTCCGGACCTTCTCCGTCCCGGAAAAATGTTGTTTTCAAATGTATCCGGGACATTGAGCCGTCACGAGAAACCGGCACCGCCTTTTTCATCCCGGCCTGCGTCAAAGCTGCGGAGCGCGGCCTACCGGTCTTTCCAGAAAATAAGAGCCCGGGAGCATCCTCTGCCCTCTGCCGTTCCGGACCGTGCGCTCCTGAAATTTCAGACGGGTCCGATATCAGGCCGGACAAACTTCCCAAAAAAACCAGAACAGGTTTATGGGACCCCGGCCGGACAGGGAAACGGAGGATCAGCCCGGCAAAAACCGCGGCATGGATTCCCGTCGCCAGCAGAACAGCCAGCCATTCGATCCTCCAGTATGTTATTCTCCGGTTTGTTTTCCTAGAAAACTGCCGCGTCATGGCTCGCGGTCCGTGGCGATATTAATACGTTCCACCTTCAGTTCACGGCACAGGTCCCAAACATCAACGATGCGTCCCATCGAAGCACGGCGGTCAGCACGGATCAGTACCGGCACATCCTTCTTGCCCTCCATTTCGGTCAGGCCCTGCTTAAGCTCTTTCATCGTAACCACCCTGCCGTTGAGATAAACCACATCCTCCCCCGTGATCATGATCGAAAGGTTCTGCTCTTTCAGCGCGTCGCTGGTTACGGCCCGGGGCAGTTTCACATGAATACCAGACTGAAAGGTGAATGACGACGACAGCATAAAAAAGATCAAAAGCTGAAAAATAACATCAATCAGCGGAGCCATGTCGATCTGGACCAATCCATGTTCAATTTTGATCTGACGTTTAAAACGCATACGGCCTCCCTTAGACGTTTTCTTCAGTAATATGCGCCATAAAATTCACCAGTTCGGTTGCCGCAAGTTCCATTTCCCGCACAAACCCGTTCACCCGGCTGACCAGATAGTTATAGGCCACGAATGTCGGGATCGCCACAACCAGTCCGGCCACTGTTGTCAACAAGGCTTCACCGATCCCGCCGGCCAGATCCCCCGGCGTGACCGGGTTGAGACCCGCGGCCTTGACCTGTATGGTGTGAAAACTGACCGTCATACCAGCGACCGTCCCCAGCAGTCCCAGAAGAGGCGCGATATGGGCGATGGTCGCCAGAGCGGTAAATCTGCGCTCCAGCACCGGGACTTCCATTAAACTGACATCCTCAATGGATTCTTTGACCTCTTCCCGGGAACAACCGAATTTCAGCAACCCCCCTTTCAGAACTTTCGCCACCGGGGAAGGATTTTCATCACATACCGTGAGGGCCTCCTTGACCCGGTTTTTCCGCAGCAGATCAAAGACCCTTTTCTTTAAAGCGTGCGTGTCTGTCGTGATCTGGGAAAAATAGATCATTTTCCCCAAAATGATCGCCATAGCAATGATCGAACACAAAATGATCGGGATCATGATCGGCCCGCCGGAAATGATAACATCCTTCAGATTAAATTCCCATACTCCCATACTGTTCTCCTTCCTGATAATGAACGGAAAATCACCCGCACCTTCTGAGTGATATCTTATATCTCATATCTCGTGTCCTGTTTCAGCGTGTGCTGATAATCATACGGGATCATATCGTCAGCACCTCTTCCAAAAAACACATATCCAACATCTTCTCCCCTTCACTCCGCCGGCTTAACATCCGGATACTGCCGGCGGATCTCCTCCAGCTGTTCAACAGCATACTTGGATTCATCAACCTCCATAGCCGCGACCTTATCATACAAGGCCATTGCCTCGGACCATTGATCCTGATCCTGAAAGATACGGGCCGCGCGCAGATATGCGCGCACTTTCCAGGGAGCACGTGCCCGGGCAAGATAACCGGCCTTCATATAATGGTCGATCGCCGAAGACCACTGACGCATGCTCTCATAATTTTCAGCAATAAGAAACAGCAGCTGCTCATCAGGAATATGACTGGATCTTTTGTCAGCGTCGAGAGCCGACTGATAGGCCTGCAGAGATGCCTGATAATCCCGTTCGTCCCTCGCGATCTCCGCGATCTTCAGCAGGGCATCCCTCTTATAATCAGGAATATCCTCGGCGATCCTGCGGTAGGTCTTCAGGGCCGTCTCCGTATCGACCTGCTGAGAAAAGATCTCCGCGACCGCCAACTTCGCCCGGGCGGAGATATCCTTATTCTCTTCAGAAACAGCGTTAAATGAACGCAGGGCGCTTTGCAGGTCTCCCTGACGCTGATAGACGCGCCCCAGGTCATAAAGGACAAGGTCACTCCGGTCACTGCCCGGAAAGATGTCAAGAAACCGCGTATAATATTCAGCCGCCTTCTCATACTGATTATCTTCAAAAAAATAATCCCCCAGCCAGATCAGCGCGGTCTGATGCACGTCTGTCCCCTGAAAATCCGTCATGATCCGTTCAAACCTGCGCAAAGCCTCCTTAACACGGCCCATACGATAGAGACATTTGGCAATATTAAGTTCGGCTGTCTGCGTCACCCAGGCCTGATCTGACGGCTCTGACGCCAATGAACGGAAAAGTTTTAACGCGCGGTCATAGCGTTCCAGCCTCATAAGGGATACACCCAGAATATAGCGGGCCTGCCCTTCCAGCCCGGAAGCATTTGCCGCGGTTTTCAAAAATTGGTCAATATACTTAACGACATTTCCCCAATTGCGCGAATGAAAGTGCGCCAGGCCAATATAATAATCCGCTTCCGGAATATAACGGCTTTGCGGAAAATTGTTTTTCAGTGCATGCAAAGAAAACCTCGCCGCCTCCTGATCGCCCTTTTTTAGAAGCACGACACCCTGCTGGAATTGCGCGTAGTCCGCGAAAGGACTTTCAGGATATTCTGTCAAGATCTTGTCGTAGGCAGCGAGGGCACCGGCCAGGCTCCCCGCTTCCTGATAGGCATCGCCCATCTGCATCAGGGCGTTGGCGCTCTCCAAAGCCGTACCCGCCAGCCGCTCGACCTCCTCAAACACTGTGACTGCCTGTTCGGTCCTGCCCTGACGGATATACGTCCAGGCCAGACCGTAGCTGGCCTTGAACCAAATCTCCGGAGGCGTCTCTCCGTCCTGCGGTGTTCCGTCTGAAACGATCTTTTGATAGCCCTCAGCGGCTTCACTGAATTTCTCCAGAGCATAATACGTGTGAGCCATACCAAGACGGGCCTCATCCTTCCGGGAACTCTGCTCAGGGGAAAGATCCATGAACTCTTGATATGACCGCAACGCCTCATCATATTTCTGCTGAGCGTAGAGCGTATTGGCCATACCCAGATACGCGTCTTCCGGGCGAAGATCATGTTCTTCCCCGATACGGAGAGAGCGCTCAAAATGGTTCAAAGCCAGATCATATTTCTGCAGGTGATAGTAGCTCCAGGCCATACCCACCGCGGCGTTCATGCGCATCTCAGCCCCATCCGCGGCTTCAGCAGCTTTAGCATAATAAGTCACCGCTTCGATATATTGGTTCTGATAATAATAGCTTTCCGCCAGAAAGATCAACGCCCTGGGCCGCGGCAGGTCAGCAAAATACCTTTCAATGTAGCGCTGAAAGACCGCCGCTGCGCGGTCATACTGTGCGGTCTCAAAATAACTTTCTCCGGCCTTGAACAAGGCCTCTTCAGCCAGGGTATGTTCAGGATAGCGGCGGGTAACCAGCAGAAAATATTCCGCAGCCTCCTCCTGCTGACCCTGCTCCAGAGATGTCCATCCCAATGAGTAGGCTGCCTGGGGAACATAGGTCGATTCCGGATATTCTGTCATGATACGCTGATAATATTCCGCGGCCTGAACAAAATCCGCGCCTTTAAAATAGGTCTCTCCCATCCAGAACAGCGCCGCATCCTGAATACGCCCGCTTTCGAGAACCTGCTGGAACAGCTCAAAGGCTTTCAAATATTGGTTTTTGAAAAAATAACACTGACCGAGTAAAAGACGGGCCTGAGCGTATTTCTCACTGGCGGGAAACTGCTCGGCGTATTGGTTCAGATATCGTATCGCCACATCGTAAAACCCGTCATCAAAAGCCTTTTGGGCGACAAAAAAAAGTTCACTTTTCCGGTCGGCACAGTTCCCTTGTAAAGGGAGCGCCCCGAGCAGAAAGACCAGAACTAAAAACCAAAGGATGGATCTCTTCATAAAACCTGCAGGATTATGGTTAAGGAAAAAGGGATCTTTTACGGTAGGTATTATAACAACTGTTGAATAAAAGTCTATCCGCGGAAAAAAAGATATCATAGCCCAATTTATGCGGCCGCGGTCAGGCGGGAAGGATATTGCGCAGATATTGCCCGGTATAGGATGTCTTGTCGCGAACAATATCTTCCGGTGTGCCGCAGAATACAACCTCCCCGCCGCGGTCCCCGCCTTCCGGACCCAGGTCAAGCACGTAATCCGCGTTTTTGATTACCTCGAGATTATGTTCAATGACCAGTACTGTATTGCCCCTGTCGACCAGCCTTTGCAGCACACTCAGCAGCTTTTCCACATCGGCAAAGTGCAGGCCGGTCGTCGGCTCGTCAAGAATATAAAATGTCTGCCCGGTCGCTTTTTTACAGAGCTCGCTGGCCAGCTTGACACGCTGAGCCTCACCTCCAGAGAGGGTGTTGGCCGGCTGTCCCAGCTTGATATATCCTAAGCCCACATCAGCAACAGTCCCCAGTATCCTCTGCACCGCCGGAATATGCTCAAATAAGGCGAGGGCTTCATCGACCGAAAGATTCAGCACATCAGAAATGGTATGCTCCTTATAACGGACTTCCAGGGTCTGGGCATTGAACCTCTGCCCGTGACAGACCTCACATTCCACATAGACATCCGGCAGAAAATGCATCTCAATTTTTTTGATCCCGTCGCCTTTACAGGCCTCACAGCGCCCGCCCTTCACATTGAAACTGAACCGGCCCGGCTTATATCCTCGCATACGGGATTCCGGCAGCTGACTGAACAGCCTGCGGATATGATCAAAAATCCCTGTGTACGTCGCCGGATTGGACCGCGGCGTCCGTCCGATAGGGGACTGATCAACTTCAATGACCTTATCGATATGCTGAGCTCCGCTGATCCGGCGGTGTCTGCCGACAGGGTTTTTGGCATGATAGATCTTTTTCGCCAGGGCCGGGTACAGGACACCTTCCACCAAAGAAGATTTCCCGGAACCCGATACACCGGTCACACAGACAAACGTGCCCAAGGGAATCGCGACATCAATATTCTTAAGATTATTTTCCCGGGCTCCGAATATCTTGAGCTTTTTCGCGCGGGTGATCGGACGCCGCTGTTCCGGCATGGGGATGACCAATTCCCCGCGCAGATATTTCGCGGTTAGCGAGCGGGGACATTTCAGCAGCTTGTCAACGGGACCGGAAAAGATCACTTCCCCTCCGTTCAAGCCGGCACCCGGTCCCAAATCGATCACATGATCAGCGTGGCGGATCGCGCTCTCATCATGCTCCACCACGATCAGGGTGTTGCCCAGATCCCGCAAAGAATGCAGAGTGTTCAGCAGGCGGTCATTGTCCTTCTGATGCAGACCGATGCTGGGCTCATCCAGGACATAGATCACCCCGACCAGCCCCGACCCGACTTGTGTCGCAAGGCGGATACGTTCGGCCTCACCGCCGGACAAAGTCGCGCTTTTACGATCCAGGCTAAGATATTCCAGACCGACATCAATACAGAAGGTCAGCCGCCGGTGGATCTCTTTCAGGATCTGTTCGGCAATACTCTGCTGTTCGGTATCCAGCCTTAACGATTGAAAAAACACTTCGGCGTCCTTGACCGACAAGGCGGTGACCTCTGCGATATTCCGTCCATTGATCTTAACGGCCAGGGATTCCGGCTTCAGGCGATGACCTTGACATGCCGGGCAGGGCAAAACAGACATGTAACGGGAGATCTCATCTTTCAGCCAGTCACTGTCGGTTTCATTAAAAAGCCGCTGCATATACGCCAGCACCCCGGTAAAGGTCTTCCCCCACACCTCGTCTTCAGATCCGTGGAGGATGATCTTCTTAAATTTTTTGGGGAGCTTATGAAACGGCGTATCCGGGGCGACATCATAAAGCTCTCCCATCTCGCGTAAAACAGCGCGGTAATACATCATATAATTGTGGCGTCCCCGCCTCCAGGGCGCGACCGCGTAGACCCAGGCCTTGTCCGGGTCCGGGATCAGCCGGTCGGGATCGATCTCCATCCGAGTACCCAAACCATTACAGGACGGGCAGGCCCCATAGGGGGAATTGAAGGAAAAATTGCGGGGTTCGATCTCCATAATATTAATGCCGCAATCGACACAGGCATAATGTTCGCTGAACATCCGTTCATCTTCCCCCATGGCGACGATGAGCACACCGCTGCCGACCTGAAAGGCCGTCTCGACTGATTCGGTAAGCCTCTTGCGCACGCCTTCCTTAATAATAATACGGTCGACAACCACCTCAATATTATGGACTTTATAACGGTCAAGTTTGATCTTTTGGTCTGTGGTGTAAATTTTCCCGTCAGCACGCAGACGGACAAACCCGGCCTTTTCCACCTGCTTGGGGATGTTGCGGTATTCGCCTTTGCGGCCGCGGACCAGCGGGGCCATTATGGTCAGACGCGTGCCGTCCGGAGCGTCCAGGATCTGATCCACGACTTCTTGTGCAGACTGCCTGCGAATCGGTTTTCCGCAACGGGGACAATGAGGCGTCCCGACCCGGGCAAATAACAGACGCAGATAATCATAGATCTCAGTCTGGGTCGCTACGGTCGAACGGGGATTGCGGCTGGTGGTCTTCTGCTCAATGGCAATAGTGGGAGACAATCCGTCCAGGGACTCCACATTGGGCTTCTGCATCTGGTCCAGAAACTGCCGGGCATACGCCGACAGGCTTTCGACGTAACGCCGCTGCCCTTCGGCATAGATCGTGTCGAAGGCCAGCGATGACTTACCCGACCCGCTCAATCCGGTCACCACAACGAAACGGTCCCGGGGGATGGTCAGATCAAAGCCCTTAAGATTATGCTCGCGGGCATTTTGAATTGTGATCACATCATGCGGCATATCAAACTGATTCCTGCTGAAAAGGGTTCCCGTATGAGTCGAGCTGAAGGATAAAACCTTTCATGAAGCCATAAAAAAGCCCCGCGCGTATCCAGCGCGGGGCTATTTTATCACAAAACCAGCTTATTTTCTCTTTTTGGTCTTCTTCTTAACCGCTTTTTTGGTCGTTTTCTTTTTAGCGGTTTTCTTTTTAGCCGGCTTTTTCTTAGCAACCTTTTTCTTGGCGGCTTTTTTGGCGACTTTTTTCTTCGCCGTTTTTTTCTTAGCCGCCTTCTTCACAGTCTTTTTCTTGGCCGTTTTCTTTTTAGCGGCCTTTTTCGTGGTCTTTTTCTTGGCGGCTTTTTTGGTGACCTTTTTTTTGGCTGTTTTTTTCTTAGCAGCCTTTTTCGTGGTCTTTTTCTTAGCAGTTTTCTTTTTCTTCTTTTTGGTTCCGCCACGGACCATCTTTGAACAGGAAACATCCCCGTCCTTATCGATGAAATACAGATAGCCCGGTTCTTTTTTCACTCCGACCTTAGCAACCTTTTTCGGCTTGCCGCCTTTTTTGGCACCACGGGCCATGACAGCACAGGAGACATCCCCGTTCTTGTCAATGAAATACAGATAGCCCTTCTCCTTTTTGATGCCGACTTTCGCTACCTTCTTTGCCATACTGCTCCCCCTTTCATGGTGTTATTAATAACACAGGATTATGTCCCGATACGGATCCCGGAACAAAAATTCCGCAATGCCTGAATCCCGGACAGAGCTGCCAGATAACTGGTTTTGGGATTATCCGGACAGACCACATTTGTCGTCCGGGTCTCGATCCGCCCGAATTCTCCTTCCGCTACAATCTCATGAGAATTCTGCGTGATCCCCGGGGCCGTGATGATCCGGATGAGCAGAGGAGTACGAGGCGTAGCCGCCAGGGCCAAAGTGGCCGCGACATTGATATTGCGCGGAAAGGCCTGAACCGCCTTTTCCACACCGCCCTCGAAAAGCACCACTTCCCCAGTGATCTTTTCCAGATCGATATTCTCTTCAATATATGTCACGCCCTTGAATCCCGAAACAGGCTTGCGGGTCGTCAGTGTCAATTTTCTTATGCCGATCTGGGCCGCGGCCTGGACCGCGTCGATACCCGCAATGGCCCCCGAAGGGATCAAAAGCCGGCTGCCGTTCTGTGCCGCCAAATCGAACAGATCGCGCGCCCCGAGCAAACGGCCGACACTCATCACCAAAAGATGTTTCCCGGCGTCAATGACAGTCCGCATCAGGTCCGGAGCCTGTTCAGTGTTGACGGCTTCGACGATACAATCACTGCGCTGAATAAGTTCTGAAAGGGTTAATGTTACGGCTTGAGGAGAATGGAGCTTGTCGGCAAGGGCCCGGGAACGCTCCCCGTCCTGATCATAAAGACCGGACACGACAGCAGCATCACCCAGCTCATGAACAACGGCCTCAGCGATACGGGAACCGATGGCGCCGCATCCGAGGATTCCGATTTTCAAACGCTTATGTTCTGCCGTATCCATATCCTGAAACTCCATTGCCGACGAAAAACGATAAAATTATTATAGGCACATTTTTTTAAATTTGCAAAACAATATTATCAATTAAACGGGCTCTTCCAAAAACGACAGCGACGGCGATCACACATCGGCCGCGGAGAACCGTGAGCGGACGCAATGTGTCCGCGTCAACACAGGCCGCGTAATCCAGCCGTCCCCTGGTTTTTCCGATCCTCCTTCGAATGGCCGCCCTGATAACAGACGAGCGCCTTTCCCCGTCGAGAATCTTGTGTTTTGCTTCCTGCAGAGACTGAAAAATCATTGCGGCGTCTTGACGAAAGTCTGAGTTAAGATAAGCGTTGCGCGAGCTCATGGCCAGCCCGTCCGGTTCCCGGACGGTCGGGACAACACGCACATCTACCGGCATGTTCAGATCACGGACCACTTTGCGGATGACGACGGTCTGCTGAAAATCTTTCTGTCCGAAATACGCACGGTCCGGCTGAACAATATGAAACAGCTTGGCCACAACAGTCGCCACCCCGCGGAAATGTCCGGGCCGTCTCTCCCCGCACAGCGTCATGGTCACATCACGCACATCGATAGAGGTGGAAAACCCGTCAGGATACATTTCTGCGGCAGAGGGGTAAAACAAACAATTGATTCCGGCTTCGCGGAGAAGACGGCTGTCGCGGCTTTTCTGACGGGGATATGACTGGAAGTCTTCTCCCGGGGCGAACTGGGTCGGGTTGACAAAAATACTGACGGCAGCAAACCCGTTCTCCTTACGACAGCGGCGGATCAGGGCCAGATGCCCTTCATGCAACGCCCCCATCGTAGGGACGAAACCGATACGCTTACCGCTGCGGCGAGCCTCCGCCACGCGTCGGCGAACATTTCTGATCGTGGTCACAGTGTTCATAGATATTGCTTCCGGTCAATGCCCGGTACGATTTCCCGCAAAGGACGCATCACAAAATCCCGCTCCCACATACGCGGATGAGGGATAGTCAGCGTCGGAGTCACGATACGGTCATTATTATACAGAAGAATATCTATGTCAATGGGGCGGGGTGTGTTTTTACCGTCGGAGGTTCTTCCCATGTCCTTTTCAATACGCTTGCAGAAAGCTAACAGGTCATGCGGCGGAAGGTCTGTCTCGACGCAGGCAGCGGCATTAAGGAACTTGCGCTGAAGGGGTCCGCCGACCGGATCTGTCTCGATCAGCCGCGAGGTCTTAATCATGCGCATCCCCTGCGCGAAACACAAATCAAGGGCGGTCAGGATATTGGCCTTCCGGTCTCCCATATTCGATCCCAGACCAAGAAAGACAACTGCCATGACCGCCCTCGTTGCAATATTAAGCTAAGACCTTGCCCAGACGGGCCACCGCTTCCGCGATACGGTCCTTATCCATCGTCAGCGCCATGCGGATATACCCTTCTCCGCCTTTCCCAAAACCGACTCCCGGCGTAGCCACGACATCTGCCTCGTCCAGAAAGGCCTTCGAGGCTGCCATCGAGTCGCCGTTGAACGTCTTGGGCAGTTTCGCCCAGACGTAAAACGCAGCATCCGGCGGCGTAATCTTCCAGCCGTAAGCGCGCAGACCGTTGATCAGGCAATCCCGGCGCTCTTCATACATGCGCCGCAGATCGTCGACTTCGACTTCCGGCGTTTTAAGAGCCTCGATCGCCGCGACCTGAATCGCCTGAAAAATCCCGGAATCATAGTTCGACTTGACTTTCGCCAGAGCAGAGACAAGCTTAGGATTCCCGCAGGCCCAGCCGATACGCCAGCCGGTCATATTATATGTCTTGGACAGAGAATGGAATTCAATGGCCACATCCTTCGCCCCGTCGATCTCTAAAATGCTGATCGGTTTTTTCCCGTCGTAGTAGATCTCTGAATACGCCATGTCCGAGATCAGAATGATCCCCTTTTCACGGGCGATGGCCACCAGTTCCTCGTAACATTCGCGAGTCGCCGTAGCCGCTGTCGGGTTGTTGGGATAATTCACATACATGGCTTTGATATCTTTCAATTCTGCCACCCGTTTTAAATCAGGCTGAAACCCTTTGGACTCTTTCAGGGGAACATCCATGATCTTGGCACCGGCGAACATCAAAGACGGCCGGTAAGCCGGATAGGCCGGGTCGGTCAATAAAACCTTATCGCCGGGATTAATGATCCCCAGCGGAAGATGGGCCAGGCCTTCCTTGGATCCGATCACCGGATAGATCTCATTGGCCGGGTCCAGGTCGACATTAAAGCGATTGGCAAACCACTCGGCTATGGTCTGGCGAAATTCCGGCAGACCGGCATCAAGCGCATAGTGGTGATTAGCCGGATCTTCGGCAGCCACTTTCAAGGCCTCAATGATATGCTTGGGCGTACCGGTATCAGGATCCCCGATCCCTAAATTGATAATGTCCCGCCCCTGGGCGATCGCCTCACGCTTGGCGCGGTCGATGCCGACAAAAAGATACGGCGGGGTTGATTCCAAACGGTCTGAAAACGCGATATCCATTACAACTCCTTCCTGATTTACTTAAGATTCAAAACTTCCTGCATGGTGTAGACACGCGGCTCTTTAGCCGCCAGAAATTTCGCAGCGACCAGCGACCCCTTGGCAAAGATGTCCCGGTTCTTGGCATGATGACGGATCGTGATCGCATCATCTGGCCCCTCAAAAACCACATCATGATCGCCGATGATCTCGCCTTCGCGGATCGCCTCGATCTCATCCCAGGGAACCGTGCGCTTTGGATCGGAAAACTGCTCAATAACCGCCGCCAACGTCTTTGCCGTTCCGGAGGGAGAATCCTTCTTGTGAATATGATGCGCTTCAGTGATCCCGGCGCGGTAGATCTCCGGCAATGAGCGCGCCAGCACTTCCGCCAATTTGAACAGGACATTGACCCCGACAGACATGTTGGATCCGATCACCATCGGAATACTTTGCGCGCACTCTTGCAGCGCATTAACATGCTTTTCGTTAAACCCCGTCGTGCCGATGACCATGGCGATCCCTTTCCCGGCGCAGTACCGGGCATTGGCGACCGTAGCGTCGGGCGCGGTAAAATCAATCAAAACCTCAGCACCGTTCTGCGCTAAGGCCTCACGCTCCGAACACACCGGCAAACCCTGAAGCGGCTTTCCGGCGTCCGGGTGTTCTTTCCTCTCTAATAATGTCACAACCTCCAGCTGGGGGTCTTCCACCGCCAGAGCCGTGATCCGTTGTCCCATGCGGCCGTAACAGCCGGTCACAGCAATCTTCATAAGTCTCTCCTCTCTACGTCTTTAACAATCCATAATCGACCAGGGCCTGGCGCAATTGCCGGCGGCTGGCGTCGGTAATACGGCACATCGGCAGACGCACATCGCCTGAACAGATATCCAGCATCTCCATAGCTTCTTTGACCGGCGCGGGGTTGGTCTCGACGAACATCGCCTTGACCAGCGGAAGGAGACGGTAATGCCGTTTTTGCGCCTCCGTAATATCCCCATCGTTAAAAGCCTTAATGAGTGCCGCGACATCCTGGGGCACAATATTGGCAACCACAGAGACCACACCGACCCCCCCGATGCTCAGCAGCGGCAGGGTCAAGGCATCGTCCCCCGAAAACAACAGAAAATCATCCGGGCAGATCATTTTGATCGCCTGCATCTGCGCCAGAGATCCTGCCGCCTCTTTGACCCCGATAATGTTTTGGCAGTCCGCGGCCAGACGGGCCATGGTTTCCGGTTCAATATTCCGTGATGTGCGTCCCGGAATATTATAAAGGATAATGGGAATATCGACACTGTCGGCAACGGCCTTGAAGTGCCGGTACAACCCTTCCTGAGTCGGCTTATTATAGTACGGGGTTACCACCAAAGCAGCGTCGGCTCCAGCCTCGGCCGCATGCCGGGTCAGCTGAACAGCCTCTTCGGTTGAATTTGAACCTGTTCCGGCCATAACCGGAACCCGTTTATCTGCGGCCTCAATACACAGATCAATGACACGCTCATGTTCTTCATGTGACAGCGTCGGCGATTCACCGGTCGTCCCGCAGGGCAGGATCGCGCTGGTCCCATTCTTGATCTGGAATTCAACCAGTTCTTTAAGTTTTCCTTCGTCAACCTTCCCGTCTTTAAACGGTGTGGCAATCGCGACAATCGAACCTTTAAGCATCTTAACTCCTCTCCTCGTCTTAATAAAAGTATCTTCCCTGTGCAATGAATTTTGCCGGGCCGGTCAAGCGGACATGCCGCAGAATATTGCGGTCCAGGTCGAACACGACCGTCAGGATATCTCCGTTCCGTGTGCGGACACGCATACGGGCATCCTGCGCGCTCTGTTGATCCGCTTTCTGCTGCAGAAACGCCACGATCGCCGAAGCCACCGCGCCGGTCCCGCACGCCCAGGTCTCGGCCTCCACCCCCCGCTCATAGGTACGCACCTTCAGCAGGCCTTCTTTTTCAAATTCAATAAAATTCACATTCGCGCCGCGGGGTTTAAATTTACGGTGATTACGGACCATGCGGCCGATGTGATCAACGTCAATCTTCTCCAATATATTGACCGGAATAACAACATGCGGCACGCCGGTATCAATATACTGCGCGCGGATCTTCCGTCCGGCGACCGTCATAGCAATATCAGGACGATAGTTGCAAGGATCCGTCAGGGTGACCGTTGCGGTCTCTCCCTGCGCCTCTGCCTGGAGTACGCCGGCCATCGTCTCAATGGTAAACACCTTTTTGCGCGGCTTCTTATAACGGACAATATACGCCGCCATACAGCGCGCGCCGTTGCCGCACATCTCCGCTTCCGTTCCATCGGCGTTGATAATGCGCATACGGAAATCCGCCTTGCGGGACTTTCCCAGCAGCATCAGACCGTCAGCGCCAATCCCTTCGGTGCGGTCACATACCCGCCGGGTGAGCTCAGCCAGCTTGCGGATACGGACATCTTCCATGATCACAAAGTCATTACCCGCGCCGCTCATCTTGACAAATTCGAAATTTTTTCCTTTTTTGTTCTTCACGCGTTACCTTTCAGTATTGAGACCATTTCTTTCATTACGTCTTAATCCTTAATGAAATCCGGAACGACCTCTCCCCTGGTCAATTCTCTAAACGTCTCGCGCTTACGGATCACCGAAAACTCTCGCCCCTTAACCAGTACCTCAGCCGGACGGCCGCGGACATTATAATTACTGGCCATCACGTATCCATAAGCGCCCGCGCCCTTGATGGCCAGCAGATCGCCGCGTCCGACCGGTGGTAAAAGACGGTCTTTAGCAAAAAAATCTCCGCTTTCACAGATCGGGCCGACCACATCCACCTTTCTGCGCCGCATTCCTTTTTGCCGCCGGACCGGAACGATTTCATGATAGGCATCATATAACGACGGCCGGGCAAAATCATTCATCCCTCCGTCAACGATCACAAAATGCTTGATCCCGTTATCCTTCTCGAACAGAGTTCGGGTGACAAAGATGCCGGCATTGGCCAGAATAAACCGTCCCGGCTCCATCACGATCTTCATGCCGGTTTCCTGCAGCAGCGGAACCAGGTCACGGGCAAATGTCCCGATCTGGGAAACTTTTCCCTCGTAAGGAACACCGAATCCTCCTCCCAAATCAAAATATTCCAGATAGATATCCTCACGGGTCAGCTGATCCAAAAAACGGATCATTTTCTGCAAAGATGTGACATAGGGCGCGGTCTCGGTGATCTGCGAACCGATATGCATATGGATCCCGCGGAAAGTAATGTGCGGATAACCCTGCTGATTGCGCAGGATCTTATGGGCAGTGGCCAGATCAAGTCCGAATTTCTTTTTCAAAGTCCCGGTGGTAATGCGTTCATGGGTCGCGGCGGCAACATCCGGATTGACCCGCAAGGCCACCGGGGCCTTGCGCCGCATTTTTCCGGCGATCTGATCGATCCGTTCCAGTTCGGCCAGAGATTCTACATTGAAAAACAAGATGCCGGCACGCAATGCCGCACGGATCTCATCATCGGTCTTGCCGACGGAGGCAAAAACGATCTTGGCCGGATCTGCCTTAACCTTAAGAGCCTTTTTCAATTCTCCCCCGGAGACAATATCACATCCGGCGCCCTGGCCCACCAAAGATTTGATCACCGCCGTGTTATCATTGGCCTTTAAGGCAAAGCACACTAACGGGTCAACAGCACGGAAGGCCTTTTGAATACGTTTGAGATTGGCCGTAAAACATCGATAGCTGTAAATATAGCAGGGCGTACCGACCTGCTTGACGATCCTCTCAATCCGTACCCCATCGCAATAAAGCTGATCCTTTTTATATTGAAACACATCTTCCTTAGACATAAAACCCTTTCCTGTCAGAATATTTTTATTTACCGTTTACGGACAGAACGCTTGGCCCTGACCGAACGCCGGGAATCAATGGTACGGCGAACGACTGCGGGAGTCAGTGCAGGGTGAATTTTTTTCAGCTCAGCCGCGGACATAGCAATCATATCTTTTCCGGATGATGCTTTATACTGCACCAGCCGTCCGATAATGTCGTGGGCGTCTTTAAAGGCCACACCTTCTTTGACCAGATGATCAGCCAGGTCCGTAGCATAAAGACTTTCGTCTTCCAGGCGAGAGGCGAGGCTGTCCTTTTTGAAACGGACCTGCCCCATCATGGCGGTCAGCACATCCAGAGATTCCTGGACCACCGCGAACGAATCGAACAGCGGCTCTTTATCGTGCTGCATATCCCGGTTATAACTCATCGGGAGACCTTTGAGCATGACCAGTACGTTGACCAGATTACCGTAAAGACGGCCGGTATATCCGCGCACGAGCTCAACCACATCGGGATTTTTTTTCTGCGGCATCAGGGAACTTCCCGTGCAAAAGGCATCTCCGATCTCGATAAAATCAAATTCTGTGCTGGACCAAAGGATCATGTCTTCACACAGACGGGAAAGATGCATGCCGACTGTGGCCAGAGAGCTGAGGATCTCGACAATAAAATCCCGGTCTGCGACTGTCGCCAATGGATTATCCGGCGGAGATATCTTCTTGGGAATATCAGCATCCGCGGGAAGATTGTAATGTCCCGCCGCGATCATGGTGCCGGCCAGAGCGCCGGACCCCAATGTCAGGTCAATGCCGTTATAAGCGTTAAGCAGGCGGATCTCATCCCTCTCCAGCATGACTGCGTAGGCGTCCAGCACATCCTTTACCGCAACGGGCATGGCATGCTGCAGATGGGTAAACCCGGGCATCACCAGGTCCTCATTCACCTCACCAAGATCGCGCAGAACCTGGATCAAGCCGGTCAGTAAGCGTTCGGTAAATAAAATATTGACCAGGCAATAGAGCTTCGTGTCAAAAAGCACCTGATCGTTGCGTGAGCGGCAGGTATGCAGTTTATGCGCAGTCTTTCCCACCCGGGGATCACGCTCCAACCGGTACTGAATACAGGAATGAATATCCTCAAACCGCTTATCCGGCTGGAAAACCCCATCGCGCACCTGTTTGAGAATGCGTTTAAGCCCGCCGGCCAGTTTCTTATGCTCAGCAGAGCTGATCAATTTTGCTTTTTTGAGCACATCGATATGTTTCAAAGAACCCAGACAATCATATTCAGCCAATAAAAAATCAAAATGGATCGAACGGGAAAAATCCGCGACCTTCTCATTCATCTTCTGACTGAAGCGTCCTCCCCATAATGTGCTCATGATGATATCCTTTGTTTATTTGCGGAAAACGAGAAACGGAAACCGTCAAGCGGGTTTATTGGGTTTATTGGGTTTGTTGGGTTTATTGGGTTTGTTGGGTTTATTG
>CAZQQI010000017.1:32977-37862 GCA_964595465.1 uncultured Planctomycetales bacterium | reverse complement strand
GAGGGAATACAAAAAAGAGAACTTTCCGCGAGGGAACGAAAATGAAAATTGCACGACATTTTGTATTTAATCCTAAACTGCTGTCTAACGGCGGCTTGTGGGATCCGACGCCATTCTTTAAGCGAATAGGAAATAGTGGATGGAGAATGGGTAAGGGGGATCGATAATCAGGTGCGGTCCGGCGGCTCTGACCTGGCGCCCAGAAGAAGCAGCATATCCGCGGCCGGAGATATATTGATGATGATAGGAGAAAACCCGTCAATGGGAATGTTGTTCAGAAAGACCGGGTTAAACACCGGGATATCATTGCGCGGATCAGCCACGACTTCCAGTTCCCACAGAGCGGGATCCAGGTCGATACCACCGACAGTGTCCTCCTGTTCCTGCCCGTCACGGACTGATGCTGATTCCAGGCCGCTCTCCCCGGGGGTCACATCCTGCCCCAGTGCCAGCGCTGTCAACACAGCCTGTGAGCGGCCGAATCTGCGGGTGAGATCAAACTGCTCGATCACGCCCTCGACACGAGCCTGAAGACGAACGGGATCTTCGCCCTGGCGGGCGGAATGTCTCAAAACACTGCGCATGAACGCTGAAACATCTTCGGGCGAATCCGCAGCCGACTCAATGTCCTGAACAAGCAGATCGCGGGCAGAAGGTGTCAGGCTGAAACCGGCTGCTTCCGCGTAGATCGCCGACTTACCGATCATCTTGGCGGTCATGCTGCGGCCGGGAGTCTGCCCTTCTGAGAGCCAGATATCCAGCGTTAAGTCGTTAATATCTTTTATGGCCTGCGGCAGGCCGAAGACCACAAAGTCCCCCTGCTCATTTTGAGCCACGGCGAGTTTGCTGACATTGAAGGCCACACCGTGATCGATCCCTGTCATAAAATTCTGAAAGACGTGGGTCTCTCCGGTTCGCACACCGCTGAGCGGGTCAAGGTCAAAGGTCTGAAAAAACTTTTCTGTGTATCCCAATGCACGGAACTTCTCTTTCAGCAATTCTTCCAACAATTCATAGGCGAATGTGTTCATAAGCTCCCCCGGACGGGCCGGGATGGCGGCATCAATATCCGTGGAAACCGAATACAAGCCCTTTTCTCCCTGCTGAATGACCGCGGGACGGGTATAGGCGACAAAATCCCTGGCTGTCCCGCCTGTCAGGACAAGAGGCACATTCAGTTCTCGAAAACGGGGATCTTTAGCCGCCTCAAAAACAGCCATGATCTCGGCGGGGACATTCCGGGCATCTTCGGCCGGAATGACCATGGTCTCAAACTCATCCAGAACAAGGTCCTGCCAGACCAGAGACCGCGCCCCCTCCTCCTGGTCGTCTCCGATCATAGCCTCATCCGCATCCGCATCCCCTCGGTCATCAGCTTCAGGACGCAGATTGACCGGGGCCTGTTTCCAGCGGCCGGGGTCTTCGATATACGAGCGCGCCAGCAGAGACGCATCGGCCGAGTCCCGGGTCACCTCTAAAACACCATCAATACCGGAAAAATTGCTGAACTCGACCCCTCCGGAAAAATATTTTCTGGGGATGATCTGCCGGCTGACCGGGTCCACTTCTTCACGGATAAAATTATAGACCCCTTTTTTAAACGCCGTGATATACCGCTCGTAGATCTGGTCTTTGATCCGCTTGTCGTCAACATCAACACCCCGCACCTTATTCTGATCCACATACACACGTCCCAAAAAACCTTCCCGCACACGCTGTTTAAACCAAGACGCCAGAATCAGAGAATGATAGACCTGACGCAGAGGGGCGAAGTGACGCCCTTCATTCACTTCCTGCTCGACTGCCGGCAGGATGATATCGCGCATCAGTGAAGAATACAATTCCGCCGAACCGGCGATCTTTTCTGCTTCCGCCGGAGCCCCGGCAGCCTGCTGTTTTTTTAGTGACAGGTAATCTTTTTCCAGCATCACCTTCAGATCCGCCCTCACCACAAATCCTGCGTCGCCGTGCTCATAAACAACAGCTTTGCTGGGAAGGATCCAGACCTTGCTGAAAATATCAACCGGGATATCCGTAATGCCCAGTTGCTCCTGCGCTTTTTTACGAATATCTGACCAAAAGGCTTTTCCAAGAGGCTTTTCAGGATGCAGCAGAGACGCGGCCAGCTGTTTGAGGACATAGTCCTGAGCAAGAACATCCCGGCCCATGGCGGTAACGCCGAATTTCTGCGGAACAATACGGTCCTGTTCATGAGGGGACAAGTTGACCCACATGTCTTTTTCCGGGACAGTCAACGAAGCTAAAAAATATTTCACCAGGGTCCGGGTCGCTTCTGTCAGGGCTTCTTCGGCAGGTTCGGAATCACCGGTATACAGGATAAATTCCAGCCGCAGAGGATGATCGGGTAAAAATTTTACGCCCTTTACCGTGACCGGCATGAAAGCGTCGCTGGGAGCGACCATTGTACCGGGAACAGGCAAATTGAGCTGAGAAATGCCGACTGCCGCAGTCTGAGCAGACACCTGAGGCAGAGGAATAAACAGGGTTCCCTGCAGGATCACAGCGGCTGTAAACAGGCAGGACAGTTTCTTTCTAAATAAACGTCTCATAGTCTAAGTATAAAACGCGCGCGGTGTCTAAGACTATGAGCAAACGGGATTTTGGGAAAACGTTTTCTTAACTCCCCCCTCCCTGACCCTCCCCACAAGGGGGAGGGAAAAATAATGTATGCCCCCCGCAAGGAGAAGCGCATCTTCACTCTTCACCGCTCCCTTTTCTTTAAAACGTTATGCGCACGCCGGCAAGCAGGCCGCGTTCAGGCGCGGGGTAAAAATCCTTGGTCGAACTGGACGCGGATTTTGAGACATAGCTGTCATATTCTTCTCCGAAAATATTGTTCACCAGCAGATAGGCCTCAAAGTCCGGCAGTTCATAAGCCAGACGCGCGTCAAAGACCAGATACGATTCCACCGTAGCTGTGTTGTTGGAGGTATCGTTGATAGCGAAACGCGATCCGGTGTAGCGGCCGTTAAGGGAAAAAGAATACTTCCCTCTCCATTGCGCGTGAATGCCGGCCGAGGCCGAATTGCGGGGGACCATAGGGATGGTGTTGCCGTCATAGGGCCCGTCGATGAATTCCGCCTCCTGGTAGGTATAACCGGCAAAGGCCTCGAGACGGGTCAGGACCCGGGCCTTCATCCACTGCAGAAGGTCTACACGGCATTCGGTCTCGATGCCCCGGCGGCGCGTGGTATCGTAATTGCTGTTCTGCCCGAAGAAGGAACTGTTGGGGTCGAAGAAGATCTCGTCTTCCAGTTCTATCCAGTATGCCGTGGCCCCGACGGCGGCCGACGGTGAAAGGCGGTGCTTGACGCCGGCTTCATACTGCAGGCCGGTCTGCTGTTCAAGACCGGTATCAAGACCGTTCCAGGTGTCGTACCATTCGTCGGTCGCCAGAAAACGGAACGTCTGCTGAACGCTAGCGAAGGCATTTGAGCCGGGGGCGTAAACGTACTTTCCGCCCAGCATAGTGACTGTCTCATCGGCCCGGCGCTTGACAAAATTGGGCGTGCCGCTGCGCTGATCAAAGGTATAGTCGGCGCGCTGATACCGTCCTCCGGTATTGACATAGAACTGCGGAAAGGCCTCCCACTCGGTAAAAAGATAGGCGCCGAAGTCCTGCTTGCCGATGGTGATGTCGTCGGTGTTGGACCCGCTTCCCAGGATGTCATTGACCGTATCATAATAATCCAGCCCGGTGACAAAGCTCAGATCACGATTAAAGATCTGACGGTCGAAAGTGTATTTGAGATTGGCGCCATAGGTGTCGATCTCCCGCTTGGTATTAAAGTCCCAGGCGCCGAACTCGGCATAGGTGTCACGGTTGCGGTAAGACACATCCGCGGTCAGTTCTCCCAGGTCTTTGCCAGGGCTGGGGGCAGCGGCCGCGCGCAGATGGATACTGCGGTCGGTGGTTTTGGCAAAGTCCTGAGGATCAGCCGAACCCCGGCGGCCCAGACTTTCCAGTTCGCTGGAGCTCAGTCCTCCGGGAAGGCCGTAATCGTCTTCATGCCAGGATGTGAACAGATCAAAACGCAGGGAGTCCGACGCGCGGTAGCCGAAACGCCCATCATAATCTTCTCCGGAGACATCGCTGTTGACGCGGTATCCTTTATTGTCATACTGTTTGGAATACAGATAATAACTCAGGTCCTGCCGGCTGCCGGAAATCTCCAGGTCCGCGCCTTTCTTACCGTAACTGCCGTAATACGCACCGGCTTCAGCAGAGACAGGTCCCTGCCCCTCTTTGGTGATGATATTGACCACACCGCCCACGGCATTATCCCCGTACAGCACAGATGCCGCGCCGCGGATGATCTCCAGACGTTCGACAGACTCCAGAGGGATCTGCAGAAGGTCCGGTCCGGAGAGATCGATCGAATTGACCTTGCGGCCGTTGACCAGAACCAGGACGTTCATGGTCGAGGTGTCATTAAACCCGCGGATATCCACAGATGCTGTCTTGGCCGTACTTTTGCTGTAGACATGGATACCGGTCTGCTCTTCAATAAGACCGGCGACGGTACGGGCGGACGAGGCACCGATACGGTCCTGCGCGATCACGGTCATGTCAGAGGTGATCTTCCCTGCCGGAAGGGCCATGCGGCTGCCGGTCACGACGATAGGGTCCAGGTCGACATCACCCGCTGAGGCGGGAAACGCATAACCCAGGACCGCTATAATACAACATGGAAATAATAATTTATTTTTCATGACACATATCCTTTCTGAATGGTGCGTAAACTGCCGTTTCGGATAGATCCGGATCCTTTATGGCGGCCAGGGGGAGGAATGGTACAACATCACCCTCCCCTAACCCCTCCCATCAAGGGAGGGGAATTGAAGTCTCGTCCTTCCCTGGCCC
>CAZQQI010000017.1:0-32877 GCA_964595465.1 uncultured Planctomycetales bacterium | reverse complement strand
CCCCTAACCCCTCCCATCAAGGGAGGGGAATTGAAGTCTCGTCCTTCCCTGGCCCTCCCCGCAAATGGGAGGAATGGTACAACATCACCCTCCCCTAACCCCTCCCATCAAGGGAGGGGAATTGAAGTCTCGTCCTTCCCTGGCCCCCTCCCCACAAATGGGGAGATCCTGATTTAACCCTGCATTTGAAGACATAAAAAAATCCCGACCAGACACGAACGGTCCGATCAGGATGGCACCCTGTTTCTTAATCCTAATCTATGCGTATGCCTCACTGTCTCGCGCAGTGATCATACGAAATACCGGCAGGCATTCTGACTCCCTGTATCAGCGGCTGTCCGCGGCTCTGGCGTGTTGCGAGATGCCGGGTGCTGGCTGCGAATAAAGGTTACAGCGGCGGGACCGTCCCGGAATTGCACCGGAGTTTCCCTTTTAAGGCCGGGCTTTCGCGCGGCCGCCGGTATGGTATGTCGTAAAACAAACGCACAGCGGATGACAAATGATTGTCCGCTATTCATAAATTATTTTATGCAAAAAAAAACGGATGGCAAGTCCTATTTACCCCTAATCATCCCAAGCCCAGCAGACGCCCGCCCTGGTAAACAATAAAGGCGCTGATCCAGGCGAGTACGGTGGCCCCTCCAAGGAGAACCGCAGTCCACATACGGGAACCGGATTCTTTACGGAAAATCGCGGCCGCGGGAAAACACGGTGCGTAAAACAGGACGAAGATCAGAAAAGCAAAGGCGTTGAGCGGGCTCCAATACGGGTCACGGGAGAGACGTTTCTGCAGAAGCTGCATGTCCTCGTCACTTTCCTGCTCGATGCTGTAAAGGGTGCCCAATGTGCTGATGATGACCTCTTTGGCGGCCACGCCGGCGATCAGCGCGGAGCCTGCTTTCCATTCCAGGCCGATGGGACGAAAGACAGGCTCGATGCCCCGGGCCAGACGCCCGCCGACGCTCTGCTCGATCTGCAGGGCACGGGCTTCCTGCGCCGGAAGGTCCGGGTCGACCTTGGCCTGGGGAAAGGTGAACATGGCCCAGATGAGAATGGAGATACCTAAAATCACTGTGCCGGCTTTTTTCAGGAACACCCGGCCCCGCTCCCAGGTCTTGAGAAACAGGCCGCGCAGCGACGGCAAACGGTAGGGCGGGAGTTCCATAACGAAATGTTCGCTTTCCCCTTTAAAGACGAAACGCTGAAGGGCCCAGGCACAGACCAGGGCCATGGCAACACTTAAAACGTACATCAAAAACATCAGGCCGGCGGCGTATTCCAGCGGAAAGAAAGCCGCGATGAACAGGGCGAAGACCGGCAATTTAGCGCCGCAGACCATAAACGGAGTGACCAGCATGGTGATCAGGCGGTCGCGCGGGCTGTCGAGTGTGCGGCTGGCCAGGATGCCCAGGGCCGCGCAGCCGTTGGTGGAGATCATTAAAGGAAGAAAAGATTTTCCGTGCAGACCGAAACGGCTCATGAATTTGTCCATAATAAACGCGCCGCGGGCCATGTAGCCGGAATCTTCAAAAAAGGTGATGGCAAAAAACATAAACACGATCAGAGGGAAAAAGCTCAACACACCCCCCACGCCGTTAATGATCCCATCGACGACAAACGACTGGATCAGAGGATGGCCGATATGCGCCGAGGCCAGGCCGCCGAACCATTCAAAAAAGCGTTCCAGCAGAAATGTGAACGGTTGTGAGCCGGCGAAGGTGAATTTAAAGATCAAAAACATAACCGCAGCGAAAATGGGCAAAGAAAATGCACGGCTGAGGATGAAGCGGTCGGCCTGGTCGGAAAGGTCATGGCGGTCTTCGGAACTCAGGCGCATGACCTGATGATGAACCCCGCTGATAAAACCGTACCGGCGGTCGGCCAGCAGGATCTCGGGAGATTCGTCAAAATGGGCGACCAGATGGCGGCGGCTCTGATCGGCTCGTTTTAGAATTTTTCCGCCGCCCTGCAGCTGAGCCACTTTCTCTTCAACGACAGGATCCCGTTCCAGCAATTTTAAAGCCAGCCAGCGCAACGGGTACGGTTTGAGATACTGCTGTTCTTTTTTGAGCAGAGACTCCAGCAAGGTCACTTCTTCCAGGATCTCAGGGCCGTAATCCAGGTGGACATGGCCGGGGGTTACCTGCCCTTCATAAAGGCGCACGACGGATCGAAGAAGGTCTTCGGTGCCGGCGCCTTTGCTTCCGACGGTGCGGACGGCCTGCGCACCGAGCAGGGCCGAAAACTCGGCGTCGTCCAGAACATGGCCTTTCTCTTCCATGACATCGCTCATGTTTAAAGCAAGGATCAGCGGGGCCTTAAGCTCCAGCAGCTGAATGGTCAGGTAAAGGTTGCGCTCCAGGTTGGATGCGTCCAGGACATTGACGATCACGTCGGGCTGCTCGTGGATGATGAAATTGCGCGCGACCAGTTCGTCCTCGGAATACGCCGAAAGGCTGTAGGTGCCGGGCAGATCAATGAATGAGATCTCATAATCGCCGCAGGTCACCACGCCGGTCTTTTTCTCGACGGTAACGCCGGGATAATTTCCGACATGCTGGCGCAGTCCGGTCAGCTGGTTGAAAATGGAGGTCTTGCCGCAGTTGGGATTTCCGGCTAACCCCACAGAAATGGTTTTTTTGCTATTCATGATCGCTGTCCTTGACGATGATCCGCCGGGCAACGCCGTGACCCAGAGCCACGCGCGAGCCTTTGACCTGAATGGTGACCGGTCCATGTCCGAAGTTCTGCAAAACACGCAGGGGCTGACCCGGGATCAGGCCGATGTCGGCCAGCCGTCCGGCACGGCGTCCGCCCCCTTCCAGGCGCAGGAAAATACATTGTTTACCGGATCGAACGGCGGTCAGATTTTTTATTTCGTCAGTCATGTTCTCCTCGCACGGCGGCGCCGCCAACAAAGTCGGAAAGGTGTTTGCGGGCGGCAGGGCTTAACGCCCGGCCCTGCCCGAGATATTCGGTCAGTCTGGCCAGACGGGAAAAGGTCCGGCGGCTGATCACATGTTCGATCCGACAGGCCTCTTTCTCAGCATCGCGCGGGGAGACGCCTAAAACGTCGACGAGAAAATGCTCGATGCCCTGATGGCGCTTGAGGACCTCGCGGGCGCGGGTCTGACCGGTCCGGGTCAATTCGATCTTGCCGTAGGGCTCCTGCCGGACACAGCCCAATTCTTTCAGCCTGTTGAGTGACTTGACCACCGAGGGCCGCTTGACGCCCAGCATGCGGGCCAAATCCGCTACGCGGGCGTCCTGGTTCCTGCGCTGGAGCAAAAGGATGCCTTCCAGATAATCTTCAAGTGATGAAGAGATGCTTGCCATGATCGTTTCCTGTTTCTCTGGCTGAACAGCGGCCTGCGGCCTGCGACCTGCGACCTGCGACCTGCGACCTGCTGCAATAATATTAGCCCAGGCTAACTTTGTCAAGGGGTATTTGATCAGAAGGATCATGCTGGCGGGAGAGAACGTTTAGGCGGCGAGCCAGGCAAACCGGGTTGAGCGCACCCGGTACGAAACAAGCTGATACAGGCCGTAAAGCACGCCGGTGTAAACGAATGTGCTGGCCAAGGTATTGCGGAAAAACGGAATCGCCAGCCAGTAACAGCGGGCCAAACCCTGCCAGGTGTGCGGGTACATGGTCAGCCAGGCGCCGAAATTGGTGATCAGAAAAAAGATGACGGCAGAGGCCATTCCCCCGCCGAGGACATGGACGGCGTCGCGTTTTTCATACCAGCGGCGTCCCAGCAGGCTGATCACAAGAAGCGCGCCCCAGGTAAAGGCGATCACACTGTGCAGACCGAGGATCAGATCAGAGGCGGCCATTAAAATCAGCGGCAGCCACCAGCTGTATTTTTTATTCAGAAACATCCCCCCGAAAAAAACCAAGGCGATGACCGGGGTGAAATTGGGCGCGTGAAAAATGACGCGTGAGGCGACTCCGACGGTTAAAAAAATGATTGCAAGCATATGGTCTCCGAATGTTATGGCGTTGGTTGGGTTTGTTGGGTTTGTTGGGTTTGTTGGGTTTGTTGAGTTTATTGAGTTTGTTGGGTTAAACGGGAAACGTGAAACGTGAAACGTGAAGCGTGAAACGTGAAACGTGAAACGTAAAACGGGAAACGGGAAACGTGAAACGGGAAACGTAAAACGTAAAGCGTGAAACGGGAAACGTGAAGCGTGAAGCGTAAAACGTAAAGCGTGAAACGGGAAACGTTAAACGTGAAGCGTGAAATGTGAAACGTGAAATGTGAAGCGTGAAATGCGGCACATGTCCCCAGGTCACACGTCACATGTCATCCGTGCCGCGTTCAGCGTTTCACGTTAACCGTAATACGCTTCACGTATCCCGTGCAGCGTTTAACGTATTCCGTTTCCCCTTTCCCTGAGTATTATATCCAAATCCTTTTAAGAATCAATGATCGCGCTGATCTCATCAATACGGTGTTTACTCAGAAGCTCTTGCGTCTGCTGACGCGCCTCGTCCAGGTCGATCTTAAGAATGGCCTGCTGGATCACCGGCAGAAGATGTGAATCGACACTGAAGATGCGGACCCCGATCCCCAAAAAATAGGCCAGGTAACGCTGGTCATAGGCCATGTCACCGCAGATGGAGACCTCTATGTGGTGACGCTGTCCGGCGTCGACGACCTTTTTCAGTGCCCGCAATACTGATGGATGATGCGGCAGGTAGAGCTCGGCGACTTTTTCATTGGTGCGGTCGACGGCGAGCATGTACTGAATAAAATCATTTGTCCCGATGCTGAAAAAATCTGCTTCTTGAGCGAGCTCATCGATGATCTCGAGCACGGCGGGCAGTTCGATCATCATGCCGATCGCCGGACGCCGGCAGCAAGGGATCTTTTCTCCTTTCAGCTGGCGGATGCAGGCGTCGACCTCTTCACGGGCGGCGCAGAACTCGTCAAGTGAAGAGATCATGGGAAACATAATGCGCAGGTCCGCGTCAACGCCGGCGCGCAGGATGGCGCGCAGCTGCTGCTGAAAGATCTCCCGGTGACGCAGAGAAAAGCGGATGGAACGCATCCCCAAAAAAGGGTTCTCTTCGCGGTCATAATCATAATAGGAGAGCACTTTATCCCCGCCGATGTCCAATGTGCGGAAGGTGATCTCTTTATCCGGCATGCGCTCGACCAGTTTTTTGTAAACGGTGTACTGCTCTTCTTCTGACGGAAAGTCAGAACGGACGATAAAGGGAAATTCTGTGCGGTAGAGGCCGATGCCTTCGGATTTGAACGCGCGCGCGACATTGATATCGCACAGCAAATTAATGTTCGACAATAATTTTATTCGCGTCCCGTCACGGGTACGGGTCTCGTCCTTCATGGCGTCTTTCTGCTCGGCCATGATCTCTTCATGCGAGGCGGCCCGGGCAAATTGGGAGCGGATCTCGCTGTCGGGGTCAACATAAATATTTCCCTGGTCAGCGTCGAGCAGGATCTCGGATCCCGGGGCAAGCTCCAGCAGGCAGCGGTCGTCCAGAAACACCAGAGGGATCTCCAGCGAACGCGCTAAAATGGCAATGTGCGAGGTGATCCCTCCGCTCAAGGCGATCAGGCCGCGGACGTTCTGCGAAGACAGTTTAAGCATGTCCGACGGAAAAAGTTCTTTGGCGATCACGATACGCCCGGTGTAGTCATGTGTTGGGACCAGGTCCGGCTCCAGATGCTCAAGCAGACGCAGCCCTACATCCTGTACGTCATTGGCCTTTTCGCGTAAATAGGCATTAGGAAGATTCTCGAACTTGTGTACATATTGGTGGACGGTCCGGCGCACTGCCTCAGCTGCAGGAACGCCCGCTTCGATCTGGTGGACGATCGCGTCCAGAAAAGGCTTATCCTTGAGCATCAGGATCTGGGCGGTAAAGATCAACGAGGCCACGTCGACCAGTTTTTCCTCGACCTGCGTCTGCAGGTCATTGAGACGGGTCTCGGTCTGCTCGACGGCCGCGAAAAATTCCGGCACGGAATGTTTCCGCTGAAAATCCATTTCTTCCGTAAAAAACCGGCGCTGGTCGTCCATGACCGCTGAGCGGGCCAGGGCCACGCCCCCGGCTCCGGAGCGGCCCTTGAGCAGTTTCAACGGTTTGTGCCGCGGGCCTCCATCGGCGGCCGGCACTCTTCCGTCGATGGCCATCAGGATTTTAACGGTCTCAATGGTCGTCGCCAGCTGAGAGGTGATCGCTTTCAGGGCGTTAATATCGTTCTGTTTAAAATAATGACTGCGGGAATTCTGCACGACCATGGCACCGATCCGGTTGGTGCCGCGCAGAATGGGCACGGCCAGGAACGATTCGTAGGGCTCTTCGCCGATGTCCGGAAAATAGCAGAAGTCCGGACGTTTGCTGGCTTCGCGGACACAGATCGGGCGGAGTTCTTTCAGGGCGCGGCCGGTCAGCCCTTCCCCCAGCGTTAGGCTCACATTGCCGACCGCTTCGGGCTTGAGACCGCAGGTCGCCTGCAGGACGAGCTCCTGAGTTTCATCAAAATAAAGGTAGATCGAGCAGACCTCAGACTGCATGTGTTCGGCGGTCATCTCTGCTGTTTTCTGCAGAAAATCTTCCAGACACGGGGACCGGGTGCAGGCACCGCTGAGCTCGCCGATGTCGCAGATCAATTTGGAATGGTCGCGCTTCATGAGGGGTATTATACGCGACCGGCCGGCTGAAAACAAGGCGGGAAATTCAGAATAGAGAATGGCAAGTCAAGAATGGCAAAGGGCAAATAGGAATTCACCAATGACGGATGGTTACGGAAGAAATTGCAGGAATAACGCCGCTGCCTCTTCCGCAGAAAATACGCAAACCGCAGTTTGCTTGCGCCCTGCTTTTCCCCATGTTATAATGCGGCCCATTGTCGGGAAGTAGCGCAGCTGGCTAGCGCACATGCTTTGGGAGCATGGGGTCCCGGGTTCGAATCCCGGCTTCCCGACCATTTCTCTTCTCTCCCTCTGGAAAATCTTCCCCCTGTGCATTTGCAATTCACTCTGTGCTCTGCCCTTCTTCCCTCGTCATTCTGCATTGTCCACCCTTTCCTTGAAATCTCCTTGCCCCCGCAGCCCTTCTTCTTTATAATTTAAAGTATGAAAAAATTACTCATTATTGTTCTGACTGTAATCCTCTTCATCGGCGGAGGCCTTTACTATGTTAAAAGCACTGTCCTCCCCCAGAAAATCAAAACCCTGATCGCGGAAAAAGGCGAGGAGTTTCTTGGGCGCAGCATCCGTGTCAACAACGTCACCTACACCTTCGGCCGCGGCGTTACCGTCACCGGGATCCGCGTGGTCCAAAAAAACGCCCCTCAAGACACCCTGCTTCAAGCAGACGAAGTTTCACTCAAGGTCCTTCTCTGGCCTCTATTAAAAAACCGCAAATTCATCATCCCCTCGGTCACAGTCAGTTCTCCCGAAATCACACTTGTCCGCGACCTCGATAAAACATGGAACGTCGCCGACCTGCTGACAGCCAAACCCTCTTCCGGCGACGATCCTCTGCAGGTCTACGTCGGAGGGATCGCCGTGAACAATGCCGCTGTCACCGTAAAAGACATTTTCACCGATACCGCGGTCTCCCTTACAGAGCTCTCGGCCGAAACCCGGTTAAACCTCCCGGCCAGCATCTCCCTAACCCTCTCCGGACAGATCAACCGTCCCGAGCAACGCGTCAGCATCAAAGCCGACTACAGCCTAAGAGGGAAAACCCTTTCCGGCGATGTCGAGCTTTCCCGGCTGGACAACGTCGAGAACCTGCTGTCCGTATTTCCCTTACCGGCATCCCCCAAACAGCTGATAATCCCGGAGCACCTTAATGTCAGCGAAACAGCCCTGAATTTCCGCTGGAACCGCAAATCCGGCTCTCTCCAGGCTTCAGGCAAAACCGGCGCGTCCGGAAAAACCCTTCTGACAGAAGATATGCCCCTTGCCGCCGAATTCACCGCAAACGATATTAAACTTCGCTACAGCACCGAAGCTCTTTCGCTCGAAGGAAAAGACATTGACATTAAAGACCTCTCATTCAAAAACCCGTCCCTGCTGTTAAACGGCTCCTTCACCGTCAAAGCCCTCAGTGTGATCCGCAGAGACGGCACGCTCGACATCACCAGCCGATTCAGCGCCGAAAACCCTGTGTTCAGCAGTGCCGAAACCCGCGCCACGGCCAAGACCATTCCTTCATCGCGACTGCGCCTGACCCGCGACGCAGAAAGAGTGGATCTCGAATCTAACTGGGACATCAAAGGACTGGACGTACGGCACAATACTGTTCACCTGACCGGAGACGCCCAATTCCCGTTGGCAATGTCCTTAAAAGGTCACGGCCTCACTGTGGACGCACCGCTTACCCTTACCGGCGCTGAAGCAGAATTTTCCGGGAAAGGCGGACGCATGACCGCCTCATCCGCAAAGGTCACCGCTGATACACTGCTGATCGAACGCACCGAAAACGAAACCGCCCTGCAGGCAGACCTGAACACATCCGATCTCATCCTTGAACTTCCTCAGGGAAAAACATTGCGGGCATCTCCCCGGGCCGAACTGACGCTGTCTATCCCCCGTCAAGAAGAAGACACCGAAGAACACGATCCGATCGACTACAGCGGTACGATCCGATTCAGCAACGGCGCCGCAGAAAACACCTACCCTGCTCTCGGCCCGGTCACCGGCATCCGCGGAACTCTGACCCTGTCACCCGATAAGATCGAGACCGACACGATCACCTTAAACGCCTTAAACACTGCTCTGACCGTCTCCGGCGATGTGCGCTATTTCCGCAACCCCGTCGCCAACCTCACGATCACCAGCCCGCAGGTCGACCTTACCAACTGGCAGCCTCTTTTTAAAGATCTCCTGAAGAAACACGGCGTTGTCCCGACCGGCCGGACCGCCGTGAAGATCCTTTACCGCGGAGCCCTGCTTTCCCCGGAAGACGCCGACATCTACGCCACAGCAGATATCGAACAGGCTGAGATCACTGCCGAAAGACTTCCCCATCCGGTCAAAGGCCTTCAGGGACGCGTGCGGTACAAAAACCGCTTCATCACCTGGGAGGACCTCTCCTTCGGCTACGAAAAAGAAAACTACACGACCAGCGGCAGTATCAAAAATTTCAGCCAGCCGGCGGTCAGCATGACCATCACCAACGGCACCTGGGATGTCCGGGGCAACATGCAGACCTACGGCCGCGTCTATCAGATCTCACAGCTGCGCGCGTCCACCCGCGACTCCGAGCTGACCCTGCAGGGCGACATCGAACCGCAGGACGGCAGTATTTACCTCCGCGTTAAGTCCTCCGGCCGGCTGACCTCCGACGACCTCAACCGTCTGCATCCCGCCGTCCAAACCTTTCTGGCGCAGTATTCCGCCGAAGGACGGGGCAGCTTTCAAATGCACTATTCCGGACCCCTCAAACGCTGGCAGAACGCCGTCATGACCGGCGCGATCCAGGCCCGGCGGATACAGATCAAGACCATTGAAGCCGAAAATCTCAATTTCAGCGTACAGCAGGACGAGGCCGGACAAAACCAGACATCCCTGCAGGCCGAGGTCTACGGCGGAAACCTCACCGCCCAGGGCAGACTGCAGGCCCGCGCGGACACCATGCCCCTGCGCCTGTCGACAACCTGGAAGAACATCGACCTGGCTCAATTGGTAAAGGCCGTCTCCCCGCCCAAAAACTCATCCGATCTTTCAGGGAACCTGTCCGGCAAACTCTTTTGGGAAGGATCATTCACCGCCCTGAAAGACGGCGACGGACAGGGGGAGATCGATGTGCGCAGCGGTCATCTCTGGAAAGGAAATTTTCTTAAAGGCGCCCTTTCCGCCGTTCTCATCCCCGAATACAAAGACATCGTCTTTACCGACCTGGACGCCAACTTCAGGATCAAAGAGCGCCGGGTCTCGACCAAAAATCTGCGTATCCGCGGTAATCTGGCCGACCTCTACGGTGAAGGCTCGATCGGTTTCGATCAGACACTGGACTTCAGCCTGTCCCCGGACTTCAAAGAATCCAAGATCCTGGAATCCGATTCCCTCAAAAAAGGGACCACCGCGATCCTCACCCAGACGCGGGATTACATCTCGATCAAGCTGGGGGGAACGATCGGCAGCCCTGACCTCAAGGTCAACACCCGCCCGGAAAAACTGCTGAAAAAAACCACCGACACGATCGTCGATGGAATGGGAAGCCTGCTGGAAGATCTCTTCAAATAATTATTGGACGATCAGTTCAAGATCCTTACACTCCTCCACGTATGATCCGAACCCGCAGGAGATCAGTTTCTTATCAGAATACGTCGACATAACCAAAAAATCCCCGGCATCCCCACCGGAACGCTCATTCCGCCGGGCGGCGATCAGCCAGTCGCTGTGATCGGCCCAGACACCATATTCAAAATGCGCGTTGGGGACATCAGCCGGATCTTCAATATCAAGGTTCCAATTCCCCTCCCACATAAACCCTCCCTGACAGGCCGCATAAGCACCATGCTGAAGATAGCACCGTTCCAGGGAAGAGCTGATCTCGCCCATGTTGGAAAGGGCCTCGAGAGTGTAGACACGCTTAATGGCTGTATGATAGACCTGCAGCCCCAGGGTCAGACATAAACCGACAATGACCAGGACCGCAAACCATTCAGTAGGATAAGAAAGACGATTGAATCTCATACTTAATTTTAACAGGCCGGCAAGACCGCGCGCAAGGCGTCCTTAAACTTATTCACGGCCTCGGCACGGTGACTGATCTGAGCCTTGATCTGCGGATCAAGCTGTCCGAACGTCCGGCCGTATTGCGGAAGAAAAAATAACGGATCATAACCGAACCCATTGCTCCCCGCCGGCTCCGGTGCGATCGCCCCTTCACAGGTCCCTTCGACGGAAACCAGAATATCAGCACCGCGTGACAGCACCACCGCGCAGCGGTAACGGGCCGTACGTTTTTCCTGGGGAACATCGTTAAGCTCGCGCAGCAGCAGTTGATTGTTGGATTCATCCGTAGCCCCTTCCCCGGAATAACGCGCCGAATAGATCCCCGGGCGCCCCTCCAGAGCATCTACTTCCAGGCCGGAGTCTTCACCCATTACCAGGCCCTCTGTCCAGCGGGAAATGGTCAGCGCTTTTTTCGCGGCGTTCTCTTCAAACGATCCCCCGTCTTCCACAATTTCCGGATGACCGGGATAATCGGCCAGAGACCGGACCCGCAGATCAAATTCCGCCATCAACTCCCGTATTTCCCGCAATTTTCCCGGATTTTTACTGGCCACGATCAATGTCTGTACATTTTTCTCCGTCATAATGCTATCCCTTTTAAAGCCTTCTGCTGGATGGCGATCAATTGGCGAATGCCCCTGCCGGCAGACGTCAGCATGCGGTCCAGATCCGCACGGGAAAACGTGCGCCCTTCGGCGGTGCCCTGCACCTCGACCAGACGGCCTTTTCCAACCATGACCACGTTCATGTCGACATCCGCGGTAGAATCCTCTTCATAATTCAAGTCCAACAGAACCGCCTTGCCGCTGATCCCGACGCTGACAGCCGCGATGGAATCGGTCAGCGGCATCCGGGCGATCAGCCCGCGGCGCTGCATATTCCGGCAGGCCAGGGCCAGAGCGACAAACGCGCCGGTGATCGAGGCGGTGCGCGTCCCTCCATCCGCCTGCAGCACATCACAATCGATCTTAACGGTGTTCTCGCCGAGAAGGGCCGTGTCGGTGACCGCCCTCAGAGAACGCCCGATCAGGCGCTGGATCTCTTTGACGCGTCCCGAGGCCGTGTTGCGGCGTATTCTCGACGGGCAGGAGCCGGGCAGCATGCCGTACTCCGCCGTGACCCACCCCGATCCGCTGCCTTTCAGAAATGACGGCACGCCGGGCTCGCACATCGCGGTGCAGACCACTTGGGTCTCTCCAGCCGAGACCAGTACCGATCCGTCAGCATGTTTGGTAAAATTTTTCTTCAAGGTGAACGGGCGTAATTCCTGAGCCTTGCGGCCATCACGGCGCGGCATAACAGTCCTTTCTTTGATAGCAGCCGCCATTTAGCAGCCAGCATTTAGCAATCAGCATTCAGCAGCCGGCATTCAGCTGCTGGCAAAATCCGTTCATTTCCGTTTCTCATCACGCTGATATTCCCGCCGGACCGTGGTGGTGATCCCTCCCCGGGGATTCATCACGATCTCGATAACCATCCAGCGGGGGTCGCAGGTCTGGACCAGATCATCCAAAATTTTATTGGCCAGATGTTCGTGAAAGATCCCCACCTCCCGATAAAACTGCATGTACATCTTAAGCGATTTCAATTCCAAACAGGCATCTGCCGGGCCGTAGGCTACACGGATCACGGCAAAATCGGGCAGCCCGGTCTTGGGACAGATACAGGTGAATTCCGGGATCTCCAGCTCAACCTCGTATTCCCGGTCAGCATACTGATTTTCCCAGACTTCTATCTCCGGAGTCTTTAGGTCGCGAACGTGTTGCTGTAATCCTTCGTAGGAACTCTGCTCAGTCATAATGTTACCTCTTATGGTGTTGACACGTGGTATTGACAATCATGAGATATCATGTTCCCATTGCCAACACATCTTCCGAATACGTTATTTGATTACGGACTTCAACATTTTTAAATCGTTCCCCGTACTCCCTGACCACACTCATAAAAAACAGCGGCCGTCTTATCGAATCCCCACCAGCCGATGGACCTGGGGGACCACGCGGACATCCTCCAGATAGGGAGCACAAAGTTTATGCATATCCACAGCCCTTTGCCACGATCCATGATCCAGCGACGAGGTCTCGGGCTGAAGAAAAACCGGGATGCCGGTGCGCACCCCTTCCAAAAGCCGGATCATATCCTGAATATCGCGGTCTTCCGTGTCCGGCGTGATGACTGCCTTGATGAAAACATCCCGGTCCAGGCAGCCCTCCAGAAAACGGGCATGCTCCCGCCAGAGCGGATCTCCCCCGTAGGATGACGGCAGTTTGATATCCATAGCAATGCTGTCAATAAATTCGCTGACCCGGTCCAGAGAGTCATACCGCACACCGTTGGTCTCTAAAAGAACAGCGCATCCGGTCCTTTTCAATTCCGGCAGACAGCACGCCAAAATATCGGACTGCTCCAGCGGTTCCCCTCCGGTCAGGCTCACCATGATGCCGGGCGCGAGCCATTCAGCAACCCGCTCAACAATCTGCTCTGCAGACAATTCTTCCCGGATCTCATGCAGCGTATCACACCAGCGGCAGGATAAGCTGCAGCCGGAAAAACGCACAAACACCGTCGGAACACCGAGGAATTTTCCTTCCCCCTGGATCGACATAAAGATCTCGGAAATTTCCGCCTTCAGCATAATTGCGCCTTTCTATCTGCCGCGCTCCCCGGCTTCCTGTTCCCGCGTCATTCAGGCCTGACGCCGATCAGCCTGCCGGGTCCTCCATCCCAGCCTCACGGAACCCTTTAGCCCTCAGCACACAGCTGTCGCACACGCCGCAGGGACGCTCCCCTCCCGCGTAGCAGGACCAGGTCAATTCATAGGGCACGTTCAGCTCTTTGCCCAGACTGATAATGCCCGCCTTGGTCTTATCGATCAGCGGGATTTCTATCCTGATACCGCGGCCTTCCACCCCGGCCCGGGTGCCGCGATCCAGCGCCTGCTGATAGGCCTGAAAAAATTCCGGACGGCAGTCAGGATACCCGGAATAATCCACAGCGTTCGCCCCGATAAAGACCGCCTCCGCTCCGCGCGCCTCGGCGCAGGATGCCGCGTAACTCAAAAAAAGGATATTCCTCGACGGGACATAAGTGGAAGGGATCTCATCCGGGATATGGTCCCGGTTCGCCGGCAGATCCATCCGCGCGTCCAGCAGAGACGAGCCGGCCCAAGGCAAAGAAATCCGCACCACATCATAACTGCACCCGGCGTGCTGAGCGACACGCACAGCCTGCTGTTCCTCTTTGGCGTGCCGCTGACCGTAAACAAAGATCAACGCGTGACAGGCGTACCCCTTTTGAAGGGCATAAAACAGCGTCGTGGCGGAATCCAGCCCGCCGGACAACAGTACAACCGCTTTTTTGCCTTCGCCCTTCATCCGGTTTCGTCTCCTTACTCTTCAGAATATTTCACACTGGCGGTATCAGATTCCCAGACCCGGGTATAGCGCATCACCACACCCTCCGGCAGGCCGTGCCCGTATTCCGTGTAGAGCCAGCGCGCCATGTTCTCTGTAGACGGATTCTGCCCTTCAAATTCCGGAAGCTCGTTAAGGCAGACATGGTCCCAGCGCTCCAGAAAAGAATTCAGACGGGCTTTCAGATCGCGGAAATCAACGACCAGACCAATATCATTCACCCCGTCAGCGGCCACAGCGACCTCGATCTTCCAGGTATGGCCGTGCAGATTTTCACACGCGCCCTGGTATTCCCGCAGATAATGGGCGGAAGAAAACTGCCCCGTAATGATCAACTCATACATCATTCACCCCACATGTTAACGGTCAATGATCAAAAATCAAATAACGCTGTTGTTGAAAAGTCGTGTTGACAATCATTTGGGATCATATTGTCAACACACTATCGTGTTTATATTTTGTGGCTCTTTGAAAAAATAAATGGGTATGACAGATACGATAATGCTTTCGTGTGCCATTTTGCAGCCGAATGGCTCATGAAGATCGGGAGAGCCGCGTTCGCTCAAACACCCTCCCGAACGTTTTTATAATGAATCGTTCGGTTCGGAACTCGCTCTGCGCGTCCCTCCCGATCTTTTTTATCGCCATTCGAGCAGAAACTGTTTCAATACGAAGCATCCCATTATCCTGTGTTTTATCCACGCAAAAGTTCATCGAGCCAATTTTGTTTTATTAACTCTTGCTATAAATATTGTTCCCATCCGTCACCCGCCGCATGACCTTGATATCCCTCTGCAGAAACCGCTTAGCGGCCTGCTGAAAATGCCGCGGTTCATCGCTGGCATAAAAACGGTAACGCCCCTTCCGGGCGCGCGGCCTCTGCAGGTCTTGTTTCTCCAACAGCTCTGCAAGATCGCGGGCCACGGCTTCGGCAGAATCGATCAGAACAACATCCTGACCCAGCACCTGGCGCAAAACCGTTTTCAGCAGAGGATAATGCGTGCATCCCAGGATCAAGGTGTCGATCCCCGCCCGGCGCACACCGCGGAGATATTCTGCGGCGATCCTGCGCGTCACGTCCCGGCGGAACCACCCTTCTTCGACCAGAGGGACAAACAAAGGACAGGCCTGCTCAACCACCTTAGCACGGGGCCGAAGCCGTTTGACCGCGTCACGATACGCGTGACTGCTGACCGTCGCCTGAGTAGCGATCACCCCGATCCGACCGGACCGGCTGACCTCTACCGCGCGCCGAACGCCCGGCCGGATCACTCCCAGCACAGGCACCGGCAGGTCGCGTCCCAGAGAAGAAAGAGCGTGACTGGAAGACGAATTACAGGCCACGACCAGGGCCTTCACCCCGCAGCTCATCAGCAAAGCAGCATTCTCATGAGAAAAACGGATAATCGTTTCCCGGGATTTGATCCCGTACGGCACACGGGCCGTATCACCGAAATAAATGATATCTTCCCGGGGAAGCACACGGCTCACTGCCCGGAAGACCGTTAACCCTCCCAAGCCCGAATCAAAGATACCGATAGGACGGCTGCGTTGAGACTTGGCCATACCTTTCTCCCTGAATAGTTCAAAATTCGTACGTCATACGTATTAAGACATCTCTGAGATCTTGCATTACACCACCATGCGTCTGAAGACCCCCGCATCACTGCCGGATGCTTATTATAACGCAGGCCCGGTAGAAAACAAGGCGGACACAGCTGGAATTATAAGGTTTCCGCGTATTTGGAGACGCTTTCGGCAAGAGATTCCGCCAGGTCCTGGCGGAAAGAAATGGAGTTCAGCTCACGTGCTTCCTGATTGTTGGTCACAAAGCCGACCTCCACCAAGACCGAGGGGATCAGGGTATTGCGTAAAACAAAAAATCCCGAACGCTTCAGCCCCCGGTTTCTCTGACGGGAACGCGTCATAACCGCGCTCAGCATATATTTCCCGACCGTCAAAGACGCTTTTTCTTTATAGCGGTAGAGCAGATCCTCAACGATCAGTTGGGCCGAACGGTTCTGCCGGTCCACAGACAGCTTATCATACAGCAGCTCATGGTTGCGGACCCTCTGGGCTTCCTGCTTATCCTCATAGGTCAGGACGCGCGGTGTCCAGATCTCAAAACCACAGGCGCGCGAAGATTTACTGGCATTAGCGTGTAGACTGATGAAGAGATCCGCCGCGGATGAACTAGCGATCTCAGTGCGGCGCTCCAGAGAAATAAATTCATCGGTCGACCGTGTCAGGATAACCGAAAACCCCAGCAGCTCCAATTCCCGGGCCAGGCGGCGGGCTATATCCAGCACGATCACTTTTTCCTGCAGGCCCTGCCCGAGGGCTCCGGGATCCTTACCGCCGTGACCGGCATCAATGACTACGCGAAAATGGCCCGGCAGACGCTGCCGGTAAGTCGACGCCAAAAACGGCCAGAAGACCTTTTCCTTAAAATCATACGGAACCAGGATCTCGTCGCCGCGCATCTCAACCGGCGCATTGAGCAGAACCTTGCCGTCTCCGGCCCAGACTGTGCTGGCACCGACGATCATACTGGCTTCCCAGTCACCGCGCCGCATCTTAACCCGGCGGGTGACCGGATCATAATCTACCTGGACCTGAGCCTGTTCGGCTAAATACGCCAGCGGAATATCCGTCTGCTGTTCAACCGGAACGGACATACACCCGGCCAGCGGGACAAGCAGCAGCGCGATGACAGCAAAAATCTTCAACGTCATATCTCTCCGGTGTTATCCCCCCTACTTCACGTCCCCGGTCAGTAACGAGCGGACCTCCTGGGTCACATCCCCGTCAACGATACGCGGGGTCAAAAAGATAGCAATCTCCGTCTTGATAGTGGATTCATCTTCATTACGGAAGGCCGCGCCGAAAAACGGGATATCTCCCAGCAGAGGGACTTTATTAAACGTGGATCGATTATCATCCTTGATCAATCCGCCGATCACAATCGTGACTCCGTCTTTGATGCGGACAGTCGTCTCGGCCTCCGAGGTCTCGACAATGGGGATAGTGTTGTTTTCACTGGTGGTCAGCGTATCGATCACAGAACTAACCTCCGGCCGGATCTTCATGGTAATGAACCCGTCCTTATGGATCTGAGGCGTGACCATAAGTTTGACCCCGACATCGATAAAACTCACATTCTCAGACACGGTAGTCGGCCCTGAAGCCGGGGTCGTCGTGGTCGTCGTCACATAAGGGCGGGTGGATCCCACCATGATCTTAGCCTCTTCATTGCTGACCGCAGTAATACTGGGACTTGACAGAATGTTTGTCTCCCCCACAGAATCCAGGGCCTCGACCAGCGCGGTATAATTATTGACCGCGATGGTGCCGACCTGCAGTTGACCCTGATTGGCGGAGGAAGCATCAATCACATCGAAATCCGAGGTCACGGTCAGGTCATCAAGACCGGTAAATACCGCCTGCCAGTTCACGCCGAGCTCATGCTCTTCGGTCAAGGCGATCTGAATGATCTTGGCCTCAATGGCCACCTGCTGCTGCTGAACATCAAAGGCCGAAACAATATCATCAACCGACTGCAAAACCTCAGGGGTATCGGTCACCACCAGTTTGTTGGAACGTTCGTCATATTTGATTCGGCCGATCCCTTCGGTGATCAGGTTTTCCAGTTTTTTCAGCAGGCCTTCAGCCTCGGCATAACCCAGTTCATAGACCCTGGTCCCGACCGGCATATCCAATTCGGCAATAACCTCTTCAGCGACCAGGATCTTTTCGGCGTTGTCTACGACCACCAGGACATTGGTCTGTTCATGGAAAACCACTTTGCCGTTAGGCGAAATGATCTGGTTCAGCACACCGGCCACATCAGTCACCTGGGCATAATCAAGCTGATAGATCCGCGTGAAGATCTTGCCTCCGAACACATACCCATAACGCCGTTCAAACTCATCGGCGGCCATCACGCGGATAATGCCGTCCTCTTCCTTGTAGGCCAGATCATTGGCGTCCAGAATAATGCGCAGAGCGTCTTCCAGACGGACATTCTTGAGATAGACACTGACCTTGCCGGTGACGTTTTTCCCGGCGATAATATTCAACCCGCTTTTTTGAGAGAGCAGTTTCAGGACCTCGTGAATGTCCATGTCTTTAAGCTGAAGATGATCGATCCGGGAGCCGGATACAGTCGAAACTGTATTCCGCTGTTCTTCTCCATTATCCGTCAGGGCGTTTTCCGTCCGGTTCAGCAGAGCATTCATTTCCGCCAGGACATCGTCCTGCCCGGCCGGAGGCTGTTGTTTGGCCGTAGGCGGAGGCGGAACCCGCTCTCCTTCTCCTTTTTCAGGCGGCGGCGGGATAAATTCCCCTGACTGCAGGGCGTCACGGATCTCCGGAGGAAGATCCGGATCGGATTCCAGGACACGGCGGATCTCTTCGAGCTCCGTCTGCTGGGCGTCATTCTGCGCAAGCATCATATCCAGAACCATTTCCGGCTCACCGGTCTGCGCGCGGACATCCGACGGCACAGCCGTAATCATCCCGGCCCACAAAAGAACCAAAACGATAACAGCCGATCTGCGGAACATTCTGCTGTTTTTATAATGATAATTCAAATCGCCGCCCTTCTTTGCTGAAAACGACTTTCTGCGGAAAGATCCGCTGCACTTCAAACCCCTGAATCCCATCCCCCTCACCAAGATAAATGACGGATCGGTCCGCAGTCTGTTCGATCACGGCCTGCGGCTGACGGTCAATAAGAACCCCGCGCAGCTGATAACGCTGCTGAAACTCTGCCGGAGCCGCCTGGACCGGCTGCTGACCGTTGCGTCCGCTGTCATCGCGGCTGCGGAACGGATGTTCAAAAATCTCACGCGCGCTGAACGTGTCCTCCCAAACAGAAAAATCGACCAGTTTTTGCACCGCGCCCTCGCCGGCGGCCTGTCCCGGCTGACGGTCTGCTGCCGGGCTGGTGCTAACCATGCGCGGCACTTCCGGTTCCGGCATGACCAGGACAGCAACTGTTGCTGCCAACGCCATAACAGCTATGGTCCAAAACATCCGCGTCAAGACAGCCATGATATTCTCCGGAAGAGTCTTACCTCTTATATAAACTGTTCGTCATACTATGAATATACTAAATTTGGCATATCCCTGATCCTGAGTCAAGGGACTTCTGCCAAATTTCACATTTCAGGCAAAAAAACACGCGAAAGAGCAAACTCAGCCCGCAGATTATTCCGGTCAGCGGCCGACATTGTCTGCCGCAGAGAAACCTCTTCTACGTCCAGGGCCGGATCAGCCGCCTGAAGATCATAAATAAACCGCATGGTTTCAGTCACACTGCCTTCAGTAGTGACCCGCCAGAGCAGACGGAGGTAAAACTCTTCATCCCGGACCCCGCGCGAGGTCTGTTCCAGAACGCTGACCCCGGCTTCCTGAGCGGCGGCGGTGATCCGGCTCTGCAGATCCGACATCAATGCTTCCGGAGATCCGCCGACCGCGTAACGTTTACGGCGGGCAGCTGTTTCCGGAGCCGCGGCCGCGTAACGTTCGATCAAACGCTCTGTCCGCTCAATATCCTTCTCAAGACCGCTGATCTCATCACGCATTGCCGTGGTCTCGTCCATTAAAGGATACAGGAAATACCGTCCGGCAAAAAAGAAAACCCCCAGCATGACAACCACCGCGGCCAGGACCTTTTCCCTCCTGGTTCTGAGCTTCATCATCGGCCGCCCCCTTTGACAGCGATCTCTCCGGTAATCTTAAAATCAATATAAATATCTGCAAACCGTTTGCGCTGCTTAGCATAATGCAGCCTGACCCCTTCAAAAGCCGAAGAAGCGACCAGTGCTTTCTGCAGAGCATTAACCGCCCCGGTATCCCGCGCGGTTCCGTCAAGCGTCAGCTGGCGGCGGCTATTAATGCTCAGGGCTTTCAAATAGATCTCTTCAGGCAGCAGGCGGTAAACCTGATGAATGACTTGCGGAACGATCATCCGTTCCGCCTCTCTCTTCTGAAAGACCCGGACCTGTTCCTTATGACGGCTGTAGCGTTCCAGCGTCTGCTCGAGGGTTTGCTGACGTACGGCCAGCCGATCGCGGTAGCTCCGCGCCTTAAACAAACCCGCAATGATCAGCACCGCCGCAGAGACAATAAAAACCGCCGCGGCCAATGACAGGGCAGCGGCTTTTTTGCGGGACTCACGCCGCCGGCGCAGTTCCCGCGCTCCGGAGGGGATCAGCTGCACAGGGAGCCCCCGGACAGCCGCCCCCAGAACAGCATAATACACCGTTTCCTCATCCCGCGCGTTACGGTCATTTTTGTCAAGGGTGAGCACCACTGTATCCGCCGGGACCTCTTCAGCCCAAAAATCCGCCTTCTGCTCTTCTCCTCCCGGGCCGGGCAGGATCAAAACACGCGATGTCCGGGCCAGACCATTTTTCTGAAACAGGCGAAAGGTATCCATGGCAGCCTGTCCAATCGCCGGCCCTTTTCCTTCGCCGCTGGCCGTCCCTGAAAAAAGAAACGCCGAAAAAACAAGATCATTTCGCCGCAAGATCAGCAATTCGCCGTCTTCCCGGTCCGGGCACAGGACCATATGTTCCGCAGACAGATCGAGATCAGGATAGCGGGACACGGCGCTGTTCAGCCAGGCCGTGATCCCGAATGTGCTGACTGAAATGGTGTCGGGCGGACAGCCGGCCTCCTGCCCCGCATTCAAATACGGTTCCACCTGATCCCGGCGGGCAGCCACGATCAGATTATCCGACGACCCGTCATCATGAAGACGCACAGGATACACGTCCCAGACGATCTCTTCAGCCGGATAAGGCAGCACCTCCGTGATCTGCAAAGACGCCATCTGCCGGATCTCATGATCATCGGAAGACGGCAGAGATACCTGTTTAAAAACAACCTCCCTGCGGGACAGCAGAAAAACCACCTCTTCGCCTTTGCGCACAGGTTTTCCCAGAGCTTCACGTATATCCTGCGCCAGGGGCCGTGACGAACGGACCGCCCTTGCGCGGCGGACCGGCCGGCCGTCGACAGTGCGCAGACACTTCACATCAGCCGTTGTAAACTCGATAATCGTCTTTCGTGATGCTGCCACCTTTTCCTCCTATTGACGCCAGCGGACCACTGCCAGATCATCTCGCCTGATCACCGCCTCAATTTCCTGCCGGGCCCCTGTCGGCCCGTCATGCCCCGCCGCGGTCACAGTTAAATGATCAGACACGTCCTTACGGTAGACCTGCAGGGTGAACGCCAAAGCCCGTTCCGGCGCTGAAAGCCCCATATCATTAAGATCAACGCGCCGGTCATCCTCTGTCGCCCAGATACCGTCTTCGCCATTGCGGTATTCCATGATCTTTTCGATCAAACCCTGAACATCCTGCTCATCGGTATTGGTCCGGTCCCCGGAAAAATGCCGGGCCAGGGCCTCGAGGACCTCCCGGGACGCTGTATTAAAGTTTAACTGGAACCTCCCTGTCTGCGGGAAGACCGTAACCAACTCAAATATATCCTCGAACAATTCCGGTGTCATACCGCGCAGCAGACGAAGTTCGCCCTTATGACTGAAGGGGGCGTTTTTCGCGCTGCGCCCCTGCGAAGCGTAAAAATCTTCTTCAGCCGGATAATCCCGGCTGAACGGCTCGCCGTCAGCATCCCGCCAATCCATCACAGCGGAAGTGACCATGACCGCCGTGTCTTCATCATATCCCAAACCGGAGATCAGCTTTTCCAGAACACCGGCATCGCTTGACGGCAGGGTGTTCAGATTGATCTTGCTGTCCTCATCCTGCATCCCAAAACGCGCGCCCTCATGCAGACGGTATTCCAGCGAAAAGCTCCCTTCCCCGACGGGAATACCGGCCGAAACATCCTCCAGCTGTCCGCGGAACTCCTGCGAGATCCCGCATAAATATTTGGTATCCCACCGCGCGCTCTCTTCATGAGCGCTGTCGCGCCGGATATGATCGAGCGCGTAAAGAATTCCCGCGCGGGCCTGATAATACGCCCGGCGCTGACCCTGCCGGAATCCCAGCACCTCCAGGTCGGTCCGCGCCTGTCTCCCGAGGCTTAAGGCCAAAAAGATCAGCAGGACCATCAGCCAGAGCGCCGTAATAAGTATTATAGCAGAATTCTTTTTTAATCCAGCCCGTGCCATGATTTATTCCCATCCGAACATGCCGGCATCCCCGGTCTCATTTTTGACTCTTTGAAAAATAAATAGGTAACAAAAATATTGCGATGCCTTCGCACGCGCCGTTTTTACCCGAATAGCGTTACGAAAGATCGGGAAGGGCACGCAGAGCGAGTTCCGAACCGAACGATTCATTATAAAAACGTTCGGGAGGTTGTTTGAGCGAACGGGTCCCTCCCGATCTTCATGAGCCATTCAAGCAGAAACTCTTTAAACCCCGTCCCGGACTGTCCACTGCCCGGCCGGCACGAAAAATTTCCGGTCAACCGGATAAGACTCTTTCTGCTGATCCGGGCTTACCAGACCGATCCGCAGACGAACCCCCGCCGGCAGAACCCCCTCCTCACCCCAGGTGCTCTGCCAGAGGATCTCTCCCTGCCCGGCCTCATCCCGGTAAGCATAAGAAAAGGTCAGGCTCCCTGCTTCGACATTGCGGGCTAAAACGATCTCAGCAGACTCTCCGTCTTCCGCATGCAGAGGCAGCGACCAGCGCACAAAAACCCGGGGCCGGTCCGCCTGCCCGCCATTTCCCCATTTGCCCTCGCGCACATCACGGATATGCCGCACCACGACCTGATACCGTTCTTCCTGCACCGGGTCAGCAGTCCGATAGCAGACCCGCGTCAGAATACCGCCGTCATCGGTCAGAAAACACAGTCCGTCTTCCCTGCCGGTAAAGGCTGCGTCATCCAGCCCGGCGGCGACAGCATTGGCCAGGTCCTTCTCCAGCTGATACTGGGCCCAATACATATCATCCAAAATGTCATCCAGAGCGGAAAACCGTTCCTGCACAAAAAGCCCCTGGACAAATCCGGTATACAGGCCGACGCTGACCAGAGTAAAGATGCTTACCGCCAGCAGCAGTTCGATCAGAGTAAACCCCGCAGAGCGCGTATTAATCATCACGCGCCTCCCGGACCACAGCCGTGTCGGCCCGGACCGCGTGCCCGGACCGGCCCGCCTTTCTTACACGGATCCCGACGGGAAGCACCTGACTGTCTTCAACCGGCCATTCAGGTTCGGGATAACGGTAGTCTGCCTGATACTCTTCTCCGTCCCGACGGACGGTCCCGGCCCCCGCGGGAGGAAGACTGTCTGTTCTCCTGCGGGCAAATAATGAAAAAAACTCGTTCTCCATGACCATGGCGGCGCGCGCGTTCTCCACCGCCTGATAACGCGCCCGTAAGGATAAAATATAACTGCGGGCGGCTGCGGTCAGGGTAAAGGCCAGAATGACCACCGCCAGCAGGACTTCCAGCAGGATCGCTCCGCGTTCATTGCTCATGGGCGCCCTCCCGGACCAAAACCCGCCCGGCCAGCTCACCACTGCTGACAGAAAAACACAATTCCCCGCCGCAGAACCGCCATTTCCCGGCCGCCATCCCCCCGTCCGGAAAAACCAACAGATCGAATTGATCGTCCTCATCTTCCTTAGTCACGGCCACACCTTCAGGCAAGGTGATTAAACGACTCCATTCGCCCGGCATACTCTGATCATCCTCTTCGGCAGAACCCCACTGCAGACGGTACCCGCTGCGGTCATCTTCCCAAAGCAGACGGACAGCGCTTCCATGCGCCGCGGCACGGGCACGGGCATAACGCAGGGTATCGGCAAACTTCTGTGCGGCCTCCCTGACCTCCCAGCGCCGGAAGACCGAACGGAACCGCGGCACCGCCGCGCCGATCAAAACCAGCATGATCACCGTGACCAGAATGATCTCGATCAGAGAAAAAGCGGATTGTGAAAAAGAGAGATGTTTCATGCTGTGCAGCACCGTTATTCACGATTCCCTATTAGTTATTCGCAATTTGCTCTTTTCCATTTACTATTTGCTATTTACTATTTCCTATTCGCTATTTACTATTTCCTATTACTCGTTACTATTCTCCATTCCCTAACATCACGGCATCATCACGTTCATCTGAAACACCGGCAGCAAAACCGCCATGATCACCCCCCCGATGACCAGGCCGATCACCAGGATCAGCGCGGGTTCGAGGATCGAATGCAGCAGACGGACCGCCTGCTGAACACGGCGCTCATGATAATGTGCGACAGTGGAACATCCATCGGCCAGAGAACCCGTCTCTTCAGCAACAACCAGCATGCTGATCTCCGATTGGGCCATATCCGTATGCCCTTTTAAAGCACTGGCCAGTGACTGCCCTCCGGCCACCTCATCCGCAGCCGCGCACAGAGACTGATCCAGTCCCGGGTCACCGGTCACCGCGGCAGCAGTCTGAATAGCTGCCACCAGATCGGCCCCTCCCTGGATCAGCGTTCCCAGGGCGCGGAAAAAACGGGCCATAGCCGCATCCGCCTGCAGACGGCCCAGCCAGGGGACTCTTTTCAACAGAGCGGTCCAGCGCCTGAAGAGATCATCGCGGGACAAGGAATAAAAATAAATACCCAAAACCGCGAGACCCAGCAGAATGACCCACCATATCTGATGAAAAAAAGCACTGACGCCCAACAAAACACGGGTTATTAACGGGAGCTCGGTTCCCAGATCATCGAACAGGACCTTCAAACGGGGCACAACAAAGGTCAGCATAACCCACACCGAGATCATCCCCAGGACAAGGGTCATCAGAGGATAGGCCAGCGCCGCCTGGATCTGACGCCGGTCTTCCTCATCCCGCTCGGCGAAATCCGCCAACCTCTGCAGGACTCCGGCCAGATCCCCGCTGATCTCTCCGGCACGCACCATGTTCGCGTACAGCGGCGGAAATGATCGGCCGTTCCGGGCAAAGGCATCCGAAAGAGTCCCGCCGTCTTTGACCGAGACCATAATGCGGTCCAGAATATCCCGGCTTTCGGGACGGCTCATATGTTCTGCCGAAAGGGTCAGCGCTGTCAAAAGAGGCACCCCGGCGCTGACCATATCACTCAGCTGACGGGTGAACACAACCAGTTCATGGCGCTTAAGCGCGGTTTGATGAAGACGGCTGCTGATCCTCTCAAGCACACCGGACAAAACGCTCTTTTCTTCAGCGGATTCCTCCAGGACCTTGATCTCAAGAGGCACCTCTCCGGCGGCAGTCAGACGCGACGTGACCTCATGCTGGTCGTGCGCTTCGACCGTTCCCGTTACGATCTCGTTCGGCCCTTTTTTTGCGCGGTAGGTATATTTCATAAGGAATAGTGAATGGTAAATAGCGAATAGCGAATAGCGAATAGCGAATAGTAAATAGCTGTCGAAATGAACATTCCCTCCCCCTTGTGGGGAGGGCCAGGGAGGGGGTTCTCCTCGGTCAGCACCCCCACCCGGCCCCCCATAAAGGGGGAGGAGCTATGTTCTATTTCATATCCTCGACACCTTTGCCCGTCCGATAATGCTGTCTAATTTAGCCACAAGTGATCCCTGATATGTTCTAAATACAACAATACACGAACACGCCCGCTTACATTTCCGTGTTATCCTGTTTTAGTATGCGCACTAACTCCGCCGGTGTGGTCAGCCCTTCCCTGACCTTCCGCCAGCCGTCTTCGGCCAGACCAGCCATCCCGGCACGGTCCGCGGCCCGGCGGATATCAGAAGCCGCTGCTTTTTCCATGATCATAGTCCGCAGACGGTCGTCGAGTTCCAGGAATTCAAAGACCCCGACCCGGCCGTAATAGCCGGAAAAATGGCACTGGTCACATCCCTCTCCTTCATAAAGCACAGTCCCTTCCAGCTGCCCCACGGGAATACCTAAATCCTTAAGGACTTCTGCGCTGATTTTGGTTTCCCGCCGGCAGCGGGGACAGATCCGGCGGACCAGACGCTGGGCAATAAAACACTGCACCGCGCTGGCGATCAAATACGGCTCAACCCCCATATCCAGCAGACGGGTCACAGCGCTGGCCGCGTCATTGGTATGCAATGTTGAAAAGACCAGATGCCCGGTCAAAGCGACCTGGACAGCGATCTCGGCGGTTTCCCGGTCACGGACCTCACCGACCATCATAACATCAGGATCATGCCGCAGAGACGAACGCAGGCCGGCGGCAAAGCTCAGGCCGATCGCCGGATTAACCTGGATCTGAATAACATCCTTGATCTGATACTCGATCGGATCTTCAATCGTGATGATCTTCTGCTCGGTATGGTTCAGGCGGTTCAGGCAGGCATAGAGAGTGGTGGTCTTTCCGCTTCCCGTCGGTCCGGTGACAAAAATGATGCCATGCGGACGCTTGAGCAAATCCCGGACCTGTTCCAAATGCTGTTCGCCTAATCCCAGGTCTTTAAGATTATACAATGCCCCGGCTGTCAAAAGGCGCAGGACCACACTTTCCCCGAACGCCGACGGCATAAAAGAGACCCGCAGGTCCAGATCCACATCTCCGACCTTGACCTTGAACCGGCCGTCCTGAGGCATGCGTTTTTCCGCGATATTGAGCCGGGCCATGATCTTGATCCGGGACGCCAGAGAATCACGGAAACGCCAGAGGTTGCGCGGGGTCTGTACATCATAGAGAACACCGTCGATGCGGTAACGGACCTTCAGGTCCTGTTCATACGGTTCGATATGAATATCCGTGGCGCGCCGCTGATACCCTTCCAGCAGGATCTGATTGAGAAATTTCCCGATCGACGCCTCGGATTTTATTTCGGTGATATCCTGCACCCCCTCCTGCTGATCGGGAACCGGCACACCGTCCTTATTCAGGGCATCCAGGGTTTCGGCACCCACGCCGTAATGCTGACGCACCGCTTCGGTGATATCTTTGCGGGTAGCAAAGACCATATTGATCTGCCCATTCCATAACGTCGAAAGGACATCCCGCAGAGCCATATTAAGCGGGTCAGAGACAGCGACCGTTAAGGTTTGATGATTACACTCGAGAGGCAGGACCTGGTAACGGACCGCGACAGATGCCGGGATCCGGGACAGAACCTCAGGGTCCACCATGCGGTTTCCCAAAGGCTGATATTCGATCTGCAGCTGCTGAGCCAGAAAAGGGGCAAAGACATGTTCTTCTTCGATATAATTCAGGCGGAGCAGGACCGTACCCAAACGCTCCCCGCTGCGCTGCTGTTCAGCCAACGCCTGTTCAAGCTGCTCCGGAGTAATAACCCCGTTCGCCACCAGAATTTCGCCGAAAAGAGGATCTTTTGCCATAAGAATATAAATATCGTTAATATTGCGGTGACACGTGTTCAATCTTAATAATTATATCACGTTTAATCCTGTATGATGTGTTGCCGAGCGGGTACCGCAGCCGAATGGCTCATGAAGATTGGGAGGGACGCGTTCGCTCAAACAGCCTCCCGAACGTTTTTATAATAATTCGTTCGGTTCGGAACTCGCTCTGCGCGCCCCTCCCAATCTTTTTTATCGCCATTCGTGTGAGAATTGTCTGAGCATTAACAACAGGAAAATTTTCTGTGAATGATGCGGGCTATTATTTTTGATCCAGGGACTTTGCTTTCAGAAAGACCAGATACTCTGTGTTTTCTTCATGGCGCCGTTCCCGGCGGAAGGCTCCGCCGACAAAAGGCAGGTCTCCCAGCAGCGGCACCTTGCGGGTCCGGGAAATCGCCTCTCCCCGTATCAAACCGCCGATCACCACCACTTCTCCTTCTTTCAGAGTAAATTCCGGACGCTTTCCAGCCGTCAAAATATCTTCCTGTTCTTCCGGCTGTTCAGACTGCATCCAGTGCACACGCGGCAGAAAAGAAAGCGCGACCTCGTCTCCCCCTTCCATCTTAGCGGTCATCTGCAGCTGCATCTGAAACCCCTCCGGGTCCAGCAGCATTGGACGGTCGCTGCCGTTATTAGCCGACGGGCTTTTAGGACAAAAGGGATCATTGGTATCAATGACCACTGTTTTTTCCCGCCCCGCCGTTAATTTAATATCCGGCGATTGCAGATGAACGACGTTACCGACCGCGTCCAGAGCGTCCAGCAGGACCACAAAATCTTCGCTGTTCAACGTCCCGAAATGCAGGCCCCCGTTTTCCCGTGACTGCCCGTCAGGAAGAAGCAGTTCAGCCGCGGCGTACTCGGAAACGATAGCCTCCCAATCCACTCCGTCGGCATGCTCCTCGTTCAGCCGTATGCGGATCACCCGCGCCTCCACCAGAACCTCCCGCTTGCGGTCTTCACTGCGGATCAGAGCAGCGACATCTTTGATCTTTTCGGGAAGATCGGTCACTACGACCGTGCCGGCGTCCCGATCATAACGGACCTGACCCAGATCCGGGGAGGCCATGGCGGCAATCTTCGAGCGGATATCCTCCACATCTGCATACTCCAACGTGAAGATCTCAGTCTGCAGAAGGACATCTTGGCTGCGGATAAATTCTTTCATCCGGGAAACCTTTTCCGGCACATCCATGATCACGATCTGTTGATTCATCCGGTCTGCGAAGATGGCCCCGCCGGCACTAACCATTTTTTCCAGTTCCGCCAGCAAAGGGTTCAGAGCAGTAAACCGCACAGGGACAACAGCCGCGTCAAGGCCTCCGCTGAAGGCGTAACCATACATTTTCTGAAATGTTTCGGCCGGCATCACTTTAACCAGGGCGTTATCCCGGACAAAGGCCATGTCGTGAATATTCAAAATGATCCGCAGGGCGTCCCAGACCGTGACACCCTCCAGATGAAGCGTAACCGTCTCTTGCGCGCCTTCAGGGATCTGTATCAGCAGCCCGGTACGCTGAGCGATCTTCTGCAGCACAACGGATAGCGGATCTTGAGAAAAGGTGATCTCGTCTAAATACTCCCGGATCTCTTTGGGCTGAACGGCATCTTCGGCTCCGGATGATCGTTCCATTTCATCCAGGGCCTGATCCACCTGCCCCATATAATCCTGGGCACCGGCCGGGACAGCCGTCCCTCCCAGCAGCATAGCGATTATGAACAAAAACAAGCAGCTCTTTTGATGATTTTTTATCATGATTGTTACATTATAACAAATATCTATTTGAATACCACAGGGCATTTTCGGTTTTTGTCTATTGTTCCATACTGGAAAGGTGTGATATACTTTATACATGAGCAAAGCATCTGCCAAAAACACCCGCGGCATGGTCTCGCTGGAATACGGCGCAGTCGCGGTCATGGTCCTGCTGGGCATGATCACCATCGGACCCTATGTGGTGCGCTCGGTCAACAGCTATTTCAAATTTATGGATACCGGTATCGAACAATCGTTCAGTGAACGGATCGAACAGGCACCCCCGGATGACACACTTGACCCGGGAGAGGGCTGCTCCTGCGGACCATTCTCTCTCCTCAGCTGTGGAAACGTCGATGGCAGCGGCTGCGCCCCAAATTTATTGACCAAACGCCGTAGCTGCACCAGCATCACCTGCGAAAATCTTAAACGCCGCGAAGGAGACCTGCTGGCATGCGAACCCGAAGATCCACCGCCGGTAAATTTAACCTGGGCAGATGCCCCCCGCGATAACGGACGCGTCATCGGGGCCGATACCAAGGACACCTATGGATATAAATGCTGTTTCCCTGCGCAGGCAACGAATCAATGCGACATGCATTCCGACGGAAAAAAAATACGCTACTACACTCAGCAATGCGGCCCGCATATGGATTATCAGAATTATTGGGACTACGATCCCACCTGCACCGGGCAATGTCGGGACCTGGAAGCCGATGCCTCGATATGGTGCTCTGGGGACGGGCCGTTCGCTTCAGGAGATACAATGGGACTTCAGTCAGTACAATATGTTCCCTGGAGTAAGCAGGAACCGCCGGAAAACACCTATTGTTCCGAAGCAAATGAACACTGCGGCCCCTCAGCCTTAGAGAATAATTCTTGCGACGAGGACCATTCCTGTTATGCGGTCTGCGACCGCACCTTCTTACCCAAAAAAGACGGTAACTTTGTCGAAGTCGGTGCCGGCTGTTCCTGCCCCAACGGTTGGCACAAAACTACTCTTCAAAAAGAAACTGGATGCCCTGCGGGATACATCAAAAGTGAAGATACGGAATGTCCGAATGGAAGCACCAGCTACGATCTGGACACTACTTGCTGGTATGACGACGTCACAAATGGCAATATTCAGCCAGACCCCGAAGAAGAGTGCCTCTAATCCGCATCTCGGACCAGCGATCAAAGCAAACCAGCATCTTTCATCAATGAAATAAAAATGAATCCGGGAGACTCTCTTCAGTCATCCCGTCAGGGCGGGTGTCGATGATCCGTTCAGGAGTGCCGTCGCGCAGAAAGCGGCGCAGTTTGCCGGTCTTGGCGGTCCAGATACTGGACAGGCGGCCGGACTTATAGTACACCTTCTCCACAATGGGCTGACCGTCCTTGTACAGGATATAACGGTACAGCCGGCCGTTGCGGTGATAGACCTTTCTCTTGAATACCCGTTCATCCCGGCGCCAGGTGATCTGCCAGACATCCTCCCCTCCGGGAAAATACTGGATATACCTGCCGTTCTCCGGAGGGCGGTTAACCGACGCATGACAAGGAAGGACAAGCACTGCGGCCAAAAGACAGACTGTGATCAGAAATTTTTGTTTCATCGTCCTCATTATAAGAAACTTTTCCCGGGTCTACAATGATTTATGCCGAATTTATAAAAAAATGGGGTCGCATATCATAAGTTGTTCCCCTACAACAACTTAGAATTAAATCAACATTTATCACTTTTTCGTTTCGAAAAGTACCAGGCGTTACGACCCGGCAATTATCTCACGAAAAAGAGCCTGTGTTATGTGTGCCCGAGCGAGTTCCGCAGCCGAATGGCTCATGAAAATTGGGAGGGACGCGTTCGCTCAAACAGCCTCCCGAACGTTTTTATAATGAATCGTTCGGTTCGGAACTCGCTCTGCGCGCCCCTCCCAATTTTTTTATCGCCATTCGTGCGAGGACTATCTGAGCGAAGCACACATAACACAGACTCAAAAGTGACATAATGATTGAGCTTGCACACCCGCTTCTAACCAGCCCATGTATTGCAAAGAATGCGATTTTATAAATGATTATATTCCCGGGTCCTGTTCGTCAGCGCCGGAAAAGATCTCTTCCAATACAGAGCAGGCCTCTTCGATATCCATAAAGTAAGGACTGAGCGCGATCGTAATAAAATCGGCGCCTTCTACCAGACGGCGCACGCAGCGGAACTTTTTCTCATACGGAATGTAGGCCATCTCCGGAGCGAAAAGATCCAGGTCCAGGTCCAGCACATACGCCTGCTTCATTTCCAGCGCCAGAGCATCCTCAGAGTCCACGTTGATAACCCGCTGAAAAAAATCGGCATCCAACGCCGGAGGGATGAAATTCCCCACATTCAAGTGCGTCTGGGTATATTCAAAGACCGCGTCCAGATCCCACCCTGTCCATGTCCCGGGCAGAGACAGCCCGGGTTTGCGGCTGTCACGATGCTGGTCCACGTGGAGCAAAGCCAATTCCGGAGAAAAACACCTTTCACGTAGGCCGTAATACCAGAAGCAGAACGCATGGTTATGATTGTCAAAAACAAAAATATCCTTCCCCTGCCGGCGTGTGTAAATAAAGGCCTCCAGCCCGCAGACATTATACTCCGTGTCATCAGCGACTTCACTGAACACCGTCCGGTCTCCCGGTCGGACATCCGCAATATTCCCGCAGCGCAGCGCCGGGACATAGATCTGCTTGTTCTGACGGCGGGCGAAAGAAAAGGCATTATTCCCCAACGGTTCATCGATCGTAAATCCCCGATAATATTTCTGCAGCGGCTGAATGTCAAGCGGTTCACCCATGACCGGCCTTTCGTTTGCGTTCTGTTCTCCTCCAGGAATCCCAGGCTCTGCGCCCCGGGTAAGCCCTACGTGCCGGAGGATTTTCGCAGGAACATCTCACGCGCCGCCCCGGAAAGATCTGCCGGATGATACCCCGGCATAAAGGCCCTGACATGATCCCACCCCTGAAAAACCTCTGCGGTATGCTTACGCTGAAGGCCCACATAAACCGGCACAGCCCGTCCGATAATATCCTCCCGGACGGCCTGCAGGCAGGACAAGGCTTGCGGCGCTTCTCCAATGAGCACGATCAGGTCCGGAACAAACTCTTCAATATCCTGTTCTAATGTATCCTGAATATCAACAACCCGTGTGGTGTAGCCGCAAAGCGTGAATTCCCTCTGCACACTCTCTGCGTCGCCCGCGCGGCAGGATAAGATCATGACCCGGCGTTTACGCAGGTTCTTCAGCCGGCATTCCATCTCTTCCAAGAGATCTGCCGCCTGTTCCCGGCTGATACCCATTTCTATCAGTTTATCGATGATATCCGACTTGAACAGACCGGCGATCACCTGTTCCGCGACAAAATCGCATAATTGGCGGATCTCCTGACGGAATTTATTGCGGTCGTCCTTAATCATAATGCGATCCACGGCTAAACCCGTAATCCCTTCTCAATGATCCTGTTCGTTCTGAAATTTTCATTTGAGAGCTGCTCAAGGGTTTCTATCCGCTTTATCCAAATAAAAACATAGGCGGATAAAAACCACATCCGGGGTTTTCCTAACGACTTTTTCCGTTATAATAAATCATATTAATCTAATCCGGAAACATTTTGCCTATGTCCGCTAACCCTATACTTATTTTCGA